>JABMDL010000017.1 GCA_015903945.1 Nitrospira sp. | reverse complement strand
GCACGTCGACACGTTGCTGGTGATTCCGAATCAACGGCTATTGGGGATCGTCGACAAATCGACGCCACTCTTGGAGGCCTTCAAAGTCGCAGACGATGTTTTGCGGCAAGCTATTCAAGGCATCGCGGACGTCATTACGACGACAGGGCATGTCAACGTCGACTTTGCCGACGTGCGCACCGTCATGTCCCATACGGGACGAGCCGTGATGGGCATGGGAGTGTCACGTGGTCCGAATCGGGCGATTGACGCCGCTCAAAAGGCTATCTGCAGCCCGCTGCTTGAGGAAGGCAGCGTAGAAGGCGCGCGCGGAGTGCTCCTCAATATTACCGGCGGACCGAGTATGTCGCTTCATGAAGTCGAGGAAGCCGCGTCTATCATTCAGCAGACGGCCGATCCCGAAGCCAATATTATCGTCGGCCAAGTCATCAATCCTGATCTGGGAGAGGATCTGGTCATTACCGTCATTGCGACCGGGTTCGAGCCAGAAGCTGATGTTGCGCCGGCAGTGGGCGCGGATCGTCCGGCGGTCCGGGCGCCGAAAACGGCCCAGCCCGTGTTGGCCGGGGTGAGTGCGGCTGGGGCCGCCGATCGTCCGGCGCAGGATCTCGACCGCCCAACGTTCTTGCGGCGAATGAACGATGTCCGGGAGTCCATCGATCGGGCAGCACTGGCGGCGGACGATGAATGGGATGTGCCGACGTTTCTCCGGAAACAGGCGGATTGATCCAGTGATCCATTGAGATCATGTGCCATCATCCTCGATGGGGATATCGATGACGAGCGACTCGGTCATTACCGTTCCGGCCTTTGCATCCGCGAGAAGCGGCGTGCGCCACTTTTTTGGGACACGCCGGCATGCCGCCCGGCTTGCTTATGAAGTCGGGGCTCCTGCTCCGGCCCAGGAACTCGAAGGAGCCGCGCGATCGTCCTGGATGCTCTCCGTGAAGCAGGTACATGGAACTGATGCGCTTGTCGTGGATCGTGCCCTGACGTCGTCCGATCGGTTTTCCGGCGGCTGGGATGCCTTGGTAAGCGATCAACGAGGCATCATGGTGGCCGTGAGGACAGCGGACTGTGTTCCTGTCTTGATGTACGATCCCAAGCGGAAGATTGTCGCTGCGGTACATGCCGGATGGCGCGGAGCGGTGGCGGGCATTATGGGCAAGACCATCAGCGTGATGGAGTCACGTTTCGGTACAGTGCCGGAGCATGTGCAGGTCAGCATCGGTCCGTCGGCCGGAGTGTGCTGTTATGAAGTAGACCAGACGGTGTTGGACAGACTACCTGAGGCCTGTGTCGATTCCCAACGGGTGGTGCGGGGACAACGAGGCGGCAAGGCACATCTCGATCTGAAGCTGCTCATCAGGGAACAGGCACGGAGTGCCGGCGTCCGCCCGGACTCCATCACATCCGTCAATTTGTGCACGATCTGCCATGAGGACCTGTTCTTTTCATACCGGCGTGAGGGGAAAGTGATCGGCACGATGGTCAGCGCCATCGGTCTTGCCCCGTTGTGAGAGAGATGCAGTACCTCTGCCAATTGTCCGGCCCTTCCGCTAGAATAGAGGCGGTTTGTCGGCGCGCAGCCAGGATGATGAGAGTCGATACGCAAGATGAACGTATTCACAGAAGAATCGATCGCCGCCCGAGTTCGAGGTATCCTCTCGAACGTCCGTGCGGCGGCGGAGAAGTCAGGACGTGATCCCAGCCGTGTTCGGCTGGTGGCGGCGACGAAAACCGTCTCGGTGGAGCGAATTCGAGAAGGGGTGGATGCGGGGCTCTCACTGCTTGGAGAAAACCGTGTGCAAGAGGCGCTTCCCAAGATCGAAGCGCTGGCCCAGACCCAAGTCCGGTGGCATTTTATTGGGCAGCTGCAGCGGCGGAAGGTCCGCTCGATTATCGGCCTGTTTGACCTGATCCATTCGATTGATAGCTTGGAACTGGCACATGAAATCGATCGGCGTGCTGGAGAGGTCGGTCTCGTACAAGACGTTCTTCTCGAGGTGAATGTTGGAGGGGAGTCGACAAAGGCAGGTTTTCGTCCTGATGATCTGATACGGCAGGTTGCGACGATGGCGCCCTTGACCCATTTTCATATCAAAGGATTGATGGCGATTCCACCGCCGACGGTTGAAGCTGAGTCAGCCAGACCCTATTTTATCCAGCTCAGGGAATTGGCAAAGGCGGTTGCCGCGGAAACAATCCCCGGCGTCATGATGGACGAACTGTCGATGGGGATGTCGAACGATTATGCCATTGCCGTGGAAGAAGGGGCCACGCTGGTCCGTGTCGGGTCGGCCATTTTTGGGGCACGTCATGTCTAGTCCGTTGCTTGCGCAGAAAGTGGCATTCGTGGGCGGTGGCCAGATGGCCAAGGCGCTGATCGGCGGAATGTTGGCTGTCAAGCTCTGCACGCCGGATCACATTCGCGTCTCCGATCCGAACGCCGAACGGCTGGATGTCCTCAAAAAGAAATACGGAGTTCAAACTGGCAGGTCGAACCGGGAGATCGCCGCGTGGGGCGATATAGTGGTACTCGCGGTCAAGCCACAGGTGCTGGATGGAGTGCTCAAAGAAGTAGGAGCTGAGTTGGCCAAGGCCCTCGTCGTGTCAATCGTGGCCGGGGTGCCGATCAGCCGAATCACCGACGCCTGCGGGGGGGAAGCGCGTGTCATTCGGGCAATGCCAAATACACCCGCAATGGTACAGCAGGGGATGACAGCGTTGGCAATTGGGGCCGGCGTGCAGGAGAAGGAGGTGGCTTTGGTGCGCGGTATCTTCGAGTCAGTTGGCAAAGTTGTGCCGGTCGAGGAACGGTTGATGGATGCCGTGACCGGCCTCAGTGGAAGCGGACCGGCGTATGTGTTTCTCGCGATTGAGGCCTTGGCCGACGGCGGGGTGAAAATGGGGGTGCCACGAGCCATTGCCGAAATGCTCGCAGCGCAGACCGTTTTGGGTGCCGCGCAGATGGTCCTGGAAACCGGGCAACATCCGGCTCGTCTCAAGGATCAGGTGGCGTCTCCGGGGGGGACGACCATCGCTGGTCTGCACCGTTTGGAACAGGGTCGGTTGCGGGCCACGCTGATCGATGCTGTTGAGGCGGCGACCAAGCGGTCGCAGGAATTGGGACGCTGATGTTCGTGATGGGTAATGTTCTCTTAGGATTCGCCACGGTGCTCGATTACGCCTTGACGTTCTATACCTGGATCATCATCGCACGGGCCCTGATTTCTTGGGTCAATCCTGATCCATGGAATCCAATCGTGCAGTTTCTCGATCGGGTGACGGAGCCGGTTCTATCGCCGATCCGGCGGCGGCTCGGCTGGCGAATGGGTGTGGATTTGTCGCCGTTGGTCGCGATTGTGGTGATTACATTCTTGCAGATCGCGGTGGTACAATCGCTCAAGGACTGGGCGCTACAGATGAATTGATTCAATGAACGGGGGATACCATGAAAATCACGCCGCTCGACATTCAGCAGATGGTCTTTCAAGTCAAGCTGCGAGGGTACGATCGGGACGAGGTTAACCGGTTCCTCGAAGAGGTGGCGCAAACTGTAGAATCCTTAAATCGCGACAACGCGGGATTGCGTGAGCGCATCGTCTCGCTGGAGCAGCAGGTGGCGGAATTGAAACGGACCGAACTGACGTTGTCCAATACCCTGGTCTCGGCACAGTCGCTGGCCGACGACGTCAAGCGGAGCGCCCAGCGCGATGCCGAGTTGATCGTCAAAGAAGCGGAATTGAAGGCCGGCGAACTGTTCCGGCAGGCGCGGGTTGAGCTGGCCGAGACACAACGGGATCTCTCGATGCTGAAAAAACAACGGTTGCTGATGGTGGAACGAATGCGAGCGACGCTCCATACGTTCGAACGCATGCTGGACGTCGAAGCCAGTGAGGCGTATCAAGACAGCGGCGTGCTTCCGGAAGAGAAGATGCAGGGAGAGTCGAGTCCAGCCCGCTGAGTATCTGCGACTGTTTCCGCTCGTGTACGGGGCAATATCCAGCCGAGCCCGCGGCCAATATGATGCCACCTCCGTCACTTCACACGGCGCTGAATCGGGCCGTCGCCGACGGAATCTTTCCCGGCGCGGTTCTCGCGGTTCGACGAGGAGGAGACCGGTGCTGGGTCATACCGGCTGGTTGCCTTTCCCCTCATCCTCCCAGTGCCTCCGTCACGTCTTCGACTATCTATGACTTAGCCTCACTGACGAAGCCGTTGGCAACCGTAACGGCGTTTGCATTGCTGGTCCAACAGGGGCAATGCCGGCTCGACGATCGCATTGATTCCGTGTTGCCGGAATTGGAAGGGGCACCCGTCGGGCCAGCGACCATCCGGCAGTTATTGACCCATAGTTCCGGCCTGCCAGGGTGGCGGGCGTTCTACGAGCAGCTCAGCTCGGACGCCGCGCTGCCCGCATCACCAGACGACAGAGCTCATGCTGCCCGACGACTTCTGCGGTTGATGAAGCAGGAAGCGCTGATCTACCAGATGGGCGAGCGGAGCCTCTACAGCGATCTGGGATTCATGCTGCTTGGAATCATGGTCGAACGGCTGAGCGGCAGCTCTCTTGACCGCTTCGTGGTTGAGCACATCGCACAGCCGCTCAAAGCGGATCCTCTCTGCTATCTTCCGATAGGGCAGAAGATGGAAATCTCCAAATCATCAATGATCGGCCACATTGCCCCGACTGAGTGGGATACCTGGAGGGGGCGGCTGTTATGCGGCGAAGTGCACGATGAGAATGCAGCGGCACTGGGCGGTGTGGCGGGGCATGCGGGGCTCTTCGGGTCTGCCGAGGCGGTATTGGCCGTCACAGGCGTTTGGCTCACGGGGTATCACGGCAAATCGTCGATTCTCGACTGCGACATCGTGCGGGAGTTTTCGACACGGCATGAGGGGGCATCCGGATCCAGTTGGGCGTTGGGATGGGACACCCCGTCTCCACCGTCATCATCGGGGCAGTACTTTTCAAGCCGATCGTTCGGCCATCTGGGGTTTACGGGAACTTCGATCTGGATCGATCCTGTGTGCGAATTGGAAGTGGTGCTACTCTCGAATCGGGTCCATCCGACCAGAACAAATGACGGGATCAGATCATTCCGTCCATTGATCCACGATCTTGTGTATCAGGAATGTATGGGTATGGGGTGAAGCTAGGGCCGGTCGTTGTAATCGATCCAGGTTTCCTTTTCCGCCAGATAGCGCACCCCTTTGAAGTTGGCCCTCGTTCGCATGCGGGTGAATCCGAACCCCTGAAGTTTTTCCACCAGTTCCTTTACGGCTGCGGCAATGGTGGAATGGGATCCGCTCTCGACCGCAAGAGCTTCGTACGTAACTTTGGCGCTATAACCGGATGCTGTTCGATTCACGAAAATGGTGCGGTTGAAATAGCGGTCGCTGGGGTCAACGCCCTCGATCTGGTGTCTCTCAACGAGTCCCTCTTTTTTGAAAATCAACGGCAACGTGCTCATGTATTCCTCCGGAGTCGCGATGGGCGCTGGTATTGTGCGGCGCAACGTAGGGGGGCAATTATAAAGGGGGCGGTTCGGTGACTGCAACCGCGTTGACAAGAGTGGCGTCGATTACTATGATGCCCCTCTCCCCATATCGGAGATCCCGTTCATAGTTCATTTCCATGAACATTCCCAACAGTCTGACGCTGCTCCGTATCCTGCTGGTTCCCGTCTTCATCGAATGTATGGCCTATGGCGCCTACGGATTAGCGTTGTTGGTGTTGGTCGTAGCCGGACTGACTGATGCGGTCGACGGGCTTCTCGCGCGCCGGTGGAATCAGCAGACCAGACTCGGCATGCTCCTGGATCCGCTCGCTGACAAACTGCTTCTCACGTCGGCCTTTCTCTCGCTGTCGATGTTGCATCTTGCGCCCTCCTGGTTGGTCATCATGGTGGTGAGTCGGGACGTCATCCTCTTATTGGGGACCGCACTCGCGCATGTCATGGGGACTCAGATCGATATGACCCCCACGTTCTGGGGGAAGGGAACCACTCTGTTGCAATTATCCTATGTGCTCATGGTTGTCCTCTTGACCTGGCTCGACCTGAGCCTTTCCATGGTGACCCCTCTCGTGGCGGCTATGGTCGGATTTACGCTTACGTCCGGGTTTCATTACATCTACCGTAGCTACCGCCATATCAATGCATCGCTTCCACCCGCCTGAAGCTCTCGCGTCTTGCCGAGCGCCAAACGGCCCCCGGGGAAATAGTGCAATTATTTTGACAGGTTTTTGACCCCCCAGTAGACTCGAAACGTCGTCAGGATTTTCTCTCACAACCGGCTCAAGGAGCCACAAGAGGACGAGATCTATGGCCACGTTTGCTTATGTCGGACGGAGCAAATCGGGAACGGTAAAAAAGGGCGAGTTGGTCGCCAAGTCGCGCGATGAAGCGGTCGAGCAGTTGCGCAAACAACAGGTCGTCGTAACGAGCCTCGAGGAAAAAGCGGCCAAGCAAGGATTTTCATTCCAATTGGGCAGCGGGGTGGGGGAGAAGGACCTGGTCGTGTTCACTCGCCAGTTCGGGACAATGATCAATGCTGGCTTGCCTTTAATTCAATGTCTCGAAATTCTCTCAACGCAATCGGAAAGCGCGGCGTTACGGACGGCTGTGGGTGAGATCAAGGTGCAAGTCGAGGGAGGCGCGACCTTCTCTGATTCACTCAAAAAACATTCGAAGATCTTTGACGACCTCTATGTCAACATGGTCCACGCGGGCGAAGTCGGTGGGTTGCTAGATACGATTATGGGGCGGCTGTCGAAGCACATCGAAAAGGCCATGAAACTGAAGGGACAAATCAAGAGTGCGATGGTCTATCCGGCGGCCATCCTTGGAATTGCCGGCATCGTCATCACAGTCCTCATGATCTGGGTCATTCCGGTCTTCGAGAAGATGTTCAAGGAAATGTCCGGCGGAAAGATGGGGCTCCCCGCTCCGACGCAGCTTGTGATCGACATGAGCAATTTTGCGCAATCCTATTGGTACATCATCCTGGGTGTCATCATTGGAATTGTGACCGGGGTAAAAAAGTACTACAGGACTCAGCAAGGGCGATTGGCCATCGATAAGTTGTTATTGAAGGCGCCGATCTTTGGTGAATTGATTCGGAAGGCTTCTGTGGCCAAGTTCAGCAGGACTCTGGGAACCTTGTTGTCCAGCGGAGTGCCCTTACTGGAGGCGTTGACCATCTGTGCAAAGACAGCGGGAAACAAAGTAGTGGAAGGCGCGTTGCTCGATGCCAAGGTGAGTATCAGTGGAGGGAAGACGATTTCCGACCCTTTAGCGAAGAGCGGAACCTTTCCTAAGATGGTGACGCACATGATTGCCGTGGGTGAATCGACGGGCGCGCTCGACAACATGTTGGGCAAGATTGCGGATTTCTATGAAGATGAAGTCGATGAGGCAGTCACGAACCTGACAACGTTGCTCGAGCCGATGATGATGGTGTTCCTGGGAATTACAGTCGGCTTCATCGTGGTCGCGATGTATTTGCCGATCTTCACGATGGCGGGAGCCGTCGGATAAGCGATCGCATCCGGAAAGGAGGCGCTCCTCGGCATGGCGTAACCCCCTTCCCTTCCTGCGGTCCGGCGAGGTCAGCGGCATGGGCGATATCAAAACCAGGATTTACTGGTTGATGGGGCTGCGTGTCGTCGTCGTGACCCTTCTCCTAGGGCTCTCCCTCACTTTTCAAGTCACCAAGGGCGAACGGGTCGAAACCTTCTACGCGCTGATCGTCTTTACCTATGGGGTCACGATTCTGTATGCCGTCGTGCTTCGGAGACTTGCGAGCGCCGAGGCCCTGGCCCGGTTTTCATGGGTTCAAATTACGGTCGACTTCTTGCTTGAAACGGTCTTGATCGCCCGAACGGGAGGCATCGAAAGCCCGTTCGCCGTGCTCTATGTCATCAGCGTCACGCTGGCGAGTCTGGTGCCGCGCCGCCGGGTTGGGCTTCTCACCGCCTCCCTCTGTATCATTCTGTTCGGCGCGCTGACCAACGTGCAACTCTATGGGTTGGCCGAGGCGTGGGGGTGGTTGCCCCAGACTCGTCTCAGTGCGGCTGAGTCGCTCCAGGCGTTCGGCGTCTATGGAGTGGCGTTCCTGGTCGTCGGCTTTCTCAGCGGGGCCTTGGCGGACCAACTTCAGTCTGCGGATCAGTCGCTGCGTGAAAAAGAACAGGGGCTGAACCGTCTGAGAGCCTTCCACGAAAATATCGTCCATAGCATCAGCAGCGGCGTGTTCACGGCGGACGAACACGGAGGGATTACGTCGTTCAACCCTGCGGCGCAGGAGGCCACCGGCTACAGCTTTGAACAAGTGCATGGGCGCCCCTGGCGGGACGTGTTCAATTGGTACCCAGGACAAGAAGCAGAGGAGCATCTGCAGACGGCGTCTGCCAATTCCCGGTTCGAGGTCGAGTGCAAAAAGGCCGACGGCAACCGTTTGATTCTTGGGATGACCTTGGCGCCTCTGCACGAGCAAGGAGAGGAGACCGGATTGGTCGGTGTGTTCAAGGATCTGACCCGACTGCGGGATCTCGAAGAAGAAATGAAACGAAAGGAATGGTTGGCCAGTCTTGGGGAAATGTCGGCGGGCATGGCGCATGAAATCCGAAATCCGCTGGGGGCTCTCGCGGGTGCTATGCAGATGCTTCGCGGGGATCTGGGAACTGACGATACGAATCGGCGCCTCATGGACATCGCGATTCGGGAAGCAGCCAGGCTGGATACCATCATCACGGAGTTCCTCCAGTACGCTCGGCCGCCGGCGTTGAATCTGGCCGAGTTCGATTTGAACAAAGTCCTTGCCGAGACTCTCGATCTGGTAGAACATGAAGCACGGGCCAGGCCGAACATCACGATTGTGACCTCGCTGGCCCCTGAGGCATTGATCGGGCAGGTCGATCAAAACCAAATGAAGCAAGTCTTTTGGAATCTGGCCATCAATGCCTTCGATGCGATGCCGCACGGAGGGCAGCTTGAAATCGCGACTAGGCCGCGGGAAATCGATGCCGGTGGACGCAAGGCCAACGTGGTCGAAGTCGTGTTCAGAGATACCGGAGAAGGTATTCCCAAGAAGAATCTCGATAAGATTTTCTTGCCCTTCTTCACCACTAAAACGCATGGATCGGGACTAGGGCTGGCGGCCGTGCATCGAATCGTCGATTTGCACGGGGGATGGATCAAGGTAGATAGTCGGGAGCGGGAAGGAACGCAATTTGTTGTGTGCCTGCCGCGTTCGGCGGATGCCGGGGTACGGCTGTGGCACGAAGGTAGGGAACCGTGGAAAAGATCTTAGTCGTCGATGACGAACCGAGTTTGCGGGACGTGTTGAGCATCATGCTCAAACGAACCGGATATGAGGTCACCAGTGTGGCTGACGGCGAGGAAGCCGTCGAGCTGTTGCACAAGGAAATATTTGATCTGGTTATCACCGATTTGCGAATGCCGAAAGTCGGCGGCATGGAAGTGCTCAAAGCGGTGAAGTCGGCCTCGCCGGAAACGGTGGTCTTGGTGATCACGGCGTTCGCCAGCGCGGATTCCGCGGTCGAGGCGATGAAACAGGGCGCGTACGATTATTTGACCAAGCCGTTCCAAGTCGATGAGGTGCAACTGATTATCCGCAATGCGCTCGAAAAGCGGCGCTTGACGACCGAGAACATCCTCCTCAAGCGGGAGATGGCCAGCCAGTCGTCGTTTGCCCAGTTAGTCGGCCAAAGCGACGCCATGCAGAAGGTGTTCGAGATCGTTCGGAAAGTGGCCGACTCGAAGAGCAATGTGCTGATTTGCGGGGAAAGCGGGACCGGAAAGGAATTGGTGGCCCGGGCGATCCATTACAACAGTGCCAGGAGCACCATGCCGTTTGTCGCCGTCAATTGCAGCGCGGTGCCTGAAACGCTGCTGGAAAGCGAGCTGTTCGGCCATATGAAGGGATCGTTTACCGGTGCCATCTCGAACAAGGCAGGGTTATTCGAAGTGGCTAACGGCGGCACTATTTTCCTGGACGAGATCGGCGATACCACACCGACGATCCAAGTGAAACTCTTGCGGGTGATTCAGGAACGTGAATTTCGCCGGGTGGGGGGCAGTCAGGATGTCAAAGTCGACGTACGGATTGTGGCGGCGACGAACAAGGATCTTGAAAAAGCAGTCGCTGACGGCTCGTTCCGCGAAGATCTCTACTATCGATTGGACGTGATTCCGATTCGGCTTCCGCCGTTGCGGCTCCGGAGCGGGGATATCCCTTTGCTGGTGAGCCATTTTCTGGAGAAGTTTTCCAAGGAGAGCGGAAAACCGGTCCCGGTGTTGAGCTCTGACGCCATGCATGTACTGCTGGCGCATGAATGGCGGGGTAATGTCCGCGAGTTGGAGAACTTGATCGAACGAGTCGTCGCGTTCTCAACGGGAGGGACGGTTACCGACACGGATGTGCAGGGATGGCTGCATCGTACGGTATCGCCGCAACAGCAGCAGGCGGGGGTTCCCGTCGACCTGACGGACGAAGGCGTGGATCTCGAAGGGCTCGTCAATGGAATCGAAAAAGATCTTTTGCTCAAGGCGCTTGAGCGGTCGAAATGGGTCAAGAAGAAAGCCGCGCGGCTGCTTCGGCTGAACACCAGGTCGTTCCGGTATCGACTCGAGAAGTATGCTATAAAAGGAGGCCGTGACTAATCGCGAACGCCATTCACCTAGTGTACCTGCCTCAGCGATCACTGTTCGTGCCCCTGCCAAGACCAATCTGATACTTCGTGTCCTCGACCGTCGTGCCGATGGGTTCCATAATCTCTGGTCGGTCATGCAGACCGTAGGACTGGAAGATGACATCACTATCCGTCTGAACCGGGACCATGAGGACATCAGGCTACACTGTGATGTCGCTTCCCTGAGTACGGATCAGACCAACCTTGTGATTCGTGCCGCTGCAGCCGTTCTCCGGCGATGCGAACGGACGCTCGGGATGGATATTGCCCTCACCAAGCGCATTCCAATGGGGGCGGGGCTAGGTGGCGGGAGCAGTGATGCGGCGGCCACGATCATCGGCCTGAATCGGCTCTTGAATCTGGGGTGGTCGGCGATGGAGATGGCACAGGTCGGCCAAGCCTTGGGGAGCGATGTGCCGTTCTTCTTTTTCGCTCCGTCTGCCGTTGTCACGGGCCGAGGCGAACATGTCAGCCCAGTTCGAATGAAGGGAAGTCGCTGGATCGTTCTCGTTAATCCAGGGTTTTCCGTGGAAACAAAATGGGCCTACCAGCAACTTTCCTCCTCGCGGACTCATGTCCCCGCACTGTCCGACCAGCAGGCCGCCCTGGACCGGGAACATGAAATGTCTTGGGAGCAGATTATGCAAGCCGCCGAGAATGACTTTGAAGCGCCGGTCTTTGCAGCTCATCCGGACCTTCGAGCGATCAAACGAGACCTCCTAACGCAGGGTGCCGAAGCAGCGCTGCTCTCGGGAAGCGGCGCGACTGTCTTTGGAGTGTTCCGTGATGAAGCGCGTGCGACGCACGCCCACGCTTATTTTCAACCCAGACCGCGGTACAGGGTGTTCGTCGTTGCCACCGCCTCCGGGCCGCTGATCGCGAACCCCTGACATCCCCATAGCGCGGGAGTTTGGTTGACAGGCGCGGGAGATTTCCGATACAGTCCACGGTCGGTTCCCTTCCTCTGTGCGTGTAGTGACAGAGCATAGCGCGGACAAACGCGCTCTGCCGGCGCTCACCGAAGAAGAACCACGACCGTACTCCATTTATTGCCGTCGATTCGGACGACCCAAGAAGGTTCAATGAACAGGGAATTGAAGATTTTCTCTGGGAACGCCAATCTTGCGCTTGCACAAGAGATCTGCGCGTACCTGGGGCAGAAACTTGGGGAAGCCACCGTCTCGTCATTTAGCGATGGGGAGGTTCGAGTCAAGATTGACGAGAATGTCCGTGGCGCGGACGTTTTCGTCGTCCAATCCTGCTGCCAGCCGGTGAACGATTCGTTGATGGAATTGCTGATCATCATCGATGCGCTCAAACGGTCGTCGGCTAACCGCACTACCGCCGTCATTCCTTATTTTGGGTATGCCCGCCAGGATCGAAAAGATCAGCCACGGGTGCCGATTACCGCCAAGCTGGTGGCTGATTTGATCACGACGGCCGGGGCGGACCGCGTGTTGACGATGGATCTCCATGCGGGGCAAATCCAGGGATTCTTCAACGTGCCAGTCGATCACCTCTACGCATTGCCGGTGTTGTTGGACTATGTCAAGAAACAGAAGATCAGCGACCTTGTCGTGGTATCGCCTGACGCCGGCGGGGTGGAACGGGCCCGCGCGTTCGCCAAGCGGATTCAGGCCAACCTGGCTATTATCGACAAGCGGCGTGAGGGGCCAAATCAAGCCCAAATCATGAATATTATCGGTGATATCAAGGGCAAGAGCGTGTTGTTGCTTGATGACATGATCGATACAGCCGGCACGATCGTACAGGGGGCGCAGGCTTGCGTCGATCAAGGTGCGCGCGAAGTCTGGACGGCATGCACCCATGCGGTGTTATCGGGGCCAGCCCTGGATCGGTTGCGGGAGTCTTGCATTGCCCAGGTTGTCGCGACCAACACGATCCCGCTGCGCGGGAAAGACCAGGCCTGCCCCAAATTGCAGCAATTGTCGGTGGCGCCTTTGCTGGGAGAGGCGATCAGACGCATTCACGAGGACGAGTCAGTCAGTTCATTATTCGCCTGATTTGCCCAGACTCTGACTACTGGGCCTGCGGCGGGAAGCGGGAGATGGAGGGGTATCATGAAGTTCGATTTAGCAGTGACGATGCGAGAGCAAGCCGGCAAGGGGGCCGCGCGGTCCATGCGCCGTGCGGGAAAAATTCCGGCCGTGCTCTATGGCCAGGGGGAGTGTTTGCTGCTGACCGTCAATCCGGATGAGTTGATCAAGATTTTAAAGTCTCATGCGGGCAGTTCCGCTTTGATTGCCCTGACCGTAGCGGGGGCGAAGTCCAAACCGAACCGCACGGCGCTTCTGCGCGACTATCAAGTCGATCCCGTCAGCGGCGCAGTGCTGCATGCGGACCTATTCGAAGTGTCCATGGACAAGCCCATTCGAGTCAAAGTGCCGATCCAGGTTGTCGGAAGCGTTCCGCTAGGAGTGAAGGAAGGCGGTGTGTTGCATCATAACATGCGCGACTTGCACGTTGAATGTCTGCCGTCCGCGCTGCCCGACCATATCGAAGTCGATGCGTCGCCCTTGGCAATCGGCGCCGGCATTCATGTGAAGGAAATTGCGGCGCGCGAAGGGGTCCGCTTCTTGGACGATCCAGACCAGATGGTGGTCAGCGTTGCGGCGCCCATGTCCGATGCAAAGCTCGAGGCCTTGCTCACGAGCGGGGCCGGTGCGGTGGAACCGGAAGTCATGGCCAAGGGTAAGGAAGTAGCCGGTGAGGGTGTGCCCGGTGCGGAACCGGCCAAGGCTGGAGCAGGAGCGGCGGCGGGTGACGCCAAGGCGGGCGAGAAGAAAGACGCCGGCAAGGATGCCGCGGCTCCCAAGGCCGAGAAGAAGGAAGCTGAAAAGAAGAAGTAAGAGTGCGTCTCCTCGTCGGATTGGGCAATCCTGGAAACGCCTACGCCCAGACTCGCCACAATATCGGTATGTGGACCCTCGAGCGGGCAGCCGCTCGGTGGTCCATCCGTCTCGCGCGGCATGGTCTCGCTTCCCGCGGTTACGGACGGCTTGGTTCCGAGCTGATCGAACTTGCTGGGACGCTGGATTGGATGAATCTCAGCGGCCCTCCCCTCAAAGGCCTTCTTCGAGAATTCAAGCTCACAGCCGAGGATCTCATCGTCATCCATGACGATCTCGATCTGGACCTGGGCCGGTTGCGGATCAAGCTGGCCGGAGGGCACGGAGGACACAATGGGATCAAGTCGGTGATCGAGGCGCTGGGGACGCCGCAGTTCATCCGAGTCAAGATCGGAATCGGGCGTCCGGCGCCTGGACAGAATTCTGCCGACTATGTGCTGGAGCAATTTACGCGTGACGAGGTCGTGGTATTGGAACCTTGTCTGGAACGGGCAGTTGACGCGTTGGAATGTCTGATCCATCGGGGTGCTGCAGCCGCGATGAACCAGTTCAATGTAAGAGAGCGGGCAGAGGAAGGGGAGCAACCAGACTGACCCGTTGCTCGATCGCCGTGCTCGTGAGAATGGATCTCATGATGGGACTAAGGGTGGTGCTTAACCGGGAACAGGCGCATCTTGGCGCGCCGAGTGCGGTGGGTGAGAACAGTGCGCGCAGTGAGGCCAGCCTGGTTGTTCCCCTTCAGCATTAAGAGAGGAAGGAAAAGTACATGGGACTCTGTTGTGGCATGATCGGGCTGCCGAATGTCGGCAAGACGACGGTCTTCAATGCGTTGACTGGAGGCGGGGCATTGGCGGCGAACTATCCCTTTGCCACCGTCGATCCGAACACCGGCATCGCGCTCGTACCCGACCCGCGTCTTGTCACGCTCACCGACATCTTCAAGTCCAAGAAGACCACCTACAGCACGCTCGAAGTCCGGGACATCGCCGGCTTGGTCGAGGGCGCCAGCAAGGGCGAAGGGCTGGGTAACCAGTTCCTCGGGCACATCCGGGAAGTCGATGCCCTTCTGCATGTGGTCCGGTGTTTCCAAGGGACGGATGTGGTGCACGTCAGCGGTGGCGTGAATCCTCTCCGCGATATTGGTGTGATCGAAACGGAATTGATGCTCGCCGATCTGGAGACGCTCGACCGCCGCAAGCAGAAGACCGACAAGAAAGTCCGGGCGGGAGACAAAAAGGCGGTGTTTGAGGTTGAGTTCATGACGCGGCTGATCGGTCTGTTGGACAAGGGGGAGTGGCTGGGAAATCTCTCGTACACGCCGGAGGAACGGATCATCTTGGATGAATGCCAGCTGCTGGCCGCCAAGCCCGTCCTGTTCGTGGCGAATGTCTCGGAAGGGCAGCATGCCGACGAAGCGATGGTGCAAACGGTGCGAGACTTCGCCGGCAAACGCGGTGCGCGTGTCGTGACGATCTGTGGCCAGTTGGAAGCGGAGCTGTCGTCGCTCCCTGAGTCCGAGCGGGCCGCGTTTCTGAGCGAATTGGGATTGACGGAATCCGGACTGGTGCGGCTCACTCGCGAAGCGTACGCGCTGCTCAATCTCATCACCTTCTTCACGGCGGGGGAGATCGAATCCAGAGCCTGGCCCATCCCGCGGGGGACCAGGGCGCCGCAGGCAGCGGGCAAGATCCACTCGGACATGGAGCGGGGATTTATCCGGGCGGAGGTCTACCACTACGATGACTTGCTGGCCTGCGGGTCGGAGGCCAAGGTGAAAGAGAAGGGGTTATTCCGTCTCGAAGGTAAGGATTATGTGGTCAAAGAAGCGGACATCGTGTATTTTCGATTCAATGTCTGAGTCGGTGACCGGCGGGGTCAGTCAGTGATTAAAGTCCTCCTCGTTGAAGCGAATGAAGTCGATGCTCGCGAGGCGAGCTCCATGCTCGCCGAGGAGGATATCCAGGTTGTCCATGTCGAAAGGCTCAGCTCAGCCTTGCGTCGGCTGAACCGGGAGTCTTTTGATGTCATTCTGCTCTATGGCGATCTAATCGATACGCATGGTCTGAATGTGCTGGACCTGCTTCAGGCCGCGTTGGCCCGGATGCCGATCGTGATGCTGACAGATCAGAAAGACGTCAAGAAAGAACGGCAGGCGATTCAGCGGGGTATTCAGGACGTCATCATCAAGCGACAGTGGACGGCGGATCAGCTGGTGCGATCAGTCCGGCATGCGGTCGACCGGAAACAAGCCGAACAACATCTCTCATATCTGGCGCAATATGATCCCTTGACTGCGCTGGCCAACCGAGCGTTGTTCCGTGATCGATTGGTGCATGCGTTGGCGATTGCCAAGCGAAAAAAACAGGAGGTCGGGCTGGTGTTGCTGGGGCTTGATCAGTTTGCCTCTCTGGCTGTGACGATCGGATCAGGTGGCTGTGACGCGGTCCTCAAAGAGACAGCGGAGCGCCTGAAGAAATGTATGCGAGAGGTCGATACTGTGGCGCGCCTTGAAGGGGATGAATTTACCTGTCTGTTGGAAGGGATCAATTGCCGAGCCGATATGGATATCGTTGCCAAGCGTCTCCTGGACTCGATGGCCCGACCCTTTACGGTGCAGGACAACGAGGTAACGGTGACCGCCAGCATGGGGTTGGCCGTCTATCCGCTCGACGCCCAGCAGGCCGACGAATTATTGCAGCAAGCCCAGGCTGCCTTGAATGCCGTGCAGGAAGCCGGCGGCGCGAACTATCAATTCCCAGTGGCCCCGGAAAAGTGAGCAGCGCCTCCCTCTTGCCTCTCCAAGATGCCCTGGCCTGACTGCAAGCTTCTCGTTTCGTCCTAATGGTCCGCCCGCAGTCAGCCTCGCACCTGCGAAGAGGTAGATCTCCTTCTGTTTCATGAATCGCGGCGCAACAGGGATCAACACACGGTATCCAATTGAACCGGATTGTCCCGGCTCGTGTGTGCCGACTCGATCACCCTCTCTGCGGCTTGACAAGTCGTTAGGAAGTCATGAGAATCGCCAAACTATCGAGAATGCGGTCACGCATAATATCTTGACCAAGATACTCAGAAGTTAGGCCTCAGTACACAACGTGGAACTCACCGCGCTCGTTGAAGACATTGCTTGCGCTCTGGCAGCAGTCGACGGCGAGCGCGCGGTTCACAAACAGTTCCAGCCAGGAATTGGGCCGTTCGGCGAGGCTGACGCTGTCCGCGCCGCACTCGTCTGGTTGAAAACTACGAATCCAGAGCGGTATGGCGAAGCCGCAACCAAGCGGCTTCCGGACCTGCTAATTCCCGCCAAATGGGCGGTCGAGCTGAAGGTTGTGCGACCATTCGGCGACAACGGACTCCCGGCGGAACACTGGTCCGAAAATGTGCTGCATCCCTATCCTGGGAATACGAGTTCGCTTGGCGATTGCTTGAAACTGCTTACTTCAAACCTTCGCGAACGCAAAGCCATCATCATTTTCGGCTATGAGCACACCCCACCCCGAGTGCCGCTCGAACCAGCTCTTGCCGGGTTCGAAATACTGGCTCGAGAATTACTGCGCCTAAGCTTGTCTGCGCGAGCTGAAGCCTTGCGTCAGAATCTAGTTCACCCAGTTCATCAGCAGCTTCGCGTCTATGGTTACGAAATTTTTGGTCAAATTCACGATGAGGCCTAACATCCAATTGGAGCTGACAGTCGCAAGCACGCTTCGCTTAATTGCGATTCCCTCCTTGCTACGCTCGTCGGTTGCAGCTCATTTGGGGTGTTCGGCGACTTGCCCGAGGTCCTCATGAGTACCGCAGGTATCCCTTCCGCACACTCGACGTTCCTCGATCGCGCGCTTCGCCTCCTGCGAGCCGACCAGCGACGTCGGCGTCGCTGCCGCCGGCTCCTTCGCCACTGAGATGATGGACGAGTACAAAACAACTGGGGTCGGGGCTTGTATCGTGCATCGCCGGCTTTCTTCTGAATCGCAATGGGACTCGCCGACGAAGAGCGCAAGCCCACGGTAATCCGATGTCGGACTTAGGGCATCTGAGGTCGGGTGGTGTTCAGGACTTCGAACTCTCAGCCTGGCTTTGCACGTACTGCCGCTCTTCCCAGATTCCCAACCATTTTGCCCAGTCAGTGATATAGGCGTAGTCCAGTGACGTTGCTTGGCGTTGAAGGACCGACAGGACATCCATCAGACAGTAAGGAAAGGGGAGCGTGTTCAGGGCGTGGAAGAGATCTCCAAAGGCGTCTTCGAACGGATGGGAATCCGCGGTGGTCACGCGAGGGATTCCTCGCGTGCGAGTCGGAGAGATGAATGAACGCGGTCCCAGGTTGAAACGGTTTTATACGCAAGTGTGGCAACTGAGTCGGCTGAGGCTTCCGGATGTTGCGCACGGGTTGAGGCGATCAACTGCCGGTGGCCAAAATCGGATAGATGAACTGATTGCCGCAATCCCTCTTCCGGCGTGGCAGGCCACCTGAGGGGACCAGAGAACGGACTGGATCTTCCCAGTCGTTGCGCCCACAAGGGAAGCGCGTTGTTGTGGGCCTTCTCATCCAGTAGAGCGGTTACTATCGTGTCCGATGGTTCCATATGGCTTTGTTCTAGCGGTTAGCGTGAGTCTAGCACAGACGGCGGAGAGGCCGAAGCTCAATTGGGAACAACCCGACCTCCTAAGACCTACCTTTATTGACACCTGTTTCGGCCTTGTGTTACCGTCCCTCGTTCTTTGCGCCATCTAAGGCGCCCTTTGTCCAGGAGGATTGCTGCATGGAGCTCTACGAGTCTCTGTTCATTATTCGTCCGTCCGTCTCCGATGAGGAGACCAAGGCGCTCATCGACAAGATGAAGGGTGTTGCCGATAAGACCGGCGCGGAATTCATCAAAGCCGAGAATTTGGGGAAGAAGAAACTGGCATACGAGGTCCGGCGCGAGCGGAAGGGCACCTATGCCTATTTCTACTTCAAGGCACCGAACCATACCGTTGGTGAGCTGGAGCGGGCGTACCGATTGGAAGACAACATCATTAAGTTTCTCACGGTCCATCATGAGAAGCCTCTGGTGGAGCGGCGGCCGGTAGAGGCCACGGCACAGGAGACCGACGGTGGCCGGATTTAACAAGGTCATCTTGATGGGGAACCTCACCCGGAATCCCGAACTTCGGTATACGCCGAACGGGACCCCGGTGGCGAGCTTCGGATTAGCCGTCAGCCGTCGGTTCAAGCAGGGTGAGGATCTGAAGGAAGAAGTCTGTTTCGTCGATATTGTGGTGTTCGGCAAGCAAGCGGAACATTGCGGACAATATCTCAGCAAAGGTAACGGGGCGATCGTCGAGGGACGGTTGCAGCAACGCCGGTGGGAAACGGAAGACGGTCAGAAGCGGAGCAAGCACGAGGTCGTGGCGCAGACCGTCACCTTCATGCCCAAACGCCAGGAGGGCGGTGGCGGAGGCGGAGGGGAACCGCCGGTTCACGATGAACCGAGCTATGACGCCATGGATGAGCAGGGGTAAGCGCGTAGAATGAGGAGGCAGTAATGGAACGGAGCAATGAGGGCGAGCGTGGCGGAGGGCGGCTGTTTCAACGGCGACGGCCTTGCCGGTTTTGCCTGGAGAAGGCGCCGATCGATTTTAAAGACGCCGGGTTATTGAGAAACTTTCTGACCGAGCGGGGGCGTATCGTGCCCCGTCGCATTTCTGGAAATTGCATGCGCCATCAGCGGGAGCTGACGGTGGCTGTGAAGCGGGCCCGGCATATCGCGATTATCAGTTTTGCAGAGGAGCGATAACGAGCGTGACCGGCGAGTGCAGCGCATGGGAGCGGGGTGCTGGCCTGTTTCTGGAGATCATGACGGATCTACTGGCGCCAAAAATTTCAGATATCTCAGCGGACGGGGTGTCCCTGTCTGGGGATCTGACCGGGGAACAATTGGGGCTGGCCGATACAGACGTCGCATTGCGCGGCACGGTGGCGGTGGGGCTGGATCTTCGGGCCGTCGATCGAACGATCTGCGTGACGGGGGTTGTGGAAGGGACGGCGATTCGGCAATGTGTGCGATGCCTGAAGAGCTTCGATGACCCTGTGGCATTCTCGGTTCGTGCCGCCTATGAGCGGGAGACGAAGGTGGTGCCGCCGACTGTCCAGCGCGATGTTCCGCACAAGAAGAAAGCGCCTCCGGCGGTTGAACCCAAGCCGGAGCCGGACGACGAACTTTACTACTATGCAGGTGACCATCTCGAGTTGGCGCCGATGCTTCGGGAGCAATTGATCCTTGCCGCTCCGATGCATCCCTTGTGCACGGATGACTGCCGCGGACTCTGTGTGCGTTGCGGGAAAGACTTAAACGAAGGCCCGTGTGGATGCACGGAAGTGCCGGGGGGCAATCCGTTTCAGGTCTTACGTCGTGTCAAAGAGCAATTACGGGAGCCGGCCGACCGCCAAACGGGCGGCGGGGCCTGAACGAAGGAGCGATCATGCCAAATCCAAAACATAAACATTCACGGGCGAGACGCGACAAGCGCCGCACGCAAAAATTGCGCATGACGCCTCCCGGGATGTCGGTGTGTCCTCAATGTCATGAACTGAAACTGCCGCATTATACGTGCCTGCACTGTGGCATGTACAAGGGCAAGGCCGTGATTCAAGTCGAAGAAGCGTGACGCTGGAAGCACGGTGCGTGCGCCTCTCGTCACCATCCGTTGTGCAAAATCTCCCATTGCGCTACACTCCCGGCGCGTTCGACTGACCCACGGGAGCGGTACTTGTATAGCCGGTTTGTCCGATACCATCCGTGAGCACACCGTCTCGCATGAAGATCGCGCTTGACGCAGTGGGGGGAGACCACGGGCCCGCCCCCTGCATCGAGGGCGCCCTCCAAGCCGCGAGAGAATCGGACGTCGCGGTCATTCTCGTCGGCGACGAGACCACACTTAAGAAAGAATGCGCGCGTCTGGGCTGCGCTGATGACAGGATTTCTATCCAGCACGCGTCCCAAGTCGTCGCGATGCACGAGTCGCCGGCGTCGATGGCGCGGAAGAAACGGGATTCGTCGATCTGGGTCGCAACCGAGATGGTCAAGAACGGCGAAGCCGACGCGGTCGTGAGCCCTGGCAATACCGGAGCCAGCATGGTGGCGTCGTTTTTCGTGCTGGGCTTGACGAAAGGTGTCGAACGTCCGGCAATCGCCACCAGCCTGCCGACTGTGACCGGCCAAGCGATCATCCTTGACGTGGGCGCGAACGTCGATTGCAATGCCAAGGATCTGCATCAGTTTGCCGTGATGGGGAACGAATACGGCAAGCATTTGTTCAACAAGCCCGATCCCCGCGTCGGCCTGCTGAGTATCGGTGAGGAAGACAGCAAGGGCAACGAAGTGACAAAGGAAGCCTTCAAGCTGTTGAAGGCGAGTTCGTTGAACTTCGTCGGGAACGTCGAGGGGCGCGAAGTGTACAGCGGCATCGCGGATGTCGTGGTCTGCGACGGGTTTATCGGGAACGTCGCGTTGAAAATCTCAGAAGGAGTCGCCGAGACGATCAGCAAACTGCTGCTCAAGGAAATCGCCGGCTCGTTTTTCGGTCGGCTGTCGTATCCATTGATCGCGGGCCCGTTAAGGAATCTTAAGCGGCGGATCGATTACGCCGAATTCGGCGGTGCGCCGTTGCTGGGGGTCAATGGCATCACGATGATTTGCCATGGCCGGTCTTCGGCTAAAGCCATCAAGAATGCGATTCGCCGGGCCAAAGGGATGGCAGAGGGACGAGTGCAGGATCTCATTCAGCGAAATATCGAGGACAGTCTCGCTCGTCCGCCGGTCCAATTGTAGATATGAAGGCTCGCATCACCGGAACGGGCTCCTACGCCCCAGCCAAAGTCCTGACCAATGCGGATCTCGAACGCATGGTCGCCACATCCGACGAGTGGATTCGCGAGAGGACCGGCATCCGGGAGCGCCGCATTGCGGGGGCCGGGGAGGCCTGTTCGGATTTGGCTGTGCAGGCCGGAAAACGTGCGCTGGAAGCGGCGGGTCTTCCAGCGACTGATCTCGACATGGTCTTGGTCGCCACCTGCACGGGCGACTATCCGCTTCCCTCGACAGCCTGTCTCGTCCAGCACCAACTCGGCGCCACCAAAGCGGCGGCGTGTGATATAGCCGCGGCGTGCTGTGGTTTTGTCTACGCGTTGTCGGTTGCGGATGCCTATGTGAAGGCCGGTATGCGTCATGTGCTGGTGGTCGGATCAGAAGTCATGTCGGCCATCATCGATTGGACCGATCGCAATACGTGTGTCTTGTTTGGAGACGGAGCTGGGGCGGCCGTCGTCAGCGCCGTTGACGGGGAACGGGGTATTCTGTCCACGCACCTTCGTTCCGACGGCAACTTAAACGAGCTGATCGCCGTCCCGGGCGGGGGATCGCGCACGCCACCGTCTGAAAAGGTCATTGCCGAACGTCTGCAGTGCGTCAAGATGAAGGGGAATGAAACCTTCAAGGTGGCTGTGCGAATGTTGGAGGAGATCGCACGAGAAACGCTGAAAGCGAACGGCCTCTGCGTGGACGACCTTGACCTCTATGTGCCCCACCAGGCCAATCTCCGAATTCTCACGGCGGTGATGGAGCGGCTCGGTCTTCCCGCGGAAAAAGCGATGCTGAATCTCGACCGCTATGGCAACACGTCGGCGGCGTCGATCCCGCTTGCTTTGGATGAAGCGGTGCGCACAGGACGTATCAAAGAGGGATCGCTGGTCATGCTGGGAGCGTTCGGCGCCGGCCTGACGTGGGCGTCCGCCATGATTCGATGGTAACAGACGAGACGTTCGATGGAGGCTTGGGTAAAACTTTTTCCCGTTGACATTCCAAGGTATTTCTACGATATCTAACAGCCTATGACATCCGGAATCGGTCTGGTTTTTCCAGGCCAGGGTTCGCAGTCTGTCGGGATGGGCAAGGCGCTGTGCGACGCTCATCCGGTACTGAAACAGGTCTACGAAGAAGCGTCGGCGGTGTTGGGCTACGACAGCGCGGTGCTGTGTTTCGAGGGGCCGGCGGAACGGCTCAACCTGACGGAGTACACGCAGCCAGCGCTCTTGGTCAGCAGTATCGCCGCGTTAAAGACCTTGCAGCCGGCTGGGATCACCCCAGTCGCGGTGGCGGGGCATAGTTTGGGAGAGTATTCCGCATTGGTGGCTGCGGGCGGCCTCTCGTTTCGAGATGCGGTCGGATTGGTTCAAAAGCGAGGCCGCTACATGGCGGAAGCCGTGCGTCCTGGAACAGGACTCGTGGCGGCTTTGTTGGGTCTTGCGCCGGACATCGTGAGGGACGTCTGTCGGGCAGCATCGGCAGCCGGCGTCGTGGCCGCGGCCAATTTCAATTCGCCGGGCCAGGTGGTGATTGCCGGCGAAAAAGAGGCGGTGGAGCGGGCCATCGCGCTGGCCAAAGAACAGGGATGCAAGAAGGCAATCCCCTTGCCGGTGAGCGTGCCGGTACACACGCCGTTGATGCAGCGAGCGGCTGACCGATTGGCCAAGGACCTGGCGGCCGTTAAGTGGTCTGACCTGACTGCGCCTTTGATCAACAATGCGGAAGCACGGGCGATCAGGCATGCTGGTGAGATTCAGGCGTCGCTGGTCCGGCAACTGCCGTCTTCCGTGCTGTGGGAAGACTCGATCACGGCGATGGGCAAGATGGGAGTGAGGACATTCGTGGAAGTGGGGCCGGGGACCGTGTTGACCGGTTTGATCAAACGGATTCTGCCCGATGCGAAATTGCTGAATGTAAACGACCCGAAGTCGCTGGAGTTGACGTTAACGGCATTAACGGTGAATCAGTGACGATTGACGGATGACGATTAAGGGAGGGGCGATGTCGTTGGAAGGGAAGGTTGCGATCGTGACCGGTGCGGCACAGGGGATCGGTCGTGCTATCGCCGAAAATTTGGCCGAGGCGGGAGCCGATGTCGCTGTCGCGGATCTTGATCCGAGCCGTTCCCGTGAGACCGTTTCCGCCGTGGAGAAATTGGGGCGGAAGGCGCTGAATGTCAAGGTGAACGTCGCGGAGGCCGGCGATACCAAAGCCATGGCCGACCAGGTGCTCACAGCCTGGGGGAAAATCGACATTCTCGTCAACAACGCCGGCATTACTCGAGACGGATTGCTGCTGCGCATGAGGGAAGAGGACTGGAATCTGGTGCTCCAGGTCAATCTCAATGGCACGTTCAACTGCACCAAGGCGGTCTTGCAGGCGATGACCAAGCAGCGGTATGGTCGCATTGTCAACATTGCGTCGATCGTCGGGGTGATGGGTAACGCGGGGCAGGCCAATTACGCGGCCTCGAAAGCGGCGGTGATCGGATTCACCAAGACGGTCGGGCGGGAATATGCGAGCCGCAATATCACGGTCAATGCGGTGGCGCCGGGCTTTATCGACACGGCGATGACGCATGGGTTGCCGCCTGATGTGAAAGAAACGCTGCAAAAACAAATTCCGTTAGGCCGGTTGGGCACGCCTGCGGATATTGCGGCGGCAGTGCGGTTTCTGGTGTCGGACGAGGCGGCGTATATCACCGGCCATGTGTTGCATGTGAACGGCGGCATGCTGATGGCGTAACACCTCGGAATTGGCGCGGTCTACGGCCACCGCACATCCCCCTGCGGCGGTGCAGTGTGTGTTTATCGGGGAAGGAGGCATGGAGAGCAATGGCAACTGTTGAGGAGCGCGTAAAGAAGATTATCGCCGAACAGCTTGGCGTGGAAGAGGATGAGGTTACGCCGGAGGCGTCCTTCGTTGAAGATCTGGGCGCCGATTCGCTCGATACCGTCGAGTTGGTGATGGCGCTTGAAGAGGAGTTCTCGATCGAAATTCCGGACGAGGATGCCGAAAAAATCCTCACGGTCGGGAAGGCCCTGGAGTATATCAAGGAAAAATCGTAAGTTGCACCGACTGTCATGGGTGATCGGACTACACGACGCATCGTTGTGACCGGCCTAGGGCTGGTGACCCCGCTCGGCACCGGAGTCGAGAAGACGTGGAAGGCTCTGTGTGCCGGCGAATCCGGTATCGGCCGGATCACGAAGTTCGACCCAGCCGGATACGACGCGCAGATCGCCGGCGAAGTTAGAGACTTCGATCCTGCCCGCTTCATTGAAAAAAAAGAAATCAAGAAGATGGATACGTTCATCCATTACGCCGTGGGCGCTGCCCAACTGGCGGTGGATGACGCGGGGCTGAAAGTCGCTCCGGAAGAAGCGACCAAGGTCGGAGTCTACATCGGATCCGGGATCGGGGGACTCGGGTCGATCGAGCACTATCATGATGTGATCAAAGAGAAGGGGCCGGGACGCGTATCCCCGTTCTTCATTCCGATGACGATCATCAACCTGGCTTCCGGCCAGGTCGCGATCCGGATCGGAGCCAAGGGGCCAAATTCTTGTGCCGTGACGGCCTGCGCTACCGGCAATCATTGTATCGGGGATGCCTACCGTCTGATTCAGCGTGGCGACGCGGATGTGATGGTGGCGGGCGGCGCGGAAGCCGCGATCACACCGTTGGGCGTTGCCGGATTCGCGGCGGCCAAGGCCCTGTCGTTCCGGAACGATGAGCCGACGAAGGCGAGCCGCCCGTTCGATAAAGACCGGGACGGATTCGTGCTTGGCGAAGGGGCTGGGGTGGTCGTGATCGAAGAATTGGAACATGCCCGCCGCCGCGGTGCCAGGATTTATGCCGAAGTGATCGGCTATGGGATGAACAGCGACGCGTACCACATTACGGCTCCGCCAGAAGAGGGCGAAGGTGCCGTTCGTTGCATGGAACTGGCACTGAAGGATGCTGGGATTGGTAAAGACCAGGTTGGGTATATCAACGCCCACGGCACCTCGACGATGGCGGACGCGATTGAAACCAAGGCTATCAAGACCGTATTCGGCGAGCAGGCCTACAAGATTCCAGTCAGTTCCACGAAGTCGATGACAGGCCACTTACTCGGCGCCGCCGGAGGGATCGAAGCGGTGTTCAGCATCTTGGCCATTCATCACGGTATGCTGCCACCTACCATTAATCTGGACAACCCGGACCCGGCCTGTGATCTGGACTATGTGCCGCACAAGGCGAGGCCCGTAACGCTCACGGTGGCACTCTCGAACTCGTTTGGGTTCGGCGGGGTCAATGCCTGTCTTCTCTTCAAGAAACCGCAGTTCTGATCACGATTTCAACGATCGACCTGAACCCTATGACGTCGGCCGGACCAGCCGATTCACTTCAACCCGCACTCGGCTATCGTTTTAAGCGACCCGCGCTCCTCGACGAAGCGCTCACGCACAAGTCCTATGTGAACGAGCAGCGGAAAGGTTCTGCCGTCCACAATGAACGGTTGGAGTTTCTCGGCGACGCGGTGCTGTCGTTGCTGGTCAGCGAGCAACTGTCCCACTCGCTGCCGGGTACATCAGAAGGGGCCCTGTCCAAACTCAAAGCCCGGTTGGTCAGCGAACCGGTGCTCTGCGCGGTGGCCAGGCGGTTACAACTTGGGCAGTGGTTGCGATTGGGGCGCGGAGAGGAGCGATCAAAAGGACGAGAGAAAGACTCCCTATTGGCTGATACACTCGAGGCAGTGATTGCTGCGGTCTATCTCGATGGAGGGCTTGATGCGGGCCGGGCGGTGGTGGCCAAGCTGTTTGAGCAAGAATTCACATACGTGCTGACTCGGCAACATATTCCTGGCGGAGATGACTACAAGACGCAATTCCAGGAATGGTGCCAGAAGTGGCATGACGTGTTGCCAGAGTATGTGGTGGTCAAGGAGTCGGGGCCCGATCATGACAAGCAGTTCGAGGTTGAGGTAACGATAAATCGTACGCTGGCGGGACGTGGGGCCGGCAAGACAAAAAAAGAAGCGGAGCAAGCTGCAGCCAAAGAGGCACTAATCCGAAAGGCACAGTGACCATCACCGATCATGGTAAGATGCACGAAAGATGAGTGGACCGATCGAGTAAGGAGGATGACGATGTTAGGAGGGATGATAGGGTTTGTTGCCGGGATAAGTCTGATTGTAAGTGCGGGGCTTGTTAAGGCCGCGGACAAGGTGTCGGCGAAAGCGGAACAAACGAAAGTTGTGATTAAGACCAAATTCGGTGACATCGAAGTCAAGTTGTTCCCCGACAAGGCGCCAAACCACGTGCAGAACTTTATGAAGTTGGCCAAGTCAGGTTTTTACGACAAGACAATTTTCCATCGCGTGATTCCCGGGTTCATGATCCAGGGCGGCGATCCGAACACGAAAGATCCGAACAAGCCGGAAACATACGGCATGGGCGGACCGATTTAACGACGTTCCTCACCGGCGGGGGATCCTTTCAATGGCACGAACGAACGACCCGAACAGCGCCGGATCGCAATTCTTCATTGTCGTGAAAGATTCAAATTTCCTGGACGGCCAATACACCGTGTTTGGCGAAGTGGTGAAGGGGATAGAAGTCGCGGACAAGATCGTCAGTTTGCCGAGAAATGAGCGCGACCTTCCTCGCGAGCGGGTCGAGATGACTATGGTAGTTGAGTGAGCGAGTACAGGTTAGTGGCAAGACAGACAATTACAAGTCGATGGATTGGGGCAATCACGGCGAGCACGCTGTTGCTACTGGTTGCCTGCGGCGGGAAGGAAATCCAACCGGTGGCTGATCTTCCGCCTGAGTCCGGACCCAGGGCGATCATCAAAACCAAGTTTGGCGATATCCATGTCAAGTTCTACCCGGATCTTGCGCCAAAGCATGTCGAGAACTTTGTCAAATTGGCCAAGTCCGGGTTCTACAACGGCACAATTTTTCACCGTGTGATTCCAGGGTTCATGATCCAGGGGGGCGATCCCAACACGAAAACCCCGCTCAAAAAAGAGACGTATGGGCAAGGTGGGCCGGGGTACACGATCAAGGCGGAATTCAACGATGCCTCGCATAAGCGTGGGATTCTTTCGATGGCGCGGGCGCAGGACCCTGATTCGGCTGGCTCACAGTTTTTTATTGTGGTGGAACATTCGCAGTTCCTCGATTCCAAATACACGGCGTTCGGTGAAGTGACGAAGGGAATCGGGGTGGCTGATAAGATCGTCAATCAACCCAGGGTGCAGTGTATCACTGGGGCCAAGGGAGAAATTGTTGCAACACCCGCAGACAAAGGGCCCTGTGATAATCCAATCGATCGTGTTGAGGTCACGATCACGATTGTAGAGTAGGCTTGCTCCCATCCCATCGAAATCGCTCACGTTCTTGTTGACCCCACCTTTCGAGGGGCGTCTTTTGTAGGATTTTCTTCTACCCCGTCGGCGGCTATCCTTGGCGCATCACCTCTCGGCCAAGGAGCGGTCCAGTGAGTCTGTCTTCCACGCGGCGTATGTATCGAAGAATCACAACGAATTATCTCGGTTGGTATGGATCGCATCATACGATTCGGCCGGTGATCATGAGGGATCTTTCGCTAAACGGGTTTAGAGTCGAAGGACAGGCCGATCTTCTGAGCGACCTGATCGTCAGTCTTCGGGTCCAGCTTCCGAATGGAGGGGGCAGCATCGAGATCGATAAGGCGGTGGTGCGGTGGAAGACGGAGCGTGAATTCGGCGTCCAGATCATCGCGCTCTCGAACGAATCGGACCTACGTCTTGCGCGCCATGTTGAGCATCAGCTGCAACACACGATGGCACATAATCTGCCGGTGCATGCACATGAACAGGTCGGACCGGGTGGGATTGTGCATCCCTCAGCCTTCTAGTGCCCTCGCTATACATTTACAGTGGTGACATTCGTGGCGAGCCCTTCGACGAGCTCTCTGCGCCTGGCTCAGGGCGAGCGGATGACAGCAGAGCTGTTGGGGCGGTAGGCTAGTGATGATGTTCGCAGCCGGGCCCGTGGATGTGTGGCTCAGGAGCCGGTGGGGGCATGAAGGATTGGCCCGGTAGGATGATGTGCCCCGGTTCCCGTTTTTTGCGGAGATGGTCGGCGATCTGCGGATGATAGGCCTTCACGTAGCCGATGAGCCCGCTTAAGAACCGCCGCGATTGAAAATCCTTGCCTGAAAACTCCGAGACAAATGTCACGGCGCGATCGAGGACCTCGGGCGCGTCCGATACGTTGGCAATCTGCTGGGGGTTTTCCTTTTGGAAGGCCTCATATTCTTTTTTTAGGTGTTCGGCGAACACTGGTATGGGTGCGGAAGGAACATGGAGAGGGCTGAGCGCGCGGCGCAGCGCCTGAATGGCCGCCACGACTTCCGCATCTTGTCCGTCGTGACGCCCCGCAAAGTAGCCGAACGTGACGACTTCGATCAGATTGAACAACGCCACGGCTTTGTCTCCGCCGAGTTCGCCCAAGTCCCGATAGAAGTCCCGCCGGGTGGGCATGAATTGTTCGGCCAGCCGCTTTTGCTGATAATCACTACCGCTGTCCAGATAGACACAGCTGTCGGGGCAGTTGATGCGGGTGAGCCGGTGCTCTCCGCAGCAGGAACTGCAAATCGATCCACTCAATGCGGGACAGGGGCGTTTGCCTTTGCGTTGTTTGCAATAGAGGCACAGACTCATTTCTTCGCCGCTCCATCCGGCGCGGACTTGGGTGGTGGAGGGATGAAGCCGTAGTCCGCCAGGGTCCGTTTCTCGTTCCTGCTTTTGCCGTCGGATGGCGCTTCAAGTCCGTTCATTTCCGCGGCATGGGCATAGTGATAGGGGACAAGAATGAGATTATTCGCGCGGTCGATGCCGATATCGGCGGGGGCGAGCAGGTATTCGGCAATGACTTGAAACCGATGGTCTCGGGTCATCCGCCAAATCTTTCCTTTCGTCAGATCCGACAGGTACATGTTCCCCCAGCGGTCGAAGTCCACTCCGCTCAAGTTCTGGAAACGGCCGGTGAAAAATCCGTTCGACTCCAGTTCCGTGAGCTGACCTTCCGGCGTCACCTCGAGGATTTTCCCCTTTTCCCAACTGACGGCAATGAGATGGCCGGTTTTGGGGTGCACCGCAATTCCGGAGGGCCCGGCGAGCCGGTCGTCATGAATCAGGAGGGCCACCTGATGGTTGGCGGAAGGGTCGATCTTGTAAATCGCATTGCCGCTTTGATCCGAGACGTACAGAAGGCCGGTCGGTTCGGCCGCCACGTCGGTCAACGAGACGACGTGATGCGAAGCGGAAGCGGGGAACGAAACGGAGACCAGCATCTTCCCCGTGGTCTTGTCGAATCCTTTGAGCTGGTCGAGGTCCGCTACATAGAGAATCTGTCCTACCAGCGCCAGCCCCTTGGGCGCATGCAGGAGGATGTCGGCCACACCACCTTGGATGAATTTGAGGTTCGTGATTTTTCCGTTAGGATCCAACTTCGTGATGAAGCCGTTGTTGTCTCTCGCGTCCCGGTCTCCATTGATGTTGGAGATGAAATATTCTTTACCGGATGGGTCGCCGACGAAACTGTTGGGCGATTCCAAGCCTGTGATTTGGGCGGCGTGACTGGGTAGGACGAGACCGAGCACGAAGGCCGCGGACAGGAAGATACGGGATAGCGGATGCTTCAAGAGCGGTGATGGGGTAATCAATGTTGATGGCTGCCGATGATGGTTCCGCATCGTAGCCAACGGAGAAAGATAGAGTCAAGGAACGCTGATACGAGGGAGCGGTCAGGGGTAGCGTTGACTTGGATAAAATCGCCCTGCTAAGGTGCCCGAATTCAAAAAAATGGGTTGAGGCTAGGGCCGAGGATGAGTAGACCTGATCGATAATCCACCTCAACCTCAGCCGTGACCTTATCTTACAGTTGTGGAGGAGATTGTGGCGGCAAAAGTCATCGATGGGAAAGCATTGGCGCAGCAGGTCCGAGAGCGGTTGGCGGTCGACTCGGCGGCGGTATTGGCGAAGACCGGCATCAAACCGGGGCTGGCGACAATCCTGGTGGGCGACGATCCGGCCTCGCATGTATACGTGAAAAACAAGCAGAAGGCCTGCGAACTGGCCGGCATCTACGTCGATGACCACAAATTGCCGGCATCGACCACGCAGGCGGAGCTGTTGGCATTAATCGAAAAGAAAAATGCCGATCCGAAGATTCATGGCATTCTGGTCCAGCTCCCTCTGCCGAAGCAGATCGACAGCCGGGTGATTCTCGAAGCGGTGTCGCCCGACAAAGACGCCGACGGATTCCATCCGTACAATTTCGGCAGGCTGGTCGAAGGGCATCCCGTGTTCGAGGCCTGTACACCGAAGGGCGTGATCAAAATGATCGAATCGGCCGGCGTCACGATCGAAGGCAAGCGCGCCGTCGTCTTGGGGCGCAGCAATATCGTGGGTAAGCCGTTGGCGCTCATGCTGCTCCAACGCAATGCGACGGTAACGATCTGCCATTCAAAAACGAAAGATCTCCCCGCCGTCTGCCGCGAAGCGGATTTGTTGCTGGTGGCGATCGGAAAAGCGAAGTTCGTTACGGCCGACATGGTGAAAGACGGAGCTATGGTGATCGATGTAGGGACGAATAAGTTGCCTGATGGCAAGCTCTGCGGCGATGTTGATTTCGAGCCGGTCAGCCAGAAGGCCGGATGGATCAGCCCCGTGCCGGGGGGGGTCGGGCCCATGACGATTGCCATGCTGCTTGACAATACCGTGGAGTCGGCGAAGAGAAGCGCGGGAATGAAATAGGGGCGAGTCGAGCAGGATACTCCTGTGCTCGCCCAACGCGCGGCCTCGGAAGACCCTCGTTGGATGCGCGCAGTTTGGAGTATCCTGCTCACCTCGCCCAAAGGTGAGGGAGTGACGAAAGAGAATAATAAGAGGATGAGGGGAAAGTAATGAGCCGGGAACCGAGGAGACTCAGGGAGGTACTGGATCAGGGCCGGTTTGCGGTCACGATTGAGTACAACCCGCCGAAGGGCACGAACATCGCCGGCATTTTGGATAACGCGAAGCGGCTCATCGGCCGCGTCCATGGCGTGAACGTGACCGACAACACCGCAGCGGTGGTTCGAGCTGGCTCCCTGCCGGTTTGCCGGCTGTTGTATGAAATGGGCCACGATCCGGTGATGCAGCTGACCTGCCGTGATCGGAACCGCATCGCCATGCAGTCCGATCTGATGGGCGCCCATCTGCTGGGGATTCGCAATATTCTCTGCCTGACGGGCGATTATCCCACCGTCGGCGACCACAAAGAAGCCAAACCGGTCTATGATCTCGATTCCGTGCAGGTCATGCAAATGGTCCGAGGGTTGAACGAAGGTCGGGATCTGGCGGGCAATAAGTTGGACGGCACGACGGATTTCACAATTGCTGCTGCGGCAACGCCGGAGGCAGATCTGGTCGGGCCGGTGTTGGCAAAATTTGAGGTCAAAGTAAAGGCCGGAGCAAAGTTTTTTCAAACTCAGGCGGTCTATAACCCCACCCTGTTTGCCAGCTTCATGAAGGCTGTACGTCCCTTCAAGGTAAAAGTGCTGGCCGGCATTCTCTTGTTGCGCAACGTCAAGATGGCGGAGTTCATGAACGCCAACATCCCCGGTATGGCGGTCCCGCAGGAGATGCTCGACGAGCTGCGCGCTGCCGGCGACAAGGCGGAAGATGCCGGTGTCGAAATCGCTGTCCGCACGATCAAGGCCGTGCGGTCTCATTGCGACGGGGTCCACATCATGGCCATCAAAGGGATCCATCGGCTTGAGGAGATCATTGTAAAGGCGGAGCTTGGATCATGACCGTTCCGGACCTTGAGCGGTATAAGCGTGAAAAAAAGAAGGTGATCGTCGTGACGGCCTACGACGCGCTGTTCGCGCGCATCGTGGAGCAGGCCGGCATCGAAGCGATCTTGGTGGGGGATTCCCTGGGCGTCGTGGTCCAAGGGAAACAGAACACCTTGACGGTCACGATGGAGGACATGCTGTACCACACCAAGCTGGTAACCGGTGCGGCGCAAAAATCGCTGGTCATCGGCGACATGCCGTTCATGTCCTATCAGGCTGGCACAGAAGAGGCGTTACGCAACGCGGGACGGTTGCTTCAAGCTGGCGCCCATGCGGTCAAACTCGAAGGGGGCGGGGCTATGCTGGATCGCGTGGAGGCGATGACGCGGGTGGGTATTCCCGTCGTAGGGCATCTCGGCATGACCCCCCAGTCCATCAATCAATACGGTGGATACAAGGTGCAAGGGAAGGGAAAAAATCAGGCGAAGGCGCTGGTCGCGGATGCGAAGGCGTTACAAGAGGCTGGGGCCGTCGCAATCGTGCTCGAGGCGATGCCGGCCAAATTGGCTTGTACAATCACCGAACAACTGACGATACCGACTATCGGCATCGGCGCCGGACCGCATTGTGATGGCCAGGTGTTGGTGCTCTATGACCTGCTCGGTTTGTTCGACGACTTTGTGCCGAAGTTTGTCAAACCCTATGCGCATTTGAAAGCCGACGCGCTGCAGGCATTGCGTCGGTATAAAGAGGAGGTCGAGCAGGGCAAGTTCCCCTCGGACTCAGAAAGCTACCATTAGGAGCCGTCGGCACCGTCTCCCGCCAGTTCAACTTTCCGAATACTCGACCTGAAACACGGCCCGATCTTCCAGCCGCACCGCAGTCAGCTGTCTCCCCCACACGCAGCCGCTGTCGATGGCGAAATGGTTGTCCTCAAGCTGGAGTCCGAGCGCGGCCCAATGGCCGGTAATGATGATTGCGTCGGCGCTGCGGCGGTCAGGGGTGCGAAACCAGGGCATGTGCCCTGCTGGGGAGTTTTCAGGCGGTCCGGAAAAACTCGAGAGTTCACCGGACTGTGTGCAGGTTCTGATTCTGGTCAATACGCGTGCGATGCTTGTCAGGCGCTCCATCCGATTCAGCGAGGGGCTCCACGGCGTTGTCGGACCGTGAAACAGTTGCTGAAGAAACGTTCGATAGTCTGATCCGGACAACATTGTTTCGACTTCCCGTGCGTATCCTACCGTTTCATCGGCCGTCCATTGAGGGAGCAGTCCGGCATGGACCATCAAGAACGGTCTGTTACGGTGATGGAGTGGGATGTGCCTCAGCCATTCGATCAGGTCCGCGCGATCGTCCGCAGTGAGGACATCCTGAATCGTGTCTTTGGGCCGGAGCGAGACGATGCCTTCTGCGGCGGCTAGCAGGAAGAGGTCGTGATTGCCGAGGATGGGATAGGCTGTAGCGCCAAGACTCTTGATAAACCGCAAGGTACCTAGTGAGTCGGGGCCTCGGTTAACGAGATCGCCGACGAGCCAGAGCTGATCGGATTTGGGGTCAAAGTGTATCTGTTGGAGAAGGCGTTGCAAGGCATCGTAGCAGCCCTGCACATCGCCGATCGCGTAGGTGGCCATGGTACTTGGTGAGAGTACCCTGGTCTTTGATCTCGTGCAACAGTCGTGTCATTGCTTCCGACACAGGGGCTATTTGCTCGGTTGCAAGGCGTTATGCGGCTTGCGGGCGAAACTTGTCTTCGACAACCCGACAGGTCAGCTGGATGCTTTCTTCGAGCGGGTGCAGCAGATTAGCGGCGGCATCCAGCCGCTGCTCCTGCGCGAGGCGCTCGATTTCTGCAGCGTGAAAGCTAGCGGCGAGTGCCCCCACTTGGGCGCTCGAAGATTTCAACTGATGGGCGCTCGCGTTTAGTGCTGCCACATCTCCGCCTTGGATCGCCTCACGTATCCTCTCAATCAACTGCCTGGAATCCGAGAGATAGAGCGAGAGAATCTGCTTCATGGCATGTGCGCGGTCTGATCGCTCCATGGACAATAGGTTAGTCCATACGGACTCATCGATGACGGGAATGCCCAACGGAGTTGTCGGGGCGATCTGTTCATCGAATGCCTGAAGACCGGGCAGAGGGTCGGTTGTCTTCGTTGCAATCCACCGGCGGATAATGGCGGACAAACCTTCCTGCGAAAACGGTTTGGAAAGATGGTCGTCCATCCCGGCCGCCAAGCATTGTTCCCGATCACCTTCCATGGCATTCGCCGTCAAGGCGATGATGGGGACTCGCCGGCCTGTATTGGTCCGGGTTTCATCGCGTCGAATCGCAGCGGTTGCGGCAAACCCGTCCAGAACCGGCATCTGGCAATCCATGAGCACGAGATCGTAATGCTGCTTCGAGACGGCCTCAACCGCTTGCTGGCCATTCTCCGCCAGGTCGACACGGCAGCCCAAGAATTCCAGCATCGCCAACGCCACTTCACGGTTGACCGGGTTGTCCTCGGTCAGGAGGATTCGCCTGTTGCAGACTGTGGGTGTTGGGGGTGCGCACGCAGTGATTGGATCGGGTTCTGCCGAGGCATATCGTTGTCGCAGTAAACAGTCCCGAAGCATCGACTGTCTGGCCGGTTTCCGGAGCCAGGCGAAAAAGGTCGATGATTCCGTCTGGCTGGAAGATGAGTCCTCTTCGACCGAACTGAGCGCAAGGAGAGAAATGGATTGAAGTGCGGGGTCGTCCTTGATGGCGCGGGAGAGGGTGATGCCGTCCATATCCGGCATGTGAATGTCGAGGATGGCCAGGTCGACGGGTTTCCCGTCGGTCACGGCCTGTTTCAGCCGATCCAAGGCGGCCGCCCCGCTGTCGGCGCTGATGGTGTCGGCCTCCCAGGCTTGCAACTGGGTTTCGAGGATAAGACGATTCGTCGCGTTATCGTCCACGATAAGAACCCTCGTGCCTGTCAGCGATCGCGTTGGTGTGGCTTCCGCTGACTTCTGCTTCGGGTTGTATCCCAGCTCCAAGGTGAACCAGAACGTGGAGCCTTGGCCAGGCACGCTCTTGATACCCACCTCACCTCCCATCAAGCGCACCAGTTGTTTCACGATGGCCAACCCGAGGCCCGTGCCGCCGAACCGCCTGGTGGTCGAGCCGTCGGCCTGCGAAAATGCGGAAAAAATCCGTTGCTGGGCTTCTTCGGAGATCCCGATACCGGTGTCCTTCACTTCACATTTCAGCCTCACTCGACCAGCTTCTGTGGATAGACAGTGCACCCACAGCGAGATCTCCCCATGTGCGGTGAACTTCACGGCATTGCCTAAGAGATTCAAGAGCACCTGTCTGAGTCGTACCGGATCGCCGATCACGGCATCGGGTGTCTCTTCCGGAACGAAACAGGTCAACTCCACCCCCTTTTTGCTTGCCGGTTCGGAAAAAAGCTCCACGGCTTCTTCGATGGTCTGCCGGAGGCCGAACGGGACCTGTTCGAGCTCAAGCTTACCGGCCTCGATCTTGGAAAAATCCAGAATGTCGTTGATGATGTCCAGGAGGGCGGTGCCCGATCGGTGAACCGTGTCCACCATATGCCGTTGCCGCTCGTTCAGTTGGGTCGTGAGGAGGAGTTCCGTCATGCCGAGAACGCCGTTCATCGGTGTGCGAATTTCATGGCTCATGTTCGCGAGAAATTGAGACTTAGCTCTGTTGGCGGCTTCTGCTGCCTCTTTGGCTGACTGGAGCTGGTCCATGGTCGCATGAAGATCTTCTGTGCGCGAAGCGACTGTTTGTTCCAGCCCGGTTGTGAGCTGGTGCAATGATTGCCCTTGTATCGCGACCAAATGCGCCGTGTGACGCATGAGCGCCACCATCTGTTCCAATTCGCCATAGGGTTCAGATTGTGCCGGCGGACGAGTTTCCTCCGGACCAGACCGGCCGCTCGTAGGGGAAGGCGACATCGTGTCGAGTGCATCCAGCGTGTGTTGCAGCTCGGTTGTCACTTCGCGAAAGATTGAGGTAATTCTACGTATCACAAGCAACCCGATCAAAATCCCCACGACAACGAGTATAGGCGCGATCAACACAACTCCTCTGGCCATATCGGAAAACTGGCGATTCGTCGAAACGAGGGAAAACTGGATGCGAACCCATGCCGCGATATCTTCTTGGTTTCGTAATGGTTCAATGACGATCAAGGAGGGGATGGAGTCGGTCATCGGGCCGTGTTCGATCACTTCGTGCATGACGGTGATCGTATGAGTGTGGTCTGAATTCGAGAGTCTGGTGCCGATACGCTGGGGATTTGTAGAGGCGACTACCATTTCGTCGGGATCGAAGATGTCGATTGAGATAATGTCCGGGTCGTCGGCATAGCGGGTAAGAGCTTCTTGAATTCTAAAGAGATTGTCGAGGACCGCTGCGGCTCCCATCATGGCGAAGGTGCGGCTGATCGCCAGCGCACGTGACTGGGAGACATCTTCAATCTGTTGGCGCAACTCGAGCAACCGGATTATGGAGAGCATCGTAACGAACGCCAAGCAAGATACTGTAATGATGACGCTGAGACGCAGCCGAACGTCGCTTCTCCAGCGATTGCGTAGGGTGGTGTATAGCATCCTGCTATTTCGTCGGGGCGAGATCATGCGAGGTGTACTCGATGGTCGTGACCGCCTCTCCGCGAGGCGGGATCGTAATTCGTTCTCGCTTGGCGCCCAACGATTCATGCCAGACCGTGACCCAATGATCGCCCGGCGGGAGGCCGGAAATGCGAAAAACGCCGGAATCGTCTGTTACGGCGAAGAAGGCGTGCGGGAAGGCAATGAGATGGGCGGTCATGAACTTGTGGGCATCGCACTTGACAGCGTAGGTGCCTGGCTTCTTGACCGGTTTCTCGATCGGACGCCCTTGTGGCACAAGCGCGACGTTCACCATGGTCTGAGTTTCGCGAGTGATATGGGTATTATGCATCACAGGGTCGTCGTTGCGGATCTCGATCGATTGCCCCACTCTCGTTAACAGCACACGAGGATGGAATGCGCACCCACGATTTGTGATGACGGCGCTCTTCCTGTAATCGTCTGGCTCACTGTCTGAGGCGATCTCCACACTGACGACCGCACCTTCTAGTCCACGGTTTGTTGAGTTCACGGAGACTCGCTGTATATGTATCTGTGCTCCACAAAACACTGCGTCCCGCGTCACGTCGAGCCGTTCCGCCGGAGGAGTCGCGTCAGCGTAAAGCACTTTCCCGACGAGAAGGCCTGCAGTTGGTTCTGCCAGTATCGGGCTGCTGCTGGTCAAGAACGTTGAGACGAGTGCGAAGATGGTCAGCCGTCGGGTCATTGCGCCTCCTGTCTTGCCCTCGTGATGAAGCGGTGTTTCATACCCTCTCGCTTGAGGAGTCTTGCCTTATGGGGCCGAGTCACCTGACAGCGAACGCAGGTACAACACTAAGTCCCATACATCCTGTTCGCGCCCGGCGAACTGGTCCACATAGGACGGCATGGGCGTTCCGTCGAGCCCCGTCATAATGCTCCGGTAGAGGTCGAGCGGAGCCGAGCCGTTTTTCAGCGAGCGACGGTCGGTAAGATCTCTCGGAACGATACGGAGTCCTTGTCCGTCCCGCAGATTTCCTGCTTCGGATTCAGGGCCATTGCCGGTTCCGTCGTCCCCGTGGCAGGCTTGGCATCCATATCTGGAATAGAAAACTCGACCACGGTTGATAGCGGCTTCTCGGTCGGGATAGGATGGGACTGGAAACGTGATGGAATGAGGTGATCGGTCCCCGACAGCAGCCGCGAACAATGGGTTCAGGGATTTGACGTATGAGAGCACCTCCCAACGTTCGGTGTCAGTCAGTCCACTGAAGGGTGGCATAACTCCGGGAATGCCGCGTGTCACGATCTGGTACAGGTCTTGGTCCGTGGGGAGTTCTCCAGAAGGTGTGCTACGAAGCTTGTAGCTTTCCCGTGTGAAATCGCGCGGACGAGGAGCTGAATAGCGGCCGATCAACCAGCCGGACGGCCCATCCCCCTTGCCCTCTGCCCCGTGACACCATAGACAGGCGCGTTCATAGATCCGGCGGCCGTTTTCGCGGGTCTGCCGATTATCCTCGGGTTGAAGGGCTTCCGCCATTGGGCTGTACGATCCCGCTGCTAGAAGGATCACGAATGTGATGACGAATTTCGAACGCATAACCGTCCTCTTGGTTCCCTTCTAGTAGGCCACATCGATTCCCACGAAGAAGGCGTTACGCAGGTTACGGGCTGCTGCGTTGCCGTCTTCTGGGTTGCGAACGTTGAAGTCGTTCCGAGCATAGATGGCCACATTGGTCCGCACGTATTGCTTGACTTGTAGGCCGACGAAACTTTGGGATACACGCTGCGTCCGGTCCCCGCCCGCGTCCATGCTGTCATATCGAACAGAGACCAATGTTCGATCGGTGACATAGGCATCCGCTGCGATTGTCAGTCCGCTGGCAGTTCTGTCGAAATTGGCCACCATCGTCGATGGCACCTGGTTGATCTGATCCAGAGTGAACATGCCGTAGAGATCCATCATCTTGTATCGGAGGTGGGCAGCGATGCCGTAGCGGTGCCAATTCACATCGACATTGTTCGAGCCGTCGAAAATAGTGGCATTGCTGTTTCCGAGATAGGCGAATCCGGACAGACTTGCTGAGAGGTTAGCGAACCAGGCATAGTCGAAGCGGATAGCTCCATACACATCCTTGCCTTTGTTCAAATCACCGAATCGTTCGTGTGAGCCGTTCAGCATTCCGAGCTGGTACATGAACCAATCGCCGAAAGGACGTCCACGCACTTCGACTCCTGTTTCAGCGACCGCATTATAGAGGGAGGGTGCATAGGGGGAGATATCGGTTCCGGACCGGTCACGCAATCCGTAGAATTTTGCCGCGATCGCTAGCGGGAATAGTCCGGCACGTTGAACTAATGAAGTCGTCGCGTTGACACTTTCGCCGATAAACTCGAGCTGTTGCCTCAGCGTGGAGAATGAAGATGTTGCCGATGGATCGAACTTCCCGACTCGAACATGTGCGATGTCCTTTCCGAGAATATTATTGAAGGTGAGAAACGCTCGTTCGATCCCTATCGCGTCCTCTTCGTGATGGGATTCGAGTTCAGCAAAGAAGCCGATATTTTTTGCTAATGTTCCAGCTGTAAACAAGCTGAACACTTCCGGAAAGCCGAACACGGCTTTGTTTTGGACTACACCAGATTCGGCCACGGGCGGGTTCTGTTGTTCGAAGGTGTAGTGCCGTAAGACATTGCCCCGCAGTCGGACGCCGATGTAATTCGTCACGTCATCGAGATTGAGGTCACCAAGGTTTTTCTTTGCGGTAATTCCCCCGTCTTCAGTGCCTGGAAGTTGGTAGCCGTTTTCGAGGAACCGTTCCCCGAACGTATTCAGTCTTGGAGGGGCCGTATGGCACACCGTGCAATTGATTTCGTATTTTCGTGAAAACGCTGGTATGGCTTGTGCGGTCGGGACAAAAACCAAACCGGTGCCCACAAGTTCTAGCAGGATTCCAATGCAGGAGACCAAAAGATATGGCGATGTGAACCGCATCTCTAACCGGGGGTTTTTCGTAATGTGGCTGTAGCGGATCGCCGAATGAAGCCAGGCCGACGCTTATTTGTCCGCCTGAACATTCGATGTCTTCTTCGGTAGGTTTATGGAGTAACTTGATCGACAGATGCTTTGCCCATGTCTTAGCAGGTTGCAGGAAAACTCCTGCTGGCTCCTGAAGCTTGCACAGGTCTCGATTTTTGGGGTGACATCAAGTAGCCACCAGGATGCTTAAAATGGCCGCTATTCCTACTCGCCCGCCCCAGTGCGCCGAGACGCCCCGTTCCACTGGCAAGGCTGCAGCGAGCGAAGAGGCGAATCGTACCCCGCGCCGTAAGGTGAGCCTTTGAGCGACCAGACATGCCTGCACAAAGGCATCGGCGAAGGCAGGAAACGCCGCTGGTAGACTTTTTTTGCATCCTGTTAGAGAGGGAGAGGATTAGGAGAGTGAAGCCACCAGGAGGAGGCATTCCGTAAATCTAAGGAAGGTCTGATTTATTCACGGTTTCATTCGACAATCTGTTCCTGGGCTGGTCCCCAGGGCCAATTCCATGAGCCTCCGCTGGTCCGAGAGCCTTGTTGTGGGATCTACCCACCGTCTGATCGCTCACGGCCCATTCCCGGACACACGCCCCCTAGGTCCCCGCCAAGAGTCGTCGGCGTGCCCCATACAAATTTGCCAAGCCACAATTGATATACAGCCAGTGGGTATTCTTCGCGAGTCCTCGGTACCGAACCGTAGCCTACCCGAAGATCCGCTTGATCACCAAGAACGCAGGTTCGACCTTCGCCCGGACTTTCGGCTTCGCGCGGTTCCGAGCCCGCTCGATTTCACTCAGCGGCCGATGGCGATGGGCGTTGGTCTGCAGGAAGCTCTTGGCCCTGGGCGCGTGGCGCTGAATCACGGCACGGTGCCCGCTAGACGCGGCATCGCCCCACACTCGCGTCTCTTGTCTATGCCGCACCTCCGGTAACACCTGGCTGTCATGCACATGCGCTGCCGTCGCGGCCACTGAGTGAGCCAGCTTCGTCTGGCTGTCCACCCCAATATGCGCCTTCATGCCGAAGTACCACTGATTCCCCTTCTTCGTCTGATGCATCTCCGGATCCCGCTCCTTCGTGCGATTCTTCGTCGAACTGGGGGCACTGATGATGGTGGCATCCACGAGGGTCCCGTGGCTGACCTTCAGCCCGTGCGCCGCCAGATGCGCCCCTATCCGTGCAAAAAGCTGTGCGCCTATCTGATGCGCCTCCAACAGATGACGGAACTTGCAGATCGTGGTCTCATCGGGAACCGGCTCGCGGCCCAGATCAAGGTCCACGAACTGCTGCATGGCCCGTGAGTCGTACAACACTTCCTCCACAGCCGGATCCGACAGATTGAACCATTGTTGCAGGCAATGCAGCCGCAGCATCCGTTCGATCCCCACCGGCGGACGGCCCGGCCCCTCGGCCTTGGGATACACCGGCTCGATGACCGCCACCAATTCCGCCCACGGCACGACACGGGTTATCTCGTTGAGGAACTGCTCGCGGCGAGTCGGCTTGCGATACTGCTCGAAGGTGACTGCCGCAAAGGTCTGTTGGTGCATGCGCGCGTCTCCCGTTCAGTGCAGCCTGCCTCATAGCACATCACCAACGGGGAATAAATCAGACCTTCCCCTAAGCTGTATAAAGGAAGAGAGCCTTCACGCTGGCTTGGCGAAGGCGAGAAGGGGACAAATTATCAGTTTGCCAGGTGGATAAAGTTGATTCGGTCGAAAGAATTACGGGTAACGGGCTTCGATGACGCTGCGTAAGCCACCACGGGCGGCAAAGGTCCCGGTGACTCTGGCCCAGACCGGACGGCAAGCCGTTACCACGTCCTGCAAAATACGATTGACGGCATTTTCATAAAAGATGCCGAGGTTGCGGTAGGCGTGGATGTACGTCTTGAGCGATTTCAGCTCAAGGCACTCTTTGTCAGGCATGTAGTGCAGCGTGATCGTGCCGAAGTCCGGCAGATTGGTCTTGGGGCAGATCGCTGTATACTCGGGAATCTCGATCGTGATCTCGTAGCCTTTATACTGATTGGGAAATGTCTCGATGTCCGGCAGCGGCGCAGTGATCCCGCTCTTCGCATGGTCTTCGTTGTAGCCGAGTCGTGTGGTCTTGGTGGATTTTGTCTTGTGCGGCACGGTTCTCCCTTTACTTGGCCATGTTTGTTGATGGCGTCCCTCGTATCTCGTGAAGCGTATCTCGTTTCGATCCGGACGTTTCACGCTTCACGAACAACGCTTCACGGTCTTCACAGCTGCTTCATCCACTCGGTCTGGCCGATTTTCTCCAATTCGAGATACAGAGACACCCACGGACATGTCATCTCCGGGTACACTTCGCAGAATCCGCCTTTTCGAACGCCCCCGCAAGGCCCGTGCGCCATAAATTTCGGGCACTCGGCCTTGAGCGTGTTGTCCGGAACCGGTGGGCGCTTATGAACACCGCCCACATGAACTCCGCTCTCGTCTTCACCGGGGATGAGCACACGAATTGGCATAGAGGCTAGTGTAAACGGATTGAGCGTGATCAGCAATCGCCCCGCCAAAATTTGTGGCGCGTATTTTTAGCAGGTTCTTCGTCAGGCTTTCTGGTTACTTGAATGAGAGAGCCGATTTGGGGCCAATGGCCTACCAGCAGGATGGTCTCTAGGTCTTCTATTGGATACCCTGGGCCTTCTGAGAAGTTGTGCCGAGGTTCAGGACACTATACTATACTACGGTCTCGGTCCGTGGCTGTCTCGGAATGGTCAGAGTTCGAAGGTAGAGGAAGAACGATTGACAGCCTTTTTTAGGCTTTGCTAGGATGGCCAGGGTAAGGGTACGGGTGGCGGATTCAGGTTTGACCAATTGTCATCCATCCTCATTGTCCTCAGTTTATTCGTTTCAGACGATTCCGGTGTAAGCGAGTGACGGTCCGGCGTTGCTCATGACATAGGGAGGTGCCTGATGAGTCTCGATTATGTGAAATTCTCAAATGGATTCGAAAAGTTCATGCCGAAGGAATACCGGGACATGGTCGAACATGGCCCGTTCGGGAAGAAAGTGACGGTCTCGCAGATGGGCAGCTTCAAGGAAGTGTTGGAGGAGCACCCTATGTGCGCGGGCTGTGCCATGACCCTCTTCATTCGTCTGGCCATCGTGGCCTTCCCGAATCCTGAAGACACCATTACGGTCGGCACCGCCGGTTGCGGACGCCTGGCCATCTCTCAGGCGGCGATTCCGTTCGTGTATGGCAACTACGGCGATCAAAACGGCGTGGCGAGCGGGTTGTCCCGCGGTCTGCGTCTCCGATTTGGCGATAAGCCCAAGGATGTCGTCGTGATGGCCGGAGACGGTGGCACGGCGGACATCGGCTTCCAGCAGGTCCTCCATTCCTGGTTCCGCAAGGAACGGTTTACAACGATCATGCTGGACAACGAAGTCTACGGCAATACCGGCGGCCAGGAGAGCGGCATGACCAATCGAGGCGCTGTGCTGAAGATGGCTCCGCTCGGCAAGAAGTTCGAGAAAATGGACATGCTGCAGATGGCGAAGGTCGCCGGCTGCGCGTATGTCGCCACGGTGGTGCCCAATAATCCGCGGCGCGTGGAAAGCGTGATCAAGAAGGCTGTGCTGATCGCCCGCGAAGTCGGATCGACCTACATCCAGGCCTACACGTCCTGCAACATTGAGTATGCCATTCCTACCGACAAGGTCATGGAAGACGCAAAGACGGTCGAGAACGACCGGTATCAGTTCACGGAGTATGTCAGCGAAGAAGCGAAGCAATACCTCACTGAGCGCTATGGCTATAAGGAGTTTCTCGCCAAGCCGGCCGCTCCGGCCGCCGCGATTCCCAGCAAGGCCTAGGCATTCACGAGGAGGTTCACCATGGCAAAGCGTTTCAACATTCGAATGGCGGGCGTCGGCGGCCAGGGTGTCGTCACCGGCTCGCATATTCTCAGCACCGCCGTCATCAACGCCGGCGGCGAAAGTACAATCGTTCCGTTCTATGGGTCGGAAAAGCGGATGGCGCCGGTTGAGAGCTACGTCCGCGTGTCAGACGAACCGATCTATGAGATCGGCGAGATTACCTTCCCGCACATCATCATCATCTTCCATCCTCAAGTGATTACACACGGCAAGTCCTACACCATGCCGTTTTACTTCGGCCTGAAGGAAGACGGGATTGCGTTGATCAACAACGACGGGCCGATGAAGCTGCATAAGGACCAGGCCCGCGAGTTGGAAGAGCGCCGTGCGAAGCTCTATTATATTCCGGCCACGAAGATTTCGCTGGAAGTTTCGGGGATGGACCTCGCGACGAATATGGCGTTGATGGGTTGTATCGGCGCGATCACCGGTCTGACGAACATGGAGGCCTTAGAACAGGCAGTGAAAGATCGGTTCCTTGGTAAAGGGTTCGTGGTATCAGGTGGCACGGCGGCATTGGACAGCGTCGTCGAGCGAAAGTTCAAAAAGAAACAGGAACTCATTGAGAAGAACGTCGCCGTCATGCGCGCGGCATGGAACTACGCCGTCGATAAAGGGTGGGCGGCCAAGGATGTTCAGCGCGCGGAGGCACCGGCCGCCGCAGCGGCCGTGTAAAGGAGTACCATGTATCTTGTAGCCGATATTAGTGTTGAGATCTGTGCTGCAAAGAGCTGCAAGCTCTGCACGCAATATTGTCCTGAGGCCAATACAATCCAGTACAGCGACGAAATGGGCAAGGACAAAGGATTCAAGTACGGTTCGGCCTATGTCGCCGTGGACCGCTGCAAGGGCTGCGCACAATGCGTGTGGGTCTGCGACAACATGGCGAAGAACAACGCGATCAAGATGATCATGATCGATCAGTTGCCGAAGGCGGCGTTGACCGAGAACATTACGTATGGTGAGAAGAGCACGACGGCTGTTTTGGCCAGTCCCGTCGTCGGATAAGTGCAGGAAAGGGGAAGGGCGTGGCAACAACACAGGATACAAGAGAACGTATTATTGTACCGGGGCCGGCCGGCTTCCATCCTCCGTCCGCGGCGCAGCTAGGGGTGTCGCTGCCGGATCCGGGGCAGGGCTTGTTTTATGGCCTGCTCGAGCCCAATGAGGAAGTGGTCATCGAAGAGATGGCGCGCAAGATGTTGACCAGCCCGAACGCGACCATCTTCCCGGGACCGCTGTTGCTCTGGGCGTGGAACGATCACGCGGTCGAAAAGGCTAAAGCGACCCTGGAAATTGCGGCGCAGATTCCGGAAGTCATGATCATTCCGATGCCGGACTATCGGCCGAAGTATCCGAAGATCGATCCGGAAGAAGTCATCAACCCCAATCACCCGAACCTCACGATCTGGGGCAATAAGATCGAAGCCTGCATCTTCATCGGCGTGCATTGCCACTACGCGAATTTGACCCTCAAGATGATCCGGGCGGGAACGAACTGCTGCACCATGGCCATTTGCGCCGAACAGGGCCATGAAGACGCCATGCTCACGATTCGAGATTCCGATACCCTCAAGATCAAGCGTGTCGCGCAGATCTTCAAGAAGGTGCGCGAACAATTGGGTATCAAGCTGCCGGCCAACGGTGAGAATGTTCGGTATACCGGAACGCAATCGAAGGTCCACGGTGGCAAGACCCATGCGAATCCGTTGGAGTTCGCGCCGACACCGGGAGGAAGCGGCAGCGCGGCGATGTTCGGGCACAGCGCTGAGCAGATGAAACGGGAAGGATGAGGCCGGGCGGCAACGCTCGAACTAGCCAAGAGGTGCAACTATGAGCGAAACCGAAGTCAAAACCAATCCCCAGGGCGATCCGATCACCAGCGTGGCGGCGCCACCGAGCGCGGCCAAGAAAGATCCGCACGCCGAGGCCAAGAGACAAAGGGTGGTGACGCCCGAATACATGTTTCTCGAAGCGCCGCGGACCAAGGAATTCATCACCGGCAGCGAGGCAGCGAAAGAAGCTGTCCGCCGCTCGAACGTGGATTTGGCCATCGCCTATCCAATCACCCCGCAATCTGAAACCATGCAGCTTGTTGGCGTGCTCTACGGCGAAGGCTATGTGAAAGAATATTACCGGGGTGAAGAAGAAGTCGGTGTCATGGCCGCCATCGCCGGCGGGTCCCGCTCGGGCGTCCGTTGCTATACGGCGACCGCCGGTCCGGGCACGTTGCGTGGTTTGGAAGGTATCGCGTCATGGCCAGGCCACCGTCTACCGGTCGTCGCCATGTTCACGTGCCGTGTGGTCAACGCGCCGCTCGCCATTCAGCCGGATAACATCGAAGTCTCGTATTTGCTGAACTGCGGCATGATCGTGTTCCACGCCGAGAACCAACAAGATATGTTTGATTTCACGATGGCGGGATTCACGATCAGTGAAAAGAACGATGTGACGTTGCCGGTCGGCGTCTGCTGCGACGGGTTCTTTGTGACGCACGCGCGCGGCTATGTGCGTATGCAGGACCGTGGGATTAAGCTCCCGCCGCGAGAAGCCTGGCGTGGTGCGGTGCCGGTGCTCGATGCGGAGAATCCTCCCGCGCGCTTGTCCCGCGATGCCCCGGTCCAAAAGTCGAACTTCATGGCCTATAACATTCACGCGGTGTGGCAACAGGAAGTGTGGGCGGCCGTGGAGCGGTCGCGCAAATATATCAATAAGTACATGGGCGGGTTGCTCACGGCGGAGAATGTCGAAGGCGCCGAAGCGATCATCATCGCCTCCGGCAGCGCGGCGGCTCAGTCGCGTGAGGCCGTGCGCCTCTGCAAAGAGAAAGGCTTGAACGTCGGCCTGATCAAGGTCCGCTCGCTCCGTCCGTTCCCGACCCAGGAACTGCGTCAGCTCTGCGGCAAGACCAAGCTGATCGTGGTGCCGGAATTCAACTATGTCGGCTGGCTGGCCAAGGAAGTCGCCACGGCGATCTACGGCTTTTCGAAGGCAAAAATCATCGGCGGTCCGCGTGTCTACGGCGGTCAGTCGATGCCGGTGGAATTGATCGTGGACGAAGTCGAGTCCGGCCTGACCGGCAAGAAGTCCACGAACGTCGCCATGTCGCAAATCATGGGCGGGGCCGTTAATCCGGACGATGTCGCCCATTTCATGCGCAGCATCTGACGGCGCGCTGAAACGAAAACACAAAGAGCCTGTCCGGTTCGCCGGACAGGCTCTTTGTGTTTATACCGCGCGCCGCGTTCCTCGTCATCCGTGAAGCGTGAAGCGCAAGAAATCGTGATACGCTTCACGAGATACGAGCGACGTTATTACCCCTGAATCTCATCCTCCACCATTTCTTCGCTTGCCGGCATGCCGTACGCCACGTACTTGGCGTAGGATAGGTAGATCGATGCGCTGTCCGTCATGGCCTTTGATCCAGCCGTCAGGCGCACGACCTTATCCGACCCCGGCGGTTCGATGTTTTGCAACATAGTCACGTGTTCGTGGAGCAGTCTGATATAGCGGTCCACTGCCGATTCCACGTCTTTGTATGCCTTCAGGATATCGTCCGTCATAGTTGTCCTCCATGATGATGTGAGCATACACTAGGCTCATGCACCGCCTCAACGCTCCCCTCTCGCCGTCGTTGCTTCACGTCATCGAGCAGTCCGGCTCCACGAACAGGGTAGCAGGCCCCCGGCTAGTTCAAGCCATTGCCGGACTCTCACGGCTGTTTACCAAGGAACGAGAGGCGATCAGCCAGGCATATCTGGAAGATCCTGTGCTTGCGGCTGCCTATCTCAGCTACTTTCTTCCGGTCAACCTATCAAAAATCCAGGTCTTGCTCGACGAGATGCCTATTTCTGAAGACGACCGGCGGTTTTCCGTCTTGGATCTCGGTTCCGGGCCCGGGACAGGCACGTTAGCCGTTCTCGATTGGTGGTATCGCCGCCGATCCACGGCGGCGCTGTCGGTAGTGGCTCTGGACACAGTGCCTGCAGCGCTGCGTCAGGCGAGCCTGTTGTGGAATGGCTATTGTCATGCCGCGGGGATCACCACCGCGAGTCTGCACACGTGCGAGGGGGATTTGGAACGGAGGGCATGGCTGGAGCAGGTCAAGGAAAGGGCCCCATTCGATCTGGTCATTCTTGCCAATTGTCTGAACGAAATGTTTTTGGGCGCGAAGGACCCAATCGGGGCACAGGCTGGCCTGGTGGCTGAGGTCCTAGCGCTGCTTGCGCCACATGGCACCATGATGATAATCGAGCCGGCCCTTCGGGAGACCTCCCGCGCGCTGCATCAGGTGCGGGACCGATTACTCCAAGAGAAAGACTGTACGGTCTACAGTCCCTGCCTCCATGAGAATAACTGTCCGGCGTTGATCAATCCGTACGATTGGTGCCACGAAGAGCGGCCATGGGAGGCTCCGGGTTTCATTCAGGAGATCGACAAAGAAGTGGGTTTCATCAAAGACACGCTGAAGTTTTCGTATGTCCTGCTTCGTAAAGATGGCGAGACGATTGTCAAACGGCGGCCTGATCGTTATCGAGTGGTCAGTGAATTGCGAGCGCTGAAGGGCGAAAAGAGGGCCTGGCTCTGCAATGAGCAGGGCCGGCAAGAAGTCGGACGGCAAGACCGTCTCGTCTCTCCTCAGAATGAGGCCTTCGATGCCTGGCATCGCGGCGCGATCGTGCAGATTGAGAAGATTGTGCGAAAAGAGAAGAATGGCAAGGTGTCGGCGCTGGGGCGGATCGAGCAAGATGCGGAGGTACATATTATTCGTTCGGTATAGCAAAGGTCGGGCGTGAATAGTGCGCACGTTCGGGTACGGCATTATGAGGACTGTGGAGAGGGGCGTCCGGTCAATCTCCTTTGCTCGCGAACCGCGCTACTGGGGCCGATCCGCGTTGCAGCAACATAACATATTTGTTATCATGAAGCGGTGGATTATACGATCGGGTATTACAGTGAAGAGGTTCAGGAACAGATCCTCACTCTTCCGGATACGCTCGCGGCACGATACATCGTCTTGACCAGGCGGATGGTGTCCCTCGGACCAAACCTTGGAGAGCCGCATACCAAGGCGTTTGGGGGAGGTCTCTTCGAATTGCGGCTCAAGGGGGCCGAAGGCATCGCCCGTGTGTTCTTTTGCACTCTTGTCGGTCGGCGGATCGTCATGCTGCACAGCTTCCTGAAGAAGTCAGAAAAGACACCGCCTCGTGAGCGAGAAATTGCCGAGAGGCGGATGAAAGAGGTTAAACATGAAAACGCATGACCAGTTGGTGAAGCGCCTGATGCGGCGGCCCGGCGTGCGCGCAGAGGTTCGGCGTCTTGAGCGTGAGGAGGCCGAACTCCTTGACGCGTTGTTGAAAGCCCGGCACGAGGCCGGGCTGACCCAGGCGCAGGTGGCGAAGCGAATGGGGACACAGGCGCCTGCCATTGCGCGCATCGAGCGTGCGTTGGCCACCGGAAAGCATTCCCCGTCCGTGGCCACGCTTCGAAAGTACGTCAAGGCTTGCGGTAAGCGGCTTGTTCTGCGGGTGGCATAAGCAGGCAGGTTGAATTGTTTATGGCCGGAAGAGCTCACAAGACTGAACACGCCGGAGCGAAAAGGGGGCGTGGCGCCTACTGGGGTCGGAAGGCCGAGGCCAAACGCGAGAGCAACAAGGTTCGGCGAGAGAACGCAAATCGAGCTGCTCGGCAGGGTCTGTCGGGTTCAGATATCTGATCTCTATATCCCACCCGCAGTTCTGATTTATGGAGAGAAGACAGGTGGCGAACGATGCACGCGTTCGGATGTGGCATCATGAGGACTGCGGAAAGGGTTGGCCGGGTTGATCTCCTTTGCTCGCGCACCGCGCACTCGGATTGAATCGAACGTCACAGTTACGGGCTGTGCTCGGTGCATGCGCGCAGTAGGAGATCAACCCGACCGCCCGTTGGAAAGGGAGTGGTGGGCGGGGACAGATCGCCTATAGATCTGTCCCCGCTCGGAACCAATAAGATAAGGTGGTGGAACCCCATTCCTCATGGCTGGAAAAGAGACAGTGGAATCGAGGGCCTATGCCGACTAACTTGGTACGGATATCACCCAAGAAATGGTGCCTTGGTGAGACGATTCATGGCCGTCGTCGCCGGCAACTTCTCTATGGGCCAGGGTTTCCCAGCATTGTGGGTCACATCGCCAAACAAGCAACCATCCTCACGCACAAGCGCACAAGGATTAAGAAATATTCTGGGTACTACCGTGTTGATATCACGTTGCTGCTGGATGCCAAGACGGTAGATTTGTTCCATAACTCATCGGCAGGCTATCGCGCTCAGTATTACCGCAGTGCAATGGTAGGCAGGCTTGCCAATGATTACGCACTTAGCAAGCTGGTGCCACGGGTTGTCAAATTGTTAGGCAATGTGCGCAAGCAAAATTGTCCACTTTGGTGGGTGAAGAAATCACTGCAACATCCGGAAGCAAAGCTATGGATTCATCAAGGGCAATGGTTGCGTTCTCCTAAGAAGTCTGACAGAAACCTCATGGTGAAACGTTGGCTAGAGGCAAATTCAACGAAGCTGGAGCGAAGGTTATGGGCAACGCTTACTCCAGCAACTGAAGTGCGCATAGATTTGAAGGGGGCACCGCTTACTCTCCAGGGAAAACTCCTTAGAGATCGCCTGAAAGGAAGGCGCAGTCTCGATATTCACAAGACAGGCTATACGTAGGGAGATCGCCGTGAAGGAAGGAAGTCACGTTTCTTATCGTGGTGACGGGTCTGTGTGCGACTCGTCGCCTTTTGCCTTTTTTTAGGAGCAGCAAGCGGGAGCTACCTGCCGACTTCACCGGAGGCGCGGGGACCCACTGAGGGTTCAGGGAGAAGGAAAACTGGAACTGACTGAAGCTCTGCGATCACATGATCGCAGCTGAAGGAATTCCAGAAGGCTTCCGCTCGCTGAAACCCAGAAGGGTCGCGCCGAGAGGTCTGGAGGCAGGGGGCTTCCGCTTGCTGATGATTTCTGAAAATCTTTAAGAAGTCAGTCCGCTTCCGGCTCTGAGCTGCCGTGTTTGTGGGAGACTTTGTCTTCCTCGAACAGCTCGGCCATTTCTTCGGCGATCAGGTCGCGGTCATCAGGGACGGAGATGAGCGGAAGCTCTTTTCTCGCCTTGGGCTTCTCTTCCGGCGAAGGCTGGTTGGTTTGTTTGGGCGTGTCAGTCATATGGGCACTATACACGAGGATCGCCGGGGTTTGCTGATTTATTCGAATGCCTCCAACGACGATTTCTCTGGAAACTGCCGCTTGCAACCCTGGCAAGTCACAAAATAAAAGGCTTCCCGCACGGACATGGTGGCTCGGAAATCGAGACTGACTCCCTTGTGGTTGCAGGCGGTGCAGGATATTTCTCTTAGTCGCAGCGGTACATCAGGTTGCGTTCGCAGATAGAATTCCATGTCGGTATAGACCGGAAATGTATAAAAACACTTCTTGCAGAGGCCACGCCAGTCGCCGTCTGTGCCCATAAACCGTTCGTCGATGGCAAAGCTGGATTGTTTACAGATCGCGCAAGGGACCGTGCCGAGGCGCCGTTCCACTTCCTGCTGGGTCAATGTAACCATTGAGGGTGACCGCTTTCTCCATTGAGCAACCGACTTCAGTATAGCTGTCTCTGGAAATAGACTGCAACCGCAGGGATCTGACCGATGCTTGATCTTTCAAGCGGAGTGCCTATACTAGCCATGCCATGCATCTCATTACGGATCGGCTGCTTGTCGGGAACATCAACGATGCCATGCAACCGCCTGTTCAAATCGGCGCACTGTTGCTGGTGGCCGAAGAATACACAATCGATGCGCCGAAATGGCTCGCCTACGGCAAGATCCCATTCAAGGATTTCGACGAAGCGGATCCGAGGCGATTGGCCGATGCCGTCCGGTGGGTGGAACAGCATCTGACGGACAATCGGGTCATGGTTTGCTGCCGTGCCGGAATGGGCCGGTCCGTTTCAGTGGTCATGGCCTATCTGTGCTGCGTGGAGAACATGGCCTATGCCGATGTGTTGAAGCTGGTCATGACTCGCCGCCCCGGCGCCATGCCGCTCCCGAACCTCGAAGATGCGATCGAACGCGTCCTCACTCTTCGCCAAGCCGCGTAACCTAGCTGCGGCGCGCACTCTCCCACACATTGTCTTTACCCACAAGCCTGTGGCCTAATCAGACTTTTCTGAGGGACTGCCGATATGCCGGAGTTGCCTGAGGCTGAAGTGGTGGCGTGCCAACTGCGAGCCGCCTTGGTCGGAGCGCAGGTCACCGACTGCTGGGTGGGCCGGAAGGATATCGTTCGAGAGGGATTCTCTTCGCTTCCTTGGTACCTCGGATCTGTTTTGCAACAGGTCGATCGATATGGGAAGAGCGTGGCTCTTCGATTCGTCAAGAACCAGGTCGCGCGTTATCTCGTGGCTGAACTGGGCATGACGGGGTTGCTGCTATTCCCATCGGTGCAGATCAAACATCCGCAGCACGTGCATCTTCGGATAGCGTTCACCGGCGGACGGGAAGCGGGGCTGCGCTACTGGAATCCGCGCCGATTTGGCCGGCTCTCGTTCCTCGATCAACCGGGGTTGGACCAATACCGTGCTCGCCGGTTCGGGTATGATCCGTTGGCGGTCTCATTCGGTGATTTTCAGCGGCTCATGACAAGTCGAAGAGGCAGGTTGAAGCCGTTATTGATGCACCAGCAATCGCTTGCCGGCATCGGGAATATCTATGCGAATGAGATTTTGTTTCGAGCCGGGCTGCATTCCAACGTCATGGCATGCCGTCTCCCATCCACAAGGGTCGAACGGCTCTATGATGTCACTCAAGAGGTGTTGCGCAGTGCCATTGCCTGCGGAGGATCAAGCGTGAAGGATTTCTTCGCGCCCGACGGAACCGAGGGGCAGTTCAAACAACGCCATCTTGTGTATGGGAAAGAAGGCCAGCCATGTCCCAACCATTGCGGGCGGACAATCCGCCGTCTTCAGAGCGAGCGCAGTGCATTCTTTTGCCCCCGATGCCAAGATCCTCGGAAGTGGCGATGAAACCTCGCGGCCAATGTGAAGAAAACCATTTCAAACCCATGAGTTATGATCACGTGAGGCCGTATCGGGTCTGCCAGAGGCAGCGCTAGGCCTTTTGAGCCCTACCACAATAGTCCCTCTGGTGTCTTGAGTCACCGGGTTGATTTCGTTACAATCCTGCTCCCCTTAGCAGCGACGTATACACTATTGAAGGAGTGAGTCATGGCCAAGGTGTTGGAAGGCCCCGGGATGGGGCTGATGAAGAAGTGGGGTATCCACGTTCCCAATTATGTCGTCGTCACATCGGCGGACGAGCTTGCCAAGCTCGGACAAGCCAACGAGTGGATGAAGACATCGAAGCTCGTGGCGAAAGCCCACGAAGCGCTGGGCTCGCGGTTCAAGCTGGGGCTTGTGAAGGTCGGCCTCGACCTCAACGGCGCGGTCGCTGCTACGAAAGAGATGATCGGCCGTCAAGTCGGCAGCATCACGGTCTCACAAGTCATCGTCTCCGAAATGATCGCTCACAAGGAAGAATATTATTGTGCGGTGAAGTCCACCCGCGAAGGCGCAGAAATTCTCGTCGCCAACTGTGGCGGGATCGAAGTCGAGTCCAACTGGGACCGTGTAAAGCGCCTGTGTCTCGCAGTTGGACAGGCTCCTTCCCCTGAGGCGCTGGAACAACTCGCCAAGGACGCGGGTTTTACCGGGCCGCTCACCAAGAAGATGGCCGACTTTGCCGGCAAGATGTTTACCTGCTTCGACAGCGAAGATGCGCAGTACCTCGAAGTGAATCCCGTCGTCACGCGCGAGAGCGATGGTGCGTTTGTTGCGCTCGATGCGGTCACCTTGCTCGACGGCGACGCCAAGTTCCGCCACCCCGACTGGAACTTTGCCTTTGCCGCGGAGTTTGGCCGCGCCTACAGCAAAGAGGAACTGGAAGTGATGGCGGTGGACAGCAAGATCAAGGGCTCGGTCAAGTTTATCGAAATCCCCGGTGGCGATACGGCGATGCTCCCGGCCGGTGGCGGCGCGAGCGTGTATTACTCCGATGCGGTAGTCGCGCGCGGCGGGAAGTTGGCGAATTATGCCGAATACTCCGGCGATCCGCCCGATTGGGCCGTGGAAGTATTGACGGAGAAAGTCTGCTCCTTGCCCGGCATCAAGAACATCATCGTCGGCGGAGCCATTGCCAACTTCACCGACGTCAAAAAGACCTTCGGCGGCATCATCAACGGCTTCCGCAAGGCCAAAGCCGACGGCAAGATGAAGGACGTGAAGATTTGGGTGCGCCGAGGCGGCCCGCGTGAGAAGGAAGGGCTCGACGCGATGCGCGCGTTGAAGGACGAAGGCTTCGATATCAACGTCTTCGATCGCTACACACCGTTGACCGACATCGTCGATAAAGCATTACAGAAGTAACGAGCAGTCAGCTATCAGCCATCAGCTGTCGGCTGAGTGCTGACCGCTGAAAGCGTCACTGTTGGAGGTTTCCGATGAGTATCCTGGCAAACAAGGACACCCGAGTCGTCATTCAGGGTGGGCAGGCTGGCGTCAATGCCGCGCGCCGCATGGCCGAATTCTGTTATTTGATCAAAAGACCACTGAGTGTCGAAGCGTTCGTCTATCCTCCGGATGCCGGAAAGACGAACGAAATTCCCTACGGCAGCGGGCTCATCGCGGTTCCTATTTACAAGACCATCGCCGAAGCGACGAAGAATCATCCGGCCATCAACACCAGCCTCGTCTATATCGGCGCGGACCGCGCGATGAAGGGTGGGCTGGAAGCACTGGACGATTCCCATATCAAGGTGGTGTCGATGATTACCGAGGGTGTGCCCGAGAAGGACGCAAAAATTCTCGGCGCCCATGCGCGCAAACTAGGCAAGGTGTTTAACGGGCCTTCTTCAATCGGGATCATCTCTGCCGGGTCCTGCCGCCTGGGTGTCATCGGCGGGGCATTCGACAACCTGGTGCTCTCCAAGCTCTATCGTGAAGGCTCGTTTGGCGTCATCACCAAGTCGGGTGGGCTCTCCAACGAGATCATCTGGATCTGTTCGCAGTTCGCGGACGGCATCACGACCGCGATCGGGATCGGGGGCGATGCCTATCCCGGCACCGACTACGTCAGCTACCTGGAAATGTTCGAGAACGACCCCCAGACCAAGGCGGTCGTGATCGTCGGCGAAATGGGCGGCGATCTTGAGGAGCGGGCGGCAGAGTGGTACGGCGCCAAGAAGCGCCGGGTCAAGCTGATCGGTGTCGTCTCCGGGTTTTGCCAAGAGAGCTTGCCGAAGGGCATGAAGTTCGGTCACGCCGGAGCCAAGGAAGGCATGAAGGGCGAGGGGTCGGCCCGGTCCAAGTCGGACGCCCTCAAGAAGGCCGGCGCCATCGTCCCCCCGACATTCGGGGCGCTCGGTCCAGCGATCAAGGAAACTTATCAGGAGATGCTGAAGTCCGGGCAGGTCAAAGAGATCGTCGAACCCACGAGCCTGCCGAAGTTGCCGAAGACCGTTGAGGAGGCGATGAAGGCGGACGAGGTCATCGTGGCCCCGTTGATCCGGACCACCATCAGTGACGACCGTGGGGACGAACCGTGCTATGACGGCTATCCGGCCTCGGAACTGATCAATAAGGGCTACGAAATCCCGCACGTCATCGGTCTGCTCTGGGACAAGCGGCTCATCTCCAAGCAGGAAGCGGAAATCATTAAGCGTATCATGATGTTGTCTGCCGACCACGGTCCCTGCGTAAGCGGCGCCTACGCGACGATCCTCGCGGCTTGCGCCGGTATCGGCCTGTCGCAGGCGGTCGCGGCTGGTCTCATCATGATCGGCCCTCGGTTCGGTGGTGCCGTCACAGATGCGGGCCGCTGGTTCAAGTACGCGGTCGACAACAAGATGACCGTTGAAGACTTCTTGGCCTACATGAAAAAGAATGTCGGCCCAGTCCCGGGGATTGGTCACCGTGTGAAGAGCCTGCGCAATCCCGACAAGCGTGTAAAGGAACTCGTGGGCTATGTGAAGAGCTTGCACATCAAGACGCCGTGCCTCGATTTCGCGTTGCAAGTTGAGCAGGTGACGGCGGCGAAGAAGGACAACTTGATTTTGAACGTGGACGGGACGATGGCAGCCGTACTGGTCGACTTGGGCTTCCCGGTCGACAGTTTGAACGGCTTCTTTATCTTGTCGCGCACGATCGGATTGATCGGCCATTGGGTGGATCAGAAACGGCAGGACAGCAGATTGATCCGGCTGTTCGACTACCTGGTGAACTACGCAGCGCCGAAGCGGCGGGAAGTCCCGCCATTGAAATAGGTCTGTAAAGTACCACCGGTGAAATAACTGCGGGAGGTCCTACCGCCCGACGAGTGGTGGGAAGTGCCGCCCTAACCAGAGACTGGTGGCTGATGCGTGGCTTGGGAGAGCGCCTCCCTGGCTCCTGGCATCAGGTCCCGGGCTCGTTTGTAAGGAGAGAGTGATGTCACTCGATCTCGCGAAGAGACTCTACGCAAAGATGCCGGATGCTTGTGCCAAGGCCAGGAAGAAATTCGGCCGGGGCTTGACGCTGGCCGAGAAGATTCTGGTGTCACATGCGGACAACTTCGATACGCAGACCTGGGAGCGCGGGAAGGCCATGTTGGCCTTGCGTCCGGACCGGGTCGCCATGCAGGACGCGACGGCGCAGATGGCCGTGCTGCAGTTCATGCAGGCGAACAAGAAGAAAGCGGCGGTGCCGAGCACGATCCACTGCGACCACTTGATCCGTGCCGAGATGGGCTCGCAGAAGGACCTGATGCGCGCCTTGGATGAGAACAAGGAAGTCTATAACTTCCTCGCCTCTGCTGCGAAGAAGTATGGCATCGGGTTTTGGAAGCCGGGTGCCGGGATTATCCATCAAGTCGTGCTGGAAAACTATGCATTTCCCGGCTGCCTGATCATCGGGACTGACTCGCACACGCCGAACGGCGGTGGGTTGGGCGGCTTGGCGATCGGTGTCGGCGGAGCGGATGCCGGTGAAGTCATGGCCGGCCTGCCGTGGGAAGTGCTCCATCCGAAACTCATCGGTGTGAAACTGACAGGCAAATTGAGCGGCTGGGCTTCGCCGAAGGACGTGATCCTCTATCTCTGTGGCCTGCTCACCGTGAAGGGCGGGACGAATAAGATCGTCGAATACTTCGGCCCCGGCGCCGAGACGATCAGCGCCACAGGCAAGGGCACCATCTGCAATATGGGCGCTGAACTCGGGGCGACGACGTCCGTGTTCCCCTTCGACCAGAAGATGGTTGCCTACATGAACATCACGGATCGTGCGGATTTGGCCCATCTGGCATCGGCGAACAAGGCGTTGCTGACGGCTGATCCCGAAGTGATGCAGTCGCCGGAGAAGTACTACGATCAGATCGTGGAAATCGATTTGTCGAAGCTGGAACCCCATGTGGTTGGTCCGCATACGCCGGACCTGGCACGGCCGATTTCCAAGTTGAGAGCGGAAGCGAAGGAGAAGGGCTATCCGGTCGAACTGAAGGCCGCCTTGATCGGCAGCTGCACCAATTCATCGTACGAAGACATCAGCCGCTCGGCCCATGTGGCGCAGCAGGCATTGAAGGCTGGTTTGAAGGCGAAGGCGTCATTCCTTGTCTCGCCAGGCTCTGAGCGTATTTACCACACGATGAAGCGTGATGGGTTCTTGGAGACATTTGAGAAACTTGGCGGCACCGTGCTGTCGAACTCTTGCGGCCCCTGCATCGGTCAGTGGAAGCGTGCGGACGGAGTGAAGGGGAAGGCCGATTCGATCGTCAGTTCCTTCAACCGGAATTTCCCCGGCCGGAATGACGGCATCAACGAAACGCTCTCATTCTTGGCGAGCCCGGAAGTCGTGACGGCGTACGCGATCACCGGCGATCTGGGCTTCGATCCGGTCAATCAGACGGTGAAGGCCGCCGACGGAAAAGAATTCAAGCTGCAGCCGCCGGTGGGTGAGGAATTGCCGGCCAAGGGCTTTGCCAAGGGTGAAGAGGGGTATGTTGAACCTGCTGCAGATGGGTCGAACTTGACCGTCGACATTCCACCGACCAGCGAGCGGTTGCAGTTGTTGCAGCCGTTCCCCAAGTGGGACGGCAAAGATTTTGACAAGCTGCCGCTTTTGATCAAGACCAAGGGGAAGACCACGACCGACCATATTTCTCCGGCCGGTCCCTGGCTCAAGTTCCGCGGCCACCTCGACAAGATCAGCGACAACATGTTCCTAGGCGCGAACAACGCGTTTTCGTCGGAGCCGGGGAAGGGTACGAATGTCTTGACCGGCGAAGCCAATCTCACGATGGCGCAAATTGCCAGAGCGTACAAAGCAAAAGGCATCGGGTCGATTGTCGTCGGCGATGAAAATTACGGCGAGGGCAGCAGCCGCGAGCATGCGGCCATGTCGCCACGGTTCCTCAACGTCCGCGCGGTCATTACGAAAAGCTTCGCGCGCATCCATGAAACGAATTTGAAGAAACAGGGGATCTTGGCGTTGACCTTCGCGGACCCGAAGGATTACGAGAAGATCGAGCAGCAAGACCGCATCAGCGTGACGGGGCTACAAAGTCTGGCGCCTGGCAAGCCGGTTGTGGTGACTATACACAAGACGGATGGTCGCACGCTCACCATCCAAGCGAGCCACAGCATGACGGAGCAACAGATTGCGTGGTTCAAGGCGGGTTCGGCGTTGAATGCGCTGAACTAAATCAGTTACTCAACAGAGGGGAAAGCCATGGCCAAAGCGGATAAAATCATTTATACAAAGACTGACGAGGCGCCGATGCTGGCGACCTATTCGTTCCTGCCGATCATCAATGCCTTCACCAAAGCGGCGGGCGTGACGGTTGAATTGCGGGACATTTCGCTGGCGGGCCGTGTGCTCGCCGTGTTTCCGGAATACCTGACCCCGGCGCAGAAGCAGCATGATGCCCTGGCTGAGCTGGGCGAGCTGGCCAAGACGCCGGAAGCGAATATCATCAAGCTGCCGAACATCAGCGCATCGTTGCCGCAACTTCAAGAGACCATCAAGGAATTGCAGAAACAAGGGTATCAACTGCCGGACTATCCGGAGAACCCGAAAGACGAGAAGGAAAAGGATATCAAGGCCCGGTACGACAAGGTGAAGGGCAGTGCCGTCAATCCGGTGTTGCGCGAAGGCAACTCCGATCGCCGCGCGCCGCTCTCTGTGAAGGCTCATACCAGAAAACATCCGCACAAGATGGGAGCGTGGAGTCCGGATTCGAAAACGCATGTCGTCCATATGAAGGGCGGGGATTTCCGGTCGAACGAAAAGTCGATGACGATGGCCGCGGCGACTGATGCGCGGATCGAGTTCATCGGCCAGGACGGCAAGACGACCGTGCTCAAGCCGAAAGTGGCATTGCAAGCCGGGGAAGTCATCGATGCCACGTTCATGAGCAAGCGTGCGCTCCGGCAATTCCTTGAGGAGCAGATCGAAGACGCCCAAAAGCAGGGCGTGTTGTTTTCGCTTCATATGAAAGCCACCATGATGAAGGTCTCGGACCCCAAGATCTTCGGTCATGCCGTGACGGTGTATTACAAGGACGTGTTCGAGAAGCACGCAGCCACGTTCCAAAAGCTTGGCGTCGATCCCGACAACGGTCTTGGCGATGTCTATAGCAAGATCAAGTCGTTGCCTGACGACCAGCGCAAAGCCATCGAAGCCGATATCCAAGCCGTCTACAAGAAGCGTCCGCCCATGGCGATGGTGAATTCGGACAAGGGCATCACCAATCTGCACGTGCCCAGCGACGTGATCATTGATGCTTCCATGCCGCCGGTCATTCGTGACAGTGGAAAGATGTGGGGGCCGGACGGCAAGTTGCATGATGTGAAATGCGTGATTCCGGACGCCAGCTATGCGCCGATCTATCAAGAGGTCGTCGATTCGTGTAAGAAGCATGGCGCACTTGATCCGAAGACGATGGGAAGCGTGCCCAACGTTGGCCTGATGGCTCAGGCGGCGGAAGAATACGGATCGCACGACAAGACCTTCAAAGCGCCGGGCAACGGCACGATCCGGGTCGTCGATGCAACGGGCAAGACCTTGCTGGAGCACAAAGTGGAAGAAGGCGATATCTGGCGGATGTGTCAGGTGAAGGATGCGCCGATTCAAGATTGGGTCAAGCTGGCGGTGAATCGCGCGAAGGCCACTGGCGCCATGGCGATTTTCTGGCTGAACAAGGAACGGGCGCACGATGCCCAATTGATTGCGAAGGTAGAACGGTACTTAAAGAACCATGATACCAAGGGGCTCGACATCCGGATCATGCCGCCGGCTGAGGCGATTCGTCTTTCGCTCGAACGGATCAGAGAGGGAAAAGACACGATTTCCGTGACGGGGAACGTCTTGCGCGATTACCTGACCGATCTGTTCCCGATTCTCGAAATCGGTACCAGTGCCAAGATGCTCTCGATCGTTCCGCTGTTGAACGGCGGCGGGTTATTCGAGACCGGGGCGGGGGGGTCGGCGCCGAAGCACGTCCAACAGTTCCAAGAAGAGGGGTATCTGCGCTGGGATTCGCTCGGAGAGTTTCTCGCGCTGGCCGCCTCGTTGGAGCACTTGGCAAAGGCGGGAAACAATCCGGTGGCAAAGATTCTGGCGGACACGCTGGATCAGGCCAACGCGAAGTTCCTGGAGAGCAACAAATCACCGGCCCGTAAGGTCGGCGAGATCGACAACCGTGGCAGCCATTTCTACCTGGCTCTCTACTGGGCCCAGGCGTTGGCGGCGCAGACGCAAGATAAGCGGATTGCGGACAAGTTCGCGAAGATCGCCAGGGATATGAGCGACAACGAGAAGAAGATCGACGGAGAATTGCTCGCGGCGCAGGGGAAGCCCCAGGACGTCGGCGGATACTATCATCCGGACGATGCCAAGGCGTACAAGGCGATGCGGCCGAGCGCGACGTTGAACGCGATCATCGATTCATTCGCGTAGTAGGACTGAGCAGCGAGGACTGAGGACTGAGTAAAATTTTCATAACTCAGTCCTCAGCCCCCAGTCCTCAGTCCTGGGCACCTAAGCTATGATGGCTGGAAGCTGAAAGCTATGGCAACCGACGACAACCAGAATGTAATCGATCAGCCCGAGGTGCTCACGCATCGGATGGTGACGATTGAAATTGCCGGCAAGAAGTACGAGGTGCCGGAAGGGATCACCGTCATCAAGGCCATGTGGTATGCCGGCCAGGAAGTCGTGCGCGGCGTCGGCTGCCTCGGTGGATTCTGCGGTGCCTGCGCAACCTACTATCGGACCAAGGATGATCCCAAGGTGAGAACGTGTCTGGCCTGCCAGACGGCGGTCCAGGACGGCATGTCCTTTACGATGATGCCACCCTTCCCGGCGCGCAAGGCGCTGTACGATATTCAGAAGCTTCAAGACCCCAAGCAAGATCTTTTCAATCTGTATCCAGAGGCCCCACTCTGCCGGAATTGTAACGCCTGTACCGAAGCTTGCCCGCAGAAGATCGACGTGCGGGAAGGGGTGTGGAAGGCGGTCTTCGGCGACTTCCAGAGCGTCTCGGAGATGTTCATGGACTGCGTCATGTGCGGCATGTGCACGCCGGTCTGCATCGCCGATATTGCTCCGAACCTCGTGGCGCTCTACGTCAGCCGCGCACAGGGGGCGCATTTTACAGAGAAGCCAGCCGGATTGGATACGCGCATCAAGGAGATCAAGGACGGCCGGTTCGACGATGAGTGGAAGAAGGTTCTGTCGATGAACGAGAAAGAACTGGTGGAACATTGTGCCTCTGTGAAGTGAGAAAGTTATAAGGTGTGAAAGTGGAAAGTTCGGAAGTCGGTCGAGTCCGATGAACTTGCAACTTGTCAACTTTTCTACTTGTAACTAACGAATCATGGACATCCACGCACTTCAACAGATCGTTCATCAGACCAGGGATGCTCGCCGCAAGCAAACCATCCCCAAATTTTCCCCTGCCGACCGCGATCAGCTGATTCACAAATACCACCCGGACTGGAGAGCGAGCGCCTATCGGCCGATCCGATTCGGCCCGAACGAAGGCGACAAGACCGTCGTTGAATTGGCGACATTGCTTGAGGGGGACAGTCCCATCGGCAGCACGGTAGATTTGACCCCCCACCATGCGGCCGATGTGCTGATCATTGGCGGCGGCGGCGCAGGTTGCGCGGCGGCACTGCACGCGCACGGAGCCGG
>JABMDL010000092.1 GCA_015903945.1 Nitrospira sp. | reverse complement strand
GCCGCCGCCGCCCGCAGCCCTTCTTCAAAGTCTCCCGGTTCGATCAGATTGCGCTCGCGTTTGGCGTGGTGGCCCCAGACGCCGGCATAACAATCGGCCTGGAGCTCCATGCGCACCGACAGGGCGTTCCTTTCCGATTCAGAGATCTGCCGTTGCAAGCGGTGGACCTTCTCCGCGACCCCAAGCAGATTCTGCACGTGGTGACCGACCTCGTGCGCAATCACATAAGCCTGGGCAAAGTCGCCTGCCGCGCCGAGACGCTGCTCCATCTCATTGAAGAATGCCAGGTCCAAGTAGATCCGATGATCGTTGGCACAATAGAAGGGGCCGACCGCCGAAGACGTGGTACCGCATGCCGACTGCACGGCGCCGGTAAAGAGCACCATGCGTGGGTCTTCGTACCGTGGGCCGAGCAGAGCCTGCCAGGTGGTTTCAGTATCCGCCAGGACAATCGACGCAAACTTCCCAAGGTCATCGCTGGGTGCGCCGACCGGGCCGGATTCCGATGGGGCGGAGGGCGCCATGGGCTCAGTCATGCTCTGGACACCGGTGATCATGTTTAAGACGGTCAACGGATTGACACCGGTGAAGTAACTGACGGCAAGCGCCAGCACAATGGTGCCGATGCTGAGTCCGCCGGCTCTGCCCATTCGAGCCGGGCTCATGCCGCGTTGATCTTCGATGTTGCCGCTTTCGCGTTGGCCGTCGATACGCATGTCGCCTTCCCCCGCGCCGCACAATCAGTCGGATTCTTTTTCCATGGACTGAATAAACTTGTCGGCTTCGGCGATAGACCGGTTCATGTCTTTGACCAGCTGATCGACCTGGGCATCAACTTTGACGAGTTCGCCCTTAATCGCGGCCAACGCGCGGGCGTTGAGATTATGTTTCAGGTAGAGCACCTGGTCGCGCAGCGGCCTGAGGACCGGGTCGATCCGTTGTTCGGCACGCTTCATGGCGGACAGCATGTCCCTGTATCGATTCTTGGTTTGCGTGAGTTTGGCTTGGCTCTTCCGCCGCAGATCGGCGCTTGAATATTGGCCGAGTTCTTGTTCCCATTCCGAGAACAGGGCATCGGCCACGCTTTCGACATCCCCGATCTTCTTCCTGACCGCTTTGGCGCTGTCTTCGCTCGCTTCCAGCTCACCGCTGAGTTTCTTATACGCGGATTCGAGATCTCCGCCATCGTAGGAGACGACCTTCCCGAATAGTTCGAGGGTGCTTTGAATCTCTTGCTTAGCGTCTTCTTGCGCGTTCCGGGCCGACTTGACTCGGTCGCTCAGAATGTCCCGTTTCGCATACCCCATCTTTTCCATGGTGGCGAGATAGGCCGTATCGCAGGAGGACAGGCCAAATGCGATGAGGAGGAGCATGATCGCCAGCGCCGAGCTCATAATCACCTCTGTGAAGGGTTAGGCAATACACGAGTGACTATCTGTGCACGCGGGTTACGCGTGCATCATAACCGAAGTGCGCTAAGGGGGGAAGGTCTGATGAGACGTCGACTAGTTGAGCGGTAAGGAGGTGCCCCCATGGGGGCACCTCCTGGCGAGTGGAGCTACTTGCTGTCCGAAGCTCCTTGATTCAGTTCCCCGGCGATCTGTTTGAGGTCTTTGGGATAGAGTACGATCTCGATTCGACGATTGGACGCTCGTCCCTCTTCAGAATCGTTCGAGGCGACCGGGTGAGTGTCGGCATAGCCGACTGCGGAGAGATGCTGGCGGTCCACGCCGCCTTTCTCGATCAAATGCCGGACGACCGTCGTGGCCCGAGCGGTCGAGAGTTCCCAATTACTCTTGAATCGGCTCTGCAATTTCGCGCTGATGGGCACATTATCGGTGTGGCCTTCGATCCGGATCTGCTTGTCCGAGACTTTGCTCAGGATGTCACCCACCTGCTGGAGCACCTTGAGTCCGGCCGGCTTCACTTGTGCCTGACCCGAATCGAACAACACCCGATCTACCATATTGATCGTGAGGCGGTCACGCACTTGCTGGATCGTAATATTCCCTTTTGAGATTTCGTCCTGGAGCGAACGGGATAACTCTTCTTGCGTCTTGGTCAGACGTTTGATTTCTTCTTCCTTCGCGGCTCGTTCCTGTTCAAGGTTGGCGGCCAGTTTGGCCTGCTCCTGGCGCAGGCGCTCGCGTTCCGCCTCCATCGCTGCTGCTTGAAGCTTCAGTTTGTCGATTGCTTCCCGGGCGGACGCGCTGCCCTCGGTATGTTTCTGTTCGAGGTCTGCGATCTGGCTGCGCACTTTGGCCAGATCATCGTTCAGCTGGCTCTTGTCCTTCTCCAAGCCGTCGAGGCGGGCCTGCAACTCGTTTGAGCGCGCGACGAGGGCTTCACGTTCTTTGGCTAAGGAGGAGGCTTGCTCTTCGACAGCCCTCCGTTGGTTGGCTTCCAGATCGAACGACTCCCGCATGCCGACCAATTGGCGTTGTTGTTGTGCGGACAGCTTTTTGGCCGCCTCGAGTTCGGCCAACGTTTTTTCGTGAGTTGCCGAACTCACGCATCCGGCCAACATGCCGAGTAAGACCAGGGTTGAAGTCTGAAAAAAGAGCACTGGGCGAGAAAATGGTCGGACCATGGGTTCCTCCTTGGACGACGAATGAGTGCCAATAAGCAAGGTCAAAGATAATCTGTCCTGTTGTGAGCAAGCTTGGTGCCTACTTAGCTGGTCCAAGGGTCATGGAAAATATGTCGATTGTCAATAGGTTGAGGAAACGTATGGCAGGTCTGGCATGTAGCGGTGGGGCCATTCGCGACAGCGAGTGGAGTGATTGGAGGGCAGAGCCTACAAAGTTGAGGCGGACAAACCACCGAGAGCGACGCTGACGACCTGGTTCAGAGTTCCGTTACTTCCGCAACGATCGTGTGCAACCCGCTGGCGCCGGCCGGTTGGGGGCGGACGATCTCGGCGATTTGGAGCTGGCCTTTGGTGTCGGTCGCGCGGACGACGGTTTGATACTTCCCCGGTTTCGGCGGGCGCCAGGCATAGCGCCAAATGACCCACGAGTACGGCGACATGGGTGTCTCAATCCCGCATTCGTTCCAGGTGCGACCGTTGTCGAAGCTGATTTCCACTTTCCCGATGGAGTTGGGGCCACCGAACGCGATGCCGCGGAAGTTCTGTTCCGGCCCCCGTAAGGCCTGATAGTGCCCGGGCGAATCGACGCGCGAGAAAATCTTGATGCTCCCGTCGTCGGTCCAGCCTTTTCGCTGCCAGTACCCCTTGTAGTCTCCGGGGTACACTTCGATTTCCACGATCCATTTCACATTCTTGATGCCGTAGAGCCCCGGTACGATGAGCCGGATCGGATATCCGTGCTCGCGCGTCAGTTTCTCGCCGTTCATGAGGAAGGCCAGCATCACATCGTCTTGCATGGCGCGGGTGAAGGGGATGCTGTCGTCGTAGCCGTCGATGCCGCGAAAGACCACGTCGCGCGCCGTTTCCGTGTCGGCCCCGCAATCGAGCAGCAACTTCTTGAGCGAGATACCGCGCCAGGTGGCGTTGCCCAAACTGTCGCCGCCCGGGAGCGTGTCGATGCACATGAGCGTCGAGACCTGATCGTACGAATCGCGATTCAGAAATTCGCGCCAGCCCAGCGACATGGGGGTTTTCACGGCGCCTTTGATATGCAGTTTCCATTGTTCGATGTTGACTTCGCGCGAGGCGGAGACGGCGCCGTCGGCGTAATTCACCACATAAAACTTCGAGGTGGGAGTGAAGTACGTGGTCTCGCGCGGGGGCACGGCGAACATGCGGCCGAAGACGCCGCCGACGGCATCGCAGCCGCCGGTGAGGCCGGCCAAGCTGCCGAGCCCTGCCAGCTTGAGCAGGCTGCGGCGTTTGAATGAGGGGAAATCCATGGGGCTGTATTATACATGGAATGTCCTCTTGACTCTCATCGGCGGCCTTGTTATCTTGTCACCTGTTCATCGTGCTTGTGTTCCTGCCTGTTGACCGCGCCTGACGGCGAGTCACGGTGCGGTGGTTGGTCATAGGGAAACTACCCGAAAATTTTTCGAGCGGGTCCCTTGACATGCGATGCGCGCAGTTGTATAGTGCGCGGCTCGCGTGATGAGCGCGATCGTTCTTTGACAACTGAATAGAGGAAGTTGAGCAAGGTGTAAGGTGTATTGAAGTGGTGGCCCTTGGTCTAATTTAGAAGAACACCTATTTGAGAGTTTGATCCTGGCTCAGAACGAACGCTGGCGGCGCGCCTAATACATGCAAGTCGAGCGAGAAGACGTAGCAATACGTTTGTAAAGCG
>JABMDL010000091.1 GCA_015903945.1 Nitrospira sp. | reverse complement strand
CACCTTGGCCTCCCGGGAGACCAGCACGCGAGCCTTCATCCAATCGTCCAATTCCTGGCCTTCGAGCGCAGTCGGGATCGCCGGCCAGGGCGTCGACTTAGCCACCGGCCCCTGTTGCTGGTCCTTGTTCAACGGCAGGCCATGGACATGGACCTCCGGCAACTCAAGCACGTCCTCCTCGTGGTCACTCTCGTGTGTAGCCTCATCACCGGTCACCGCGTGTGCAGCAGCCGGCAGCAGAGACAGGATGAACAGGCACATGTGAACGACACACCACCGTTTCTGCATCATGCGACTCCCCAATCATCTCAGGTTAGGGTCAAGGCTGAGGAAGAAGGTATCTTGCCTCAATCTTAACCTTCGCCTCAACCGTTCTCCTCTTCCTAGAACACCCACTGCCCACGGACAAAGAAGGAACGCGGCATCCCGGCATGGGACACGCCGAGTCCAATGCTCCCTTCTCCGACATTGATGAAATACTCCCGATCGAAGACATTCACAACATCGAAACCGAGCAGAAACTTCTGCCCAGGCCAAGGCAACGGGACCACATGGGCAATCGACAGATTATAGATGGTATAGGAGGGACTATGGGTGGAGTTCGTCTTCCCTCCCTCGACCGCCGTGCGCAACCCCGAGGCATAGAACATCTGTCCGGTCAGGGTCGTTCGATCAAGGACGCGATAGCTGACCACCGCCGAACTGGTCACTGTCTGCTGATGATCGCAATGGACCCCGCTCTTCGACTTGATATCGGCGATTTCCGCCGCCTCCAGAAGAAAGTGGCCGGATTGTAAGCCATACCCCTTACATTGCCCCCAGGCGATGTTGCCGCGCGCCGTGAGATTGTCCGTGACCTGCATCTTGAGCGCAGCGTCGGCTCCCCTCGACCACCCCCGTTCGAAGGCGAAATAATTCAGCAGGGGCGTTGTACCGAACTGCCCGGCATCGGAAAGATAGTTGGCCAGCTTGTAGTAGCCAGTCAGTTGCAGTGTCGCCCAATCCGTCAACGCATGATAACTGCCGATTTCGAAGTAATGTGCCCGCTCCGCACGGACTTGGTTATTGGTACGATCTTCGGGTTCGGCAGTCGTACCAGCCGTGTTCAGTTTGGCGAACGAAATAGCTTCAAGGTTCGGCGGAGTGAACATCCGGCCGTAGAAGGCATGGAAGGCGTGCGCCGGAGTGTGCTTGTAAGTCACACCGATCCTGGGACTCACTTGCCCTTCACTACGAAGATACTGCACCGCGTCGCCACGAACCCCGATATTGAACGTCCATTGATCATTGGGCGACCACTGGTCTTGAATCCAGAATTCCTGCCGATACCCGATCAGCCGATTGTCGGCGTCCAGATTCACCAGGTTGGCGAGCGCACTATCGAACGCCGTGAGACGGGTCTTGTTGATTGCCTGTGTCCGATCGATCTGGAAGCCCGCCTTGATCAAATGCTGCGGGCTGTGGACATAGGTATAGTCCAGCCGTACGCCGCCCGAATAGGCGGTTCGGTCCTGACTGCCGGCGGAAAACGGTTCCGTCACATCCGGCACATAGGCCAGCACATTGAACGGATCGGTCCTGAACGTTGCCCTGGTATGACGGAAATATCCGGCCATGCTGAAAAAGTTACGAGTATTGATGTCATGCCGCCATACGAGATGGCCGTATTGGTTATTTTCCTTTTGGTTCTCATCCACCATTTCCGACGGCACCGGCGTAAACCCGGCTGGCAAGGGACCGCCCGGTCCGGCGATGATTGGATTGAACCTCTGCCCGGGCTGCGTGGGGATCTGATACTTCGCGATCGAGTTGAGGAACAACACCGTGAAATTGTTGTTATTGCTCAGCTGATAGTCCCCGCGAAACATCGTCTGGTTCCGCTCGCTTTGCCCGTGAAAAATCGACCGGCCGAGAGTGGGAGGTTCAATGCCTCGATCCGTTGCGGTATGGCTGTTCATGACGTAAAAACGGAATTTCTGTCCGACCGTCCCTCCGTACTCGAATGACGGATTAATCGTCTTATTGGAGCCGCCGAAGACTTGAATCGACCCAAAACCCGGCTTCGTACCGCTCTTGGTCGTAATGTCGATCAGCGCGGCGGTCTTGTTACCGACGTTGGCTTCCATCCCGCCCAGCACGATATCGGCCCGTTCCCAAGCTCTGGGCGAAATTACATCTGAGAAGGTCGAGGAAACCGTATCTGGAATCGGCACCCCGTCGATCCGCAGTTGTAAATTGGCATGGTCTTGCCGAACATGGACCTGTTTCAGCGCCCCGTAGGCCGCCCCGGGAATGGTCAGTACCACGTCGTGAAATTCGTTGTTGTTGCCGCGCGGCAGCACTTCGATCTCTTTTCGGCTGAGCGAGTACGTTTCACTCGATGCCTTGGTCTGGATAGGCGGCAGCGGTGACACCACCTCCAGGGCAATGTCCCTGGTTTGCGACAGGGTCAACGTCACCGGCTTCGGTGCGTGGTTCTCTACCTTCAAGACGACATACTCGCTGCGGAAGGTCTCCTGCACCGCGCTGACGGAGTAGATCCCCTGAACGGGAACCACGATGGCAAATTCCCCTGCATCGTCGGAGATGCCAGACGACACCAGCCCCCCCTCCTCGTCCTTCACTTCGACTACGACCTGCGGGACCCGTCGGAGGTCTTGATTGTGTACCGTGCCCGTAATCGTCACGCGATCAGTGTCCGCAGCATAGACTAATGAATCAGAGCATATCCCGAAGACCGTGACTAGCACGGCCCAACCCAAGCATTGAACCACTGTAGGCTGTAACATACCCCTCCCACTGCCGAGTTCATCCCGGTGAACGACCACGGTGCTCGCGGCCAAACCTGGTGGTCAGGCCACGCTTGGCACGAACGTTTGAGGTTGAACCTTAGTGGAGAGCAGGAGGAGCGCGCGAGGGGCCGACGTACGAAAATGCAACGGACAGTAAGATCGGATCAGCAGGCGATTCATACTGCTCGACCAGCTCACGGAAAGCCGGCCGGGGCACATCAAAATCGAGCGAGCCCGCCGTGTGATGCTGAACCCATTGGCAGAGATCGTTGTCGGAGTGTTCATGGCCGTCTGTGTCGGCGGCGGCCAATTCATGGTGCACGTCCTGCGCAACGGCGAAGGGCGCCAGGGCCATGAGCAGGAGGATGAGGCCGACCGACAGGCCAGCTCTTAAGCGACCTATGAGGTTCAGAGACACCATTGCGGCGGACGAAGTACCACAATTAGAAGAAGCCTGTCAAACAAGGCACACGCCCAGTAGATATTTTGTCTTACTCTTCAATAGGTTAAATATCGTCATGTAGACTTCTCTAGTGTGTTCATATATCCTTGATCCGCTGGTGAGACCTGAGGAACGATTGTGAATAGACCCATCGACAATCAGCATATTGGGGAGATCAATGCCCTTCCTCCGCCGCGTGTCATCAAGACCAAACTGCCTATCACCGAACAGGCGGCAGCGCTGGTCGTTGAAACCCGCGACGCCATCAGGAAAATCCTCCATGGACAAGACCGAGATCGGCTGGTCGTCATTGTCGGACCTTGCTCCATCCATGACCCCGAAGCCGCATTCGAATATGCCCAAAAACTGAAGCCTGTCGCCGACGCCCTGCGCGACCGTTTCCTGATCGTAATGCGGACCTATTTTGAGAAACCCCGAACCACGATCGGCTGGAAAGGCCTGATCAATGATCCCCATTTGGACGGGACCTGCGACATCGCCACCGGCTTGGAGCTCGCCCGCACCATTCTGTTGCACATCAACCAGCTCGGACTCCCCTGCGCCACTGAATTGCTCGATCCGATCAGCCCGCAATATGTCGCCGATCTGATCAGTTGGTCCGCGATCGGAGCGCGCACGACGGAAAGCCAGACACACCGCGAATTGGCCAGCGGCGTCTCGATGCCGGTCGGTTTCAAGAACGGCACGGAAGGCAGCCTACAAGTCGCCGTGAATGCCATGATCTCCGCCAGGGCCCCGCATCATTTTGTGGGCATTAATGCCGACGGGCAGACGGCCATCATCCGCACGATGGGTAATCCCGACCGCCACATCGTCTTGCGTGGCGGTGGCGGCAAGACCAACTATGAAGAGGAACACGTTGCCAAAGCCGAAGCCGCCGTCGCGAACGAAGGCATCGCCCGCCCCATCATGATCGACTGTTCGCACGACAACTTCATGAGGTGCTGCGACAGTTCCGGGAAGGCCGCCAGTCCATCATGGGCTTCATGCTGGAAAGTAACCTGCACCCCGGCAAACAAGCCTGGAAAGAAGGGGTGGCCCTTCAGCACGGCGTCTCCATTACTGATGCCTGTTTGGGCTGGAACGAAACGGAGCGCTTGCTCAGCGAACTCGCCGACTCTCTTGCCGTTCGACCTGTATAGCACACCCTGTATCACCAGCCATATTCCCTGCCCATTTCCAAAGCCACGTCTTGTCTGTTGTGCCTGCCCGAAGTCTATACCCCTCGTCTACACCCAGGATTCTCTATCGGGCACCCGCCGTATCACCCTCTGTTGAGATGCGGCCGCAGCATCATGAGGGGAACCCGACAGCGGAGCCCAAGACTGCTGAAGTGAGTTACGACAGGCACTTGCGAAATGTCACGCTTTTCCTTTAGTCTGAATACTCCTCTTTTGTTGGCGTCCACTTTTCGGCAGACGGTTGTGCCACTGAACACGCAATACCAAGCCGTGACGAAACCACTGTGGACCTTCCTCCCGAACGCCTTCCTATGGTGTCTCACCATCGTGTTGT
>JABMDL010000016.1 GCA_015903945.1 Nitrospira sp. | reverse complement strand
AATCCGCGAAGAATTTGGTTGGACACAGGATCGTATGGCGATTGAGATCGGTGTGACCGCCAATACGATTGCACGCTGGGAACGTGGCGAAATTGAGATCTACGAGCCTGCGGCCAGACTACTGACACTTCTGGCTCAGAGCGGGAAGCGAGGGGGCATAGCTCCCTTTGATCGGTTTATTGAAGAGAGCCTGAAGGGCTTTGCACGGCATCTTGAAGATGAAGAGATTAAGGGGGCATTCGAGCAACGGATGCGTGGGGCAAGGGAGTTTGCCCTGTACTTACTGGGACGACCGCACAAGAAAGGCCAGCGGACCAAGGGAACGATCTAACGCGAGGGACTCGCACAGGGAGAGTGCCATGGCCTGTGTACGCAAGCGGCGTGGTAAGTTTGTGGTGGATTGGCGGGACGGGGCCGGCGTCCGGCACTGGAAGACCTTTGATAAAAAGACCGATGCCGATGCCCACCGCGACAAGGTCGGACCAGAAGCCCGGCAACGAGTGACCCCTACCGTTCCGGCCAACAGCACCGTCCGAGAGTACGCCGATCACTGGAAGCGACTCATCACGCCGACGGTCAAACCGCGAACCCTCGCCCGCTACACCGAAATATTGGATCTGCACATCTTGCCCCACTTCGAGAAGATGCGCCTACGCGATCTCGACAGAGGCCGAATCAAGCTGTTGCTATCCGACAAGTTGAACACAGGCCTTGAGAAGCGAACCGTCCGAAATGTTCAGGCTGTGTTTCGCGTTATGCTCAACGCGGCGATTGAAGACGGGCTCATTTCATCCAACCCCGCGGCAAAACTCGGGCGCGTATTGAAGCTCTCAGTCTCGAAGACGACCGTGCAAGAAGAGATCAAGGCCATGACGAAGGCCCAACGCCGCCTCTTTCTGGCCACCGCGTTTCAGGAAGCCCCGCGATACTACCCGCTATTCTTTGTCCTGGCGGGAACCGGCATGAGGCTTGGAGAAGCCCTGGCCCTGCAATCGAACGATCTCGACCTGCACGCGAAGACTATCCGCATTGCCCGGGCCTTTTCCGAGGATGGGAGCCTCGACACACCAAAGTCTGGACACGGGCGCACGGTGGACATGTCACAGTCCCTTGCCGACATGCTGGCTCGGCATGAGATGACACGCAAGCAGGACGCGCTCAAGTATGGGTGGCCCGAGCTTCCACCATGGATCTTTGCGACAAAAGCCGGAACACCAGTGGAAGCACGGAATGTGCGCCGATCCATGGAGAGCGTGCTGAAACAGGCGAAGCTCCCGCTTCACTTCACTCCGCACTGTCTCCGGCATTCCTATGCTTCAATTTTGCTCGCAGAAGGTGTCAGCCCTGTCTATGTGCAGGAGCAGCTTGGCCATGCGACGATTGAACTGACCGTTTCGACCTATGGCCGGTGGTTGAAGAAAAAAGCTCCTGGCGCGCTCGATCGGCTTGACGAGATACAGCCTAGGTCAGAGGCAGCGGTTGCACATGGTAGCAAAGTGGTAGCAGGAGGGGCTTCTGCACAGAATCCCCAGACCGGAGCGGTTTCACAACTACCTGAAATTCTTTGGAAGGTTATGGAGCCGGCGACCCGGATTGAACGGGCGACCGTTATGGAGCCGGCGACCCGGATTGAACGGGCGACCTGCGGTTTACGAAACCGCTGCTCTACCAACTGAGCTACGCCGGCATCCGAAAAACGTGTACGTGAGCAGGTCAGCCGATGATACTTCCGGCCGATCTAATAGAAGGCCATGATACTGGCCGTTGGATGGACTGTCAACGAATGAGCGCCGCATCCTCCTTTGGTGCTCCGTTATGGTCGTGGCCCTACCTCCACCGGTTTGGGGACATGTGAGGGAGGCGAGGGAAGGTTGGCTGTTGATCCGGCCTTCTTCTCCTGGGCAACCGGTTTGGGATTGTTCCCTCTGGCCATGGGATGAATCCTGACCACCGCACCTTGGCCTGGTGGCGGCGAACAGAGCGGATGCTGCGCATTCCCGAATTGCTGCCTGGCCACACGACCGACTTCTCCGCGTGCATACGCGCAGAGCTCACCGGCGACGACCGTTCCGTCACGGTCAATATCGGCCAACCCCTGCAAGCCTTGCAGGAGGTAATAGGTAAACAGCCCGTGTTTCCCTTGCTCGTAGACGTGCGCCTCTTGGAGGACCTTGTTGCCCACCATCCACATCACCTCGACTTTTCCTTCATCCAGTCCATCTTCCCAATCGGCCTGCGGCGTCGAGGCAGGGTCGGCCCCGGGCGTCGGGTCCAGTGACACTTCGAATATCATAATGGCCCGTTGTATCGGGAGTTTGGACAAGACTTGCTGCATGCGGCGGACTGGATAGAGCCGCTTGACCGACGCCGTGCTCCCATCGAACGGCACGAGCGACACCGCTCCGCTCACGCCATCGACCAGCGCACGACCCGAGAAATAGACATACACGACAGTGTCGGCATCCACCCGCTTCGGCAGCCATTCCTCGAATGTTTCCGCAAGATCTTCCTTCAACGCATACTGATTGAGCAAGAGGCGGGTCCTCTCCGGAGGGATCCCTCCGATGGCACGCAAATATCCAGACAGGACTTCTGCATCATGCTCGGCGTATTTGACCGGCGGCACGCGCGCATCGCGAAACTGCCCCACCCCAATTGCGATCAGGATGCTCTTCGTCTGCTTGGCGGCCACGAGAGGCTTCGGGACACGGTCGACATCGGGCGGCACCGATTCGAGTTCGGGTTTCTCCGACTTGATTTGCAGGGAAAATCTCTTGGCCGACGGAAGCGACATCAAAGCCGTCGCACTCCGCAGACTCAAGACCACTTCGCCTTGTCCCTCTTCCTTCAGTTCCGCCACTCGACGGGTGATCGATACCCGCTTGATTTCCCCAGGTTTCACGGTCCCGATGGCCACCGTCGGCGGGAAATGGTCCTTCAACCCTCCCCCGACCACAACCTCCACACCGTTGGCTTCTCTGGGTCCCTCGTTTTTGACTTCAACTTCGATCGTGAGGGTCTCATCCTGTTGCAGCAAGTGATCTTGGTTTTCATCCCGCACAATGGCATGGAAAGACAGCGCAGTGGCCTGCGGGGTTGCTCCGGGGAGAACTGCTTGACCGGTGGTCGGTGCCGTTGCACTCTCCGGTAGCATGCCCGCCGGCGGGAGGGCAGGCGACCCACCGGCAGGGTGGGCCAAAGTTGTGGCTGTTGGAGGACGCATCTTGTGATACGCGGCGTATTCCCGAATTCGGCCCGATGCCGCCACCTGTTTGGCGACCTCGTCGATCATTGCGTCAATGGCCTCCTGAACGATCGTCTCCAATCCCCGTACATCGCACGAGTGGTCCGAGACTTCCACTTGGCCGTGGCTGCGCCCTTGTCGCTTTTCGTTGAAGAGGAAGGTGCCATCCTGGGCCAAGACGACCAACTCCATCCCCAGTGTGACGGATGCAGGATACGTGCCCTGGCCCTGGCCCGGAATCGCAAGTTCGATCTTCTTTTGCCCCAACCCGACCTCGATGAGGCTATCAGAGTCCGGTATCTGTTCGATCCCCTGTTGGGGAAGAATCCCGGCGAACACGCGGCCAAGTTTCTTGGACAGAGCAGCCGCCAGCGGGTCTGCGACAGATACTGTCGCCGTCTGACCGCAGGCGTTGCGATAGGACAGCCCGGCGGTGGTGGCACTCGGCGAAAGCCAGAGTGCCGGGGTCAGCGAAATCACTCCGGGGCTTGTCTCGGGCACTGTCTGGCTATCCTTCGCTCCAACGCAGCCGGCACAAAGCAACGCCAGCGTCGCGAGGGCCCCGACGGCGGAATCCCGGCATCTGCTAAGCCTAGTGGTTTTCACAAGCACACACTCCTTTACCCAGTTGGTTATACCGAAATCGGACCATGAGGACAATCGCGACCGGCACCACTCATCAGGGAAATTGACAAGCCTCTCTCTCAGCGGCTAACGTCTGGCTCATGACAACGGGCTCGTGGCCAGCATCCTCAACTCCGTCCGGTATGCCCTGGTCCGCACTTGCGCGGCTGATCCGTTTGCCTAACCAAAGTGGGACGTATCTTTTACTGCTCCCGACACTCTGGGCGCTGGTCCTCGCCTCGGAGGGATTTCCGCCGCTCCACCTCCTGGCCGTCTTCGTCGCTGGGTCGTTCCTGATGCGAAGCGCCGGCGTCATCCTCAATGACCTTGCCGATCAATCGTTCGATCGGGAAGTCGCCAGAACCAAGACCCGCCCGCTCGCGTCCGGGGAATTACACCGTCCCCATGCTTTCAGACTGCTCGGTCTGCTGTTGCTGCTGGCCGGCAGCCTCCTCTTCCTGGTGAATCCCATCGTGTTGTGGCTCGCTCCCGTTGCCCTGTTGCTGGCAACCCTCTACCCATTTGCTAAACGATGGATTCATGTTCCGCAAGCCGTGCTGGGTGTCGCCTTCGGCTGGGGAACGGTGATGGCCTGGGCGGCCGTGCGAGGACAACTCGATGCACCGGTCTGGTGCCTTTTTGGTGCGACGGCGGCGTGGGCGGTCGCGTACGATACGATCTACGCCATCCAAGACCAAGAAGATGATCGGCGCATTGGAGTCAAATCCGCGGCCCTGTTCTTTGGACCGTCGATCGGCCTGGGCGTGGGGACGGCCTTCATCACCATGCTGTTTCTCTTGGGGACTGCCGGCTGGTTGGTTGGAATCGGATGGGCCTACTACACCACATTGCTCGGGTTGGCCCTGTTCTTCTCCATGCAGGTCTGGCAACTAGGAGGATCGATCGCCCCGCCGCAAGCATTCGCCATGTTCCGTGCGCACGTGTGGGTTGGGGTCGCCGTGCTCATTGGACTGCTTGCCGGGCTGTCCGGGTAAGGCTATGGCTTTTCGACAGGCTTCTCCTCGGCAGGCTCGGTCTTCGCAGCCTGCAAGGTCTCCACATACATGGTGACTGCCTTGGCGTCCGCATCGTTGAGCCCCAACGCCGGCATGCGCGTGTGGGCATCCATCGCCTGCGGATTCTTCAGCCACCGATAGACCCACGTGGGATTCAGCCGGAATCCCGCCCGGTCCAGGGCCGGACCGATCTTGCCACCCTCGCCACCAACATTGTGACAGGCGTTGCAGCCATATTTATTTTCATAGAGCCGTTTCCCGCGCTCAACCAGCTGGGCGACTTGCGCCGGAGGAGTCTTCAAATCCGGCCTGGGTACGCTCACGCCTTTGCCTGGTCTCGTCGAAAAATTGTTCAACGCGACCTGGGCCGCATCCAGTTCTTTCTTGGCCTGTCCCATGGCGGCCTGTTCATCCGCATAAGCGGATTCATCCACCTCGACGTCTTTCTTCAACTCCTCACTTTTCTTCTCCGCTTCATCGCTGGCTTTCTTTTCCGCCGCCTCATATGCTTGCTTCGCCTGCTCAAACTTGGTCTGCGCGGCCTTCAGCGCTTCCTCAAGGGAGGTCTTGCGCGCGGCGACGTTGAATTCCATCTTCATTCCATGGAGGGTGCGCACGTGCCCAACGATCGCCCACAGTTCATCCTCGGACAGCGTATATTTGAACGTCGGCATCGTGGGCACCGCGAAATCGTCGTCCCCAATTTCATCTCCGCCTTCTTCGCTGGTGTCCAGCATGTCGCGTGAGATGGTGGCGAAAAGCTCCTCGTCCTTGAAGGTGCTCATTTCTCCCTTATTGGAGAGATCCTTCGGCTTCGGGTCGGGCATGGACGACCAGTTAAACCCCTCGTTCTGCTTGCCACTCTCGCCGTGACAGTCGCTACAATAGTGGGTGTACAGTTCGTGCCCGCGCTTTTCCTGTTCATTGGCGCAGCCTCCGATCAGCAACGCCGCTCCGCCGATCACGCCCACTGCGAATCCCATGACACCCAACCGTGCCGCCTTCATGCTCACTGCCCTTTCTTGAGTTTTCGGATCAGGACAAACTGAAAGCCCAAGGCCAACGCCGCAGCGATTGCCGCGTACATATAGCCGGAATAATCCGGCGGAGCATCGGCTCGGAAATACCACCAGGAGGAGACCGCCTTTTGCGAACCTTTCTCAACGAGCTCTCCCGCGCCATCCTTTCGGCCATCCCAGACGGCGAAGGCGATGCTGATGAATTGCCCGGGGGTAATTTGCACATCCTCTTCAGGATGACCAGTCGACAAATTCCTGGAAAACACGACTTTCCAGGTCCCATTTGAATAGGCGCCCTTCGCTTTCACGTCTTGATGTTCCTGCGGCTTCAGTGTCCCAAAGCCTTTCGCACTCATGTCGACGCCCTTGTCTGTCTTATTTTTCCAGAACCAAATATTGACTGGTCCGCCCTCGACTTGCAGCATGGGCTGACCATGGGCAAAGTGCGCTTTCTTGTCGCCCACCATAAACTCAAGTGCCGCGGCATCATCCGGGTCCTGGGTCGGATCGGCGTATTCAATCAGGACCGCCATCTGATTACCATCGTGTAAGGCCCGCACGATGACATCCTTCACCGTGACTTCCTGGATACGATTCTGCCAATGGACTTGCGGTGACATCGGAAACGTGGCAGGCGGCGCACTGCTCCAGGCTGCCGCACTTGGATCGTCCACGGGCACTCCCCCGGTCATCAGCGTGGCTCGAACCGAGACACTTTCTTGGGCAAAGCTTATAGTTGCTCCCCCAACCATGATGGCTACAATCACGCTTATCCCGCCACGCAGAATCTGCCCTATAATCTGGATCGCCGGTTTCATGCTGGCCTCGTTCCCTCTACACAACTCAATCCGTACACGCTGTCCCCTCTCTTATTCCCATGTCCGTGGAGATTGATGGGCTCCGTCGTATTCGCCCATGATGATTTTCCAAATCCATTCGTCCGGCAATTCCACTTCCCATCGCGGCATGGCGGACTTCCATGGCGTACCTTCGATCGGGAGGCCGACACCACCCTTCTTGATGCGCCAGAACAAATAGCTTTCTTGCAACATGGCGATCGTCGTTGGATCAGCAAAATTGGCAGGAGCCGGAACAAATCCACGAGCGGCCGGGCCTTTGCCATCGAAGTTTCCACCATGACAGGGTGAACAATAGGCCGCATAAAAACCCTTCCCCTGCATAATGTTATCAGGAGTCTTGGCAACAGGGTTTGAGAGGCCGGTGTATTCCCCGGGCGGGGCAGGATGAATCGTTCGGCTTTCAATGGGTGGTAGATCGCTGACCGCAGTACTGCCATATGTTTGCCACCCGACCAGCAACGGGAACAGAATGAGCACCCCATAACGGAGCGCTTGCAGACCTCCGAGATTTTCCCCGGTCAAGAACCGTTGCATCGGTCCCCAGAAGGCGTCTTTCGATTCCTTGCTCAACGTCTGAAAAATCACGATTCCGGATCCGGTTAGGAGCAGGTAGAGCGCTATCAAACTCGATGGGAGCGGCGCAGAGCCTGGAATATTCGGCAGCACAAACTTGATAAACACGTACATGGCCACCATGAGAATGATCGGCTTTCCTAACGCACCCATGGATTCCTCCTAATTCGTATGCGCGTCCGCGACGAGCGCGGATTCGGCTGCTTTCACCGGAGCTGAAGGAGCCTTGCCCGGCATTTCGAGATCCGAGAGGCTGACGGAAATCGGCTCCCCGCTCATCTGTTGAAGAAATGCGATAACGGCCAAAATTTCATTTTTCGAGAGTCCGATCGGATCCTTGTCAATGCGAGGCATCGTCGCAGGATATTCCTTTGGCACCCCTCCATGCCGGTAGTCTTTATAAACGAAGGCTTGGGGATCCGTCAGACTTTCATAGAGAAAATCCTTGCTCAGTTTGGCACCAATTCCCTTTAAGTCGGGACAACGGGCGGACTCGCTAGGACCGATGCTGTGGCACAGCGCGCACTGCCCCTTACTGAAGAACACCGTCTGTCCGATGGCGGCGATGTCGGTGGGGGTTTTGATGCTGGCGATATCAATCTTTTCCTCCGCCGGAGGGAGAGAGGCCAACTGAGGGACTGCCAGGGACATGAGCGAAAACAACCCCAATACGATGAAGACAAATCCCGTGACCCGAATAAATACCGCCTTAATGAAGAGGAGGATCAGAATCCCCATCCCCACAATCGACAGTGCAATTAGCTGTAGTTGCGCGACTTCACTCATATGCCCTCTAATTATTAGTGCTGAGTGTTAGTTGTTAACTCAACATTCACAATTTAGAACTCAAAACTCCCTGCATTTATCCCTGCGGCCCCTTGTCAGGCGCCCCTCCAGCCATTGCCGGAATGCCGTGAGGTAAATCTCCCTTTCCGGCTCCTGCGGCGGTTTTATACTTATCCCCCATCGTGGCGACCCAGAAGATAAACGCCACAAGAATGCAGAAGAAAAATGTACAGAAGGCCATGATCAGCGAGGCGCTGCCCAGCGCCGGGGAATAGGCATAGGGCGACGTATCACGCATGACTCCGTACACATGCCAATGGACGCGGGATGACGACCGCGCATAGCCCATGAGTGTCATCAGGAGGATGACCATCACGGCATTAAGGACAAGAGAATATCCCGCCCGTGGAGGCATACTGCCCCAGACCATTTCTGTCGTCGTTCTGGCGCTCTTGAGCAGAAGTGCCGTCAGCGGCGTGATCGTCAGTATGACAAAGATCACGATCAACACCTGAGACGTGGAGAAGTAATTGATACGGACGATCGCCGGAACAAAGTATCCCCAGACGCCGAGGACGATGACGGCAATACTCGCCAACGCCAGGATGGCGCCCATGACGGCTTTCCCAAATGCCGCCCATCCGGCTGTGTCTTGCTTGCCCGCGCGCCAATACATGACGAAGCTCATGAAGGTAATCAGAATCATGAGGTTCGACACCGTCATTTTGGCTGACATGACGCCGAGCACACCCAGCAACGGATGGTGTGCACCTCCCATTTTTTGCGCCTCTTCGATGCTGGCCACCAAGGAGTGTGGCGTCATCCAAACGGCAAGACAGAGGAGCAGACTGACCAGCATCATCAGCATGGCCTTCCGATACTTTGCCTCCGACCCGGGAATGCGATACGTAATCCCCAACCAGAAGTAGTAGTTCGACCCAAGAAACAGAACCCCAATCAGCATGGCTTGGAGGATGAAGAGCCAGGACAGGAAGCCGCCCATCAGCGTAATGCCCATCTGCTGGTTGTACTGATAGATTTCCCGCATCAGCCAGTACCCGGCGAACGGCAGGGCCAACAGGCCGAATACGCCGATGAAATTGCCGACATAGCCCATCCAGTCGTAATGCTCTCGATCCTCCGTACTCTTCACGGACAAGTACCGAACGCCGGCATAGGCTCCGCAGATGTATCCACCCAACACAACGTTCGCGATCAGCCGATGGATATTGATCGGCCACCAGGTGGGGTTCCACGTAGCAGCCCAGGCTCGTTCGAACGCCGTGCCTTCAGCAATGACGACGGGGCTGGCCTGAAACGTCGCCCAGGCATTGGGCACGATCATGATGAACAAGGCAAAGAAGTTGAGCAGGAACCCCAGAAACACGTGCAGCGATTTCTTTCGTCCTTCCTGCATCGCATCCCACCCGTACCAATACAGATAAAGCGTCGCGGTTTCGAGCAGGAACAGGAGACAGTAGAGTAAGAAGGAGGGGAAAAAGACGTCGGTCAAATAATTCATCAGCTTGGGGTAAAACGCCACCAAGAGAAACAACAGAATGCCGCCGAACAACGCCGTCGTGGCATAGGCGGACGTCAGGAGTTTGGTAAACTCCTTGGCCAGCTTGTCGTAGCGCTTTTCTCCCCCTCGCCAGGCGATGACCTCGCACAACCACGCGAAGATCGGCACACCTAAGACGAACCCAGCCAACAGCAGGTGCAACTGTGCAACAACCCAGATGATGTTCCGAGCGCCGATATACGGAATATCGCGATACTCAGTCGGACCGGCCGCGGTCCCTTCCGCCGCCATCCCGATGGAAGGAAGGGCGAACCATCCCGCCGCCAACAAGAGACCTGCGAGCCACGCTCCCTGAGCATTGACGGCCGGGAGAGCCCGTTGAATCGTTTTGACCCCCTGTTGTATGGCACTCACCTCATCACCTCGCAAATTACGGTTTCGTCGTGGCGGGGGCATTCGACACGGCCCCGCCTCCAGCTTTTTCCTCGCCCTTGTCCTCTTGGTCCTTCGCTTCCGCCTTCTGCTGCTCCATTGCCTCAACCTGCGTAACCAGTTGTGCGAGCCGTCCCGCCGTCTTGCTCAGACTTTCAGCGGGATTGAACACCGGCTCCACAGCCACCTCGGGCTTCTTACAGCATTCATGTGGGTGGGGCGTTATCACGGGAAGCACCGCCCAAAAGGCCAGCGACAACACCACACCAATTCCCGCCAGCGAAGCCATCATCAGTCCCTGATCGGTCGGCACGCGCATCAAATCCCAGCGTGTGATGAGTCCTTGATAATTTTCACCCGCCGGGCGGGCGCTTTCTGCCATCCGCCGAATGAACTGTCCAAGGATCGAGACGCCGATCGTGGCTAATACCATGAGGACCAGAAAGGAAATCGTTCCCCAAATCGTCAATTCAAGGCCGATGCGTTCCGCCACCGGAAGCCCGGTATTAAAGAGCTGCCTCAACCTCTCCATTTCGGCTATCGAGTGCGAGGCGGAAATCGCAATTTCTGTCACATGACTGACAATCCACCAGAGCAACGGGAGGAAGAAGGCGCCAATGACGGCGGTCCTCCACCAAATCGCAACCCCGAGCCCATCATGAGGCGGTTCTTTCCGTAGTCGTTCGAGGAAAAACGTCTGGCCGACAACTCCCAGCGCCCAAATATCGACGGGAATGGACAGTCCGAAGATGAGCGGCAGACCGATTCCCTCTCCAAAATGTGTGTCATACATCGCCATGATAATGGGAACTGCGAAGATGGTAGCCGGACTCGCAAGCAGCATCAAGAACGCCAGCCCGAATCTGCCTTCGAAATGCACCAATCCCATCGCCATAACCATAACGGCAAACACGGCCTTGATCGGAATGCCCGTCCAGCAAGCCGGCCACAGGATGCCGAACCCGATCTGAGTCGGAGACATCGATTCGCGTTCTTCAGCCATAACCACCGCTCATGACGATCACTTAATCCAAAAACTCACGATTGATGACTGCCGCAACCGTAAACAGTGCGATCACCACCATGATTGCAATCCACGAGATGAGGGCGATCGGCCTCTTGAAAATATTCCGCTCAGGGTCCTTGTCCATGAACGGAAGCGCGACGAGCAATACCATGAAGGAGACCGGTAACGCAACAGCCCCCAAAAATTGCCCGAACTGACCGGCGAACAGCTTGAGCCTCAGCAATTGGAAGTAAAAAAGAAAGTACCATTCCGGCTCCGGATGATATTCGCCGGGATCCGGCGTGGCCTTATCAAGCAACACGACCGGCTCCCAGAGGGCCAAGGCGCAGATGCCGACGAAGACGAACGCCATACCAACGATGTCTTTCCAAATTTGACGAGGGAAGAAATAGTCTGTTTTCGCCTTAATCTCCTCCTTCGTCCCTCTAAAAGGACCGGCTGGAGCGGCCACACGAAATAGGAAGAGATGCAATCCGGCCAGGGCCATCAGCGCCGCAGGGAGAATCATGACATGGAGGACAAAGAACCGGCTCAATGTCATCTGCCCGGGAGTGGCCCCGCCTTTCAAAAACCTCGCGATAAAGTCACCGATGACCGGCGTCTTATCCAGAATCTCGACACCCACGAGCGTCGCCCAGAACGCACGCTGATCCCACGGGAGAAGATAGCCTGTAAAGCCAAAGGTAATCACAATACCGAACAGGGCGAGACCGACAAGCCAGAGCAACTCTCGCGGCTTCTTGTAGGCCCCCCAGAGAAACACCTGGGACATGTGGGCAAACACACAGACCACCATCGCACTGGACCCCCAGAAATGGTAGCTGAGGAGGAACCAGCCATAATCGACATTGTGAATGATGTATTGCGTACTGTCATACGCGTGGTCGGCGGTCGGAACGTAGTAGAACATGAGCAACGTACCGGTCACTGCCTGCATGATGAAGATGAACAACAGGACGGAGCCGAAAACGTAGGCCCAGCGAGAGCCGCCCGGAATCGGCTCATTGAGCATCTTCGCCTGCATTTCCTTCAGGCCAAGACGCTCATCGAGAAAGGCAATGACCTTCTCAGTCGTGCTCGGCTGATGATCGGGAATCGCTGCAGAAGACGAATGCTTGCTATTCATGCCGTCAGCTTTCACACGATTCGGATTTGCGACTTCGTACCGGCCTTGAACTCCATATCAATGATCTCTACTTCTCCACCCGCCGAGACTCTGATGGGCAATGCATCCAGTGAGCGTGGCGCTGGGCCATCGAGTACTTTCCCTCCGGCATCGTAAATACTCAGGTGGCAGGGGCAGAGGAACACTTGTCCGAGTGTCTTATGCTGTCGCCACTTAAAGCCGCATCCCAAATGGGGGCACTTGCCGGAAAATGCGATGTAGGGCACCTCTTTCTTGTTCGTCCAGATGGCCTTCCCCCTGGCGTCGCGAAATTCGGAGTCCTTGCCTTGGTAGACTCTCTCAAGCAGTTCCCGAGTTGCCCGAAGGATCCAGACGTTTTTCTCGATTTCGTATACCGGCATGTACACTTCCTTGACTGCCTTCTTGTACTTAAACTGCACGCCGACATCCTCTTGCTTGATCTTGCTCACATTCCCGACTTTCAGCCATTGGTTGTCGAAGTCTGCATACATCGGCTGCATGAGAAACCGAAGGATGGGATACGCGATGGGAAGCCCGATTAAGAACCCGATGACGTGCGTGAAGTTCATAAAGAACGTCCGGCGCTTGACGTCCTTCTCCAGATCGGGCAAGGGGACCAACACTTCGCCTGGCGTGACATGGATATTGTCTTCCAGATGGGAGATCTCGACTTCATGCGTGGTCACGTAGTCTTCACGCTTGAACGGAGGCAAGGACAGAATGTCCGCCGACCGCGTTCGCAGCTGGACGGCATCGTCGGTCACGTCCTGCACGTGACCCATGGCTACCTGCCGTTCGCCGCTGCCATTCATGGAGACCACGATGTGACTGATCTCGTGCGACAGCGGGTCGAGCACGACGCGCGTGACTTCGCCGATGTCGAGGTCGGTGCAGCGGACCTTGGATTTCAGCTTCGGTTGCAGCATTAGCTTTTCTTGATCGGCTTGGGGGTATTCACCGAGGTGTTCTTGAAGGTCCCCAACCACGTCGCGAGTGCCAGCATTTCTTTGGGATCCATGAGGTCTTTAAACTTGTTGGGCATGATGCCCTTTTGCCATTCCTTCTCATATCCTTCGGCCATAAAACTCTTGGGGTCCGCGATCTTCATCTGAATCTCCTCGACCGTCAGCAGCGAGCCGATGTTATCCAATTCCGGACCGCGCTTCTTTCCCCCTTCGCCTCGGAGCTTGTGGCAGTTGTAGCACTCCTGTAGTTGCCACTGCTCTTCGCCCACTTTCATGATATCGCCTTCTCCGCCAGCGGACGCAGCAGGAGGCTTTTTCCCAGGCGGAGGTGCTGAGGCCACGGGCGCTCCCCCCGCCACTCCTTTGAGCCGCTCCTCAAGCACTTTGACTTGCTCATCAAGGGATTTCGCGAGGGCCAGCAGTTTCTCGGTCTTCCCCTGCTCGGACTTCTCGCGTTCCCGTTCCAGCAATTTGGTAATCTTGGCCCGTTCATCCTCAGGATCGAACTGCGGCAACAACGAGGCCCCGGCGAAGCAGACCGTGATCAACAGAACCCAGAATACGGCAACAGCAACCAAGGACTTCCCGCCGCTCATTGTGCCGATCGACGGCGCATCAAGGAGCATGAACAGCACGGCTCCGATGAGCGCGATGATCATGAACAGCAGCTGAAAGTCGAACGGCACCTCTTGGGAACGGGCGATCCCGACCAGTACGCCACCGCTCACCAGGCCGATCCCTAGCTTCTTGAATATATTTCCCATATGAGCGCCCGTTGCCTCGCAGGCATCCGGAATCGTGATTACTTCGCCCCGACCGGGACTGGACTCCCCTCAGGCGCTTGCGCCTTGGCCACAGATGGCCGAAGCGCGATGAGCGCGGCCACGGTAACGCAGGCGATAAACAGTACGGTGATCGCGGTAATCCACCACGCGGAATACGAGAGTGTCGGAGTGAACGATTCCGCGGAGAAGTCCGACACCAGACTATAGGTATGGAAGTATTTCCTGAGCAATGACCGGACCGCACCCATCAATCCCATGGTCCAGGTCGAGATGAACGCCAAGAAAATCAGGACAAACTGCGCCGCGAAATCGATCTTCCCCCAGAGAATCGTCCCTTGCTTGATCGTCCGGTTATACAAGACGTAGTTGACGACCGTGACAAACACCAGCGTCAGGATCGCGGACAGCTTTGCGGGCATGGAGGATAGATAATCCCAGCCTTCCGGCAGCTTGAGGTCATCGGGCATATCGGTCCCCGTGGCCACGAATCCAGCCGGAGTCAGCCAGACCGCGTCACTCACAAGCATGACGATAAAGCCGACCTTAATGACAGTCCGAGCGGAGACGGTCATCGGAATGAATCGCCCCAAGACAACTGGCGACAGGGCGAGGGGCAACAAGAAGGCGAGCGACATCGGGTCTGGAATCCAATAGGCGTTCATCACCCACATCGTGGCGGGGAGTAACACCACCAACACAATCGGAGCCAGAATCGTCATTCGAACATTCTCGGCTCCTTCTATTCGTTTAACACTGAGCCAACTATAGTAGTTGATGGCCAAGAACAGCAGGCCAACCATCACGCCCTGCAATTCAAAAAACATGGAGAGCTGGTCGGCCATCATGTATGGGCAGAACGAAAAGTCGTAATCGCACATCTCGTAGGCCAGCAGGAGTCCCGTGAACGGCTGCAAGAGCGTGCCGCCCACGGCGATCCAAATCGACACGTACCCCATCCAATCGTAGTACGCCCGTTCTTCCTGACTTTTGGAACCCATGTACATATACGCGGCAATCATGCCGCAGATGAACCCGCCGAATGCGACATTGCCGTCGATCCGGTGGAGGCTCAAGGGGAACCAGCTTTGGTTCGCGATCTTATCCCACAAGCTCGCCGCTGCGAGGAAATCCTGCGGCGAGACGCCCTCGGCCTTCGTCGGCGTATTCATGAACGACGTCGGGCCGTTGATGACAAAGAGAATGAGCACGCACACGAGATTTAACAGGACACCCAGGGCGATGTGGCGCCCCTTCTGCTCCCCCTTCCAGACATCCCAGGTGTAGAGATAGGCGTATAAGAGGATGGTCTCCGTGATAAACAGCGCCGGATAGATCACCGCGAATACGAGATAGAACTGATTGATGAACCAGGTGGTGAACTGCGGATACGCGGCGAGCAGCACAAAGATAAAGAGGCCGCCGGTTACCGCCGTCAGGCTAAAGAGGATGACAGTGATTTTGGTGACTTCCCGCGCCAATCGGTCGTAGCGGGAATCCTGCCTTCGATAACCCAGCCATTCGGCAATCACGACGAAGATGGGGGCGCCTAAAATAAATGCGGCAAACAGCAGATGGAGCTGCGCGACAACCCAGACGGCCGTCCGATTGCCCGTATAGGGGAACTGCACCGACGACGTCCCAAGCTCTTGCGCATAGAGGCTTGGTACGGCGAATAGGCACAGTGCAAGAACCGCAAACAGGGTCAGGAGACCGCGCGACAGTTTTTCCACGATGTCTCGATGCTCATCCTTTGGCCGACTCTTGAACCCTTTCGCACCACGCGTTCAATCGGTAGCCGGTCGGTTTTACTGATTTGGCTTAGCCTGAAATACAGCCTAACAGCGAGAATCACTTTAGTGAAGGCCCGCCATGCAACTACTTGGGATTTGCCGCCCCCCCTGCAATCGTGCCGGCATCTACCCACTGCTTTTTCTCTTCACTCCAAACCTTTCCTGACATCGCGAAATTCCGCTCAAAGAGCACGAGCCGCCACCGATCGTCGTCTGAGAGCTTGCTCTTCCAACCCCTCATTTTGGTGTTTGGCACGCCCTCGGAAATTCGCCAGAACCACACGGAGTCCGAATAGAGCTTCATTCGCTCGGGGTTTCTGAAATCGGTCGCACCCGCCTTCACGGGCTTGCCATCCTTGCCATGACAGCTAGCACAATTCACATCGGGGTTGGTCTCGCCAGTATAGAGCTTCCGGCCTTCTTCGAGTTTCTGGGCATCTCCCCACCATGCAGACGGCATATGCTTATCGGCATATTCGGCAGGAGCTGGAGGAGGAGGAACGATCGGCCCCTCTCCACCACCGTCGCCTCCGCTACAACCTGCCAGGAACGCCAGGCCCAGAACCACTGCCACTCGAATCGCGTTCGGCTTCATCGCTAGGATACCCCGAGCTGACTTTCGTTCGAGCAACAAGCACCAGCAACGCTTCACAACCAGCACAATGACGCTAAAAAAAAGACGCTTCCTCCGAGGGCCCACACCCTCGCAAAAGCGTCCTCAGTACACCAATCTCGACCTGTTTGTACACCAGCCCTCGCCCACCCATCGACCGACTCGGCGAGGCGCCCAGCAGCCCCAAGGACCGGCATCGGCGATTATATTTTTCGTTTACCCTGTGATTTTCCTTTGGCCCGCTCCTGCTTCCGTTGCAGACGAGCAAGCTTCATCGCAACGACCCCTCCGGCTGCCGCCACTACAGCCCCACCGCCCCACCACAACCAGGCGGGAGGACTGCTTGCATCGCAACCGGTTCCAAAATTGACCTGAATTTTTCGTTCCGCCTCCAGGTCTTTTGGATTGAACTCAATCTTATGATTCTGTTGCTCCCCTCTTGCCTCGACTAGAAGTGGATCGCCTAAGTTATCGTTATGGAGGTGAAACGTCGCTTTGTAATACCCGTAGCCATCCGTCTTGACAATTTGCCCGTATGAAATCTTCGTATCCTTGACCAACACATCGACGTCCGCAGCCGGCTTCCCATCCGCTCCGCACACATGACCTTCCACCATGAACCGATGGTCGGCTTCATGCGTCGCCTTCACCACAGAAGGAAATACGACGCTCAACGCGATCCAGCTTACGACCGCGACCGACCGAGCTCTCCTGCCTCTGTCTGGTATCAGACCGAGTCGCATTCTCGCCAGTTGCCTGCGCGGGTTAAACGTCCACAAAATAGCAACCCCCGCCACGACGAGTGCCCTCGTTTTAGGGCGCGATTTTCTAACATAGCCCCCCCTGTTTGTCAACGAGAGGGTGGGCGGAGTTGGGAAGAACCTGACGGGCCTTCTGGGCTATCTGAACAGATGTAGATGGCGCGAATGGCAGTGGACCGGATGGCGCGATCAAAGTAGCCCGCGCATGCGCGCATCCTCTTCGACGCGAGCTGCCTCTGCACGGCGTTCAGAATCCTTTTTCGATGCCCACGCCTCCCACGACTTACCATTCGCCGTGTCTTCACCGGTAAAGGTGATCGACGCGATCGACGCATAGGCGATGGTGCGAGGGGAGGGATCGTCCTCGGGAAAGAATTCAATGGAGGGATGCTCGCCGCTGGCGTGGCGGTTGAAAAGAAATCCAACGATGGACTCGCCCGACGTAAGCCCGAGCGTCACATCGCCACGGTAGTCGAACGCGAGCTCAATGGCCTCCGCTCTCTCTTGGTCCGTGGCCGGCGTGAACACACGGCCTTCCAGGGAACCGGGCGCACTCGGTGAATGGTTCTTGGTATCAGTCATGACAAGACCCGTCAATCGTCATACGTCAAGCGTGCGTTAGGACTCCTGCCATCGTTTGACGAATGACGTATGACGCAGTCATCGCGAGGTAGGCATCAACGTCAATTTCGCCGTGCGTGCAAAACCTGACACCGTGCCAAACGTATCGCTCACTGCCGAAGGCTCATACCCGCAATGGACCATGCATTCAGCGCACTTCTCGTTCTGATTCGTGCCATAATTCTGCCACTCGGTGGTCTCCAACAGTTCGCGGAAGGTCTTCGCATACCCCTCCTGCAAGAGATAGCAGGGCTTCTGCCAACCGAACACGTTGTATGTGGGATTCCCCCAGGGCGTGCACTGATATTCTTTCTTCCCCATCAGGAAATCCAGGAAGAGTGGCGACTGATTGAACTTCCAAGACCCCTTCGGCCGGCTGAGGATCTTTGAGAACAGCTCTTGGGTCTTGGCCTTCTTCAAGAAATGTTGCTTATCCGGAGCCTTTTGATAGCTATAACCCGGCGAAATCATCATGCCTTCGACGCCGAGGGCCATCATTTCATCGAAGAACTGGCGCACCCGATCCGGATTCGCATCGTCAAACAGCGTCGTATTCGTCGTCACCCGGTGGCCCAACCTCAATGCTTCCTTGATTGCCTTGACGGCAACCTCGTACACCCCGTCTCGGCAGACCGCCAGATCATGCTCGTTCTTCAATCCGTCCATGTGCACGCTGAAGGTCAGATACTGCGAAGGCTTGAACTCTTTCAGTTTGCGCTCCAATAGAATGGCATTGGTACAGACATAGAGATACCGCTTCTGCGCCACCAACCCCTCAACGATCCGCCCGATCTCCGGATGGATGAGCGGCTCACCGCCAGGAACTGCGACAATTGGCGCACCGCATTCCTCTGCCGCAGCCCAGCACTGCTCCGGGGTCAATCGTTTATCAAGAATGTGGTCGGGATACTGGATCTTGCCACAGCCGGCGCAGGCCAGGTTGCATCGGAACAATGGTTCGAGCATCAATACCAGAGGATACCGCTTGATGCCCTTTAGTTTCTTCGAGAGGACATAGCTGGCAACGGTATACATCTGAGATACGGGAACGGCCATTCCGGTCTCCTTCTGCTCAATCTGTAGCGGTAACGGCGGAAACCCGCCGCTGGACTAGGAGCGTTATAGACGCACGGAGTCTAGCATTTTCGCTCGATACCCGTCAATTTTCTGGCCGACACGTGCATCCACTTGCCGATGATGTAGTCATAAACCAACCGAATAACAATCTCTCTTCACCGCAGAGAGGCATGCCCGATGAGCCGACGGAAAGTGCAAGCGAAGACTGAGAGCCTACTGGAGGCAAAGTACCTATCCGCCGCGATGTGATCGAACGCGGCGGATCGAACGAAGCGAGGGACTAAAGGATTCAGATACTGGTGGTTCTTATCCGCGCGCGACAATCACAATACAACGATAAATAGCGCGCGGGTCAACCGAAGGTTGGTTTGGAGGCGCCGGGCGGGTTCGAACCGCCGCATCGCAGTTTTGCAGACTGCTCCCTTACCACTTGGGTACGGCGCCTCGCGGAGGCGGCATTATAGTCGGTTCCTTTTTGCGAACTCAACCTGAACGCACAGGGTGGCACATTACCCACTGACCAGGCCTGATGTCCCGGTTTGTCCGTTACCGATCGACGGCTGCTGATGCGGCACGATGCTGTTGCTCCTCAGCAGAAGCCCGTACAGGATCAACATGGCGATCCCGAGGTGATGAAAGCTCTTCAGCGCTTCCCAATTGGCCTTGCCCACGATTTCATAATTCAGCACGATCGTGAGGATGATGTAGACGGTTAGCATCGCATAGCCCGCGCGGCCTAAACTGCCTGCCAACCTGGCCGCGGCTGCGATGACGACCACCGCCGCCGGGATCATCCACACCAAATGCTGGTCCCAGGTGATGGGAGAGAGAAAGAGGGCCAACATCAAGGTCCCTGCACAATCCCGTGCCCACGTGGGATCTCCCGGACCTTGAAACTCCCGCCGACCTGACCGCGCGAACAGAACGACGAGACCAAGCGCAGCCACCCCGACGAGCGCGTTGGCGACCGGCGCCGGCAGATCCAGCACCGGTGTGTAGGCACGATCGACTTGCCGAAGCCGATGCGTCGTTGGGTAGGTTACCAGATACCGCAGCATCGTGTGCCGAAGCGAGAGATTGGCCTTTTGCAACTCATTTTCTTGCCGGCCCTCTCGCTGACGGTCCAGCACGGACAAGACCGCATTGTTCGTCCATTCCAGGTGATGATCCCACCAACTCGTAGGTCCCATGTACAGGATAGGCAAGATGATCCAGAGCACCGTCGCCAGTACCGTGTATGAAACCAGCCGCCACTGCCGTTTCCAGAGAAACAACAGGATGAAGAGCCCCGGGGTAATCTTGAGTACAATCCCCAGCCCAATCAAGGCCGCGCCGAGCCGGTCTCTCCCCGCCCATATCGCATAGATCCCGCCGGTCAGAATGCCGAGCAGAATGAGATGCGGGCCGCCATCATCGAGATCGTTCAAGATAAATTGCAATGTCAATACGCCTGCGCCCACCCCCACCAAGAGCCGGCTCCAATTTCTCGAGTCCGATGCGCCACACAGCATTCGGTGGAACAGCATGGTCGTAAGGACCAAGCATCCGATGGCGACCGCGTAGCGCAGAGCCAGGCTTGGGTTTCTATCCAGAATCAGTAAGGGCGCGAAGTAAATGCCGGTGGTCGGCAAATACATGTAGCAATAGTCGTTGGCGTAGAGATAATCGCCGGTGAGAAACCGCCGCCCGATCTCGCGATGGATATCGATATCCCGAAAGTGAAATGACCGCCCGAAAGAGATGATGTAGCCATGCACCAACGCGGCAACGGCGAGGCCGATTTTTACCAGGCGCGCAAAAAGGGCAGACCTCACGAACTCATTCATCCATTGGAGCACGGGTTTCGATTCCATGGCGTGAGCGCACAGATACATGACCCGCAAGAGCGCGTCAATCGTTTCGCGGGGGGAAACGTACCGGGGAGTGCACTCAAACCGCTGGAAAGATGTCGCTCGGCACGCGCTTATCGGCGGGGCAAAACCGGAATCTCTTTCCCGAGGGTCGAAGGACGATCAGACGGCGAGGCAAGTGATTCCCAACCGTTCGTATCCGGAGAGGCAATTGCCTCTCCGTTTCCTTCGGCTTCTTTTTCCTTTGCGAGCTGCTCCACTTCCTGAATGAGCGTGTCCATCAGCTCTTCCATCGGCACTTTTCGGACGAGCTTGCCTTTCTTGAACAGGATGCCCTTGCCCTCTCCACCGGCGATGCCGATGTCGGCTTCCTTGCCTTCTCCGATCCCGTTCACGACACACCCCAGTACCGACACGTTCAACGGCGTCTTGATATGGCCCAGCTTCTGTTCCAGTTCGTTCGCCATGCGGACCACGTCGATCTCAACCCGTCCGCAAGTCGGACAGGCAATAACGTTGATTCCGCGGTGGCGCAGCTCGAGCGACTTCAGAATCTCATAGCCGACCTTCACTTCTTCGACCGGATCGGCGGCGAGTGACACGCGCAACGTATCTCCGATGCCCTGCGAGAGGAGATATCCAAGGCCCATGGCCGACTTCACTGCGCCGGTCATTGCCGTGCCGGCTTCGGTGATGCCGATGTGCAACGGATAGTTCGACTGCATGGCAAAGAGATAGTAGGCATCGATCGCGTGGTGGACGTCGGATGCCTTGAGCGACACCTTCATATTGGTAAAACCGACGTCTTCGAGCGAACGGACCGCGTTTAACGCCGACTCGGCCAAGGCTTCGGGGGAGGGCCAGCCGTATTTCTCCAGCAAGGGCCGTTCGAGCGATCCGCCGTTCACGCCGACACGGATCGGAATCCCGTTGTCGTTGACTGCCTTGATGACTTCTTCGACTTTCCACCAGGCGCCGATGTTGCCCGGGTTGATACGGACGCAGTCGACGATTTTTGCAGCTTGCAATGCGAGACGATGATCGAAATGGATGTCCGCGATTAACGGCACCGTCATTGCGGCTTTGATCTTCGGAAGGGCGGCCGCTGCTTCTTCGTCCGGGACGGCCACACGAATGAGTTCGCATCCGGCGGTTTCGAGCTGTGTAATTTGCTCGACGGTCTTGGCGACATCGCGCGTATCGGTCGAGCACATCGACTGGACCGACACCGGCGCGTCGCCACCGATCTTGACCTTGCCGACCTGGATTTGCCGAGTCTTGCGCCTGGTAATATGCATGGGCGATCTCGTTCAGCTTCCCTGCTCATCTCCGTGCGGGAGATGGCTTGCCGCTGCCACATCGGCGAACCGGTCGTTCGTGGCCGGCGCGCTGCCGATGAGCTCCTTCACGCTCTGATAAATCCCCTCGGCTGTCAATCCATACCGTTCGCGCAGCAAATCTTGCGGGCCCTGCTCGATATACCAATCCGGCAGGCCCAGCACTTTTGTCATCACCCCGGTGATACCGGCCTCGGAAAGGGATTCAAGCACCGCGGACCCGAACCCGCCCATTCGGCACCCTTCTTCGACTGTGACAACGTAGCGGACTCGCTTCGCCACACTCGTGATGAGTTCCTGATCCAGTGGCTTGGCAAAGCGGGCGTTCACCACGGCGGTGGACACGCCTTCCTTGCTGAGCCGTTCCGCAGCCTGATGGGCCTGCCATACCGACACCCCGATGGCGATGATGGCCAGGTCCGTCCCGTCTTTCAGCAACTCCCCCTTGCCGATCGGCAAGGCCTGTGGGACCTCGTCCATCTTCACACCAAGACTGACGCCGCGCGGGTACCGGAGAGATATCGGACCATCGTACTGCACAGACGTTTTCACCATGTGTTGCAATTCGTTTTCATCTTTGGGAGCCATGACGACCATATTGGGGACATGGCGGAGATAGGCATAATCAAACGCGCCGTGATGCGTGGTTCCATCTTCGGCAACGAGTCCGCCACGGTCGATAAAAAACCTGACCGGGAGATTTTGCGTCGCCACATCATGCACGACTTGATCGTAGGCGCGCTGGAGAAACGTCGCGTACATGGCGACGACCGGCTTGACCCCCTGTGTGGCCAATCCGGCCGCAAACGTCACCGCATGCTGCTCGGCAATGCCGACATCATAGAGGCGGTCCGGAAATTCCTTCTCGAATGCGGTCAGCCCCGTTCCCTCGCACATCGCCGCCGTGATGGCCACGATTCGCTTGTCTTCGCGGGCCAGTTTGACCAGCGCATCCATCGCAATCGCCGTGTACGAAGGCCGCGCCGCCTTCTTAGCTGGAGCGCCAGTTTCGCGCACAAACGGCGGGCAGGCATGAAACCAGACCGGATTCTTCATCGCCGGTTCGTAGCCGAGTCCCTTCTTCGTAATGACATGAAGCAGCACGGGCCCCTTCATCTTCACCACATTTTCGATAGTCGGCAGGAGATGCTCAAAGTTGTGGCCGTCAATCGGACCGCTGTATTGGAATCCCAGCTCCTCAAAGAGCAAGCCGGGCAGAATCGCGCCCTTGGCCAACTCCTCGGCCCGGCGGGCCAGCTTTTGAATATCGGAGCCGATGTGAGGAATCTTGCCCAATAATTGACCGGTCTCTTCACGTACCCGGCCATAGAACTCGCCCGTGATCGTCCGGCTCAGATAGGCTGAGATCGCGCCCACGTTCTTGGAGATGGACATCTGGTTGTCGTTCAAGATCACCAAGAAGTCCTTGCCCAATCCCCCGGCATGGTGAAGCCCCTCGAGCGTCATCCCCGCCGTCATCGCCCCGTCGCCGACGACGCAGACGACCTTGTGTTTCTGCCCCAATTGTTCCCGCGCCTCGACCATCCCAAACGCGGCGGACACCCCGGTACCGGCATGTCCGGCGTTGAACGTATCGTAGTCGCTCTCCTCCCGCTTGCAAAACCCGCTCAATCCGCCGTATTGCCGAAGGGTATGGAATTGCTCCCGCCGGCCGGTGAGCAGCTTGTGGGCGTAGCTCTGGTTGCTGGTGTCCCAGACGATCTTGTCCGTAGGGGTGTCCAACAGGTAATGCAGCGCGACCGTCAACTCCACCACACCAAGGTTCGAAGCGAGATGCCCGCCGACCGCAGAGACCGCGCTGATGATTTGTTCACGAATCTCCTGAGACAACGCCGGAAGCCGCTCAGGGGATACGCGCTTCAAGTCGGCTGGAGTGTGGATGCTTTTCAGGATCGACATGACATACTCTCCTTCGTTATCTGATCACTCGGGCGTTGCATGAAGAACGAGCGTCGAGAGGAAACACCTACGCAGGCACGTGATGAAATGAATATTCGGATCTGAGTCTCACACAACCATTCCACCATGTCAAGAGTTTGGCAGGGGTCGACGGCGGAGCAGGCCTTTCTTCCTGAACTAATACGGGAAGTCGAGGCCGGCAAAAATGACTCCACCTTCCTTGCTGAACCCATAATCAATCCGCCCCACGACGTTAGGCCGGATGATCCCCCGAAACCCGACACCCGGAGTGATGCGATAGTCTTTAAAGCTCACATTCTTGAACGAGTTGAACACCTGTCCGGTATCGAGGAACGGCGCAAGCTCAAAATCCGCCATGACTCCGGCAAGACGGGCCCGCAAGATATGAATCCGCTCTTCAACGCTGAACGCAATCAATTGCTTATCGATGTATCGATCGACCCCGAAGCCACGCAGGTTGTTCTGCCCACCTAACGAGCTCTGCTCAAAGAACGGGACATCTGTGCCAAGCGTGGCTTGCAGATCTCCACGGATCACCAGAATCGCCCGTTTGGACTCGCTGGCGAACATCTTCTTCACTTCGAGCCCATAGCGGGAATACATCGGCTCCGCACCCCGACGGAAGTTATGGTTGATTTCGGCATAGGCCGTGACTGCCATCCCATCGGTCGGCGTCACCAGATTATTGCGCGTATCATAATGGAAGCTGATCCGCTCCCCGAGAATCGTCGCGCCGTCGACCCCCGACACATTCGGAAACATGTCCCCGGTAAAGTCGAGGTCCGTGGCCCCCTGCTGGATCGCCTGCATATGCCTGAACCGCTGACTGACCGCAATCTGTGTCACCTCATTGAGGTAAATTCCGAACTTCCAGTTGGCTCTGGTCTCCGAGGCCGTATAGTTCGTTTCGTCATCCTTGTGCGTCGTCGGACCCAACCCGAAAAATCGTACCGTGGCATTCTTAAAATGCATGGCACTGAACCCGATGCTATACCGTCCATTACTGAGCCCAGGATCCACATAACTCAACATGAATTTGCGCTCGATCCGCTCGGTCCATGACGCAATACCTCGGAGTTCCTTTCCTCCCGGCTCGTAACGGAACAGATTGACGGTTCCCCGAGTGCCGACGATCGTGTTGTACACCACCATCGGGGCAACCAAGTATTTGAGGTCCCCATCCGGTCCTGTCATCAGCGCGGGCACAATGAGCCCGAAATCGCTGCCGTCATTCCGGCTGGTGCTGATTGCTGGGATGGGAAAATACTGAGTATCGGCCTGAACACGGTCGGGCATCGGGAACAAGAGAGTTCCCACGAGCACGACGGCGACGCTGATCGCAAAGCTGCGCACCACAGGCTTCATGATCTCGTCGACTACGGTTGGGGAGCCTTAAGCTTTTCAGATTTTTTTCTGAGCTGCTCGACGAGATCGGCGTAGGAAGACGACTTGATGATTTTGGCGAATTGCCCGCGATAGTTGTTGACGAGACTGATCCCGTCGACCACGACGTCGTACACGCGCCAGTCGTTTACCTTGTTGATCAACCGATAATCGAGGGGGATCTCCGTCTTGCCCGACAGCACCTTGGTCCTGACTTCCGCATATTCTTTTTCCGTACGCTCGTTCAAATACTGTACGCCTTCACCGGAGTACGTTTCGATTTTGTCCGCATACGAATTCGTGAGCAACGTCCGGAACAGGCCGACGAATTCTTGTTTCTCCTGATCGGATAATGTATTCCACGGCGCGCCGAGCGCGCGGCGCGACATTTCTTGATAATCGAAACGGGCTTCCACCACCCGCTCCAGCATCTGCCGGCGTTCGGCGGCTTTGCTCGGCTGCTTCAGCTCATTTTCGCGCACGATGCGAAGCACCTCATCGATCGTCGCTTTCATGGCATCCGTCGGAGCACCCGCGTAGCTGGGCACCGCCGACATGGCAACCCACAGAGCGAGGACCGCTGTCGTCACAACCATGTGCGGACGCAGAAACCTCTTCAACTGGCCGGTCCGGCCTTTCACCATCGACATCATCATGCCCTTCTCCTCAAGCAATGCACCGATCATATCACTCCCACAGGCATCGCGGAATTACTTGACCTTGCCGTGCACATACTGGCTGACCAATTCTTCGAGGTCCAAGCCGGACTCAGTATCGCGGATTGTGTCTCCGGCTTGCAACGGATCTCCGCCCCCTCCGGGAGATAATGCCAGAAACTTTTCTCCGATAATCCCCCGGGTCTTAATCGAGGCAAAGGTGTCAGAATAGAGCTTGATGTCGTTATAAACCGCCAGACGGACGATCGCTTGATCGTCTTTCAACTTGATTGATTTGACCCGCCCCACCTGCACCCCCGCGATTTCCACCGTGGCGCCGGGCTTGAGTCCGGTTGCCGAGTTGAATGGTGCCTCGAGCTCATAGAGATCGCCGCCGATCAGCTCAAGCTTGCCCAGCTTGACCGAGAGATAGCCCAAACAGACGATCCCGACCAGCACGAACACTCCCACGATCAATTCCAGCTTCGTTTTTTCCATCCTGATACTCTCCTAACTTCCTGAGGGCGCCGCTGCCAGCGGCACCGTACCTCCGACTGAGATAAACTCCCTGATTTCAGGATCGGTGGTCCGCTGAAATTCCAGCGGGTCCGCCATCGCCCCGATTTTTCCCCGCTTCAAGATCGCGACGTAGTCCGAAATGCCGAAGATTTCCGGAATCTCGTGGCTGACCATGACTGCGGTAAATCCGAACTTCCGTTGCATGCCGGTAATAAGATCGTGGATCGACTTCGCCATGAGCGGATCGAGGCCGGTCGTCGGCTCATCGAACAGAATGATCTCCGGCTGCATGACCAAGGCACGCGCCAGGCCGGCGCGTTTGCGCATTCCTCCGCTGAGCTCGGCAGGGAACTTATGCCCCATACCCGCCAACCCAACCTGTTCCAACTTCTCCGCAACACGCCGAGTGACCTCCGCCTCTTTTAACCGCAGCTTTTCACGCAGCGGGAACGCCACGTTCTCGAAGACCGTCAGTGAATCGAACAGTGCCGCGCCTTGAAACAACATCGCGAAGCGTTTGCGGACCTCGTTGAGCGCATGTCCCCGAAGACGCGAGATGTCCGTGCCGTCCACCCACACTTGCCCCTCGTCCGGCTGCAACAGCCCGATCATATGTTTCAGCAACACGCTCTTGCCTTCTCCGCTACGGCCAATGATCGTGGTCAGCTTGCCCGGGGGAATGGTCAAATCGACGCCTTGCAGCACCGGCTGCCCTCCCAGCTTCTTTTTCACACCGACGAGTTTGATCATATCTCGGAGAACGGTGATGCTGTCAGCCAGAAGCCGACCACTGAACACTGCCCGCTGAAGGCGCCTTTCACAACAGCACCGACGTCAGGAAATAGTCCCACACGAGAATCAGCACAGAGGAAAGCACGACCGCCTCGGTTGTCGCCGTCCCCAACCCTTCCGCGCTCATCCTCGTGTAGTAGCCTTTGTAACTGCACACCCAGCTCACAATCAGACCAAAGCTGATGGATTTGAGAATGCCTCCGTATACGTCTTTCCATTCCACCGACGATTCGATGGAGTTCCAGTAGGCCCCCGCATTCACACCCAGCAGCTCGACACCGACCAGATGGCCGCCGAAAATCCCCACCACATCGAAGATCGCGACCAGCAGGGGCACGCCGATCAATCCCGCAACGAGCTTCGGCGCAATCAGATATTGGAGCGGATTGATCGCCATGGTGTCCAGCGCGTCAATCTGCTCCGTGATCCGCATGATACCAATCTCCGCCGTCATCGCCGAACCGGCCCTGGCTGTGACCATGAGCGCGGCCAGCACCGGCCCCAGCTCGCGGATCATACTGAGCGCCACCGCCGATCCCAGCAATCCTTCCGACCCGAACTTCCGAAGCGTGTAGTAGCCTTGGAGTGCCAGCACCATCCCTGTGAAGCCCGCCGTGAGCACCACGACGAATGTCGACTTATAACCGATGAAATGCACCTGTTTGACGATTTGGACTGCCCGGAGTGGAGGACGGAAGAGCCAGGCGAAGGAGGAGAGGACAAAGATGAGCATCCGTCCCATTTCGCTGACAGAGACCAGAGCCCACCGACCGAGGCTTTCAAGCAGTTTCATGATCCTTTATCGGCAGGCACAATTCCTCGTGCGTCTCTCGCCGAGATTGCTGCCGCATACCGCTGGAAGAACGTCGTCAAGGTCTTGGCCGCCACCCGACTCTGGCAATGAAGTCGGCGGAGCCCCATAATACTTGAAGGATGGCCCAGAATCGCAGCCACCCCTTTCAGCCACCCAGTGGGCCTGAGAAAGAGATTGAAGTCAAGCGGAAGATCTTCATCCAAGAGATCGGACGCCGTACGCACAATGACAAACGGTACCTGGGCACGCTGTGCCTCGGCCGCCAAGGCTGCGCTTTCCATATCCAGGCCGATGGCGTCGGCAACCTTCGCGAGCTGCTGTTTCTCGGCTGCGCGGCCCACGACACGATCGGTAGACACAAAGCGGCCGACATGGGCAGAGGATTCTTGGTCCTTCGCCAATTTCACAACCGCCTCCCGTTCATCCCCGGGCACTGCGACCGTCGGTGACACCTCGGTACCCTGTCCGCGTGCGAGCACCACCTCGTATCCGGCAAGCAGCGTGCCCACTTCAACAGCAATGAGCGCACAAGCAAATCCCGTTGAAACGGCTAGGCAGAACGGCTGATGGGCCAGTACCCGCACGGCGGCTTGCTTGGCATTCTCCAACCCCATGCCGGTTCGGACAATCCAATACTCCCGTGAACCTGCTGGACATACCCAGACAGAGGTCCCTTCAATTTGCCGTTTGGCACCCGCCGGAAATCCCGCCTGCACCGCCTTCAGTTCCCAAGTGGTCGCGACAAAGACAGCCACCCGTTTCAGTGGCACCGTGGCCGATGAAGAGAGGGAATCGATCGGAGAGACAGAATAGGCAGCAGTCAACGCTCAGCCCGGAAAGACCCGTCCGTTTGGATGTGATGGCGCAACTCATCCGCCCGCATTTTTCCACGTGAGCGGAGATTGCGATACATGGCAAGAGCCCACAGCGGGAAATACTGGCAATACCAGTGATACCGGAGGTAGAACACACGGGGGAATCCTGTGCCGGTATGGCGAATTTCCTCCCACGCCCCGTCCTTCATTTGCTGGCGCAACAGATACTGCACACCGCGCGCGACACTGAATGAGTCCGTCACACCGGCGGACATCAACCCCATCAACGCCCACGCGGTTTGCGACGGTGTGCTGTCTCCTTTGCCGCTGTGCTCGGCTTCGGCATAGGACAGGCAGGATTCGCCCCAGCCGCCGTCTGGATTCTGTTTCGATTCGAGCCACGAAACGGCCCGGCGAATGTAGGGAGCTGAGACGTCTTCACCAATCGCACGAAGACCGGCCAGAACTGACCATGTCCCATAGATGTAGTTGACCCCCCACCGGCCATACCAGCTTCCATCCTGTTCTTGTTCCTTCTTGAGAAATGCCAGCGCCGGCGCCACGGCGGGATGCGTGCGGTCGTACCCCAGGGCCGCCAACATCTCCAGACATCGCCCGGCCAGGTCGGACGTACTGGGATCGAGCAAGGCATGATGGTCGGCGAAGGGGATATAGTTGAAGACGACCCGGTTGTTGTCCTTGTCGTAGGCGCCCCAGCCCCCGTCGGAACCCTGCATGGCCACGACCCACTCCATGCCGCGGCGGATCGATTCCTGTTGCTCGGCTTTCTGAGGCAGTTTGAGTTTTGACAGCGCCATGAGCACGACGGCGGAATCGTCCACGTCCGGATACAGTTCGTTCTCAAACTGGAAATACCATCCGCCCGGTTGAGCTTTTGGGGAAGAGAAGATCCAGTCACCCACGGTCTTGGTTTGACGGGAGATGAGATACGCCCCCGCCTTCTGCAAGGCCTGATGATCCTGGGGCACCCCTGCCTCGATCAGCGCATTGACGAGCAATGCCGTATCCCAAATTGGAGAGAAACAGGGTTGCAAATGGAGCGTGGGGACACGCCGCCCCTCAAGTTGCACAGTGTCGTAGACTTCCAGATCCTCGATTTCTTGCAGCGCCTTCACGACCAGCGGATCATCCGCATCATAACCCAAACACTGAAGCGCCATGATGGAGTTCGCCATCGCCGGATAGATGGCGCCAAGCCCGCCCGATCCCTTAATATGTTCCAGCATCCAGGTGGTCGCTTTGTGCAACGCCTTCTCACGCAACACCCGCATGGGCATGTAGTCATAGATCTTCAACAGCGCGTCGAGCACGACGAACAGATTGTGCGGCGTAAACCACGCCTGGTCCTTGTTAAACGGCGGATACTTCCAGTAGCGGATCTCCGCGCGGGGCTCAAGATAGAGTTCGTCGATCCCTTGTTCGTTGGGGATTCGGCATACCGGCCGATGCGCGAAGATGATCAGCAGCGGAATCAAGACGGCACGCGACCAATAGGAAATGGCGTAGATGCTGAAATAAAACCGCTTCGGCAGCAGCATGATCTCGACGGGCATGTGGGGAATACCTTCCCAGTCGTACTGATCAAACAGTGCCAGCGCGATCTTGGTGAACACGTTGGCTTGCACGACCCCGCCCATCGACAGAATCCGTTCTTTCGCCCGGACCATGAACGGTTCGTCCGCCGATATCCCGCTGAGCTTGAGCGCGAAATAGGCCTTCACGGACGCGCTGATTTCCGCCGGGCCGCCGTAATAAATCGGCCACCCACCGTCCGGCAACTGCATCGTTTTCAAATAGCGAACGGCCTGCTCCTGACGGTCCAGATCTACGCGATCGAGAAACCGCCGGAGCATCACATATTCGGACGTCAGTGTCGTGTCCGCTTCGAGCTCCGCCACCCAGTAGCCCTCGGCATGTTGTTGGCCCAAGAACCAGGCTTGGCTTCGCCTGATTGCATCATCGATCGAATCGGGCTGGCTGACTGTTTGGCCGGCAGGGCGCCGGATGGCCGGATCCAGGGAAGGCAACCCCACCGGTTTGTCCGACACAAGCCGAAGCGGCGAGGCCGGAGTATAGTCAGCGGCAGGGCTGAATTTTTCCGGACCGGTCGAGAGAAAGCTCTCCGACAACCGGCTGAGTAACGTTCGGATCAGGTTCATGAATTGTTCCTGCGCGAGCAATTTCAGCAGAAAGTCCTTGGGGCACACTCCACCCCCAAGATTGAGGGCTTATAACAGACGTTCTAGAGGGAGTCAAGCAATTGCGCGGGGAAGTCCTCTAAACTATTCGTGTTTTTGGAAAATATTAGGCCGGTTGGAGATCGCCCAGCCTCACCGATACCAGCTTAGACACCCCGGGTTCTTCCATCGTCACACCGAATAGCGAGTCGGCAATCCCCATCGTCCGCTTGTTGTGGGTAATGACCAAGAACTGCGCGTTCTGCGCCAAGTCCCGCAAGACGTCGGTGAACCGGCCAATATTTTCCTCGTCCAGCGGCGCATCAATTTCGTCCAGCAGACAAAACGGAGTCGGCCGGATGAGGAAACTGGCAAACAGCAGGGCCATTGCTGTAAGGGTCTTCTCTCCACCGGACAGCATGGTAATACTTTTCAGACGCTTGCCAGGCGGTTGCGCCACGATGTCGATGCCGGGTTCTTGATGTCCTGAGCCGTCCCCGTTTTCCGTAGGTGGCTCCTCGACAAGCTGTAACTCCGCCCGACCGCCGGGGAAAAATTTTCCAAAAACCTCCCCGAACTTCTCCTGAAGCTCTATGAAGGTAGCCGCAAACATATCCTTCGTTGTCCGGTTGATCCGCTGGATAATCTCCCTGAGCGAGGCCATTGAGTTGGAGAGATCCTGCTCCTGAGTGGACAGGAAGCTGTAGCGCTGTTCGAGTTCCTGGTGCTCACCGATCGCGGCCAGATTGATGGGGCCCATACGGTCCAGCCGCTCGCGCAGTTTTTGGAGTTGCGCCTTCAACTCTTCATTCGAGGTGAGGCTCAATGGATTGACAGCCACCTCGGCCCTCTCAGAGCGCTGCCCTTCGATCGGCGACGGCTGTTCGGCGGTGAGCGCGGCAAGATCCAATTGATAGGTCCCCAACAAGGTGCTTTCCACTGTCCCCAGCTGCGTGCGTAACTCCGCCCGCCGTACTTCGATCGCCATCCGTGCGTCGCGCACCGCCGACATGACCCGCCGGAGCTCATCCACACTCGTCTCCAGTCCCTGGCATGCTGCGAGTTCCTGCGTCTGCCGCTCCTGCGTGGCCACGAGCTCCGCCTTGAGCTGCATCGCGGCCGCCCCCAGTTCCCGACATGCCGCTTCTTGCCTATCCTGTTCTTCCCGGCTTTCCCGAATAGCCTGCCCCAGTCCTTCCAGATGGTCGGCCAGTGACTGCCGTCTCTGCTCCGCCTCAGCCTGTTGCTGCTTGACACGCGCCTGATTGGCCTGCTCATGCCCCCGCTTGGCCCGCTGCCCTTCGGACAGCAACCGCGCTTCAGTCACACGCTCTTGGAATGCCCGCCCCTCACGGTCAATCGCGGCAACCCGCTCACGAACCTGGATCAGCCCCGCCTCCCGGCTCGCCTTCTCCTCGATCCATTGACGACGCTGCGCCTCAGCCGTACTGGTCTCCCGTTCATACCGTTCTCGGTCAACCGCGCCCTTGCTGAGATCCGTCTTGATGCCCGCGAGCTTCAGATCAAGATCGCCCACCACCTGCCGCAAGGTTTCCTCATCTTTCCTCAGCGACAAATCCTGCATTTCGGTTTGGCGCAGGTTGTCGGCCACCTCTCTGGCCTGCGCCGCCAGCTCCTCCGCCACCGCCTGCAATGCAAACCGACGCTGTTTCTCCTGGTCAAGTGCCGCGGTAACATTCGTGCAGGTCTGCTCCAGCTCAACGACTTCCCGCCGCCGCTCCAGCAATCCCAGTCCCTCGCACGTTTGTCCGCCACTGATCACCCCGGACGCATCCATGATCTCGCCCAAGCGCGTGACAAGAATCGGCCCCTGCTGTCCGGACCAGGCCTGTTGCTCCCAGAGACGCACCGCTTCGTCCAGCGACTCGACAAACACGACTCGATCAAAGAGACTGTCACGAACCGCAGCCCGCTCGGCATCCGTGTGAATGAGATCCACCGCGCGGCCCAACACACCGGGTGTTCCCGCGATCGCCTCCCACCAAGACGAAGACTGAGGACCGGCAGGCTCCCATCGCACACGTTGCGGGATGAACGTCCCCCGTCCCAACGACTTCTCCCGGAGAAAGCCGATGGCCCGCTGCGCTACCGCCGGCTCATCAACCAACCAGCCATGCACCCGCTCACCCAGAAATGCTTCCACGGCTCGGTCCAACCCAGGAGGAATCACCAGCCACTCAGCAATGGCATCTTGCACCCCGCCACAGGATTTCAATGCCGTGGCTTCATCGCTGCCAGCGCGCCCATATCCCATTTCCTCCCGCACCAACCCTTGCAAAGCCTGCAAGCGGGAATCGACCGCGGCTAACTCCTCGGATCGGTGAAGAATTGTCTGATCCAATGCACGCAGTTCATCGGCCACGCTGGACAATTCACCCTGCACCACGTCCTGTTGTGTCCGCAGACTCGCCACGAGGCGCCCCGCCTCTCCATATTCCAGCCGAAGTGCCTCGTGCCGAATAACCGCTGCCGCTCGCTGAGACTGAGTCTCCGCCTGGTCCGCGATCAGCCACGCCTCACGATCGACGACCTCACTCATCCGGACGCCTAGCTGGACAAGGGCCTGTTCCGTATTCGCCAGCTGCACCGCTATCTGAAGAATATCCTGCCGGCCATGCTCTTCTTCCGCCACCGCCACCGCCCGCTGCTCCAGCAAGCGGGCCATCTCCCGATCCAACTCGGCAAACACGGACTCGCGCTCCGCCAGTTCCTGCTCAATCGCCGCCAGCGAGGCCTCGATCGACGCCAGCGAGGCTTCCAGCTCACCCTGGGCGCGTGTCAACTCTTCCAATTCGCCGGCTTCTTGCTGCTGTTGCTGCTCGAGCAGTTGGGCTCGATTCCTGGCTACTTCAGCCGCCGTCAGCGCCTGTGCCTGCTGATGTTCGATGCCGGACAGACGTTCTCGCGTTTGCCCGATGACCTCATTGGTTGCAATCGACTGAAGCCGGGCCTCCTCCAGCCCCGCAACCACGCGAGCCTGGTCCGCCGCTATCGAGGCTTCCTTGGCGTCCAAGGCCGCGACTTCCGCTTCGGCCTCCGCCAAACCAGCCCGCAACGTCCGGAATTCGCGAGTCAGCAGCTCCACTTCCAAACCACGCGCCTCCTGCTGCAAGGTCTGGTAGGTCCGCGCCTGTCGCGCCTGCCGCTCCAGCGAATTGAGCTGTTTTCTTACTTCCGCGATGATATCGCGGACACGCAGCAGGTTTTGCTGGGTCGCTTCAAGTTTTCGCAGTGCTTCGGCTTTCTGTTTCTTGTACCGGATGATTCCGGCGGTTTCCTCGATGAGTTCACGCCGGTCCTGCGGCGACGCGTTCAGAATCTGGTCGATTTGGCCCTGAGCAATCACTGTATGGCCCTTGCTTCCCGCACGAGTGTCGAGCAGTAAGCTCCGAATGTCCTTGAGTCGGCATGCCGTCTTATTGACCAGATACTCGCTCTCTCCATTTCTATAGAGCCGTCGAGTAATCATCAATTCCTGGAATTCGGTTAATTGACCGGGAAGCCCCGTCCCGCCTTCCAGTTTCATCGCCGCTTGATCCAACCCGCCGATGGTCAGCGAGACCTCAGCCATTCCCAACGGCTTGCGCAATTCCGTGCCGTTAAAAATGACGTCCTCCATCTTCTCGCTTCTGAGCGTCTTGGTGCTCTGCTCTCCCAGTACCCACAGGATGGCATCCACCACATTGCTCTTCCCGCTTCCATTGGGGCCGACGATCGCCGTCACCCCCTCCGGAAAGCTGATTTTAGCTTCCGCAAATGACTTAAATCCCAACATGTCCAACGATTTCAAATACATCAGATCACCTGTTCGGCTCGTCAATGATCGTTGAGAAGCTGAAAAATTGGTGTGCCCTTCTAGCACAGCCGGTTCAAAGAAAGCAAAAGAAAATACAGCAGGTGGGGGAGTGGCAAGCTACGCCCTACAAGATGTAGGGAATATTCAAGAAAGTGCTGTAGAACAACTTACCCGGCGACGCTGGCCGCAGACTTTCCCGCAGACTCGATCTGAACCAACTCCTTCGGCAAGAGAAATTCGACATCTTCTTCGATCACGGTGAGCTCTTCCAGCTCCGACGGGCCGGAGGCTCGCAAGAACGCGACGACTTCCGTGACCAGGATCTCCGGAGCCGATGCGCCAGCCGCGATGCCGACGGCTTTGGCCCCTTGCAGCCACGCCGGGTTGATGTCGTTGGCCGAATCGATGAGATAGGAAGGAATGCCGCACTGTTCGCCCAGCTCGCGCAGCCGGTTAGAGTTGGAGCTGTTCGGAGACCCGATGACCAGAATCACGTCGACCAAGCGCGACAATTCCTTCACGGCATTTTGCCGATTCTGGGTCGCGTAGCAGATATCTTCCTGATGCGGGCCCTTGATGTTCGGGAACCGCCGGTGCAGCGCGCCGACGATATCCCGGCATTCATCCACACTCAGCGTCGTCTGCGTCACATAGGAGAGGTTGACAGTACTTTCTACTTGGAGCTTTTCAACATCTTCGACCGAAGACACCAGATGGAACTTGTCGGGAATCTGCCCCAGCGTCCCGATCACTTCCGGGTGGCCTGCGTGACCGATCAGGATCAGATCGTATCCCTGGGTATAATCGCGGTTGACTTCATTGTGGACCTTGATCACCAGCGGACAGGTAGCGTCGATCACATGCAGCCGACGGCGGTTCGCCTCTTCCCACACCGACTTCGCCACTCCGTGCGCGCTGAAAATGACAACCGATCCTTCCGGTACTTCGTTCAGCTCTTCCACGAACACCGCCCCTTTTTGCCGGAGTGAGTTCACGACATGGCGGCTATGGACGATTTCGTGGCGAACATAGATCGGTGCGCCGTATTTCTTGAGAGACAGATCCACGATGTCGATCGCCCGATCGACGCCGGCGCAAAACCCACGGGGATTGGCGAGATAGATTTTCATAGTCGTCGTAGCTCCTTCGGCCAGGCTCTACATAGTCGTCAGGTCTACAGTCCGTTCACGATACGTCAGAAGAGCCGGTCCCGTCAACCGAATTACCGACGCTGCGCCGCCTCTGTCCATCAAGTCGCTGAGCCTACAAATGAAGCCGGGGAGACTGCCACAGTGGGGAATGCTCCGAGGAGCTGACGGTCAGCCGTCACCAAGGGGACTCTCAAGTCCTGCGCCAGAGCGACAAACTCGCAGTCATAGGCCGAGCAGCCGGACTGTCCCGCAAGACTCAGCACGTGACGGGAGACCACACTATATTCATGACCAGCCAGCCACCGTTCCGTTTCTTCGAGGATGGCAGTGGCAGCCTCCAACGACAACGCGCGCTTCCGGACAAGCCCGATCAGCACATTGCGGAATTCAGATCGCCACAACAATGGGGCCGCCCATACGGGATCACGCTGGAGTACGGCTTCGCTCTCCGCCGTTCGCTGCCCTTGGATATACAGATAAATCAAGAGATTCGTATCGGCCACGATCATGGCCGACCGACCGTCTTGAGCGCACGCAGAACTCGATCCGTCAGCTTTACGGCATCAGGCATACGGCGAAGCAAACGGGCGCGTGCCAACAGTGCATCGGCATCGAGAGGAACGCTGTGTGTCATTTGCTCCAGATACGAAATGACCTGAAAATTCAGGCTGCGATGCTGGGCGGCCGCCTGTTGCTTGAGTCGCTTCACCACCGGTTCAGGAATGTTCTTGATGGTCAACGTCGCCATGACTGCTCCTCCCATTTGGCATCCAGAATGCTTCCGATATGGATACTAGCGAGACGGCGGCGCTCGGTCAAGTTCGACCAGAGAAATACCGCGGCAGAACCAGGAGACCCCGTAGGCGCCATCGCATTCAGGATGGACCAACTCGGCATGAGTCGCAAGGACTTGAAAACTGTCCTCAGTGGACGCGGGAGGGTGTCTGAAATTCTGACGAGGAAACGGGGTCTGTCGCTAGAAATGATCCGCCGGCTGCACAAACAACTCCGCATTCCCTTGGAAAGCCTCATCGGCACCGCCGCCTAACCTCCAACTATCGCCGGCATGTCACAATGTGCTTCCGGTTGGTTAGAGCGTGCCGTACGTCCCTTTACGTTGTTCTGTCCCTACAAGGAGAGCGATGGGCCATAGTGCTGGACGCTCGTCGGATTGTTGGTAGTGATCAAGATAGCAACGCCCGGCCCCAGCTAGGCCCCTCCGGCAAACAAAAAATCGGTGAGGGTTTCCGCCGGTTTGTACGAGAATACCGCGTGTCGCTTACTCAAATCCCAGCCACTACCATGACGGAGTACGGGATGGTACCAGCCGTCACTTCCGTGCCCACTTCGGTCAGCGCACCGGTCGTGGAATCAATGCTGTAGGTGGTGACGTTGTTGGAGCCTGCATTCGCCACATAGGCGAATCGCCCCGAGGGGTCGACCGCGACGGAGCGCGGGTTGGTACCGGCTGCCACTTCCGTGCCCACTTCGGTCAGCGCGCCGGTCGTGGAATTAATGCTGTAGGTGGTAACGTTGTCGTTGTTGGAGTTGATATTCGCCACATAGGCGAACCGCCCCGAGGGGTCGACCGTGATGGAGGTCGGGCTGCTGCCAGCCGCCACTTCCGTGCCCACTTTGGTCAGCGCACCGGTCGTGGAATCAATGCTGTAGGTGGTGACGTTATCGGAACCTGCATTCGCCACATAGGCGAATCGCCCCGAGGGGTCGACCGTAACCGAGAACGGAGCGAGGTCGGCTGCCACTTCCGTGCCCACTTCGGTCAGCGCGCCAGTCGTGGAATCAATGCTGTAGGTGGTAACGTTGTTGGAGTTGATATTCGCCACATAGGCGAACCGCCCCGAGGGGTCGACCGTGATGGAGGTCGGGCTG
>JABMDL010000047.1 GCA_015903945.1 Nitrospira sp. | reverse complement strand
GTCAATGACGCCGTCAACGTGGTCTTCCCGTGGTCCACGTGCCCGATCGTCCCGATGTTCACGTGCGGCTTCTTCCGCTCAAATTTCGCCTTCGCCATACGTCTCTCCTCTACGTGCCCCTATTCACCCCGATACTTGGCAATGATGGTTTCAGAAATCTGACGCGGGACCTGATCGTACCGATCGAATTCCATGCTGTACGTTGCGCGGCCTTGCGTGCGCGAGCGGAGATCAGTCGCATACCCAAACATCTCACTCAGCGGCACAGATGCGTCGATAGCCTGCGCACCAGCCCGCACCTTCATCCCCTGCACTTTACCGCGCCGTCCATTCAAGTTGCCGATCACATCACCCATGAACTCCTGCGGAACCAGGACTTCCACCTTCATAATCGGCTCAAGCAAAACCGGATCAGCCTTTTTGCAAGCTTCGGCAAACGCCATGGACCCGGCGATTTTGAAGGCCATTTCATTCGAGTCGACATCGTGATACGAGCCGTACGTAAGAGTCACGCGCACATCGCGCAGGGGATACCCGGCGATAACGCCGGCATCCAACCGCTCCCTCACACCCTTTTCAACAGCCGGGATAAATTCCTTCGGAATCACACCGCCGACGATTTTATTGACGAACTCGAAGCCCTTACCGGACTCGGACGGCTCAACCGACAACACGACGTGGCCATACTGACCGCGGCCACCCGTCTGCTTGATATACTTAGACTCCGCTTCAGCTTTCCGGCGAATCGTCTCTCGAAACGCCACTTCCGGCTTGCCCACGTTGGCTTCAACCTTAAACTCACGCAACATCCGGTCAACGATAATTTCAAGATGCAGCTCACCCATCCCGGCAATAATCGTTTGCGCCGTTTCCTCATCCGTACGGACCCTGAACGAAGGGTCTTCCTGTGCCAATTTTTGAAGCGCGAATCCCATCTTCTCCTGATCCTGCTTCGTCTTAGGCTCAATCGCCATCGCAATCACAGGCTCCGGGAACTTCATAACTTCCAACAGGATCGGCTCCTTCTCATCAGACAACGTATCTCCGGTCGTGGCACCCTTCAGACCGACGGCAGCAACTATGTCACCCGCATAGGCGATGTCGATTTCTTCCCGTTTATTCGCATGCATCTTAAGCAACCGCCCGATACGCTCTCTCGTACCCTTCGTCACATTGAGCACCGGCGATCCAGTCTTCAGCATTCCGGAATAGACACGGAAAAATACCACCTGCCCCGCAAATGGGTCGGTCATTAACTTGAAGGCGAGCGCCGCAAACGGCTCGCTATCAGACGGCTTGCGCAGAACTTCTTTATCCGTATTGGGATCAATCCCCTTCACCGGCGGAACATCGAGTGGCGATGGCAGGTAATCCACGACAGCATCCAACAACTGCTGGACACCCTTATTCTTAAAAGCAGACCCGCAGACAACTGGAATCACCTTCATCGCGATCGTCGCGGCCCTGATCGCCCGACGCACTTCCTCTTCCGTCAGCGAATGACCGTTCAAATACTTCTCCATGACCTGATCATCAAACTCGGCAACGGCTTCCAGCATTTTCTCCCGATACTCTTTCGCCTGCCCTAGGAGATTGGCTGGAATTTCATCGATCTTATACTTAGCACCAAGAGTTTCATCGTCGTAAAAGTAGGCCTTCATGCTCACGAGATCCACCGAGCCCCGATATTCCGCTTCTCGCCCGATCGGAATCTGGATAGGAACGGGGTTCGCCCCAAGACGATCAATGATGGACTGCACGCTGGCGTAGAAGTCAGCGCCAATTCGATCCATCTTATTCATCCAGGCAATGCGCGGGACCCCATACTTATCGGCTTGGCGCCAGACCGTTTCCGATTGCGGCTCAACCCCCTGCACGGAATCAAAGGCAGCCACCGCACCATCAAGCACGCGGAGGGAACGCTCAACCTCGATCGTAAAATCAACGTGGCCCGGCGTGTCGATAATATTGATGCGCTTGTCCTTCCAGAAGCAGGTGGTCGCCGCAGCCGTGATCGTAATGCCGCGCTCACGCTCCTGCTCCATCCAGTCCATTGTCGCAGCGCCCTCATGAACTTCGCCCATCTTGTGCGTCATGCCCGTATAGTACAAGATCCGCTCGGTCGTGGTCGTTTTTCCGGCATCAATGTGGGCCATGATGCCGATGTTTCTCGTATGCTCTAACGATGTTTGCCGCGCCACGTGAGTCCTCTAAAAACACCTGTGCTGCACGTCAAGCCGGATCATGCTGCTGCGATGAAGGGGCACCTACGTTTGCGAATCGCAGCACGGCTTAACGGCAGCACAGAACGACGTTACCAGCGATAATGGGCGAAGGCCTTGTTTGCCTCCGCCATCCGATGCACGTCTTCCCGCTTCTTGACTGCGGCCCCTGTATTGTTTGAGGCATCCAGCAACTCGGCGGCGAGCTTTTCCCTCATGCTCTTTCCACCGCGCGTTCTCGCCGACTGCGACAGCCAACGAAGCGCCAACGACACACGCCTCGACGGCCTGATCTCGACCGGAACTTGATACGACGCACCGCCCACGCGGCGCGACTTCACTTCCACGATCGGCTTTACATTGTCGATGGCGGCCTTGAACACTTTCAACGGATCGCCGCCGGTCTTTTCCTGAATGACGTCAAATGCTCCATAGCAAATCCGCTCGGTCGTGCTCTTCTTCCCACCAGACATCAGCGTGTTAATGAACTTCCCGACAAGCTTGTCGCGATACCGTACGTCGGGAAGCACTTCGCGTTGACCTAAAAATCTACTACGAGGCATCTTACTCCTACCCAATCACTAGTTGATGCGCCATTGGCACAGACCCACATACGGCGATGCGGACCTATTTCGGCCGTTTGGCTCCATACTTCGAACGGCTTTGCTTCCGATCGGCCACTCCGACGGCATCGAGCGCACCGCGGACCAAGTGATACCGAACTCCCGGCAGGTCCTTCACGCGGCCACCGCGCACCAGGACTATAGAATGCTCCTGCAAATTGTGTCCGACACCGGGAATGTAGGTCGTCACTTCCATCCCATTCGTTAGCCGCACACGCGCCACTTTCCGCAGAGCCGAGTTTGGCTTCTTCGGCGTCGTGGTATAGACACGAAGGCACACTCCTCGCTTCTGCGGACAGGCCTTCAGCGCCGGGCTCTTTGTCTTGGCCTTGACGAGGGTTCGGCCTTTCCTGACCAGCTGATTGATCGTTGGCATTCCACGCAAACCTTTCCAAAAACGTCAAACACAACAACCTGCCCACTGCGCAAAGACGTGGGATTATAGTGATGTCGCCTCTCGCTGTCAAGTAGAACCACTACTCTTCTGACTAAGACAGCGTGCCATCGCCTCCAGCCGCTGCTGGAGCCTCAGAAGAGACGGACGCAGCCGCTACTGGAGCTGCCCCGACGACCACCGCTTCAGGCTTCTCACTAATCACGAAGGTATCGCGATACTCCTCAAAGCCGGATCCGGCGGGAATCAATCGGCCCACGATGACGTTTTCCTTGAGCCCCAACAGATTATCTTCGCGCCCGTTGATGGCCGCTTCCGTCAACACACGCGTGGTCTCCTGGAACGAGGCCGCCGAGATGAAGCTGTCGGTCGTCAAGGCCGCCTTCGTGATACCGAGCAGAACGGGCTTGCCCAAGGCAGGTGTACCGCCCTTTTCAAGCACCCGCTGGTTTTCAGCCTCAAACGCGCTCTTGCTGACCTGGCTGCCCGGCAAGAACTGCGTATCGCCCGGATCTTCAATCCGGACTTTTCTAAGCATTTGCCGCACGATGATTTCAATGTGCTTATCGTTGATCGAGACACCCTGCAACCGATACACATCCTGCACTTCATCGACAAGATATTTTTGCAGCTCGTTGGGACCAAGCACGTCGAGAATGTCATGCGGATTCGCCGACCCGTCCATCAACGGTTCGCCAGCCCGCACCCAATCCCCTTCGTGCACATTGACGTGCTTGCCCTTGGGAATGAAGTATTCCTTCACATCACCCAGCTTGTTATCCACCAGTACCTTGCGTTGGCCCTTGACGAACCCACCATAGGAGACTTCGCCGTCGATCTCAGTGATCACAGCCTGCTCCTTCGGTTTCCGCGCCTCAAACAGCTCAACCACGCGCGGAAGGCCTCCGGTGATGTCCTTCGTCTTAGTCGTCTCGCGTGGAATCTTGGCCAACACGTCTCCCGGGTGAACCATCGCGCCCTTTTCGACGAAGATATGCGCCCCCACCGGCAACAAATACCGTGCAACGGTGCTGGAGCCGCCGGAAACCTTTGCCGTCTTTCCAGCCTCGTCCTTGATCGACACGCGCGGACGCAACGTCGCGCCGGCGTGCTCGATAATGACCTTGCGCGACAAGCCGGTCACTTCGTCGAACTCTTCCTTCATCGTGACGCCTTCGACGATGTCTCCAAACGCCACCTTTCCGCCCACCTCCGTCAGAATGGTAAGCGAGTAGGGGTCCCACTCGACCAGCTTCTGTCCGACAACTACGGGATCCCCGTCCTTAATCTTGATTTTTGCTCCATAAACGACCGGATACTTTTCGCGTTCACGGCCGCTGTCGTCGACGATCGCAATCTTCGTGTTGCGGTTCATCACGACCCATTCGCCTTCCTTGTTCCTCACCGCGATGCCGGCGTTATGAACATCCGCGTTTCTCTTCGCATCGAAACTCATGAATTTGATACGCCCGGCATGCTTGGCCTCCAGCACGGTTTGCTCGACGACTTTGCTGGCCGTCCCGCCGATGTGGAACGTCCGCATCGTGAGCTGTGTGCCGGGTTCGCCGATCGACTGCGCGGCGATGACGCCCACGGGCTCGCCTTTCTCGACCAGGCGGCCTCGCGCAAGATCCCGGCCGTAGCAGGCGCGGCAGACGCCGCGGGCCGATTGGCACGTCAGTACAGACCGAATCTTGACACGATCAACTCCGGCCTCGACGATGGATTTCGTCAGATCTTCGTGAATTTCCTCATTCCGTGACACAATGATTTCTCCGGTCACAGGGTCACGGATGTCTTCCGCGGCCAGGCGGCCCAGCACGCGATCTTCCAGCGGCTGGATGATCTCTCCGCCTTCAACCAGCGCGCTGACGATGATGCCGTCGTGCGTCCCGCAGTCGATCTCGCTGATGATCACATCCTGCGCAATATCGACGAGCCGGCGGGTCAGATAACCGGAGTTCGCCGTTTTCAGCGCGGTATCGGCCAGACCTTTGCGGGCTCCGTGCGTCGAGATAAAGTACTGCAACACGGTGAGCCCCTCACGGAAGTTGGCCGTAATCGGTGTTTCGATGATTTCTCCTGACGGCTTGGCCATCAGTCCGCGCATGCCACCCAGCTGCCGAATCTGCTGCGAGCTGCCTCGCGCACCAGAATCGGCCATCATGAAGATGGGGTTGAAGGATTCGGCTTTGCCCGGATCGCCTCCGGCGCCCAGCTCCTTCATCATCTCGTTGGAGACCTGCTCGGTCACATGCGCCCAGATGTCGATCACCTTGTTGTATCGCTCGCCGTTGGTGATCAGCCCTTCCGAGTATTGTTTTTCGATTTCATTCACTTCCCGTTGAGCTTTTCCGACGAAATCTTCCTTCTTGCTCGGGATATGCATGTTGTCGATACAGATCGACAGTCCCGCTTTGGTGGCGTAGGTGAACCCGATATCCTTAATCTTGTCCAAAAATTCGACGGTGTCCCGATGCCCGGTCTGCCGATAGACCGAATCGATCAGTTTGGTCATCTCTTTCTTGGTCATCAACTTGTTCGCGTGAGCAAACGGGAGGCTTGCCGGCAGGATCTCGGAAAGCAACACCCGACCGACTGTGGTCTGCACCAAGTTTCCTGCCATCCGAACCTTGATGCGTGCATGCTCCTCAATTTGGCGCGCATCGAATGCAATGCGCACCTCTTCGGGAGAGCCGAACACCTTACCTTCGCCCTTGGCGCCCAACCGCTCCTTGGTCAACCAATAGCAGCCGAGGACCATGTCTTGGGATGGCACGGCAATCGGCTTGCCGTTGGCCGGCGAGAGAATGTTGTTGATCGACATCATCAACACCCGCGCCTCGACCTGCGCCTCGACGGACAGCGGTACGTGGACCGCCATTTGGTCTCCGTCGAAGTCTGCGTTGAACGCGGCGCACACGAGTGGATGCAACCGAATCGCCTTCCCTTCGACCAAGACGGGATCGAAGGCTTGGATACCGAGCCGGTGAAGGGTGGGCGCTCGGTTCAGCAACACCGGATGCTCGCGAATCACTTCGTCAAGCACATCCCACACTTCAGGACGCTCCTTTTCGACCAGCCGCTTGGCACTCTTGATCGTGGTCGCCGCACCGCGCGCTTCGAGCTTATGGAAAATGAACGGCTTGAACAGTTCGAGGGCCATCTTCTTGGGCAACCCGCACTGGTGCAGGCGCAGCTCCGGACCAACGACGATGACTGTACGGCCTGAGTAATCGACTCGCTTTCCAAGCAGATTCTGCCGGAACCGGCCCTGCTTCCCCTTGAGCATGTCACTCAACGACTTGAGCGGACGCTTGTTCGGCCCACGGATTGCGCGTCCTCGACGCCCGTTGTCAAACAATGCATCGACCGCCTCCTGCAACATCCGCATTTCGTTCCGGATGATGACGCCGGGAGCTTTTAATTCCATCAACCGCTTGAGGCGGTTATTCCGATTGATCACGCGCCGATAGAGATCATTCAAATCAGACGTGGCAAACCGGCCGCCGTCGAGGGGAACCAACGGTCGCAATTCCGGCGGCAGCACCGGAATGACGTCTAAGACCATCCACTCCGGCTTGTTGCCTGACTTGCGGAACGCCTCGAGCACTTTGAGTCGCTTGGCATATTTCTTTTTCATGGCGGACGATGTCGAGGCCTTGGCCTTGGCCTGGAGCTCGTCCCACAACGAATTAATGTCGATCTTCCGCAGCAATTCCCTGATGGCCTCCGCGCCGATGCCCACCTTGAAGCCCGTGGATCCGAATTCGGACTGCAAGGATCGCAACTTTTCCTCCGACACCAATTCTTTTTCCGTCAGATCGGTTGAGCCGGCATCGACACAGACGTAACTCTCAAAGTAGAGAATTTTCTCCAGGTGCTTCAGGCTCATGTCGAGCAAGGTCCCGATACGGCTCGGCACGCCCTTCAAGAACCAGATATGCGCAACCGGAGCAGCCAGTTCGATGTGCCCCATGCGCTCCCGGCGCACTTTCGATTGAATCACTTCGACGCCGCACTTATCGCAGACGATCCCTCGATGTTTCATGCGCTTGTATTTGCCGCAGTTACACTCCCAGTCCTTGATCGGACCGAAGATCTTCGCGCAAAACAACCCGTCTTTTTCCGGTTTGAACGACCGATAGTTGATCGTTTCCGGCTTCTTGACCTCACCATATGACCAGGACCGGATCTTCTCGGGTGAGGCGATGCGAATGCGCATCGAATCGAACGACACCGAATCCCGCTGTTTTTCAAATAACGTGTATACGCCTTCCAAGGTAGTGACCTCCTCTGATGCCGGCTTCAGCCGGCACACAAGCGGTTAGTCTTGCGTCTTGACCAGCTCCACATCGAGCCCCAAGCTTTGCAGTTCTTTGACCAAGACGTTGAACGACTCGGGCAACCCCGGCTCGAGGAACGGCTCCCCCTTCACAATTGCTTCGTACATGCGCGACCGACCCGGCACATCGTCGGACTTGACCGTGAGAAATTCTTGCAGCGTCGAGGCGGCGCCGTACGCCTGCAACGCCCACACCTCCATTTCGCCCAATCGCTGGCCGCCGAACTGAGCCTTACCGCCCAGGGGCTGCTGCGTTACGAGCGAATAGGGGCCGATGGACCGCGCATGAATCTTGTCATCCACCAAATGGTGTAATTTGAGCACGTACATATATCCGACGGTCACTGGGCTGCCGAAGGGCTCACCTGTTTTGCCATCGACCAGCTGGCTCTGTCCGCTCGGCGGCAGCTTGGCTTTCTTGAGCAGATCCTTGATTTCTTTTTCCGACGCCCCATCGAACACCGGGCTGGCCACCTGGATGCCCAGGGCTTTGGCGGCCCAGCCAAGATGTGTTTCGAGGATTTGGCCCACATTCATACGCGACGGCACGCCCAGCGGGTTCAGTACGATCTCCACCGGGGTTCCATCCGGCAAATAGGGCATATCCTCTTCCGGCAACACTCGCGACACGACGCCTTTGTTCCCATGGCGGCCCGCCATCTTGTCGCCGACCTGAATCTTACGTTTCATGGCGATATAGACTTTGACCAGTTTGATGACGCCGGGGGGCAATTCATCTCCCCGTTTCAAGCGCCCGACCTTTTCGTCATAGAGCGTCTGAAGAATTTCGATTTGCTCTTTCGCGCGCCGTTCGACGTCCTCTAACTCCTTCTGCTCGTCCGGGTCGCTGAGAATAATGTGGCGCACGGTGTCGTCGGGCAGCCGCTTGAGAATCTCCGCCGTCAGTTTGCCCTTCTTCTTCAGGATAACGTCGCCGGTGTCCGGATCCATCAAATCGCGGCCCACCACTTTGCCGAGCAACAGCTTACGGATCTTCTTGGTCTTTTCTTCGTCAATGATCCGCAGCTCTTCATGATGGTCACGTTGCAACTTCATCTGATCGTCGGTCTCGATACTCTTGGACCGCTCGTCCTTGTCGAGGCCTTTGCGCGAGAAGATCTTCACGTCGACCACGATGCCTTCGACACCAGGCGGTACGGTCAGCGAGGTATCTTTTACATCGCCGGCCTTTTCGCCGAAGATCGCGCGGAGCAATTTCTCTTCCGGCGTCAGCTGAGTTTCACCCTTGGGCGTGACCTTGCCGACCAGAATGTCGCCCGGCTTCACCTCGGCGCCGATGCGGATAATTCCGCTTTCGTCCAGATTTCTGAGCGCTTCCTCGCCGACGTTGGGAATGTCGCGTGTGATGTCTTCCTTGCCCAGCTTCGTGTCGCGCGCTTCCACCTCGAACTCCTCGATGTGAATCGAGGTGAAGGCATCTTCGCGGACCAATTTTTCGCTGAGCAAAATGGCGTCCTCGAAGTTGTACCCACCCCACGGCATGAACGCCACGAGCACGTTCTTGCCCAACGCGAGCTCTCCATGGTCGATCGCCGGACCGTCGCCAAGCACCTGCCCCTTCTTGACCGGCTGGCCGATGCGCACCACCGGTGTCTGCGTGATGCAGGTATTCTGATTCGACCGCTGGAACTTGATCAGGTCGTAGACGTCGAGCCCGGAATCTTTGCCTTTCTTTCCATCCCTCGAATCACCCCGCACCACGATGCGGGTGGCATCGACGCTTTCGACAACACCGGCCCGCCGGGCCTGAATGACATAGCCGGAATCGCGCGCGACCACCGCTTCCATTCCAGTGCCGACCAGCGGAGCTTCAGCGGTCAACAGGGGGACCGCCTGACGCTGCATGTTGGACCCCATGAGCGCGCGGTTTGCATCGTCATGCTCCAAGAAGGGCACCAATGCCGTCGCTACGCTGACAACTTGTTTCGGCGACACGTCCATATACTCGATCTTGTCCGGTGTCGCCGTGACGAAATCCCCGCCGTGGCGGCAGGACACCGTTTCCGACACCATTCGACCAGAGCTATCCACCTTCGAGTTGGCCTGAGCGATGACATACTTGTCACCCTCGATCGCCGACAGATACTCAATCGTATCAGTGACTCGCCCTTTGACGACCTTGCGGTACGGCGCTTCGATAAACCCGAACTCATTGATCCGGGCATAGGTGGCCAGCGACGTAATCAATCCGATGTTCGGACCTTCCGGTGTCTCAATCGGGCAGATGCGGCTGTAATGCGATGGATGCACGTCCCGCACTTCGAAACCCGCCCGTTCTCTTGTCAGGCCGCCTGGGCCAAGGGCCGAGAGCCGCCGCTTATGGGTGATTTCAGCGAGCGGGTTTGTCTGATCCATGAATTGTGAAAGCTGGCTGCTGCTGAAAAACTCCTTCACCGCCGCCACCACCGGCTTGGCGTTGATCAAGTCATGCGGCAGGACAGTTTCCATATCGAGGAGATTCATCCGTTCCTTGATGCTCCGTTCCATACGGACGAGCCCCAAACGGAACTGGTTCTCCAACAACTCGCCGACCGATCGCACGCGGCGATTGCCCAAGTGATCGATGTCGTCGATCTCGCCTTTCCCCATCTTGAGATTGACGAGATAACGGATCACTTCCACGATGTCCTGCGCCGTCAGGGTCCGCTGCTCGAGGGGCAGGTCCAACCCGAGTTTCTTGTTGAGCTTGAGACGCCCGACGGGAGACAAGTCGTAGCGTTTGGCATTCAAGAATAAATTGTCGAACAGCGCCCGCGCGGTCTCGACGGACGGCGTTTCCCCCGGACGGAGACGGCGGTAGATTTCCACCATCGCTTCTTCCTTCGACCCGATCTTTTCCATCTCCAAGGTGTCGAGGATGACGGGTGTGGCCGTCGCCATGTCGAGATAGATGACCTTAAACTCCTCCACGTCGCTCTCGACGATCGCTTCCACAATCTCGGCAGTGAGCCGCTGATTCTTTTCCGCCAATTTCGTTTTCTTGGAATCGACCAATTCCGTGAGCACGGCCCGGCCGATCAGCTCCGAGGGCAGCATCGGGATTTCTTTGACGCCCGCCGCTTTCAGCTTGGCGATCAGCCCCTTGGTCAGCCTGGCGCCTTCCCGCACCAGCGGTTCCTTGCCGCCCTTGTCCGTGACTTCCGCCGAACACCGGAGCCCATGATGAATCTCCGCATCCAACTTCCGATACATCTTTCCCCTGGAAACACGAATCTCCTCGACGGGGTAGTACATCTTGAGCAAATCGTCACTTGAGAAACCGAACGCCTTCAGGAGAATCGTGGTCGGCATTTTCCGGCGGCGATCGATGCGGACATAGAGAATGTCCCGGGCATCGAACTCGAAATCGAGCCAGGAGCCCCGATAGGGAATGATCCGTGCGCTATAGAGCACTTTGCCACTCGCATGAGTGCGCCCCTTATCATGCGTAAAGGACGCGCCGGGTGACCGGTGAAGCTGGCTGACAACAACTCGTTCCGTCCCATTGACGATGAACGTACCCCGCTCGGTCATCAGGGGCAATTCGCCGACGTAGACCTCTTGTTCGCGAACATCGAGCACCTTCTTGCGGGGGCCCTTGTCCTCCTTGTCGAATACAACCAGCCGGACTCGCAGCTTGAGTGGCACCGCGAAGGTCATGCCTTGCTCGAGACATTCCCGCTCGTCGTACTTGGGCGTCCCCAGCGTATAGCTGGAGAACTCCAACATCGCCGTGTTGTTGTAGTCCGGAATCGGAAACACGCTCGCCAAGGCCGCCTGCAACCCGTGATCCTTCCGACGCTCCGGCTCCACTTCCAGCTGCAGAAACTCTTCGTACGAGCGCTTTTGAATCTCGATCAGATCGGGAATATCGATGTTGGTTCGAATGCGGGAGAAATCCTTCCGCTCCACGAACTCTTGCAGAGTCGTTTCGGACATTCCTAGTTCCTCCACGTTAGTGGTGAGTGCCGGAGGTCACAAGATACACGGCGGCCATCGGTGCCCGATGGCCGCCCCATGACAAGAGACCAATGACGCGGTTACTTCACTTCGACCTTGGCGCCGCTCTCTTCGAGCTTCTTCTTCATGGTGTCGGCTTCTTCCTTGGCCACGCCGGTCTTCACCGGCTTCGGGGCGCCCTCCACCAGATCCTTCGCTTCCTTCAGACCAAGGCTGGTCAACTCGCGCACAACCTTAATGATTTGAATCTTCTTGTCCGCCGGTGCCGATGCCAGAATGACGTCGAATGCCGTCTTCTCTTCGGCCGGCGCGGCAGCGCCTCCACCACCGCCCGGTGCAGCGGCTACCGCGACCGGCGCAGCGGCTGTCACGCCGAAACGGGCTTCCAATCCCTTCACCAGCTCCGCCAAATCGAGCACACTCATGCCCTCGATGGCCTTGATCAATTCTTCTTGCGACAGTTTCGTGGTTGTGGCTGACATGTCTCCCTCCCCTTTCCGTTTATCTTGAATGGCTGCGATGACTCTCACAAATTTCGACAAGACCGCATTGAGCGTATACACGACGCCGCGGATCGGCCCCTGCATGGCCGAGAGCAGCATCGCGATGAGCACTTCTTTCTTCGGCAGCTTGGCAACCGCCGCCAATTCCGCCGGCTGGACAACTTTGCCCTCCAACACGCCAGCCGTCATGCGGATCTTTTCTTCGCGTTTTTCGGCGCCGATGAAATCCCGCAAGACTTTCGTCGGCAACACAGGGTCATCGTATCCGATCACAACTCCCGTCGGCCCCTTGAGATGTGCCTTCAGACCCGCCAAGGCCGTCCCCTCCGCCGCGCGGATGGCCAGCGTATTCTTGACAACCCGATACTCAGCCTTTGCGCCGCGAAGTTGCTTGCGCAACTCCGTCACTTGATTGACCGGAAGCCCAACACATTCCGTGAGAATGGCCAGCCGTGCACGGCCAAACTTCTCGGTCAATTCCGCAACCGCCGTTGCTTTTTGTTCCTTCTTCATCCCTCACCCCTTCCTCAACCGACCGTCACGCACCAGATGCCTGTTAGCTCCACTGTTTCATCAGCGCGACCGCGTCCAGCTTCACACCGGGCCCCATCGTGCTGGAAATCGTGGCGCTCTTGAGATAGCGCCCCTTGCACGAAACCGGCTTGGCCTTAATGACGGACTCAATGATGGCCGACGCATTGTCATATAACTTTGCGGCATCGAACGACACTTTCCCCACTGGAACCTGCACGATACCGGCTTTTTCCACCTTGAACTCGACGCGGCCCTTGCGAATCTCCGCGACCGCCTTGCCGACCTCGAAGGTCACAGTCCCGGTCTTCGGATTCGGCATGAGCCCGCGAGGCCCCAACTGCTTGCCGAGTTTTCCGACGGAAGCCATGAGGTCCGGCGTCGCGATGGCACAGTCAAAGTCCAGCCAGCCGCCCTTGATCTTTTCCATCAAATCATCGGCACCCACAAAATCGGCTCCGGCCTGGCGCGCCTCCTGCTCCTTTTCACCCTTCGCAAAAACCAACACGCGAACTTTCTTTCCGGTTCCATGAGGAAGCGATGTCGTTCCCCGGACCATTTGATCGGACCGCTTCGGATCGACACCCAGCCGGAGCGCCAGATCCACCGATTCGTCGAACTTGGTATAGGCCGCCTGCTTCACGGTCTCGACCGCTTCGCGCAATTCATACACGCGCGGTTCGACTTTCTCCAACGCCGCCTTCATCTTCTTTCCCATTTCCATTCCCCTCCCCTACACCTACCACTCCTCAGGAGCCGGCGGGTTTACCCGCGACTGCGCGCGTCGACCGAGGCCTCGCCTCCGGTCCTCACCCGCCCACCCTCGCGGCGCCGAGACGCCGCGTTTTCCCGGCGGGCGCGCGGTCCGCGAGCAAGGCGGGTGGGCCCGCCCGCTCCCACCCCTTACCCTTGAATAACAATGCCCATGCTGCGGGCGGTGCCTTCGATAATCTTGGCGGCCCCTTCCACATCGGCGGCGTTCAGATCGGCCATCTTCTTTTGTGCGATCTCGTTTAACTGTTTTCTGGAGATCTTGCCGACCTTGTCTTTCTGGGGAACACCAGACCCCTTGATGACCCCGGCCGCCTTCTTCAAGAGGTCCGATGCCGGCGGGGTCTTCATGATGAAGGTGAATGTCCGGTCCTTGTAGACAGTGATAATGACCGGGATAATGCTATCCCCTTCCTTCTGGGTCTTGGCATTGAACTGTTTGCAGAATTCCATAATATTGACACCGTGCTGACCGAGCGACGGGCCGACCGGGGGTGCCGGGTTGGCCTTCCCCGCCGGAATCTGCAACTTAATTTGCGCGGACACTTCCTTGGCCATGTTTCTCTCCCGAGCTCTCAGCTTTCAGCATCCAGCCTTCAGCCAAGCTGAGAGCTGACTGCTGAGGGCTGACCGCTGCATTTAAATGCGTTCGACCTGTAAAAACCCTAATTCTACCGGCGTCGATCGACCGAAGATGCTCACCATAAGCTTCAGACGGCTGTGGTCCTGATCGACTTCGTCCACCAAGCCGTTAAATCCAAGAAACGGCCCATCGATGATCCGAACATTATCGCCCTTGATAAACTTCACCTGTTCCCGAGGCTCGGCCTGCCCCGCATCGACTTGCTTGAGCAAGGACTCGACCTCCTCTGAGGTCAGCGGCATCGGAACGGTTCCTCCCCCGACAAACCCCGTCACCTTAGGAGTCTCCTTGATCATTTGCAGCGTTTCATCACCAAGCGGCGACTCCAATTCAACCAGCACATAGCCGGGGAAGAATTTCCGCCGGGACGTCCGCCGCTTACCGTCCTTGATCTCGATGACATCCTCCGTCGGCACAAGCACTTGGCCGACTTGTTCGACCAAGCCCATCTGATTCGCACGCTCCATCAAGCTGGTTTTCACGCGTCCCTCAAACCCCGCGTACGTATGAATGACGTACCAGTTCTTCATTATGCGCCACCCCTAAGGTCTCAGAGCCCCTCTATACCAGACAGTTCATCGATCACCGGCCGTCTCAGATCACCTTGCTGACCAGCCACGAAAGAAATGAATCTACAACCGACAGGTACAACGACATTATGACGCAAAACACAATCACAACGGTCGTAGAGCCAATGGTCTCTGCTCGGGTCGGAAAAGACACCTTCTTCAATTCTGCCCGCACATCCGTGATGAACAACCGAATGGAATCAGTCATGCGCTTGAACATCGGTGACTCCGTTTTCTCCTCAGTTCCGATCCGCACTCACCATCAAACCAAAACCCACGGGCGGTGATTCATCCGCTCAGCACGCACTATCGGAAACTTCGCGGTCGAGCGAGCTTTTCATAAAATGACAACCCCACTTAAGGCGTCTATCCCGTCGCGACCATTAATATAAGCGCTCCGGGTGAAGCAAGCTCTGTATGGCAGGGGCACTAGGATTTGAACCTAGACTCTCGGTTTTGGAGACCGATGTGCTGCCATTGACACCATGCCCCTACACCCAGTGCTGAGCTCTGAGTGCTGAGGCATCGCCCAAGAACTACCCTACACTCAGCCCCGCGCACTGAACCCCCAACACGCTATTTCACCTCTTTATGAGGCACGTGCTTCCGGCAGAACTTACAGAACTTGTTTCGCTCCAACCGATCAGGATCGTTTTTCTTGTTCTTGTTGGTCGAATAATTCCGCTGTTTGCAGGCCGTACAAGCCAGGTCGATAATTTCGCGCATCACTCAACTCCTCAGCTGTCAGCTTTCAGCTATCAGCTTTCAGCTCCATGGCTGACCGCTGACGGCTGACCGCTGACGGCGCATCAGGCTAAGATTTCCGTGACGACGCCGGAGCCGACGGTCTTGCCGCCCTCGCGCACCGCGAACCGCAACCCCTGATCCATCGCGATCGGGCTGATCAA
>JABMDL010000090.1 GCA_015903945.1 Nitrospira sp. | reverse complement strand
AGGATGTACCGCCCGGCTGCAGCTCCAAGACCTTGCAATACTCCGTGTGAAGTGTCTGAGCGATTCGCTGCACCGCCTGGTCCATTACGCTCTGCACCGTACGATCCCGCAAGGCGAATTCGCCGAATTCCGCGATTACTTGCTGCTGAAGGGAACGCTGGGCCAGCGTGTCCACCACACGCTGGCGCTCGGTCACGTCACGAGAATTCACAATGACGCAGCGTCGCCCTTCCGCATTAAGAATGGACCGGCCGATTCCCTCGAGGATCATCCAGGAGCCGTCCTTATGGCGAAACCGGAATTCGGCGGTTTGGGCCTCGCCCGGTCGCTGCACGACCAGCTGAAACTTTTCGAGCACGGTCGGAAGATCGTTCGGATGAATAAAGTCGGAAGCAATCAGGCCGTCGAGCTCATGCTGGGCATATCCGAGCAGCCGTTCAAAGGAGGGGCTTTCGAACCGGATCCTTCCCTCGAGATCAAGCACGGTGGTGATGTCGGAAGAATGTTCGATCAAGGCACGGAACTGCGCTTCGCTCTGCCGTAGAGCCGATTCCGTCTGCTTGCGGTCGCTGATGTCACGGCCCACGCCTGTCAATCCGATCATGTGGCCCTGGTGATCCGTCAACGTTGCCCCGGTCCAATGATAGGGGATCGTGCGGCCGTCCTTTGTCAGTACGTGCCCTTCCAATTCCGCATACCCGTCCCGAAAGGCCCGCTGTATCGCCGATGCGGTGGGCTCATGTTCTGCCGGTGGGACAAATTCTAGTGCGTGTTTATTGAGGAGTTCATTCGCGCTGTAGCCTGTCACGCGTTCCAGCGCACGGTTCCAGCGAGCCAGGTTACCCACGAGATCCAGCGTGAAAACAACGTCAGGGATGGTCTCCATGACGTTGTGCAGATCAGCCAAGGCCTGGGTCCGCTCTTGCTCGGCCCGAGACCGTTCCAGTTCCGCTGCGGCCCGAAAGGCAAAAATCGTCAAGAGATCTCTGACGACCGTGGTGTTGGTCATCGGCCGATCGTCCATCACGACGAGAAGGCCCAACGGGTTGGCGGACTGGCCGAACAGCGGGATCCCGCAATAACTGTCGATGCCCATCTCGGCGAGCAGGCGATCCTCCGGGAAGCGCTGCCGGACACCGTTTCCGTAGAAACAGACCTCTCGACCGACCACGTTTATGCAGGGCGTCCCTCTTAACTTATAGTCGAAGGGTTCCCCGAACGCCGTCCCCGACCAGACCGCCAGCATATGAATGGTGTCCGGGCGGTCTTCGTACCATTCTCCGATGAAGGCGCAGCGCACGGTGAGTGCTTTCGCCAGATGGTGCACGAGGGAGCGGAAGAATTCGGTACCCGTCGCAGCTGCGGTGCCCTCGACGATCTCCCGTAGAAATGTGTCTCTTCTCTGGGGGTGATCAACCGGGGAGTCTTCCGCCTGATCCGCGGCTCCTGTTTTCCCTTGACCGTCCTGCCCCATTAGTCGGATCAGTTCACGAACCTGGCCGCGCAGCCCTTCGATCTCAGTGAGTGCCTCGGGCAGCGTCGTTGGCGTAGTCATAGAGACTCCCTCTCAAAATGACGGCGGAGAAGCGTGCTGGAGTTGGTTCGACCAGTAGGGGAGAAAATGTGCAGGGCAAGGAAGAAACTCACGGCACCCACTTCACTGGAGCGTGTCGTGTCTATGCGGGGACACACAACGCCTGTTCCGGCGGACTGCTATGCTTCAAAGAAATTGTGGTGCCGAAGGCGGGACTTGAACCCGCACGGCTTGCGCCACACGCCCCTCAAACGTGCGTGTCTGCCATTCCACCACTTCGGCACAAAGCGTGAAGCGTCACTCGTGAAGCGTCGTTCGTCAGAATTCGTCACGGTCAGCGATTCACGAGATACGCTTCACGAACGACGAGCGACGCCTGAGGGAGCGGCATTATAGAAGTAGGGCAAATTTCTTGTCAACGAAGGGACCCTCCGGTAGAATCGGCCTCTGATTTCACGCCCGCACACGAATGACAACCCAGGCCATCATCACGAGGAGTCTTGACTCCTCCGTCGCCGCGTTTTTCGATGTCGACAATACCCTTTTGCCGGGCGAGGCGAGTGAACGGCGATTCTTTCGGTGGCTGTGGCGTCGAGGTATCGTCGGATGGCCCGAAGCGCGCGCGAGTCTCTGGTGGCTCCTCCAGCGCCTGCCCAGCCTGTCGTTGAGCCCGCTTCGGGAACGCAAACTGTATCTGGCAGGGAAACCATCGCAAGTGATTGAACCGCTGGGGGAAGAGTTTTGCCGCGAGCATTTATGTCCCTCTGTGTCTCCCACGGCCATGCGACGGATGGAGGAGCACCGGCAAGCAGGCCATACGATCGTGCTCTTGACCGGCTCGCTCGATTTTTTGATCGAGCCCATCGCGACAGCCTTACAAGTCGAACGGTGGTTCGCCGGCCGATTAGAGCAGGTCAACGGCGTCTATACAGGTCATCTCCTCTCTCCTTTTCCCTACGGAGAGGGCAAGCGGCAATTGATCGAGCAGTTGGCGCAGGATCTGACGCTGGACCTGTCTCAGTGCTACGCCTACGGCGACAGTCCCGGTGACGTCGACCTGTTGAGCGCAGTCGGATACCCCACGGTCGTCAACCCCATTCGAGGGATGGCCCGCATGGCCAAGCGGCGGCAATGGCCGATCCAACGATGGGAGTAAGAGCGATCAGTCCTCAGCCGACAGCAGTCAGCGAGGCAATCGGCTGAACACCGAATCTGAGTCATGCGCGTCACCGAAATTTTCCATAGCATTCAAGGTGAATCCACGTTCGCCGGGCGGCCTTGCGTGTTTGTGCGTCTCACCGGCTGTCCGCTCCGCTGTACCTGGTGCGATACCGAGTACGCCTTCTATAGCGGCTCGGAGCAATCGATCGAGACCATTGTGGATAAGGTCCGTGCATACGGCTGTCCTCTGGTGGAGGTGACCGGAGGCGAACCGCTTGCACAATCGGAATGCCTCACGTTGGTGGCTCGGCTCTGCGACGAAGGGCTCACGGTGCTGCTTGAAACCAGCGGAGCCCTCGAGACGGCGGGCGTCGATCCCCGAGCGCACATCATCTTGGACGTCAAATGTCCAGGCAGCGGGATGTCGGATCGCATGCATTGGCCGAATGTCGAGCGGCTGCGCCCGCACGACGAAGCCAAATTCGTCATCAACGATCGAGCCGACTATGAGTGGGCGAAGGAGAGGGTTGAACGGTTCCAGATAGACCGCCGGTGTCCTGTGTTGTTCAGCCCTGTGTTCGGGACGCTGGAGCCACGGCAACTTGCCGAATGGGTGCTGGCCGACCGGTTGCCGGTGCGGTATCAGCTGCAATTGCACAAGTTGATCTGGTCGCCGGACATGCGGGGCGTATAAAGAATTGCTATCAGCTTTCAGCAGTCAGCTGTCGTTTTGCCTCATGGCTGAGGGCTGATGGCTGACAGCTGGAGGCTCGAACAAGGAGAACCGAATGAAGATCATGCACGTGAATGTGAAAGTCGGGCGTGTGGACCGGGACGCCACCGATGTGCTGGTGCTGCTCCATTGCGAAGGAGCCAGCCTCTCGAAGGACGACGCGGCCCCGGTTGATCGTGCGCTGGGGGGCGCCCTCACGGAGTTGCTGCAGTCCAAAGAGTTTGAGGGCAAGGCAGCGGAAACGGCGTTGCTCCACACCCACCGGAAGATTCCCGCGAAGCGGGTATTGCTGGTCGGTCTGGGGAAAACGACCTCCGTCGGGCTGGACACGATCCGCCAGGCAATGGGATATGCCGTCAAACGAGTGAGGCAGGCCAAGGCCGCGACGTTCACCGTGACGGTCCCCGCCATCGTTCCGAACGGCTCCTCTCCCAGTGACGTCGCCCAGGCGATGGTCGAGGGGGCCGTCTTGGGCAGCTACCAATTCAACGAGTATCGCAGCGAGCGAGGATCGGGCAACGACGTGGACTCCATGACGCTCTCGGCTCGGGATAAAGCGGAGTTCCGCGACCTCTCCGAGGGCGTCCGTCGGGGAACCGCGACGGCAGAAGCGACGATCTTTGTCCGGGACCTCTGCAACCATCCGTCCAATGTGATGACGCCGGCCAGGATTGCCCAGGAAGCGAAAGCCATCGCGAAAGAAACTGGCGTGGCGTTGAAGATTCTCGAGCAAAAAGACATGGAGAAGTTAGGCATGGGCGCGCTGCTCGGCGTCGCGCGGGGCAGCCACGAGCCGCCGAAATTCATCATTCTTGAATACCGTGGCGCTCGCAAGAAAGACGACCGTCCCGTCGTCCTCGTCGGCAAGACGGTCACGTTTGACACCGGCGGCATCTCGCTGAAGCCGGCAGAGAACATGGAACACATGAAGGCGGATATGACGGGCGGCGCTGAAGTCCTGGCGGCCATGC
>JABMDL010000089.1 GCA_015903945.1 Nitrospira sp. | reverse complement strand
TATGGTATCATCGGTAACGATTTTAAGATCAACAAGAACTTTGTCTGGTGTGTGCACGATAAAGAATAGTCGTATCAGAATAGAGTTTTTGGTCATTGGGTAATTTGGGGGGGCCTAAGCCCCCCCTTGCTTTTTCCAGCCCTCCCCGTCGAGTGCTCAGAATCAGGCCGGCAATTATTAGGATTCGACCGCTTACCCCGAATGCCAGGATGTTCTTATTTTTGCTCCTGCAAAATGTTAGGGCCGTAGAGCCTGGCGGTGCTTGACCCTACCGTTCGTGTTTCAACCCGCTTCATCAATGTCTCACGCCATCTGACCGCAAGGGCCTGGCATTCTGCGAGGGCCTGAGCAGCCTGGAGATCATCTGTCCGTTGATGCATCACATCGTTTGCTGAGGCCACTGTCCATTCTGGGCATGGACGTTCCACAAGCCTTAGGCATGACCCTGCTTGAATGGTTCCCTCTCTGATGACTCGGAAATACCATCCAGTTCGTCCGCTCTCTTGTACACGGAGGGCCAGGTCCTTTCTGCGCCAGCGCCGTGCCAATTTCCAGCAGGGCTGCCGCGGCTGTGAGACTTGAACAAGCGCCTCTCCGACCTCAAAAATATCGCCAAGACAGACCTCAGATTCAAGGAGACTTGCTGTCGTGAAGTTTTCCCCAAACGCCCCAAAGGGAAGACTGGCTGTCCCCAGCTCTTGTTGCCAGTAGGAGTAATGCTCAAAGGGATAAACGTTCACGGCCTTTTCAGGGCCACCGTGATTCTTTAAATCCGCCTGGCCATCTCCGTTCAGGTTTGTTGTGCCAAGCCAGACCGGGTCGGTGACAGGCAGCTTAAAAATCCCGGTGGTCCAAGGTTGATCCATGGGATCAGGCGCACCACCCTGCCCAAGAGTCTGCGGCATTCCAATTTGTACAGAAATCAGTCGGCCCTCACTGCCCGGTGTCATCATCGAGGGGATTCTTTCTTGATCAGGGGAACAGGGACAAACCTTGCTCGCCCGTTGCCTGTGAGATATGATGTGCGCCGTACGCGTCCCATAAGCCAGGGCATCGAACACATGGATATTCCCCGCGCGGCAACGCCAGACCAACTCAGCATACAGGCAATCTGGGGCAAGATGCTACGGCATTTTCCACACGGCAATGACGACTCTGCCCATCGGACACGCGATTACTTTATTGCCGCGTTCACCTTTGTCTGCGTCAGTATTAGCGCTATTTTCGAAATAGGCGGAAGCCTTGGGGTGCAACGGGGACTGGGAGTGGTGGCCTGGGTGGTGTTGATCGGACTCTTATTGGGGGAGAATCGAGAAACGAAGGCACAAGTCGCCATCGCAGTCATCTTTGCCACCGTCGGAGAACATTTCGCCTCACTCTACATGGGCGGGTACACCTATCGATTCGAAAACGTGCCCGCCTATGTCCCGCCTGGGCATGGCATGGTGTATCTCACGGCTGTGGCGTTAGCCAGGTCCGGATTCTTCGTGCGTTATGCCAGAGGTATTACGGTTTTTGTCATAGGCGTATGGGGAGGATGGTCGCTATGGGGGATCAGCGGATTTTCTCAACAGGGAGATTGGGTTGGGGCGTTGCTGTTCTGTATTTTTCTGGGATGGCTCGTTACCGGTCGGTCCCCGATGGTCTACGTCGCGGCCTTCTTCATCACCACGTGGCTTGAACTGCTAGGGACAACGGTCGGAGCGTGGAAATGGGCATCTATTGATCCTCTGCTCGGATGGCCCCAAGGCAATCCGCCCAGCGGTGTCGGGGCCTGGTACTGTCTGGTCGATGCCGTGGCAATCGGCGGTGCGGCACCCATGTTGCGGGGACTAAGACGCGTCATGCACTGGCGGAGGCCATAAGAACCGTCAAGGAAGCCATTCCGGATGATATTCTGCGTAGAGGAGTTTCCTGCTTAGTGAACCCCAAGCGTCTGTGAAGCACACCCGCTAGCCTTCGGCCCCTGGTAAACCCGGCGCCCCTGTAATGATCCGATAGTCATCGGCCAGTCAGCAGGTCTCAGACAACGCCATCCACCGGGTAAGCCATCGCTAAAGAGAACCGAGAAGGCTTCAGATCGCGTCGATGTCGTAGGAGATTGGCGCCCGCAGAAGGGGGGGGTAGGACGTGCCATGCTCATAAAAAACACCGGCCCGTCTTCCGTCTTACGACGGGGACGGGCCGGTGTCTACTGACCTCTTTTTGAGCTCGTTTATGCACCCAGTCGTGTGAAGACCGGAAGCACAGGAGCCCAAACCGGGTTAATCAACCGCTCGCCAGACTCCGTCCAGGACATCACGAGTCCTGCGAAGCGCTGATCCGGATCGTGGAGAATGTCCACTAACCGCTGCACCTCCCAGAGGACGTCCTTCGACTCGACATGGATGTCCACCGTCTGACCTGGTTGAATCGGAGCTTCGTTGTCCATCGTCAACCCATCCGCTGCGATAAGCTCAGCCGGATAGTTGGGATCGAGTTTCGCCTTGCCGACTTTGTTCGTGAATCGGATGCCGGCAGTCGTGAACTCGCCGATGCTCACCGGCTGGGTGCCGTTGTTGGTCGCATGGAGTGTCATGCGCAACGCGCGGCCGGGAACATCATACTCCGCATGGGTGACTTCGATCATTAATGGATTCGGCTTCACCGGCATCGGCTTGATCTTGGCCTCACCGGCCTGGAGCGGCACGGTGACGGGATGCTGGGCATCGGCAGAGAGATAGCCGATCGTCACCACCGTCACGGTGAAGACGAGCACGGCGATACCCACTTTCCGATCGATCGGGTCCAGCAGGATCTCATCGCCATAGGCCGCCAGCACACGGGCCCTGATCAGGTACATCGGCCGGATCATGAAGAAACCGACCCAGAAGATGGCCACAGCCGCCCAAAACAGGTGCCACATGATTCCCGTGGCAGTCCCCTTGGTTTCTGAATCGAAGGTTTCACCGGTCAGAGTCTTGATGGGATTGGTGAAATCTTCGTATCGGCCTGTGATGTCCATCCAGCCACCAGGACCGGCGATCGGGCCTGCGTCCTTGACGGCGAACATCGGATGGAGGTGATGGTGGCCGGGGAGGCGGGCCTTCAAGGTCACCACGTATTCGTAGTCACGCCCAATTTCCATCGGGCCCGACACGAACATCGGGGTGCCGTTGACCTTCGAGCTAAGCCGCAGGAAGACGGAGCTCGGAGAACCGACGTTGATGAAGGTCCGGTTGGGCTTCACCACCGCACGAGGCCAATCCTCGGACAAGTGAAACTTACCCTTCAGCTCCGTTACGTCGTTGACCTTCGTCGACTTCCCAACCCATTCGGTGTCATACCAATTGACGGTGCGCATCCGCAGGAAGGGTTCCTGCGAACGTTCACCGTGGGCGAAAGCTGGAGCAACATCCAGTATCGGCGTGACCGCCAGCGTCGCCATCCCGCAGAGCCCTAACATCCACAGTTTGAAGGCGTGTTTGGCGTTCATGCTTTCCCCCCAGTCGCTTTGTTGCTGTGAGCCAAGGTCGCATAGGCGAACACGTCATGCACCTTGGTGGTTCTCTGTCTGTCATCCGTCAGGTAGAAATAGGCGGTGCAGAAGAACTTCCCGAACTGCCACCAGAGGACGTACATCAGCGAAGATGCGAAGGCTGCAAAGAACGAGGAGATCATGGTGCTGTGTCCGCCGAATGTGCGGAGCGACCCGACCTCGATCATCCGAATGTACTCGGGCGTCCCGGTACGGACATAGGCAAAGCCCATGTAGTCAGCCCATGAAAGCAGCGTGCCGTCAATGACGACCGGCGTATGGCTGTAGGCGAAGATGGCCCAATTGGTCGGGTAGAACAGGATGGCAAAGAGCCACGCCCCGATCACCGCGGTCAAGGTCCAGTTCCTCGTCAACAACAGAATGATATCCAGCACAATCGCGCTGGGAAGCAGCGTGGAGGGCATCACGAAGTTAACCGGATAGTTGGACCACCACCACCAGGCGGCATAGATGGTCACCCATTTTCCGGCAAGGAGTGCCAGAATGGTAATGGTTGCCCCAAATGGCTGTCGATAGTTGACCCAATTGTAGTACTGAAGCGCGGCACAGAAGGTAATGGCGGTGATCGGAGTCACGATCGGCCACCACTGCCGGTCCTTCCAATCAATCCAGAAGTCCCAGTCACCCGCCAGAAGGTCGAAGTGCATATGGAATGTTCCGACGATGGTGACGAACAAGATCGGAATAAAATAAATGTAGTCGATGTGCCTCGACATTGCGACGCCTTCCGGCGGCAACTTCGCGGCCTTGATGATCTCATCGGTCCTAAACATAACTGGCATCCTCCGTCATTCAGCCGACCGGAAGATTGGTCCCAGACTTCCGAACCAACCTTCCGATATCGACCTACGGTTCATGTGATTTGCCGTCCGTTCCATCTCTCTAGTCTTAACCTGGCTGGGGAACGGATCCAGGATGCTCTTGGGCGCATTGTTCCAGATCACGTCCGCCAGATTCGACATCCGGCTGACGATCTGCGCGGCCACGCCGCCCGCCGCCCCGAACAACCCGCACCAGCCCAACGTCACAAAGCCCCAGTGCAACGGCGCCGAGAACAATTCATCGACAAACCAGAACGCATGGCCCCACTCGTTCAAGCCCACGTTCGGCAAAATCATCATCGGCCCCACCACCGCCGCCACCAACGGGAACGACGTCGCCTGCGCGTACAGCGGCAACCGCGTCTGCGCATACAGATAGCTCGCCACGCCGCACGTGATGTACAGCGGGAACGTCCCGTAGAACGCCACAATGTGGCTCGCCGTGAAGCTCGTGTCCCGGATGATCACCTGGTGCCACGCCGCATCCTGCTCCAGCGTGTAGCTGCCCGCGTAGTACAC
>JABMDL010000015.1 GCA_015903945.1 Nitrospira sp. | reverse complement strand
TCCCTCTTTACTTCTTCCCGGGCAATTCTCAGGCGTGTGCGTCCAATGAGCTACAAACAACATCCCGTCGCTATCATCCATAACTTTCCTCCTCGTTTAAGCCCAATAGGGGTCAGAGAACAATTTCAGCGGGACAATCAGCCCGTTTGGGCCGCGCCCCCACGTCCCTTCCTACTACCTGCTCTTTCCGCCCGCGACCATAAATACCTCCTCGGGATATGCATAGGTCTTTCCCCCGAACGCCGACGTATCAGCGCCCGGCAGGAAGCGGGTCAGCCTGGTGTATTCACCCGTATCCGGATCGATACTCAGGGTGATCTCCTCGGCTATCCCCTCCAGACCTTTGATGGGAGTCCAGCTGGTTCGTTGGTCGGGAGCTAAAGGGTTCCAGTAGGTTGTCGTCGATTTTGACATTCCAGTCCCGGCATCACGTGAAGTATGGCGGCTAACGCCCCGGTTCAGCGGCGGTGCGCAGGGGCCACCTTTGCAACCGATTGTTAGACAGCCGCCACTTCGGTCTTTCTCTACTCGATGACATCATCCAGGGCTCTTCTTGGTGCGGGCGGAATCTCTTCGACAGGGTAGCCAATGCGAAGAAGAATCTGTGGGAAGCCGGCACTCACCAAGTTCTGTAGCTTGGGCCGTAACGACGCTACCTGGACCGGCTGATTGAGATAGGAGGCCTGCAGCCCGTGCCTGCAGCCGATGAGCAGGGTGCGTTGAAGCGCCTGACCAGCCAGCAACCAGTCACGAGGATGGTCGCTATCAGTGCTCAGGACCGCTATCAGCGGTGAGGCCTCGGCGAGCTGACGATCCTTCGCACCGACGCCTCCGCCCATATCGAAGGTCCGAACAACAAGCTGGGCCACCGGGACTGCCAAGGCAGGCATTGTCAATCCATCACCCCGGCGTCGCGGATGCATCCAAGCGGCGAGTTCCCGGCGCCAGCTTGGATTGCCCCACTGCGCGGCATCGCCCTCGGCGACGAGAGCAGCTAACTTCTGCCTAACTTCTTCGGTCAAGAGCGGTACCAAGCGCGCGCCTTCTCGTTTCGTCGCCTCATTCAGCTGATCGAGGGCAGACGCACTCACCTCACGAGGCGCAAATCGTTTCCGATACGTTCGGCGCGTTTCGATGAAGTCCGCAAGCTGAGCATCCTCAGCGGACACATCCGACAGGTTTGAGAGAGAGACACGGGCCAGAAGATCCAGTTCTTCAGGCTTGGGAAGAAGCCGAACCTGCACATGTAAGCCGGCGCTGGCGGCTGCGATACGAAGGTTCATAAGCGCGCAACCGCAGCTAATGGTAAGCTCTCGGTCTTCAGGGTCGTTTACTGGCAACGCACGTGTGCGGTCAGCACATAGATCTATGGCCGACTCTGACAATCGGAAGAACCATGGCTGGGTGTTGTGGCTCGATGGCGCGAGCACAGCCCTGCCGATCATCGATCGCGCCTGTTCTTTCCAGTCATTCACACCCACTGTCACCTCCTGGGGAGGGCGTAGGCTGTCCAACAATGTCTAGGCTGATCCGCACAAGAGCTGAATCCTGGGGATTCTGTCCGCATAACACGCCCTGCCCGGCACTCACCCCTCGGTCGCATCAGGCTTTCCCGAGGCCGCCATGTCGGCGTATGTCTCCAACGTTCGTCGCGCGGCTTCCTCATCCAGTTTGCTGATGGCAAAGCCGACATGAACGATGACGTAGTCGCCGACTCTCGCTTCCGGCACGAGCGCCAACGACACGGATTTCGTCACGCCGCCGAACGACACCGTCGCGGTGCGGAGCGGATCATCTTCGATGCTTAGAACTTGTCCGGGAACCGCAAGACACATCCTAGGATCGCCCTTCCCTGACTAACGCATAGTGGTGCGCCGCGACCACCGCCTGGCCTAACGACAACCCGCCATCGTTAGGCGGAACCAGGCTGTGACTATAGACGGCGAACCCGTCCTCTTCCAAGCGTCGCCGAGCCAGTGACAACAGCAACCCGTTCTGAAAACAGCCGCCGGTCAAGACCACCCGAGGCAGTCCGGCCGCTTGCGCCACGCGCACGATGCCGGCCGCCAGCCCCGCATGAAACCGAGCCGCAATCTGCTCAGGGCTGCAACCCCGGCGGAGATCATCCAGCAGGGCGCTCATCATCGGACGCCAATCGACGACCCGCGTTCCCCCAGAAGAATCTGGTTCCGCCACGTCCACGGAATAGCCCGACGCGAAGCTCCTTCTATCCGCCTGCGCCCGCTCCGCGGCAAATTCGACTGCCATCGCCGCTTGGCCTTCAAAGGAGGGCTGGCGACATAGGCCCGTAAGTGACGCCACGGCATCGAAGAGCCGTCCCATGCTCGTCGTCCAGGGCGAGGCCAGGCCGGATCTGAGCAGTGCGGCGAATCGCGCTCGCTGATCGTCTGCCACGTCCCAGGACGGCAGCCGATACGCCGGCATCTGTTCTCCCATCATCTCCCACAGAACGGCCGCGGCGGACCTGCTCGGTTCCCGCATGGCCGTTTCTCCACCCAACAATCGAAAAGGCCGGAGATGTGCGAACCGCCTGAATTGCCGATTTCCAGCAATCAGAAATTCCCCGCCCCAGACTTGCCCATCCGTTCCGTAGCCGGCTCCGTCCCAAGCGATCCCCAGCACCTCGCCGTCCAGTCCATGCTCAGCCATGCAGGACACGACATGCGCATGGTGGTGCTGCACGGGAACCAGCGGTACGGACAGGGACGACGCCAATTCGCGCGCGAAGCCCGACGAACGGTAATCGGGATGGAGATCACAGGCAATGAGCCGCGGGTCGGCCTGGAGCAAACGTTGCAGATCCCCGACCGCCTGCCGGAAGGCCGTGTCCGCTTCCAGAGTGGACAGCTCGCCCAGGTGCTGGCTGAGCCAGACGCGATCCTCTCGGAGCAATGCGACCGTGTTTTTGAGATGTCCCCCGACGGCCAGCACCGGACCTTGCCCATCTCCCTGGGCGAGGCCGTCCCTTAAACGGATCGCCTGAGGCGCATAACCTCGGGCGCGTCTGAGAATCATCACGCGCGCCTTCGGGCTGTCTCCCGATTCGAAACCCTTCGCATCGAATCCGTTCCCCATCACCCGCACGACCGAATCATCGACTGGTCTCGCAATTGGCCGGTCATGCACAAGGAACGCGTCGGCGATCCCCTTCAGTCGAACTAAGGCCTCCTGTTCATCCGTCACGATTGGCTCATCGGACCGATTGCCGCTCGTCGCCACCATGGGCCGTTGGAGATCCTGCATCAGAAGATGCTGCAGCGGCGTCGCCGGCAACATCACACCGAGAGAGGGATTGCCCGGCGCCACGGCTTCAGCCAGCTGATGAACTTGTCGCTTACGCGCCAGCACGATCGGCGCTTGCGGAGAACACAGCATCCTCTCCTCGTCCGAAGACAGCAGACAATGGACTCGGACCGCATCGAGTGACGAGAACAGCACGGCGAAGGGTTTGTCAGGCCTCTGTTTCCTCGTGCGAAGTCGCCGGACTGCTTCGTCTGATCCGGCATCTACCCAGAGTTGAAAGCCACCCAACCCTTTGACCGCGACAATGGAACCAGCCCGGAGCGACTCCTCGGCTTGCTGTAAGGCCTCTTCGCCATCTGCTTCTTCACGACCCTGTTCATCCCATAATCGCACGTGCGGTCCGCAGACGGGGCAGGCAATCGGTTCAGCGTGAAAACGGCGATCGCTTTCAGTCTCATACTCAGCCTCGCAATTGGGACAGAGCGGGAATGCACCCATGGTCGTATTGGACCGTTCGTAGGGCATCTCGGTGAGCAGACTGAAACGCGGGCCGCATTGGGTGCAGGTGAGAAACGGATAGCGAACCCGGCGATCGGATGGATCGGCGAGTTCGCGCAGGCAATCGGCGCAGGTGGCCAAATCGGGAGCGATCACGAGTGCGCAGCGGCCCGGCTCCGTGCTTCGATGGATAGCAAAGCCTGTGTCATCCAGTACCGGGACCACATGCCGTCGGATTGATTCGACACAGGCTGATGCCGGCGCGTCGGCCCGCAGCCGTTGGAGAAACGTGTCGACGGTTTCGGCGGCCCCTTCCACTTCGATCAGCACGCCGTCCATCGTATTGCGGACCCAGCCGGACAATTCCAATTCGCGCGCCAACCGATACACGAACGGGCGGAACCCCACACCTTGCACCGTTCCCTCGATATCAATCTGGACCCGTTGGGCTGATGCCTGCGTCATTCCTCCACCACCAATTCGTGCACCACCATTTCCGGGGCGTCCGGTCCCGAAAGAATCACCCCTCCGCACGTTGGACAGACACCATCTACGCCTATCGCTGCAAGATCCATCTTGCACCGCGGACACCAGGCGTCGCCGGGCAGGGGAATGATCTCCAGCGTCGCACCGTCAGCCTTCGTGCCGTGAGCTGCCAGAGCAAAGGCGGTGTGCAGCATAGAGGAATCCTGCACCAGCAGATGCGACGACGCCCGGATCTTCACCCGCACCACGATGGATTTGGCCTGGGCGACTCCTTGCAACCCGGTTTCCACGGCCTTCACGACCTGCGTCATGAGATGGAATTCGTGCATGCCGACGCCTCTACCTCTTTCAGAATCAGTTGGACCACTTCATTCAGCACGTGACTGACTTGGGGCGACAGGGGATGCCCCACTTCTGTGTCGCCTGCTTCGATCCCATAGGCGATCACCTTGGTCGGAAGGACACCCAACGTGCGAGCCAATTCCAGCACCTCAGCCACCCCGACGGCATGGGTGGATCGCGGGAACAGTGCCGGCGCAATCGGACCGGACGAGACATCGAACCGGTGGATTGTGCCCAAACCCTGTCCGCTGCGAACGGCATCGATGAGGAAGACAGTGCCCGCGCCTTTCATCAACTCCAGCAACTCCACTCCAGCCACGCCTGCCTCGACCACCTCGGCGCGGTCGCCGAGTACCCCTATAAGCCGCCGGGCCGCTAAGAGGCCGATTGCGTCGTCGCCTCTGAACTCATTTCCGAGGCCGATGATTCGAATGGAAGAAGAGCCACGCTCGCTATTCATCACGTACCGCTTCCGCGTTGGATCTCCAACTTCAGGAAGTGCGTCGCGCAGGAAATGCACGGATCGTAGCAGCGGATGACGCGCTCGCAGGCAAGCGCCGCATCGTCATTGGAAAGATTCAACAGACGGGGCATAAACTGGCGCAGGTCCTGTTCGATACGGCCTTGGTTCTGCGAGGTCGGAGGCACGATCTTGGCTTCGCGGACCACGCCATCCCCATCCACTCGATATCGATGATAGAGAATCCCTCTCGGCGCTTCCGTACAGGCCGTCCCTGTGCCGGATCGGACGGTGACCGCCAGCGCCGGCACGGGCGGAGGTTCGTACCGTTCGATCACCCGCAGCGATTCCTCCAGTGCGTAGAGCATCTCGATGGAGCGGGAAATAATCCCATGAAACGGATTGCGTAGCGGCAGCGACAAGCCCGTACCGGCCAACACCTGCTTGACGGACGGAGGCAGACGATCATGGTTCAGGTTGATACGGGCCAGAGGCCCCACCAAATACGGCGCTCCCTGCAACGTGCAGTGCAGGGCATTGGAATAGGCCACCTGATGCTCAGTGAAATGCTGTTCGAACTCTCCTACGGAGATGCTCAGCCCGTTGCTGGTCTCCAGCCGCCCCTCATTGAACGGATATTCGTCGGGGTGATGCAATGCCACGTAGGTGTAGTCAGGCGCGAAGTCCGGATACTCGAACGTGGCAGCCCAACGGATAGTCTCCGCCGCCGCATCGCGCGCCCATAAGAGTTCGGCTGTCAGACCTTCCAGCTCGCGGCGGCTGGGCACCCGCGAGAATCCGCCGACCTTGACCGACACCGGATGGACGGAGCGGCCCCCCAGCAACGTCATGATCGCGTTGCCGGCTTTCTTGATCCGCAAACCACGGGTCACCAGGGCGGGATGGTCCTTCGCCATCGCGATGGCGCTCTCGTAGCCGAGGAAGTCCGGAGCCTGCAGCATATAGACGTGCAGCGCGTGGCTCTCAATCCACTCACCGCAATAGAGCAGCCGCCTCAGATCCCGCAGCGCACCCTCGACGCGCAGGCCGAAAATCTGCTCGATCGCATGGACGGCGCTCATCTGATAGGCGACAGGGCAGATGCCGCAGATGCGCGCCACGATATCCGGCACTTCGCTGTAATGTCTGCCGACCAGAAACGCCTCGAAGTAGCGGGGCGGCTCGAAGATCCGAAGCTCCACGTCCTGGACAGCGCCATCTTTCACCGTGACACGGAGCGCACCTTCACCTTCGACTCGCGCGATCGCGCCGACGGCGATGGTTCTTGTTCTTGGTGTTTCTTCACCCATTGGCTACTCGATGATCTCGCCGGTTGTATTCCGATAAGGTCCAGCAGCAGGCCATCAGCTGTCAGCTCTCAGCCATCCTCCGTTTCACATCTTCTTTTCCCACGACTCGCTTTCCCGCTTGAATGACTCCGTGTCGCCGTTGATCCCGCGAAATCGCCGCACCACCTCGATCGGAATCAGTTGGAGCCCCTGGTGAAACTGGTGTGCGAGCGACGCCGTATTAGGCGGCATGCCTGGCCCGGTCCGCGCCCCCTCGGTCGGCCCGAAGCAGCCGTAGCAATCACGTCCCATAGAAGGACAGATCGCGCCGCATCCGGTTCTCGTGACTGGTCCCAGACAAGGAATGCCTTTGGCAACCATCACACAAACATTTCCGCGACGCTTGCACTCGATACAGACACTGTCTGCAGAAAGTCGGGGCCGAACCCCGGCCAATAGATCGGTGATAATCCGCAGCAATTGCCCCTTGTCGATCGGGCAGCCCCATAGTTCAAAGTCCACTCGGACATGTCCGGAAATCGGGGTGGACGTGCTGAGGCTCTGGATATACTGCGGGCTGGGATAGACCACCTGCTTGAATGATTCGACATCGGCCCAGTTGCGCAAGGCTTGAATTCCGCCAGCCGTCGCGCAGGCACCGATGGTCATCAAGACTATGGCCTGCTCGCGCACGGACCGGATGCGATGCGCATCCTCCGCTGTGGTGATCGATCCCTCGACCAACGCGATGTCGTACGGTCCCGCCTCCATGCGGCTAGACGCTTCAGGAAAGTAGGCGATGTCCAATGCCTGCCCCAACGCGAGCAGGTCGTCCTCTAGATTCAAGATACTGAGCTGGCAGCCGTCGCAGGAGGCGAATTTGAAGACGCCCAACCTGGGTCGCCGCCTCTCTTTGTTCACTTCCGATCGATCCAACATCCTCTCCCTTTAGAATCGTTGCGGTCGCGTCTCTCGTGAAGCGTATCTCGTATCTCGGAAGAAATTGTCCATGCTCATTTTTCAGCGAAGATTATGATCCGCTGCGAGATACGAGCGACGAACGACCCTTCACGCTTATACTCCCGTTCGTCCCAGCCATGGCTCGACCCGGTCGTAACGCATCACCGGTCCATCTTTGCACAGAAAATACGGCCCCATCTGGCAGTGGCCGCAGAGGCCGATCCCGCATTCCATATGCCGCTCCAGCGACACATACACGGCGGTCGCCGGAATGCCCCGGCCCATGAGAATGGGCACACCCAGGCGCATCATGATCTCAGGCCCGCACATCAGGACCAGGGTCTTCGCCGCATTGATCGGCACGCGCTCGAACAGTTCTGTCACCACGCCGACGTGATAGCGCCAGGTCTCGTCCGGCCGATCGCTGGCCAGCAGAACTTCCGTGTCGGGCTGTCTTCTCCAGGTCTCGAACCGCTCATGGTAGAGCAGATCTCGCGGCGTCTTGACCCCGTGGATGATCTTGACGGAGCCATACTCTCGGCGTCGCCGGAAGATATATTCGATCGCCCCCACGACCGGGGCGCAACCCAGGCCGCCGGTGGCAATGACGATGTCGTGCCCGTGCGCGTCCTCCAGCGGCCACCCCTGGCCAAACGGACCGCGGATGCCCACGGTATCGCCGGCTCGCAGCTGCCCGATCGCGGAGGTCACTCGCCCCACCGCTCTGATGGTATGGTCCAGCCTCTCCGGTTCATCCGGATCTGAGACAATCGAAATCGCCACCTCGCCGACGCCGAACAGATAGACCATGTTGAACTGGCCGGCGGTGAAGCGAAAATTGCGCCGTGCGTCTTCGTCATTAAGCCGCAGCCGATACGTGTGGATGTCTTCGGCCTCCTGGATCTTCTCCACGATGGTGGCTGGATGAATGAGATAGGGATTGATCATGTGTTCCCGGAAGTGCTCTTCGCCGACTGCCGGCCGTCCGATGCCAGCAAGGCGGGCAACTCTTCGGTGAGATCAATGCCGACCGGACACCAGGTAATGCAGCGGCCGCAGCCGACGCAGCCGGACGTCCCGAATTGATCGATCCATGATGCGAGCTTGTGCGTGATCCACATGCGATACCGATCCTTGATGGTGGGGCGGACGTTCTTGCCGTGAATGTAGCCGTGTTCCTGGGTAAAACAGGAATCCCACAATCTGGCATGTTCGGTTTGCTGCCCGGTGAGATCAGGGGTTTCCTCGACCGTGTGGCAAAAGCATGTCGGGCAGACCATTGTGCAATTCGCACAGGCCAGGCACCTGGCCGCCACGTCGTCCCAGCGTGGATGCTCATAGGCATCATACAGGGCTTGCGGCAAGCGAGTGTGGTCTAGTCTGCGGACTTGGCTCCGTGCGCAAGCCTCCACACGCGCCGCGGCCTCACCGATTACGTTGTGTGAAGCAAGAGGCAGAGAGAGCGCGGAAAGAAGATCGGACCCGGCCTCGCTCCCCGCTTCGAGCACTAGCTGGTTGTCGATCTCGGTCAGCGCAAGATCGAAGCCGTTCTTGGCGCGCGGGCCCGTGTCCATCGATGCACAAAAGCAAGTCGGCAGCGCCCTGGTGCAATTCACCGCGATGACGAAAAGCTCTTCGCGACGAACCGCGTAGTAGGGATCTTGGTATGAGCTGTTTAGAAAAATCTGGTCCTGGATGGCCAGCCCGGCGAGATCGCAGGCCCGTGCTCCGATGACCGCCACCTTTTCCGGTTCGGGGAGCTCCGGATGGGCGGAAAATCCGCCCTGCGCCCGTTTGATCTGGAGCAGCGGCTCACGCGGCGCAAAGGCAAAGGGTTTGAGCGATTGCGGTCCGTGGACGACGCCGAAGATTTCCGCTGAGCCGGTTTGTTCCAGCCGATACCGCCCCGGCTCTTGATGATCGCGCCAGCCGATCGGCAGGTCCGATATCTGACTGATCGTCTCCCACATCACCGCCCCATCACGCACGGTGGGGCCGGCAATTCGATACCCTCTGATATGTAACGTATCGAGTAACCGCTGAAGGTCGGCTAATGGAAGGATGCCGCGAGTTTCGGGGGCCATGACACGGATCTCCAACGGACCGGCAGCCGTATGGTACGGGCTCTTCCGTCCTCATGCAAGGCGAGATCCGATGAACGATCTGAAGAGCAGCCAGGACAGGATCATCGCCGGCTCCCGGGCGGAATCCTTCAGTACACAAGTATGAACGGGTAACCCGCAGAATGGATACGGGCAGAAACGTTCCGCGGCGGCAGGAACGCCACTATTCCTTGAAGAGCAGGTAGTACCCGATCGCGACCGCGATGGCCTGGACCAGAAATAGCCAGCGTAAGAGTCCCCACGGCGCGTTCGATTGGGTATCTTTCATGCGCCGACCAAGTCCGGGTTGGGACATGATATAGCTGGCCACCTGCTCTCTCGCGTCCTCTCTACTCAGATTCTGCGCAGCCTGGAGCAGCGCGATCGCTTCGCTCCGTTCGCCGCGCGAAAGGGCATCCAACACGTTCGGGGGAAGATCCGGGACTTGTAGAAAATTCGCCATATGGGGACCGAGTGTACCAGAAAGTGGAAGGCCTCTGTCAAAGGCTTCCGTCGAATGGATGGAGGGCGGAGCTCGCCGCACCATACCCCGATTCTTGTATAATGGAAGCCCCGTCCTCCATTCGTAACCGAAAGGAGAATCGCCATGAGCACCGCCACAACGGAAATTCCCATGCACCAGAAAGTCCAATCGTTTGTCGCTGCTCCTCGGAAGATGCTGATCGGCGGCAAATGGCTTGACTCTGCCTCAGGGAAAACGTTCCCGACCTACAATCCGGCCACTGGCGAAGTCCTGGCCCGTGTGGCCGAAGGTGACCACGCCGATGTTGATCGGGCTGTCGCCTCGGCGCGACACGCCTTCGAGAACGGCCCGTGGCGCAGACTCACGGCCTCGGAGCGCGGGCGGCTCATTTGGAAGCTGGCCGATCTGCTCGAATCGCATCAGGAAGAATTCGCCCAACTGGAGTCGCTCGATAATGGAAAGCCGGTGGGAGTAGCCCGTGCAGCGGATGTGCCGCTGGCCGTCGACCTGTTCCGTTACATGGCCGGGTGGGCCACCAAAATCGAAGGCACCACCATCCCGCTTTCTGTTCCCTATACACCCGGCGCTCAATATCTGGCCTACACGCTGCGAGAGCCAGTCGGCGTGGTCGCCCAGATCATCCCCTGGAATTTTCCGCTGCTCATGGCAGCCTGGAAGCTGGGCCCGGCCCTCGCCGCCGGCTGCACCATCGTCTTGAAGCCGGCCGAACAGACACCACTATCAGCACTGCGGCTCGGCGAGCTCATCTGCGAAGCGGGATTCCCTGATGGTGTCGTCAACATCGTCCCCGGTTACGGAGAAACCGCCGGCGCGGCGTTAGCCGCGCATCCGGATGTGGATAAGGCAGCCTTCACCGGCTCGACGGAAGTTGGAAAGCTCATTCTTGGAGCAGCGGCGGGCAATCTCAAGAAAGTCTCTCTCGAACTCGGAGGGAAATCCCCCAACATCGTCTGCAAGGACGCCGATGTGGAGGCGAGCATCCCTGGGATCTCCAGCGCGATCTTTTTCAACCACGGCCAGTGTTGCTGCGCGGGATCCCGCCTCTTCGTCGAGAAAGGCATCTTCGACAAGGTGGTGGAAGGAGTGGCGGCAGACGCGAAGAAGATCAAAGTCGGGCCGGGCATGGATCTCTCGACCCAAATGGGTCCGCTGGTATCGGATGAGCAGCAACGGCGGGTTCTCGGGTACCTGGAGTCAGGCTTTTCCGAAGGAGCAAAGGCGGTGGTCGGCGGACGCAAGTTAGGCGACAGAGGCTATTTCGTGGAACCGACCGTGCTGGTTGACACCACGCAACAGATGAAGGTCATGCAGGAAGAAATCTTCGGGCCGGTCGTCTGCGCCGTACCGTTCACGGATGTGGAAGACGTGCTGCCGGCGGCAAACGATTCCATCTACGGTCTGGCGGCGGCCGTCTGGACCAGGGATGTCAGCAAGGCTCACCGTATCGCGGCCGAGCTGCGCGCAGGATCGGTGTGGATCAACTGTTACAACATCTTCGATGCGGCGCTACCCTTCGGTGGCTACAAGCAATCGGGCTGGGGGCGCGAGATGGGCCACGATGCGCTGGAACTGTACACCGAGGTGAAAGCCGTCACCGTGCGGCTGTGACCAATTTTACGCGGCTGAGCAGAGATCCCTGAACCACTGGTTGGGGCAACCGCCCTACCCAGCTTATGTCTTGCCGAGAAACCTGGGCCGATCCCGAACGGAGACCATTTTCACTAAGTCCCGTACGGACAGCACTCCGACGATCTTGGTGTTCTCTGTCACGGTCAAGTGACGCACCCCTTGTTCGGCCATGGCTTTACTGGCGTCACGTATCGTGCGGTTCACATCGATGCTGAGTAGCGGAGAACTCATCACGGCACTCACGCGAGTGCCGCCTGCATCTCGGTTGGTGGCCAGCCCTTTCCGGACCAGATCGCGTTCGGTCACGATGCCGACGATCTCGCCGGCCTCGATCGTCAGCAAGGATCCGATCCGCTTCTCGCCCATCAGCCGAGCGGCCTCCAGAAGAGACGCGTCACTATGGATCGTCGCGAGCGTGGTCGCCATCAGGACGCCTAAGGGGCGGTATACCTTATCCAGCTCGCAGACGGGGCCGCTCTCCGCATCCACAAACGATCGCACGAGGTCCCGCACCGACACGATCCCGACAATCTCACCGGCCTCCACCACACAGAGGTGGCGTACATGATTGTTTTCCATCATATGGCTGGCATCCAACATGGAGCGGTCCCCTGCGATTGTCAAAATCGCACTGACCATCACACGATCCACCATCGTGACCGTGGGATCTAATCCCTTCGCCAGCACTTTCCGAACGAGATCCGCCTCCGTCACGATCCCGACCGGCCCTCGCTTGGGATCATTCGATTCCACCAATAGACAGCCGATCCGCCTGGCATCCATCCGCTCAGCCGCGGCTGCAACCGTCGTGTCTTGCAAAATGACCTCAAGGTAGCGATGCATGAAATCTCTAACGGCTCCAGCCCCATGCTCGTTCATCTCAGCTCCTCGATTCATGAACAGGTTGCACGTCGATCAACGAATCGTCCGCGACCACCTTCCCCTGGAATCCATTGCAACCACTATATATACCCGATTACAAGAGAGCACGCACACGCACGATAGCCGGAGCGGTGACAATCGGATTGGCCGCGGAAAAGCAATTTTGCAGCTCGAGAAACGCGACCATGGAGAGTCTCGGCCCGACACAGGCAAGCTCGCAGGATGGTTAAAACATCGGGTGATGCGGTGCCGACGAAAAGGGGGCGGAACTCGGCGCCTCCCCGGCATTTCCCAAGAACCGCCAACCGCCTTCTTCTTTGACCAGGTAGTGCACCTCGCGAAACCAACTGTCGAGTGTCATCCGCTTGCCCGTGCCCTCCTCGGTCCCGTAGAGCCCGCCGGTGCAGGTGACCTCCGCGTGAAGCTGGGAGCCCGTCTGCGTGATCGTGATGCCGGAAAACAGGTGGACAGACTCCAAGGCTTTGTAGTGCGTGAACACCTCGCCCCACACCCGGCGCACGTCGGTTTCTTTCAGCCCATGATAATTGTAGGTGGATGCGTAGAAGGCCATCAGCGCGTCCAGATCCTCTTTCTTCAAGGCCGCTTCCGCCCGCCCAAACGACGCCAGCAGTTCCTTCACGGCCGGATGGCCGATCACCCGCTTGTGTCCCTTCACCTCTGTTCCATCCACCTTCAAGACCGTCTCGAGCAACACCTGCACCGCACCTATCGCCACGACGGGGGAGAATGCCCAGCATAAAACCGCACCCAGCACAAGGAAGGCGGGCAGCTTTCTTTCACATTCACACTTCATACAGAATCCCTCGCAGGCGGCTTCACAACACGTACAGTACGAGGAGCGTGATGCCGGCAGCCAGAATCAGCAATCCGATCACCCAACGGATGAATCGTTGTTGCACCGTGGCGAGCACCTTGTCCATCTTTTTCTTGAGGGCCGGCTGAGAGGCGATATACACTTCGACCTGCCCCTTCGCCTCTTTCAGGCCGAGATTCCGTTCCTGACGAACGACCGTGATGGCTCCGATCAGGTTGCCTTGCCACAGCGCCTCAATTGCCGCTTTGGGCAAATCCGCATGACGTCGTGGTTTGTTCAGCATGGTATCCGATACCTTATAGCCGCTGAGCGCAGAGGAGGCAACTACGTTGGCCGTTGTCCCGTCGCAAGGGTCCCACGCCATGGACTCCCTCTTGACGGTCTTCCCGGTATCCTACAGGATGAGGGAAGCCATGCATCGTCTTGACTTGAAAGTTCCACCAGCCGTCGTCGGTGCAGTGACCGCGGCAGGGATGTGGTTTCTCGCCCGCAGCCTGCCCGCATTCGCCTATGCACCGCTGCGAGTCGCGACTGTGGGGTTGGGACTCCTCGGCGTTGCGATCATCGGGTGGGCAATGTTGTCGTTCTTGGAGGCGAATACCACTGTGAACCCCATGAAGCCATCCTCCGCCTCGTCCTTGGTGACGTCAGGGATCTATCGTCACTCGCGCAACCCGATGTATCTTGGCATGTTGTTGATTCTCGTCGGGTGGGCGCTGTATTTAGCGAATGTCCTGACCTTTCTCGTTCTGCCTGCCTTCATCCTCTATATGAATCGCTTCCAAATCCAACCGGAGGAACGGGCGCTGACGGCCCGGTTCGGACGGGAGTATCTTGAGTACATGTCTCAAGTGCATCGGTGGATATGAGGCAGCATGCGGGTGCTGAAGCCCGGCATCCTCTACTTTCTCCTGGTCTTCGGGGCGGGATTCGTCCTCGGCACCGTTCGTGTGCTGCTGATCGTCCCGCATGTCGGGCACAGAACCGCCGAACTCCTGGAGATGCCGCTGATGCTGATCGCGACGGTGTTCGCGGCACGATGGATCACCCGGCGTTTCGCTGAGTCGCACAATCACGCGGCACGATTGGCGATCGGTGGCATTGCGCTGGGCTTGATGCTGGCGGGAGAGCTGGCCGTCGGCATTGGACTCCGCGGCATGACCGCCTCAAGCGTCATTCTGAATAGAGATCCGGTTGCCGGGACGGCCTACTACGTGAGCCTCCTCCTCTTCGCCGCCATGCCATGGATTGTCTCACGCCGGTAAGAGATGGGGGACGGATAGGTTCGAGCTACACACGGAGAGCGCAGGGTATCGTGCGTATGTTATAAGCGTGAGGTCCGGAAGGAAGCAGAGGCAAGACGATCCGATGCACGATCTCTCCTCACGGGTGTGCCTGATTGTGCTGGCCGCGTGTCCGTTCACAGCCACAGCCTGTTCGTCAGTGGCATTCACCCTGGCCAATGTTCCCGCGCATTTTGAAGAAATGAAGGTTGTGCGCGACCAGGCGTACGGACCGGTGCCATCACACCTCCTCGATATCTACATTCCAGCCGATGCCGTAAAACAGCTGCGGGAGGTGATCATCTTCTTCTACGGGGGGCGCTGGACCGATGGAACCAAAGACGATTATCGGTTTGTCGGCGCAACCTTCGCAAACCGGGGTTATATCGTCGTCATTCCCGACTACCGGAAGTATCCGGATGTCCGCTTTCCGACGTTCGTCGAAGACGGGGCAAGAGCGGTGGCTTGGGTGTATGACCACATCGCCGACTCGCATGGGGACCCCAGCCGGATTCATATCGCGGGGCATTCGGCCGGGGCTCACATCGGTGCGCTTCTCGCCGCCGATGCGCATTATATGGCCGACCTGGGAAAAGATCGATCCGTGGTCATCCGCGATTTTGCCGGACTGGCCGGCCCGTACGCGTTCACACCGAAAGACCCCGATCTGCAAGACATGTTCGGCCCTCCGGCGAACTATTCGAACATGCAGGCCACCACGTTTATCGACGGCGCTCAGCCGCCGATGCTCTTATTGTACGGAGAGGCCGATACGAGGGTGAAGCCGTACAATCTGGAAAAGCTCCGGCAGCGCATCACAGAACAAGGGGGTTGCGTGAGGGCGATCACTTATCCGGATGTCGGGCACAGCGGCCTGCTCATCGCCTTGTCCTGGCTCAATCCTGGCTCGGTGCCTGTCGTCGACGACATGACGAGATTCTTTCATTCCTGCGAGGGGTGAATCGAGGCATGGCCGCTACGGAGCCGCACGCTCCGCGAGTCTCATCCTCTTCGCCGCCGTGCCGTGGCCTGTCTCATCCCGCAGAGGTCCGATCCGGCGAATCAGGCTTGCTGCGTCCCGAGCCGTCGTCGTGCGCCACCTGGGACGATGACGAATTCGTACAGCCGGCATTCCAGGTCGCCGTTGAAGAGGGGAATACGTTTGGACGGGGCGAGGCCAATGAGTTTTGGCACGCGGGCGTCGCTGATGAACCCCTCAAGACTTACAGCAGGAGAGAGAGAAGCAGCGCCGTCAGATCAGATCGTCCAGGATGCAACATTCGATCTCTTTTACTCGCCGCAGGCTCCGATCATTCCCGTAAAAGCGCGTAGCCTTGCAGGTAATCGCCGTGGCGAGTTGAATTGCATCGGGCGTGCTCAGACGATAGCGGGCGCGTAGTTCGGCGGCCCGATCCGCAAGAGTCAGGCTGACGGGCATCCACTCGATCTTTGGATAGGTGCTGGAAAGAGCGAAAATCTTCTGCGCAAGCTCTTCTTTCTGGTCGCGATAGGGTTGGACCAGCAATTCGAGAAGCGTCACCGTTGAGGTCACGGCCGCATTGTGCCCCCGCTCGATCCGATCGAACAAGGATGCGCACCAGGCACCGTATCGCGGATGATCTTCGAGGAAATAGATGAACAGTTGGTGTCGAGGCCGATTCTCTCGCGCTCGCCGGGAAGACCCGCTACCACGACCGGCGTTCCCGCTTCAGGTAGCCAGGCGGATAGGCATCCTTGGCGAGCCCCTGCAAGGCACGCGCATACCGCTTGGGCTTGGGCATGATGAGAGTGAGATCGTCCTTCACAACGACCAGCAGTTCATCACCACCTTTGACGCCCATCGCCTGCCGGGCTTCCTTGGGAATCACGATCTGATTTTTGCTGCTGAGCTTCTGGACGGCCATAGCGCTTCCTCCAAGGCGCTTTACTGTATCATAACAACGTAAAGCTGCTCAATGCGCATCATCTGAGACAAAACTGTCCATGAGATTGCGCCATAAGCTGTGACGCCTCGTGCGGGTCAGGCCTGCTGCCGTGCAAGCCGCCGTCGTGCGCCGCCTGGGACGATGACGAATTCGTAGAGCCGGCATTCGAGATCGCCGTTGAAAAGGGGAATGCGTTTCGACGGGGTGAGGCCGATGAGTTTCGGCACGCGGGCATCGCCCGTGAGCACATAGGCCCGCCATCCGGCGAACCGCTGCTTCAGCCAATCACCCAGTTTCGGGTAGAGCGCGGCCAGTTCGTCGGCTTGGCTCAAGCGCACGCCATAGGGCGGATTGATGACCATGACGCCCTGCTCCGCCGGCGCCTCCAGCTCCAGAATATCGCTCTGCTTCAACCGAACATCGACCACCACCCCGGCCCCTTGAAATGCCCGCTGGGCAATCTTCACCATGGCGGGATCATGATCCGATGCATAGATAGCGGCGGGAACGTCTGCCAGGCGTTTGGCGAGCGCCGCTTCGCGCAGACGGCCCCAGAGTTTGGCATCATGGATCAGCAACCGCTCGAAGGCAAAGTGCCGTGAAACGCCCGGAGGGATCCGGCGGGCCATCATGGCGGCTTCGAGTGGAATGGTCCCACCGCCGCACATGGGATCGAGCAGCACCTCCTTCGGCGTCCAGCCGGCAAGCCGCAAGATGCCCGCCGCCAGATTTTCCCGCAGCGGCGCTTCAACGGACGCAATCCGGTACCCCCGTTTGAAGAGCGGCTCGCCTGAAGTGTCCAGATAAAAGGTGACGGTGCTCTGATCGAGAAAGGCGTCCAGCTTGATGTGCGGCCGTTCCGTGTCGACGCTGGGGCGCCGTTGGCGCGTGGTGACGAACTTGTCGCACACGGCGTCTTTGATCCGGAGGGTGAGAAAATCCAGACTGGGCAGTGGACAGCGGCGCGCGCTTACCTTGACTTTGATCGTCTGCGAGGGCGCAAACCAGTCGGGCCAGGGGAGCGCATAGGCCGCGCGATAGACGTCGTCTTCCGTCTTATAGATGCTGTGGCCGACTTCCCACAGGACGCGGCTGGTGATGTGACTCTTGAGATTGACCCAATACATCGTCGACCAGGGCGCGGTGAACCCGACGCCCCCGTCGGTCTTGGACGTGGCCGGCACACCGAGATCGTGGAGCTCCTGTTCGAGGACTCCTTCCAGCCCGCGCGGGCAGGGCGCAAAGAACCGTCGTTGTGTACCGTCCATCCCCTGTTGTCCCTCCGGGACTATACGCTTTCTCCTCCACGTTTCTCACCCCCTCTGCCTCGCACCAGCCTCCACGCGCCATCCGTGACAACGTCACCTTCGGCTGCACGCGATGGGAATGTCCGGTGAACTGAAGCCGCGTGCCGGAATCCGGCGCGCCAGGCCACCCTGCGGCCTGCTCATTGACGCTGTGATCCGCCGCAATCAGCGCGCGCGTTCACCGGCGGCGCGTGCGAGCTTGTCTCCGAGTCCGACCGCCAGATTGCGGTAGATGATGACGCCGATGTCGGGTCGGCGTCGAATCAGATCGGCCAGGTCGCGCTGCAACAGCTCGGCCGCTTCGACCGGCCCGTCGGTTGTGGCGGTGGCGGAATGGGGTCTCGCGGAGAGCAGCGAGACTTCGCCGCAGGTTTCGCCGGCACGGACCGTGCCGATCGGCGCCGGTGGGCTGCCGCCGGTGATGGCTACCTGGCCCTGGAGCACCAAATACAGCCGGTCGGCTGGCTCATGCTGGGAGAAGAGCCGCTTCCCGTCCTCGATCTCCCGCACGCTGCAGGCGCCGGCCAACCTCCCCGCCTGCTCGCTGTTCATGCCGTAGAACAGCGGCATCTCCTTGATCGCCTGGGCCATGCGCGGAGCGATGACGCACGTGGAAAAACCCCGCATGACGATGTCCGCGACGGCTTGCACCGGCTCCGTCAGGCCGAGCGTGCCCAACTCTTGCAGCTTGTTCAGCCGCACCATCTTGACGATGTCGAGCCGCTCCACCTGATAGAACACCATGGCCGGCACATAGGCGACAGGGAGGAAATTCAATTCGAGCAGTGTGCGCTGCATGCGGGGCGCATAGGCGCTGACATCGATCTCGATATAGTCGATGCCCAGTTCCTCCCGGCACTTCCGTTCCAATTCGGCCAAGAGAAACCGCACGACGTCGTCGGCCAAGGAGATCAATTCAAATACCCGCACGGTGCGTTCGACCGGATCCATGGTGTAGCCGACGGCGCCGACGATCTGCCCGCCGCTGCGCGCCAGAAAATAGCTGGTCTGACGCGCCTGGAGCTTGAAGAAACCATAGTCCAGCCGGATGGGTCCGAAGACCTCCCGATTGCGCACGCGCCCCCGCTCGATGCGCAGCAAGGCGGGATAGCCTTCGGCCTGCAGTTGCTCAATGGTGTAGTCGCCTCCGGAGGGATACGGCGCCGAGTCTTCGTCGACGATGAAATCAGGCGTGAGCGGGGGTTGACTCATGACGCAGCCGGCCAGGGAATAGGCTTCGGGAATGATCCGGGGGTTGTTGCGGCGTAAGGCCAGGGCATCGCCGAAATACCGAGCGAGCAGCGCGAAACTCTCACGATGGTGAAACGTATGTTTCAACGGCAGAAAGCCGGTCGCGATAAATCCATGGGACAAACTGATCCGTTGGGCGTAGGGATGCACGGTGCGCGCCACCACCAGCCCGACGTGCAGCCGATTCTGTATGGCCTCGAGGCGTTTCTCCATGAGCAGATTGCCGACCTGCAGGCGTCGATAGTCCGGATGGACGGCGAGCCGGCCGAACTCGCCGACGAGATCGGAATGGGCACCGAAGTCGAAGAGGACGGACGCCGTTCCCACCACCCGTCCGGACTCGGTGTCTTCGGCCACGAGAATAAGCGCATCGTCCGTGAAGACGGACCGCTTGAGCCACAATTCATCGTAGAGCTCTCGGTGCGGATAATCGGTGCCGTAGACGGCCAGAAAGATCTCACGGATCTGGCCGACGTCTTCCTCGCGGGCTTCTCGGACTCGAATCATGATGGCCTCGTGTACGGTCAGGAGCGGCCCTGCCGATCGCGCAACCGTTGGCCGGCAATCTTGGCGACGGCTTGATAGTACGCCGCGCCCACGGCCAGCGCCTCCTCGTCGAAATCAAACTTACTCGAATGGGCGGGGAATCCCTCCTTGCCCGGTACCTGCCCACCGAACCGGACGTAGGCCCCCGGGATGTGTTCCATGTAGTAACTGAAATCCTCCGCGCCCATGTTTGCCGTCTTGAGCGGCAAGACGTTGGCCTCCCCGACCGCTTCCACGGCGGCGCGGCGCGCCAAGTCGGCCATGTCCGGCGGATTGATCAGCGGCGGCGTGCCCTCGGTCACCGTGACGTGGATCTTCGCCCCATGCAGTTGGGCGATTGACTCGGCGATGCGGCGGATCGAGGACAGCAGCTGCCGACGCACGGACGCGTCCTGGGCCCGCACGGTACCGCTCAGTTTAGCCTGACCGGCAATGACATTGGGAGCTGTCCCCGCCTGAAATTGTCCAACAGAGACGACCGACGGCCGGGCCGGATCGATCTCGCGCGAGACGATGGTTTGCAGCGCCATAATCATGAGGCTCCCGACTACGACCGCGTCGATGCTTTCGTGCGGACGAGCGCCGTGCGCACCCTGCCCGATAATCTCGATCGTGAAATTATCCGACGAGGCATTGACCGCCCCTTCCGCGACCACAATCGCCCCCGGCTGATAGTGGCGGTCGAGATGACCGCCGAAGATCAGGCCGGCGCCGTCCAACGCGCCGGCCTGGATCATCGCTTGCGCGCCGGTGCCCTTTTCCTCCGCCGGCTGGAAAATCAACCGTACGGGCGCCGGCAGATCTTTCTCCTCCGACAAGAGCGCCGCCGCGCCGAGCAGCATCGCGGTGTGGCCGTCGTGGCCGCAGGCATGCATCACGCCGGCATGTACGGAGGCGAATTCGAGGCCGGTCTCTTCGTGGATCGGCAAGGCGTCTGTGTCCGCCCGTAGCACGACGCAGGGCACTCCCGCCGTTCCGGGAATATCCGCCACCACGCCGGTGCCGGCGACGCTGGCGCGATACGGCACGCCAATACCTTGGAGAAAATCGGCGATGACGGCGGCGGTGTTGGTTTCCCTGCCGCTCAGCTCCGGATATCGATGCAGCCATCGCCGCACCGAGACAATTCGGTCGTACACATCTTGCCGGATCAGTGCCATGCGATTCCCCCTTTGCCTCCCTGAAGTCTTGTGAGCCTCCTACTCTTCCTTCGCCTGCACACCGGACCGGAAGGTCGTGTACACATAGACCGGAATGGGCAGGTGGCCGAGGTGTTTCTCAATCAACGGCTTCACGTCTTCCCACTTCAGCCCGCCCACCCCGGTGGCCAAGCGAGGCAGCGCGACGCTCTTGACCTTCTCGGTTTCGATGACCTTGGCCAGCGCTTTGAGACAGTGATTGACGTTTTCGATCGTGGCCTTGCCGGGCCTGGCTCCGTGGCCTGGCGGCGGCTCTTGGGTAAACAGATTGACGATGCGCGTGCCGCCGACGCCAGCCCAGGTCCACAATTCACCGGGTTTCGGCGTAAAGGTCTGGCAATAGTGCCGGAAATCCTTGTACATCGCCGGCCATTGTTCCCGGAGCGACAACGCCAGCCCGCTGGCGAAATTGTCGTTGGGCGCAATCCCGTGCGCCACCGCCGCGGCCTTGGTCAACAAAATGTCTCCTGTGACTTCCTTCAACATAAGCCTGTCACCTCCATGTGGTTACGCACAACAAACACCCTCTCATACTGCATTGCCTCTTCTCTCCCCTTCCCCCACTAAAAAGAGCGGTGTCATCGATCCCTGACCGCGCGTATCGAGGGAGCACATTCCGATGTGGGGCCTCAGCTCTTCTTTTCTTTCACTTTCTCGCGCAGACGGGCAGGGGAACCCGTCAGCGGCGGCACAGCGATCCCATGCTCACCAGCATAACCATCAGCGTGCGACGACATTGCGCCATCCCGGCGCAGCATCATAGGAGCACGCAGCGCCAACATACCGGTTCGATGGGTCAACACATCATCGACGCATTGTGCCGTTGATGACAGGTTCCCCTGCCCGTTCGCGCTGCCCCTCCTCACACCCATTCCGGCGCATATTCCTTCCCCGCCTCCCGTTCGGCCAGCCATCGATAGAGAACCGGCAGCACGACCAGCGTCAACGCCGTCGAGCTGAAAAGTCCGCCGATGACGACGGTGGCCAGCGGCCGCTGCACTTCGGCGCCGATCCCCTGCGCCAGCACCAGCGGCAAGAGACCGACCAGCGTGGTCATCATGGTCATCACGACCGGCCGAAGCCGCAGGCTGCAGCCGGTGACGATCGCCTCGTCCGAGGCCATCCCTTCATGGCGCAGCTGATTGATATAGGACACGAGCACGATCCCGTTTCCGACCGCGAGGCCAAACAGCTCGATGAAGCCGATGGAGGCCGGCACGCTCAGGTACTGTCCGCTCAACCACAGCGACACGACGCCTCCGATCAACGCGAACGGCAGATTGAGGATGATCAGGGTCGCGTACCGCAGCGAATGGAACGCCCAGAAGAGAAGAAAGAACACCAACCCCAAAGTCACCGGCACGACGATCATCAGCCGCTTGTTGGCCCGCTCCATGTTTTCGAACGCGCCGCCCCAGACGACCGTGTAGCCCTCCGGCAGATGGATCTGCGCCGCCAATTTCTTCCGCCCTTCGTCGACGACGCCGCCGATGTCCCGGCCCACGACGTTGAAGCCGACGTAGATGCGGCGTTTCACCTGCTCGCGGCTGATGCGGGCCGGCCCCTCGCGCATCTCGATCCTCGCCAGGTCGCTCATGGGAATGAGCGCGCCGGACGCGGACTTCACGCGGATCTCGCCGATGGCGCCGACGCTGTTCCGGTAGGGCTCCGGAAATCGCAGGGTGAGCTGAAACCGTCGCTCGCCTTCATAGACCTGCGTCGCCGCTTGTCCGCCGATCGCGGTGGTGATGATCTCCTGCACGTCGGCCACGTTGATGCCAAACCGGGCGATCTTTTGCCGGTCGATGTCGATGATCAGATAGGGTTGTCCGGCGACCTGTTCGACCTTGATGTCTTTGACGCCGTCGATCTGTTGGATCAAATCGGCGATCTCCTTCGCCTTGTCACGGAGCACGTCCAGATCGTCCCCGAACAGTTTGATGGCGCATTGCGTCCTGATGCCGGAAATCAGTTCGTCCACCCGTTCCTGGATCGGCTGGCTCATGAGGACGGAGATGCCCGGAATCTCCGCCAGCTTGCGGCGGATGGCATCGGTCAAACCTGCTTGAGTCTTCGCCGTCGTCCAGGTACTCCGGTCGTGCAATGACACGATCGGGTCGCTCTCATACAGGTCTTCCGGATGGTAAGGAATTTCGGCCCGCCCGATCCGGCTCACAGCCGTATTCACTTCGGGAAATTCCATCATGACCCGCTGGGTTTGCTTCTCCAATTCGATGGACTCGGCCAGAGAGACGCTCGGCAGCCGCACGACTTGTGGCGTCAGGGCCCCTTCCTCAAGGAGCGGAATGAATTCACGCCCCACGAACGGCACCAAGACGAGGCTGCACAGCACGATGGCCGTTGAACTGGTCAGGACGAGGCCCCGGTGCCGGAGAGCCCATCGCAGCACCGGCAGGTAGCGCTGCTTCATCCAGAGCGTCACGCGCGTTTCCCCCGGATGGTCTCCGCGCAAAACCAGCGACGCCAACACGGGCGACAGGGTCAGTGTGATCACAACCGAGGCCAGGAGCGCGATCACCAGCGTGTAGGCCAGCGGGGCGAACATCTTCCCTTCCATCCCTTGCAGCGTCATGAGCGGCAAGAAGACGACGCTGATGATTAAAATTCCGAAGAGGATCGGCCGGCCAACTTCTTTGGTGGCGCGCAGAATCACCTCCAGTTTGCCCTTCTCTGCGCCGCCGTTGTTCGCCGCGAGATGGCGGTAGACGTTTTCCACGACGACGAGCGACCCGTCCGCAATCTCGCCGATGGCAATGGCCAGCCCGCCGAGCGTCATCAAGTTGGCCGACAGCCCGAACCGTTCCATGAGGATGAAGGTCACGAGGGGAGTGACGAGCAGCGTCACCGTGACAACGACGGCGCTGCGGACATGGCCCAGGAAGAAAAAGAAGACGAAGACCACCAGTACGATCCCTTCGATCAACGCATCGCGCACCGTGTGAATAGCGGCGTTCACCAGCTCGATGCGGTCGTAGAACGGCACCAGTCTCGTCCCCGCCGGAAGGATGTTGCTCTGTTGAAGCTCCTCCACCTGGTCCTTAACCGCCTCGACCACCTGGCGGGCATTGCCGCCGCGAAGCATGAGGACCGTTCCGATCACGACCTCCCGCTCGCCATTGAGCACCACTGCTCCGTGGCGAACGGCGTGGCCGATGCGGACTTCGGCGACGTCCCGCACGAACACCGGCGTGCCGCCAACTTCCTTCACGATGATGGACTCGATGTCGCCCACGGTCTTGATCAGCCCAATTCCCCGGACGATCGAGCGTTCGGCATGGCGCTCCAACACGTTGCCGCCGACGTTGGCGTTGTTGTTCACCACCGCATCGTAGATCTGGTGGAGCGTCAAGTCGAACTTGCGCAGCTTGGCCGGATCGACCAGAACCTGATACTGCTTCACAAATCCGCCCATTCCGTTCACGTCGATGACGCCCGGCACACGCTTGATCAGCGGCCGCAGGACCCAATCTTGAAGGGTGCGCTGCTCCGTCAACTCCGTCTCGACGATCTTCGGATCGGTCGCCGTCGCATGGGGCCCTTCGAGGTAATAGTGATACACCTCCCCTAGCCCCGTGGTGACCGGCGCCATCACCGGTTCTAGTCCACCCGGGAGCCGCTCCTTCGCCGCCATGATCCGCTCAAGCACCAACTGGCGGGCGAAATACACATCCACATCGTCTTCAAAAACGACCGTGATCTGCGAGAGCGCAAATTTGGAGAGGGAGCGGATCTCCGCCAGCCCGGGCAGGCCCGTTAGCTGAAGTTCAAGCGGATAGGTGATGAACCGCTCGACTTCAACCGGCGAGAGCCCCGGCGCCTCGGTCAGTACCTGTACTTGGATGTTCGTCACGTCGGGGTAGGCGTCGATCGGAATGGACTGAAAGGCGAAGAGGCCGGCGACGGACAAGAGGCACGCCAGGCCGATGACCAGAATCCGTTGCCGCAGCGAAAATTCCAGTAGAGAAGCGATCATGGCGTGGGCTCGATCTTGTGCCGTTCCGTCTCGGATTTGAGAGCGAAGGACCCCTTTGTCACGACCAACTCGCCAGCGCTCACGCCGTCCAGCACCTGCACGACGTCTCCTTGTTCGGACCCCAGCTTGACGGTCCGCGCCTCGAATTCGCCCGTTCCGCGCTGCACGAATACCATCTTGCCGGCCGGGCCGTTCTGGACGGCCTCGAGCGGCAGGCTCAGTTCTTCCGGATTTGACGGCGTGTAGAGACGGATGATGGCGAACATCTCCGGCTTTAACAGCCGGTCAGGATTCGGCACCGTCACCCGCAGACGCATCGTGCGGGTGGCAGGATCGAGCACGTCCCCGACATAGGTGATCGTTCCTTGAAAGATGGCGTGAGGATAGGCGGCCAAGAGGACATCGACTTTTTGCTCCTTGCGGATGAACTGCACATCCTTCTCCGGCACATTGCCGACCACCCATACATCCTTCAGATTCGCCACCGTGAAGAACTTCTGGTGCGTTTCGACTACCTCACCTCGCGTAATATTGCGCATGATGACCCTGCCGTTGAATGGCGCGCGCAATGGCACATCGGCCTTGATCGTATGTTCCCGATCCAGTCGCTCGATTTCGTCCTGTGGCACGCCCAGCAGTTCCAAGCGACTCTTCGTCTCGCGTGCTTCGGCCTGCGCGGTCTTCATGACGGCTTCACGGCGCAGCAGCTCCGCCAGGCTCACGGCTTTGTTGTCGTACAGCTCCTTGGCCCGCACATGCGCCAGTTCCGCCTCGTGCAGCCTTGCCGCAGCTTTCAGGTAATCCCCTTCCGCTAGGCCGAGATCCGTGCTGTGGAGCGTGGCCAGCAAGGCGCCCTTTTTCACATCCTGGCCGACATCCACCGCGACCTTCACGACACGGCCGCGGATCAGCGTCGTGACTTCGGCCAATTCGTTTTCATTAGCCTGGACTGTTGCGGGAAACTCACGATGAGTGAGCAGTTGTCCCTGCCTGACCGGCACAAGTTGGAGCGCCATTCTGGCTGACTCTTCCGGAGTTAGGCGAATATGCCCAGACTGAGCGGGAGGGGACGCCGGTTCGGGAGGGGAGACTTGGCGGGCCTTGTCCTCACAGGCCATCAGCCCTGCGACGATCGCGCACACAGCGGCACCCAACAACAACCAACGTCCCGGCATTGCTTTAGAGTGGCGGTTTTTCAAGATGCCGGCCGTGAACGCCGCTTTCCAGGCTTCCAGTGCAGTCATCAGCGCACACCATCCCCTTCTCTGTATCCTCAGCATGTGACGTGCCTCGCAGGACACATTATTTCGGCGGTTTTACTGATGGGCATCGGGACTTTCGTAGCTTTTTGCCACGGCATCGAATTTCGTCTGTGGTGGAATGCGACAGACCAATCCGGCACGCTTAATTACCCGATCACCGATATGCGATACTGGCGCACTGGAGGAGGGATTGGCTATGGAAATCCGGGCGCAGTTCCCCAACGAGCAATCACTTGCCGGTGAGTTCACACGTCAAGCGGATGCGTTTCGAGGGTGGGTCACCGCGGACGGCAGTTCAGGCTATCCGGCGGGAGCCGGGCGCTATCACTTGTATGTCTCGTGGGCCTGCCCCTGGGCGCATCGCACGATAATCGTACGGAAGCTCAAGCAGCTCGAAGGCGTCATCGGCATGACCGTCGTGGACCCGATTCGCGACGAACAGGGTTGGGCATTTCGCAACGGCCGTGGGCATTCACTCGACCCCATCAACGGGTTTCATTTTCTCAGTGAGGCCTACAGAGCCACCGACCCGCACTATCGAGGACGCGTGACTGTTCCGGTACTTTGGGATACCCTCACCAAACGCATCGTTACCAATTCCGATGACGACCTCATGCGCATCTTCAACAGCGAGTTCAATCGATTCACGGAGAGTGCGCTCGATCTCTGCCCGAGCAAGCTGCGCAAGGAGATCAATGAACTCAACACCTTCATCTACGACAACGTGAACGATGGAGTCTACCGCGCGGGATTCGCCACATCGCAACGGGCCTATGAACGGGCGGTCCTACGGCTGTTTGAGGCGCTGGATCAGCTCGACGCGCGTCTTGCGACCCGGCGATATCTTTTCGGTGCGGACTTCGTCGAGACCGACTCCGGTTCGATGCCGTGTATCATGGCCATTTCAAATGCAACCTCCGGCGTATTGTCGATTATCCGCACCTCTTCGGCTATCTGAGAGATCTGTATCAGACCGACGGCATCGCCGCTACCGTGAACTTCGATCACATCAAGCGGCACTATTACCTCACCCATCACGAGATCAATCCCACCGGCATCGTCCCCCTTGGCCCGGTCCAGGATCTGACCGCGGCTCATGGGCGTGAGGGGTTGGGATAGTCAGTCCCGATCTCCTCAAGCTGTCAAGAGAACTGGACAGCCTTGGGGCTCTTCTCCCCATTCGTCAAGTTCGCCTCCACGGGCAATCTGAAAAACCCCTTCATTCTGACCTATTTGTAGAGCTGCCGGCGCGCGACGAACGCGCATGAGAGTTGCTCACACTACACAAGTACAGGGAAGGCCATCATCAAACAAAAGGAGTTATCTTATGGATATGCTTGGGACGTTTATTGGTGTGATGCTTATACTTCTGGTCGGTGGCCTGGTCGTCTATAAGAAATTCGCCTAGGCTGCGGTCGAAAGAAAGAACGACGGCCATAACCCTGGATAAAGGGGTGTGGCCGTCACTTTTCTTGTGATGCCTCTCAAGGGTTACGCCCTCCTTACCGTACAACCAAGACGGAACAGTCGCTCCGCTGCACAATCTTAATGGATACGCTGCCCTGGAGGAACCGCGTTACCGCGCTACGCCCCTTTGCTCCGGTGACGATCAAATCCGGTTGTTCCCAACCCACTACTTTCATAATCTCATCCCCAGCGGGACCTACCCGTGGAAACTCCCTGACCCGATACCCTGCCTTTTCAAGTTTGGCCGTTTCTTGCGCGAGTAATTTCTCTCCTGCTTCCTTCACGACCGGATAACGGAGATACGGCATCACATGTACCAGCAGGATGACGACCGGGTCGGTGTCCTGCTGGATTCGGAATTGCTTGATGAGGAACTGCCGCGCCTTCTCCGATGCGGGAGAGCCGTCCGTTGCGAATAAGATCCGTCTGATCGGCTTCGCCGCCTCCTTCACCACCAACACGGGACAGGAGGCATGGAGCGTCACAGCAGTGGAGACGCTGCCCATCATCAAGCGATCCAACGTCCCCAGCCCACGGCTACCCACGACCACCAGGCCGTTCCGTCCCGCATACTTGAGCAGCGCATTCGCAATGGCTTCATGTTCCACGCGAACAGTACCCTTGAGCCCGAGTCCCTTTAGGCGTTGCTGTGTCTCCGCCACTACGCGCTTCGCTCGAGACTCCAAAAAATGCGCCGCCTCTCCCGCATCCGGCTCTAATCCGCTGATGGATGGATGCGTTAAAAACGGAGCTGGCTCAGACTGGAGATCGAGCCCGTGCACCCCGACGACGCTCGGCACAGTCCGGAACGGAAGTTTCACGAGCCATTCGAGCGCCCACTCTCCATACTTCGATCCATCTATACCGACAACCGCTTTCATCGCCTCATCTCCTTGTTAGAGATTCACCATCAAGCGTTGGGACACTGCAATGTTCATTCCCTACGGAAAGCCCGACCGCTTTCCTAGAATAAGGGTCGCGAATGCGAGCCGGCAGAAATAAATGGTTGGCGACGGGACCGGCCTTTTGGTAAAGTGCGCACTCGCTCAACGCCACGAGTTGAGCGGACAGGGGCACAGCGAAGGGGAATGATGGCCGGGATAGACGAGGTGGCAATCCAGTTCAATCGACGAGTAGGAGGGCTGGCTCTTACTGTTGCGCTGCTGACATTTTCCGGTTATCCTACTCATGCTCTCTCAGGGGATCTTGCAGGCCTTCCCGTCGGCGACTTCAATGCATCGGTACCAATTGTTGCGGTCTCTGCTCCGGCTCCACCCTCAACGGCGGTTGGCGACAGCTCCGCGGAAGAACCCTTTGACCCCTTCGCGAAGACGGGTGAGCTTCAACTCGAGGAATACGATCCCTGGGAACCGCTCAACACGAGGGTATTCGAATTCAACCGTCAGCTCGATCGCTGGATCCTGAAACCGGTGGCAAAGGGCTATGACTTTGTCATGCCGAATCAGGTCCAAATCGGCGTCAGCAACTTTTTCTATAACGCACGATTCGTCCCCCGGTTCGTCAACAACGTATTGCAGGGGAAAATCCGTGGAGCCGGCATTGAGGCTGGCCGTTTCCTCGTGAATACCACGGCCGGCGTGGCGGGATTCATCGATTGGGCAAGCGACATGGGCCTCAAGACGCCCGAGGAGGACTTGGGACAAACGCTCGGATTCTACGGCGTCAAGCCGGGGCCGTATATTGTGGTCCCCCTCTATCAGCCGTTTACGCTTCGGGACTTAGCCGGATATGTCGGAGATATTTTTCTAAATCCTATTTATTGGCTGGCTCTACCCGTGATCGAAATCGATGCGATTCCTTCAGCCGTTCCTCATTACAACCGAACGACGACGTCTCTTATCCTGTTCACGGCAAAAGTGACCGAAGTCGTCAATGACCGTTCCCTGAACCTCGAAAAGTACCAGGGCGTCGAAGAATCCACCGTCGATCTCTACAGCGCCGTCCGCAATGCCTACCTGCAGAAGCGGGCGAAGGCCATTCAAGAATAAGTTAAGCGACCCGCGCGATCTTTTTCGGCACTCCACAAATTACCCTGAGCCTTCTCGCCCAACCCCCTCGCACCATTGGTGATTTCCGAGACGAATTCGGCACCTCAAAACCGGTCGCAGAGAGGCCTACATCGGTTTATTTTTCGGACTGCCTGAAAGTTAAAGAAAGATTCGGAGAGGAATGAGTGCGCAATCAGGAGACAGACTTACACGTTCTTCGCCGCGTATCGCGAATGAGGGTCTCATCACACACACCACCACGAATTACGCCAACTGGTAGTGCGCCGAACAACCGGTTGCTGAATGGGGCCGGTACTTACTAGGTCATCTTGTAAACTAGGATCCCGCCGATCAAGATCACCAGCATTACACCGATGAACATCGCCAATGTATCCATGGCTACTCCTTTCGTTCGAACCGTTACGCAACGAAGTGATGTACCATGCAACCCCCGCAAGCCTGAGGGGCCAATGCCTTCCTTTCTCAAAACGCAACCGGCGGCCATCGCGAACCCTAGCAGCGTCACGCGATGGGTTGAACAGTTCGGCCGATCACATCCCTCGGAGGTTGACTACAAGCTTAATTGTAGTTCCTCTTTTCGTTCTTGTCAATATATACATCTCCGCGTGGAAGAATCGCTCTCAAGACCCTCCTTCGCTCTGGCCTTATCCTCGAAGTGCTTTTCGGCCTCTTCCCCGGCAAACCCTTTAAGACGATGGGCCTCGCGATGAGCGAGGATCACCGGATCGACCCGTTGGCCGCAGCTCACGCAGCGCCAATCAAACGAACCAAGCTCGAACACTTCTTCCGACACCATCAACCCGCCGCAGCGATGGCAGCGATCGGTAGACGCCTCGTGCCGAACGGCGGCTGTTCTTGCAACCTTGACCATATACACACCTCCTTCTTATGGCATGGCGTACTATCTATGAGTTGGAATCTCGGAAAAGGATTCATCGCCGCCCCATCCCATTGACGAGGCTGGAGACTCCCTGCGTGCCCACCAGTCAAGAGCCATCGAATGGTGAAAGATTCCACAGTGCAGGAAACAGTCCTGCCCAGTAATGCGACAGCGTGCCGGCCGTCCGGGCAGGACTTACTCCTGAGCTAGTCTCCAACCATTTGAATCTGCGCAACCAGGCGCACATTTTCCGTATCACTATTTCGTGGCACCGCCGATGCAGTCTTGTTCGACAGCAGTCACCGTACAACCGACAAACAGTCACGAGAGCCATTCACGAAGAGGAGGGTAGGCACATGTCGTCACTCACCAGATGGGAGCCATTCGCACGTTGGAGCCCGTTGAAGGAACTTGAGGAGATGGAAAAACGCCTCTCGACGATTTTTGGGCGCGCCCCGGTGGCAACGAGCGGGGACAAGAAGGAGGCCATCACGGTCGCCGAATGGTCGCCCCTTGTTGACATCACGGAAGACGACAAGGAATACCTCATCAAAGCGGAACTGCCCGAGATGAAGAAAGAAGAGATCAAGATCAACGTGCATGAGGACGTGCTCTCGATCAGCGGCGAGCGCAAGTACGAGAAGGAAGAAAAGGGCAAGAAGTATCACCGGGTCGAACGGGCGTATGGGAGTTTCGTGCGGAGCTTCACGCTTCCAGAAGATGCTGACGGCTCCAAGATCAACGCCGAATACAAGGAGGGCGTGCTGAAACTCCATCTGCCGAAGTCGGAGAAGGCGAAGCCGAAAGCAATCGAGGTGAAGGTGTCGTAAGGGAAAGGAGGAGGCCATGTTTCGCCACCCCAAGTATCTTCAGATCCCCTGGGAGGTCCATTGGCAGCATGTGAAGTCGGAGCCTCACCGCCACTTGTGGTGGCTGATAGCCTTGTTGCTGGGAGCGGCGATGTTTTTGATCGGAGTCGGAGTGACCAGCGGAGTGATGTAACGGCGCGAAGCGGGATGAAGGAGAACCGGTGACGTTTCAAGATCGTGAAGATGCCGGCCGCCGGCTGGTCGAACAATTGCTCCACTATCGTGAACGTCCGGCGACTCTCATCCTGGCGCTCCCTCGCGGCGGCGTGGCGGTCGGGTACCAGTTGAGTTTGGGACTGCATCTTCCCCTGGAGGTGTTCATCGTCCGCAAGTTGGGCGCACCGGATAATCCCGAATACGCCTTGGGCGCGGTGGGCGAGACTGGAACGGTGTATGTGAACCCGGAGGCGATGGCGGGATTTCATTTCTCGCGGGTGGACCTCAAGCATCTTGTGGAGGCGCAGCAGGAGGAGATCGTTCGCCGACAGGCTCTCTATCGGCAGGACCGGCGGCTGCCCGTGCTCACCGGCCGCACCGTCATTCTCGTCGACGATGGCATTGCCACCGGCTCCACGTTCTTTGCGTCTGTCCAATCCATCAGGCACCTGAAGCCTCACCGTCTGATCGGAGCAATCCCGGTCGGCCCCATAGAAACCATCCGGGAAGTCCGCGCGATCGTGGATGAGTTGGTGGTCCTGGCCACTCCGGACCCATTCTGGGCGGTGGGAAATCACTACGTCGATTTTGCGCAAGTCGGCGATCGCGAGGTCATCCAGTATTTGAACCTGGCCAAGGAGGCGCTGCGGGAACGAGTGCAGCCGTCCTCAGCATAGAGCGGGACTCAGTAATTCATGAAGGAGCAGTCATGACCGTAAAGACTAAATCACCGGCCAGTCTGGGAGCCAGACACGACCGAACCGTTCAGGAATATCAGCACGACACCTATAAATTGCGCGGGAAGCTCAAGGAGCCGACCGTCTGTTCCGAGTGCGGAGCGCTATTTCACAAGGGTCGATGGACCTGGGGCCCCGCACCGGCGAACCCTGATAAGATTGTCTGCCCCGCATGTCTGCGGATCCGAGACAACTATCCCAAAGGCTTGGTCACCATCAAAGGCGGGGTCAAAGACGAGCAACATGAGCAAGTCATCGGCTTGGTGAAGAATACGGAGGAGATCGAGAAAAAGGAGCATCCTCTCGCGCGCATTATGTCGATTGAGGCCAAGCCTGAAGGCATGGTCATTTCCACGACCGACACCCATTTGCCCAGACGTATCGGCGAAGCCCTGAAGCACGCGTATCACGGCAATCTGGAATTGCATTACGACAAGGCTGAAGATTTCGTGCGCGTGACCTGGATGCGATAAGCCGAGTGAAAGACAGAAGTTCGTAAGACCAGAGGGGGAGAAGAAATGACAGGTCGAGGCCGGAGAATACGCGCCGCGGTGATTGTACTGACGATTTTCACCTGCGCTCTTGCCGGATTAGACAGGGCAGGGGCCAAGATCGTCGTTCCAGGCAGTTCCGTCATTGAAGTGGACGACGCTACCGTCAAGTCCGTCGTGGCCATGTTTCAGCGGGCCGAACAGGCGGTGAAAGCCCGTGACCTCGATGCCGTCATGGCGACGTATTCTTCCCACTACAACTATCACGGCCTCAAGAAAGACGACATCCGTAAAGTGTGGAAGGACTTGTTCGACGAGTATCAGGAAATCGCCAGCACCCATTTGCTGACCAAGTTCACCAAAGTCGGATCGGGAACCCAGACCGTGCTGGAGGTCACCTGCACCGGCCATCTGTGGGCGCAGTCCAAGACCAGCGGCCTGTACGTTCCCATCGACAGCTGGCATGAGGAAGTGCATTACCTTGGGCTTGAAGGAGGCGAGTGGCGTATCCGAGGCAATCTCGGTGACTCGCCGCGCGTCCTTCCGTTCGGCACGTCCCCCCATCCATTGTTTTGACGGGAGCACCAGCATGAGAATCGCCATTGGTGTCGATTGGTCCGACCAGGCCTTCACCGCCGTAACCCAGACGTTCCATCTGTACCATCCAACGGACGTCACGCTGGTGCACGGAGTCAATCTGGGATTTTTCGAGCAGCCGCTCGTGGCCGAAGCGGCCAATTTGCAGGGATACAACGACTTTCGCACCGCGATGGTGGACGCAGGGGCCCAGTTGCTCGACCGCACCGCCGCGATGATTCCGTCCGATGTGAAGACGGTAAGAAAGATCAACGAGATCGGCAGTCCCGCCCAAGTCATTCTCGACAGTGCCCAAACGGTCTTGGCCGATCTCGTCGTTGTCGGCGCGCGCGGCCGCAGCCGCGTCGCTGAAGCCGTGCTTGGCAGCGTGTCCCATCGTGTGTTGTCGCATACCTCCCGCCCGACGTTGATCGTGAAAGGGGATGCGCACCCGATCCAGCATGTACTGGTCGCTGTGGAAGGCCGTGACGATGCGGATCGGATCCTCCAATGGCTGACGCGGCACCGGTTCGCCACTCCCGTCGAGCTGTGTGTGCTCAACGTCGTGGTGCCCATCGGATTGGACAGCCCCTACGATGCGTTAGGCGCAAAGGCCTGGTGGGAAGGCGCGGAGAGCTACGCAGAGGAATTCGTCAAAGAAACCGCAGCCAAGCTCTTGGATTCACAATATACGGTCAGCACCAAGGTGGCCGTGGGCAATCCGGCAGCGATGGTTGAAGAACACGCCGAAACTGCAGACCTTGTGGTCGTCGCCTCGCACGGACGCAAAGGGCTCGACCGCTTCCTTTTGGGGAGTGTGTCCCACGCCATTGTCCATCACGTGTCCTGTCCGGTGCTCGTCGTCCGGTGAAAGGGATGCGATCATGAAAACACTGCTGGCCGTCGTTCTTGTCCTCGTTCTCGTCTCCGCGCCTTGGGTTTCGGCCCAAGTCCAGCGAGGCAATCCCAAGGCCGGAGAGGACACGTATCGGCAGCAATGTCTCCGTTGTCACGGAGCCAACTTGGATGGAAACGGCCCGGACAGCCGGGATTTGATCGTGAGGCCTGCCGATCTCCGATCCGCTATCATCCGGTCCAAGACTGACTGGGAATTGCTCGTGGCGATTTCGAACGGGGTCCTATTCAGCCCCATGCACAGCTTTCGCGGCAAGCTGACGGATGAACAGATGCTGGATGTGCTGTCTTATATCCGGTTCATATCGCCGCCCGATGTCGTCAGTTAGAGGAATGGTGACCACGCCTTCGTCATGTCGCCACCACATAACCGTTCCGTTGTCGAGTCGCTGAAGCCGTTCTTCCATCCTCGGTCCGTCGCAATCGTCGGCGTATCCCGTCAGGAAGGCGGCATCGGACGCCGGGTGCTTGAGTCTCTACAGGGCGGAGGGTTCACCGGGCCCATCATTCCCGTCAACCCACATGCAACCGAGATTGCGGGCCTACCGACGTTTCCTTCGCTGACGGCAATTCTCACCCCTGTCGATCTCGCCGTCATCGCCGTGCCATCCGAGTGTGTTCTTTCGGTCATCGACGATTGCGCCGCCAAACACGTCCCGGCTGTTATTCTCATCACCGCAGGATTTGCCGAAACAGACGGTGCGGGGGTCTCGCTCGAACAGCACCTGCGCGAAAAAATCCGCCAACAGGGACTCCGCTTGATTGGACCGAATTGCTTCGGACTGATGAATCTCGATTCTTCCGCACGCCTCAATGCCACCTACACGCCGATCATTCCGCCGGTCGGTCGTGTGGCTCTCGCTTCCGAAAGCGGCGGACTCGGACTGGCCGTGGTCACAGCAGCCCAGCGGTTGAATCTGGGTGTCTCCAGCTTTGTCAGCATCGGCACGCCGACGTCACGGTGAACGATCTTCTGGAGTACTGGGAGCAGGACCAGGCGACAGACGTGATTCTCCTCTATCTTGAAACCATCGTCGATCCTCACCGGTTCAGATTGATTGCCGAGCGCGTGGGAAGAAAGAAACCCGTCGTCGTCATGAAAGCGGGTCGGACACAGGTTGGACAATCAGCGGCCGGATCTCACACGGCGGCACTGGCCACGAACGAAACGGCGGTAGCCGCATTATTCACACAGTGCGGCGTCATCCGTGCGAAAACCCTCGAAGAATTTCTCGCGCTCGCCACTGGCGTATCCAATCAACGGCTCCCTTCTGGTCGCCGGATCGGCATCTTGACCAATTCCGGCGGGCCAGGCGTTCTCTGCGCCGACAGTTGCGCAGCGGAAGGGCTCATGGTGCCGGAATTGTCGAAGGAGACACACTCCGCGCTTGCCGTCTTTCTTCCTCCCACAGCGGCACTGAACAATCCTGTCGATGTAATCGGTTTTGCAAGCGAGGATCAGCATGCCCGGGCCGTTGCCACCATGCTCAAGGCGGACGAGATCGACACCCTCATCATTGTTCACGTCTCGGTCCGGACGGAGGACAATCCTCCCGTGGCGGCGGGAATCCTTCGGGGGATCCAAGCGGCTCGCCAGACGATCGGAAAGAACAAACCCGTTTATATTTGCTGGATGGCGGAAGGAGATTTGGATCGGACATTCACGGTGGACGGAGAAATCATCCCTACCTATCGGTACCCTGAGATTCCGGCGCTCGTCGTCAGCCGTGCCCTGGCCTATGAAGGCTGGCGGCAGCAGGCAATCAGTCAGGCGCCACGCGATTCCGACATTGACCTATCAATGGCGAAGTCGATTTGTGCAAAGGCCATATCGGAACGCGGATCAGGCTGGCTGACGGCGGAAGAAACCCATGCCATCCTCGGCGCAATGAATCTGCCTCTTGTGCAAGGAACCGTGGCCACCGGCGCCGAGGAGGCGGCCAAACTGGCACAACAGATCGGCTACCCGGTGGCGATGAAGCTGGCGTCCCATACGATTGTACACAAGACAGAAATTGGCGCGGTGCGGTTGAACCTGGCTAACGAGCAGGCGGTGCGCGAGGCGTTCAGCACCATTCAAGCCAGGCTCGCACATGTAAACAAGTTGGATGCGATGGAAGGCGTGCTCGTTCAGCCGATGCTGTCAGGCGGGGTGGAAGTGATGATTGGCGTGACTCGCGATCCGTTGTTCGGCCCCTTGATCGCCTTCGGGCTGGGAGGCATTCACGTCGAAATCCTCGGCGACGTGCAATTTTGCCTGGCGCCGTTGACCGACCGAGACGCAGCCGACATGGTGAAAGCGATCAAGGGCTATCGGTTACTCACCGGCTACCGCGGCCAACCGGCGGTTGACGTAAAAGCGATCGAAGATATCCTCTTCCGTATCTCTCACCTTGTCGAAGCCATTCCCGAAATCACCGAGATCGACCTGAATCCGATCTTTGCGTTACCGGAAGGCCAGGGCTGCAAGATCGTGGATGCGAGAATGCGAATCGAATCACCACATCCCGAAGTTTAGGAACTGGCTCTAGTCCTTCATCGGACAACCTAATTCCACGAGAAACCACCAAGAAGAAGGACTACGCAATGGGTGCAGATGGGACCAATTTATCCTGTTTGATAATAGTCAGGTAGCAGACTAGCCCGCAATTCTCGATATCATGTAAGCAAGAGCAGAAAGAAGTGAAGGTACAAATATGAGACCTACAACACCGGCTCTTAGCCGTTCGGGGTGCGCATCTCGATTGAAGCCCTGGCCTATTGCAAATTCAGCGACAGGGAATAACCAATCACGGATCCGATTGGTAGAAAATCCGATAAAGAAAAGGCTGATTGGAATTGAACCAGCCAAGAGGTAACCTCGGACTTTCTCAACTGCCGATTCCTTTTGAGGTTCAGCTTCTTTGGCTGGAATGAATCCAACAGCGATCCCTATGACAATTGCAGCCAGAAGCACAAATAGCAAATTGAACATTACATTGGTGTAGTCCCTCACTGCTATGAACCCATACCACCTATTGATTCGTGGGAAGAAGTCGTTGAGGTTACTGTTAACTTTTGAAATTATATCTTCTGGTCCATCAGGATGGATTGTTATGCTGTCGCGCGTCGTGTGGCGAAAATCCAATGATGCATATCCCTGGTGGGTTGCTGACCTAGATTGAATTTGAAGGGCTCGCATTGCTTTCGTTGGAGGGTTTTCATACTCAAGTAACTCTTCATCCGTTGGATATTCTCTCGCAAAACCGTCGGTATAATAATTTCTGCAAGTAAACTTATCGCCAAGCAGAGAGAGGATATCGCTCAGCTTTTTAATATCGTCGGTGCCGAGACGGAACGCTTGGGTCAATTCAGAATATCGAGTGACTGTAACTGGCATTCCATCTTCCTAATAAATACTCCAGCACACTAGGGCAACCGGATTTAAAGATAAAGGATCCGCAGTTTAGGAAACCGTTTTCACCTTGTAAGCTAGACACGCACTTTCCGCCCAATCCTCGCCTTCAGCGTGATGAGCATTTCCAGACCGAATTTGCCCCACTTGCCGCGCACGAGGTCGGACACGCGAGACTGCGCAAGGCTGCGGCTTGGATCCGAGGTCCGACTGTGGCTGGACGACGAGCCGCTGTGCCATCCGTCCGATAAACGCTCACGCAGATTTTGCGCGATGCCTGTACGAACCTCATCCCGAGGTCGGCCTGTCTCAGGGTTTGCTCGATATGATTCGAGTCTTTCCCGAACGATTCTTTGATGTCATTCAGGAACAGGAACCTGCTCGGGCGTGGCCGGGATGCGGTCCCACAGCGACTGCACATAGTCGATCCGTTCGTCAACCGACAGATCGTCGAATCCTGGAGGCGGGGATGGGATTGGTTCGGACATATAAGCACCTGCTTGGGACTAAGTATAGCGCAGACATATCCTAAACGAAACGCGTCCGGCCGCGCGCTGCTTTGTTTTCTGGCCGCTTGAGCGAGAAGTACGACGGCCAGACTTTGAACAAGGTTACGGGCGAGGACCGCTTATTCCTCCCTCTCCAGCACGCCTGCCTGCCAACTCTTTCTTTTCCCTCAGTCAACCGTAAGTTGCGGTCCTCTGTCGCCGGTCATCCAGTCACAGACTGAGAAAGAACTGCACAAGCAGAATGTGGTTCATCTGATTGACAAGACCGGAGTTCGCCTTATTTTGCGCCTGCATTTGATACCCGAGATCCATGGAGATCTGGTCCGTCACCTGGCGATTCATGGCGGCAACAAATCGATTCTCATCAAACCCCTCCTGCGGACCGTTTCGCACGGAATTCACATTCACCAAGATTTCATTGTAGAGCACAAATGCCCACTCGGGAGCCTGTGGAATAGGAATATCAACCCGCATCAATGTGCGCGCACGCACACCCGTGCCATCGGCGCGGCCAATCACGCGTTCTTCCAGCATGAAGCGGCTGAAAAGCTCGAAAGAAGAGAACTGCCGACGATAGATCAGTTGCTGGATAGAGTGGTGTTCCTCGGCAAAACGTGGCCGATACGTGCCGACCCAGGTATACCCTTGCCAGATTGACAAGTGATCGGTCAGCTTATAGCCCAGCACGGGACGAACAACCAGCTGGTTCAACTCCGAAACATTCTCTCCAAATCGCGGGTGCACCTCCATGGTTCCGACAAATGAAGAAGGGAGCCGGACGGTGAGATACACGGGCGACCAGAGCCGAAAATCATGATCGAGTATTGATTGAGCGTGAACAACTAACGGGGCGCCACTGGCAAAGCCCCAGGCCAGTATACACATGAGCAGCCATCCGCAGCGCGAATACCGATCTCTTGTAACGCGCCCTCCCATGAAATCTGCGTGGTCGAAATGAAGGTGCACTGGCGCCTATATCCGTGTCGCCGTGCCCGCAGTGATGCCGCACCGTTCGTCGGCAATCTCAGTGACTCGCGCGGTCGACGCGCCAAGAGGGTCTAACTGGCGCCTCACCGCAACGTCAGGAGCCAGGCGCGGATGTCGGCCATCTGCTGGCTGGAGATGACCCCGTTGAGCGGCGGCATCGCGTGCTGACCTTCATAGACAACTGTCCAAAATGCACGGGATTGCCTGCCAGCCGAGGACCAATGCCGCCGGTCGCACCGGGACCATGGCAGACGATGCAGCTCGCCTGGTACAGTTTCTCGCCACGGTTGCTATCCCCAGTAGAAGGCTTTGGCCTGATGTCACCGGAGTGGTTCTTCCCCGACGATGGCACGCCGGCATCACCGGCCCAACCAAGGGAGCTTTTCAAAACTGGGGAAACTCCTATAAGGGCTGCCAACAGAGCAATATGAAGTTGCATCTCCACTCCGATCAGTCTTTTTCCGGGTTGGGATCTTTTCTGATGAACGCCAAATAAAATAGCGTGTCGGCAAGGTCCTGATTGGTCATCGTCCTATCGGGAAACATGCCGGTGCCGGGATGGCCTTCCCGGATGGCGTGGGCCCGTTCCTTGTTCGTCTTCAGACGGAGCACATCGGGATTGCGTAGGTCGGTGGGGGGAGGATTCAGCCGCGCGATGAGCGCGGCGATGTCCTCTTTCAGTTGTGGCAATCGATCGAGATAGCCGTCCATTCCATGGCAGTAGTGGCAGGCCCCTTTGCCGTGGAAGATATTCCTGCCTCGTTCAACATTCCCCTTGAGCTTCACACCCGGTTGTGAGACGGACGACTCAGCCCAGACATTTCGGTCGAAGCCCGGCGAAAATACTATCCCCAACCAGCCCACGAGGAGAATCAGGCCAAGGCTGAGGCGAAGGTTTAGAGGCGCCGCGAGACGTCTTCCCTCAACCTTAACCTTGACCTCAGTCTGTTCTCTGACGACATCGCGCTGTTCCATTTGGCTTACCTCAGTGCCCGCTGCAACAGGCGTTGTAGCGATCTTCGGGAATGGTCTCCATGTTTCGAAAGACCTGTTCCCGCTCCGCCACGCTGGCTACATTATCAATGGAGGGATAGAGTACCCGCTCTTCTTTCATGTTGTGCGATCCCAGTATGCTCATCAGCCATTGCTCTTCCTGATCGGTCTCCGGATTATCAGCCGTGACTTTTTCGTGGAGGGACTCCAACAGTTGCCCGATCTGGCGATGCTCATTCCGCATCACCATCGTCGGCCCGCCTTGGGAGATGCCGGTCTTTACTTCCCACAGAGGGAACAGCAGATCTTCCTCCCACACGATGTGCCGTTGGAGACCAACCTTGAACTCCTGGAACGCTGCCTTGGCCTTGGCAAAGTCGGACCGTTTCAATCGTTGAAACGTCTTGAACAGCTCATCCAGCCGATCGTGATCTTTTTCATAGAACGTGGTGATCGTAGCCTGTTCGTTCATGCCGCCTCATCTCCCCCTTGATATGAGCCTGCATTCAAATGGCGATTGAATCATACGAGAATGAGTCGTCTCTTTTACCACAATCGACCGAACGATTTCGTCAACCTGTTCTTTCTGCCAGATTGACCCGCTCCCAGTAGGCATTCACGCTTCCCTGAATATGGGCGATGGCCTCCTTTTGCAGGGTCGGCTCAAAGAGATGGCGGAAGCGGCCTTGGAGTTTGAGATAGGTTTCGACCGGACTCAACTTCGGGACATAGGTGTGCGTGACCACGCCGTTGATGGCTTCTTTGAGCGGCCAGAGTCCGGTTTCCACTGCCAGTTTCGCGACTTCCGGAGTTTCTCCCGGATCGTACAACCAGCCGGTAGGACAGGCGGACAATGCGAGAAAAAGTTTCGGCCCGGTAACCTTGGCCGCACGTGCGAATTTTTCTTCCAGATCCAAAGGATACCGCGGTGCCACTGTCGCAATGTACGGCGGTTTGTGGGCCCGCCAGATCTCGAAAATATCCTTTTTTTCCTGCATCGTGGCGAAGGGGTGCTGCAGGCTGCAGGGCGAGGTACTGGTCCGTGCTCCATAGGGTGTTGCGGCAGAGAGTTGCATGCCTGTATTACCGTAGGCTTCATTGTCATAACAGAAGTAGTAGAAGTCCAACCCACGGTAGATGGCACCAGATGTCGAGGAAAGTGCCATATCGTACGTCGAGCCGTCTCCTCCCAGGACCACCACTTTCAGATTCTCACTCTTCGGCAATCGCCCCTTGGCGATCAGCACATCCAAGGCATCGCGCACACCCTGTGCGCCGGCCGGCGCCGACCCCATCGTTGTGTAGAGCCATGACCCTTTGAACGGCGTGAAGGGGTAGACCGCCAGCATGGTAAAGCACCCGGCGGCATTCACATAGACAACATCGTCGCCCAATACCTTGGCAGCCAACCGCAGCGATTCCAGTCCTCCGCAGCCGGCACAGAGCGATGTTCCCGGCAGCACATGTTCTTCGCGGGGAATCTGTTTGATCTTTTTGAAGGTCTCGCGTTGCCATGTCATGGTCGTTCGTTAATCGTTATTCGTTCAACGTGAATCGATTCTTGCGAATCACGGTTCACGTTTCACGTCCCCCTGGGTAGTCGCCAACATCTGGAGCTGCGTCATCTCCCGGTGCTCGGGTTCAGTGTAGAGCAGGATGGGCCCGATCCCTTGTTCTCTTGCTGCGGCTTCAGCCGTCTGATCAAAGATCGTCCTGAACTCGCCTTCGGAGAGATTCTTTCCTCCCAGGCCGCCGATGAACGAGCAGAGCGCCCGTGGCTGCACGGCTTCGCCGTAGAGACAAGCCGCAATCTCCTGGAAGAGGATCCCGCCTTGCCCAGGAGCGAGATTCTGATCCAACACTGCCACGCCCCGCCGACCTCGCAGCGCCTCACGAATAGCGTCGGCCGGCCAGGGACGGATCATGCGGAGCCGGAGCAGGCCCACACGCCTGCCCTCCCCCCTGGCAGCATCAACCGCAACCTTGCCCCGGCTCGCAAACGCGTTGCTCATAACGAGCACATCTTCCGCATCGTCAAGCCGATACCCCTCAATCACGTCGTATCGCCGTCCAAACAGTTGTTCGAATGCCGCAGCCGTTTCGCGATGCACTTCCAAGGCGTTCATGGCGGCCAGATGCATTTGATGCCGGAAATAGGAGTATGGTGTCCCACCGAGCACCGCCACACCGAGCGCATGCGGTGCTGAGGCTTTGAAACCCAGGTGGGCAGGTCGAAACGGCGGCAAGAACTGCGCAACTTGCTCCGGGGTCGGCAGAATCACCGGCTCGCGTGTGAAGGACAGGTAGAAGCCGTCCAGATTGACGATGACCGGCAACATGACCCGCTCATCCTCCGCAATCCGATAGGCCATGAGAACCGAGTCCACCACTTCCTGGCAGGTCTCGGCGTGGATTTGAAGAAAGCCGGAGTCCCGCGCGGCCAACACGTCGTTGTGATCCGGTTCGAGTGTGATCGGGGCAGCCAGCGCCCGAGAGACATTGACCAGCACCAGCGGCGCGCGCCAGCCGGAGATCGAATAGAGCACTTCAATGGCGTACAACAGACCCTGACTCGACGTCGCAGTGAACACCCGGGCCCCCGTGGCCGCCGCAGCCCCCGCGGCCGTCATCATGGAATGCTCGGAATCCATGGTCACAAACCGCGCCGCCATCGCGCCGCTCTCGCACCATTTGGCCAACGCCTCCACGATTTCCGTCTGAGGCGTGATGGGAAACGCGGGAATGTAATCCGCTCCGGCCAGCCGCGCACCCCACGCTGCCGCCAGATTGCCGGTCATCATTTCGCCCGCCATGCCACTCCTCCTTCTTTCTCCCGCTCAGCCACCAGGGCATCGGTCGGACATTCATGTACGCAGATCTGGCATCCCTTGCAATGATCATAATCGATCAGGGGCTTATCGTCTTTGGTCATCGAGATGACTCCGTCGGGGCAATAGACAAAACAGAGCCAGCAGCCGTTGCACTTGTCTGGCACCAGGACCGGCCGAAAGGTCCGCCAGCCGCCGGTTTCCCGCAGAACCGAATTCGCTGCTGCGCTGATCCTGGCGGTTCCTCGCGTCGGAGGTTCATACGTCGGCGGTTGCAGCTGCGCCGGAAGGATCGGCTGCGACGCGCCGGCTTCCACAGATACCGGGCGAACGGCATCATAGCAGTTGAGCGCGACGGCTTGATTGCGCTCAATCACCGACGCAGCGAGGCTCAGATCCGCAAGCTCTCGCGCGATCGCCTGGCCGAGAGAGTCCTGTCGAAGGCCGACGAGGCGTCCGGCAACAGCGCCGAGCAGAGCGCTGAGCGCGCCTCGCTTGCCGAACTCCCGCACTGAAATCTCGGTGAGATCCAGCGTGGTCAGACGACCAGGGAGAGAGGTCTGCGTACGAAGCTGCTCTCCAGTCAGCGGCGAGTTCACGAATACCGCGGTTCGCTCATCGATCCCCTCCAGCACACGAGCGGCTGGATCGTGGATGAGCGACGCGTCGGCCACGACCACCAAGTCGGGATGAATTATCAAACCCCGCTCGAGGATCGGCTCCTTGGCAATGCGCGTGTAGGCAGCCACCGGCGCGCCCCGCCGCTCGGCCCCATAGATCGGAGAGTCCTGCGCCACGAACCCTTCCAGGAAGGCGGCGGTTCCCAGAATACGGCTGGCGGTCTTCGCGCCCTGGCCCCCTCGACCATGAAAACGGACGGCTCGCATAAGTCATTTCCTCCGCGCCGCCTGATTTTCCTCTGCCTGCTCGCAAGCCAAACACATGGCTGCCGCGGGGACCGCCTCTAGCCTGGACTGGGGGATGGCCTTTCCACATCGCTCGCATCGACCGTACTGTTCTGCCCCCAGCTTGAAGAGCGCCCGATCGATCGCCTCGATCTCGGCCTTCGCGCGTCCATCCAAGCGATCAAGCAGCCGAACCATGGTCTCCTCCTGCCCCCGCTCCTCCACTTCGCTCTCGATATCGCTTTGGAGCCAGCGCAGATCCTCTTCCGTCTTGGCCACTTCCCGAAACAACTCGCGCCGTTGGGTAATCAATTTCTTTCGAATCGCGTCGACCCGTAGCATCGCTCTACCCCCTCCTCATGATGGCCGTTTCAGCCACAACACTGCTCCATCTTTTCCTTCATCGCTTCCTTGCCGGCTTTCACCGCCGCTTCGACATCCGCTTTCTTCTCGGCTACGAAATGCTTGCCGCGCTCGATCGTCTGATCAAGCGCCGCCCGCACGTCTTTGGCCTTCTCGATGATCTCTTCCTCAGTCTGGTCGGCATAACTCTTGATCGCACGTCGAGTTTCCTTCCCCGACTTGGGCGCAAACAGGATCCCCGCCACGGCTCCCACAATGGCGCCACCGAGGAACGCAAGGGCAATCGCCGGCCCCGAACATTCTTTGTTCTGATTATCCATGTCAGCTCCTCCAGTTATGAAAGTGTTTTCTAAAAGTACAAGCCAAGTCCATGCCGGAGAGGTGGAGTGAATGAGCTCAGGATTGGCTGTTATTCACAGAGTCGTACGGACGAGCGCTCGGGGAAAAATGAGACTATTGGGGAATTCCGGGACATGAGTGATTGAGTCCCTGTCATAAGAGGCAACGGGTATACTTGCTCGGCTTTTCCCAAGAGACGACCGTATACGGTTTCAATGCTGGTGTGGCTGTCCTCCACCGGACCCTCCACTCCCATGATCACCGCCACTCTGTCCATGCCCGCTACCTCCCATTGCTCCGCCCCCCATACCACCCATCATCCCGCCGTGACCCATCCCGCCTCCGTGCTGTCCCTGCCCGTCATGCTGCATGTGTTCACGATGTGCGCGGTCTTTTTCCCGCTGCTCAGGCGTCAGGAGGGCCATCGCCTCGCGTTGGCTTTTAATGCCGGCGAGCAGAAGCGCCCCTTCCGCTTTTTTCAGCTGATCGACTTTCGAGGCAATCGCAGAGAGGTTGGTCTTCTCATCGTCCAAGAGCGCCTCCAGCTCGAGGCCGGTAATCTTGACCTCGCCTTCCATTTTGGCTTCAGCTCGCTTGAAATCCAGCTGCACGGATTTGAGCTTGCCGATTTGCTCCGGCGTCAGGCCGATCTCTTTGGCATGTTTGAGCAGGTGTTTCAGGTAATGCCCGGCATGCTCGTCCGCGTCCTCCTGCTCATGGGCGCCTTGCGCTTGGCCATGCATCATCATGTGTCCATGGCACGCCTCCGCCAGGCTGGCAAATGATGCCGCTCCAACCAGACACGCGGCTGCAACAGCACCAACCATCCATCGACTCTTTGTCATGACTGTTCCCTCCCTTCTCGATCATCAGACCTCTTCCCTGACATCCGATGAGTCCGATTCACAAAAGTCCTGTGCGATTCCGATGCCATCGGAACCGGTTCACAACGCCGGGCAATACTTGATGAAATAAAGACTTGAGGCGGGAAGACTTTAGAAATGCGATCGGGGTGTGACGCAAGAATACTCAGGCTCGTCCCGGTCGATGGGGTAAAACGGGGCAATCAGACGAAGGTCGGGTGTTTCCTGAAGGAGGGATTACGCACTCTGCGGACGGACCGCGACTGTGATGAGAATGGCGGAATGTTGCACAGCCTTCACTGAATGGGGGGCCCCGTTATCCAGAGCCAAGACTTCCCCCTTCCGAACGGGCTTCGTCTGTTCCCCGGCGGTGAATTCGATGTGGCCCTCCAAGACCTGCACCGTGATCGGCCCTGGCGCCTTGTGGGTGGGGAGCGTGGCGCCTGCGCTCAAGGCACGGAAGATCAGACGCAGATCGTCGGTCTTCAATAGGATGATGGTCCGATCCTGTCCGGCCTGGTCCTGCCGTCGGAGGGATTCGAGCTGAGTTCCGACGTCGAACACTTCCATTGGAGACGATTGAGACAGGGTCGACTCAGCATCTTTCATTGGAAGGGGCTTCATGCACTCACCAAAACCGGGAGCCGAACGATCATTCGCGTCCGGCTCCCAGATATCTCGCGTTATTGTTTGACGATCACGCCGCAGGCGATCCGGGGCCCGCCTGGCGCATCCTTGGTCGGTGGATCAGGCAAGTACTTATCTTGAAGTTCATGGATGATGAAGGCACTGCCGTCTTTGTCGAACAGCGTATTCAGCCCATCGGCCAACGTGACTCGGCTCGTGATGGTATAGAGCGAGCCGTTCCGGCTCTCATCGACATACAGATTCTGCAAGTCACCGAGATGATAGGGGTGATTCGCAAGCCCCGGCGTAACTGACGCCTCCGGATTGACATTGGCATCGACGTTGCCGTCGTAATGGCCCTTGGCCGAGGCGAAAGGTTCGCAGCTTCCCGTTTCGTGAATATGGATACCGTGCAATCCCGGCGTGAGTTTACTGTCAGGACTGCCTTGCACTTTCAGCTTGATCCGCACACGCCCTTCATATTCTTCGTAGAGATACGCCTCTCCTGTAATTCCTGCTCCGGTAATCGTCGCTTTTGCATGCAGCGGCGTCCCGTGCTTGCCCGTATGATACGACGAACAGCCGCCCAGAATAAGTCCGATGGCGACCCCTGCTCCGATCATTGAGAATGTGTTCATGCCGGCCTCCTTGATTTGATTCGTTTGCAATCATATCCTCCGCCGTCGGCCGGTTCAAATTCTTTTTCGTCCCCTCACTCGCCTGTGCCGCCTCTTCGTCCGCGATGTTCCATCCCTTCTCGTCCACCCATCATCGGTCCCATCCCTTCCCTGTGACCCATTCTCCCCCGTCCATGTGTGCCCGCGAACGTCCGTTCATACTGGATGACACTCCAGATCTCGTCGTCGGACAACACCGGGCCGAATCCGATCATGGCCGTGCCGGGCGAGCCGTGCTTGATGGCCCAGAAAATTTCCCCTTCTGTACGATGGCGCCAGAATCCATGATGTTGAAAATTACGAGGTGCGGGATTCATCTTGGCGGCCGCGGGCCCGTTTCCGCCTCCGTCCGTCCCATGACAATTGAAACAACCGCCCTTGCCGTCATAGATGGTCTTCCCTCTTTCGACGACTTGCGGGGAATCGGACAAAGGGCTCTTGAGCGCGCGCGCTTCAGCCAGCTTGTCGGCGGGCACCACCGGCTGCATCATGTGCCGTTCCGCAGCCACCGGAGATCCGGCAAGCACAACCGTTGTGATGAGTAACGCGAATACGCTGGGCTTCATCGTCGTACTCCTTGTTCGTCGTTTGCGAATGATCGCACATAGCGCAGCACCTGCCAGGCCTCTTCCTCCGTCAAGATCAGCGGCACAAAGGGAGCCATCGCCGTCCCCTTGCTGCCGTTCTTTAGAATCCAGAACAATTCCCCGTCCGTTCGAGCGGATTGCCACTCCTTATCGGTGAAGTTTCGGGGCAAGGGACCCTTGAGCGTGCCCGGCTCGATATCGCCGCCAAACCCCTTGCCGTCTTTTCCGTGGCAGGTCACACAGAAGGCTTTCCCATGGAACAGCATCTTCCCCTTCTCAAGAGTCTCCTGCGTCGCCGGAAGCGGATTCATCCAGCTTTTGACGTGCTCGATTTGGTCGGGCGGCACTCGCGGCCTCAGTATGCCCTCGTCGGCGCCAAAGACCGGAGCTCCCATCGAGCCAATTACTGCCGCCACTAACGCCGTGATCAGGAAGTACATCCCCATCGATATCCGTCTCGGTTTGCACTATTTCGCGAACACTGGCCTATGAACACGAGCAAGCCCGGTCCATAGCAGACTGAGCCGGCACCCCTTCGATGACCTTACTTGTCAGAAAACCCGGTGAATTTGTGGCCGAGGGATTGCGGGAAGCTCACCGTGCCATCAGGAAATTCCTGCCCATGCTGCCACAGATGATAGATCACACCGTCCGTTCCTGCTGCGACCTCCGCCACTTTCGCGGCTTGGTCAGCGGGCATATCGAGGACTTGAACTCGGCCGGTCGCGATTTCGACCTTGTGGTCGTGGAAATGTCGGTGCCACTGGATCGCGGGCAGCTTTCTCGTCAGGTCTTTGGCAACAAAATACTCGACGCCGACCAACGGAGCCTTGGGATCGGTGGATTCAAACAACAGACATTGAAGAATCTTGTCGGAAATCCCCTTGCAGTAATGATGGAACGGACCGCCCGGCGTCCCGTCCGCCATCATGTGAGGCGCCTGGACATGAATGTCGTATCCGACCGCTGGGCTCGTCGGTTCCCCGCTCACTGCTGTTTGGGGTGTGACCCCGCTACATCCGATGGCAGCGATCGAGATAAGTGCAACCAGTCCTTTGTTAATCACAACAAGCCTCCTTTGGTGGAGAAGTTGCTCACCCAGCCTATCTGGGGAGAAACACTTCCTCTCCATTCGATGGATCGTGAGAGACAGAGGGACTGAAAAGGATTCGCCCTATTGTGTACGCGTTCGCTGCTCGTCCGTCACAAATCCAGTTCCACCATCTTGCGGTGGAATCGGGTAATAACATTCGGATCCGGGGTCAGGCGAATACCCGCATCTTCCTTCCCCTTGTACGGCAGCAGATTGAGGACATACCGCAAGCTCTCGAGCCGGGCCGCCTGCTTGTCGTTTGCCTTGACGATAATCCAGGGACTGAACGTCGTATGGGTCTTGCTGAACATTTCCTCTTTGTATCGCGTGTAGGAATCCCAGAGCTCCTGCGCCTTCTCATCGACCGGACTGATTTTCCATTGCTTGAGCGGATTCTGACGCCTCGCTTCGAATCGCTTGGCCTGTTCTTCCTTCGAAATCGAAAACCAGAACTTGATGATCGTCACCCCGTCTTCGTAGAGCATGTGTTCGAATTCCGTGACCTGCTGCAGGAACCGTTGATGGTCTTTCTTCGAGCAAAACCCCATCACCGGCTCGACCACCGCACGGTTGTACCAACTGCGGTCGAAGAACACGATTTCCCCCTTGTTCGGGAGTTGTCGGATATACCGCTGGAAATACCATTGGCCTCGTTCTTCATCGCTGGGCTTCGGCAGCGCCACAACACGCATGGCGCGAGGATTCAAATGCTCGGTGAAACGGCGGATCGTCCCGCCCTTCCCGGCCGCATCACGCCCTTCGACGAGAATCGCGATGCGTTGTCCTTCCGCCTGTACCCAGCGCTGCAGCCGGACGAGTTCGACCTGGAGCGCGCGCAGCTCCTGTTCGTAGAGCAATGTTTTCCGGACTTCTTCGAGGTCGATATCTTTACTCTTCAGGAGCGTGAGCAACCCCTTGCGGGTGTTGATCCGCGTCAGATCCTCTTCCGTCAACGCGTGCCCGGCGACCCCGATCGCATACGCGACCTCCTCTCCGAAGCTCTTGGGCCTCTGGCGATACCCATCCCCCCGATGTGGAATTGCGGTTGGAATGGTTTCCAATTCATCCGCCAGGAAGCGCCCGTCCTTGTCGACCATAGCCTTGGTATCCACCTCGCTGCGCTCATCCTTCTTCTTCGATTTGCCGCTCGGCTCGTTCTCTGCGCCCATTGAACCCACCCTTTCGCTCCGGATTAAAACGCGACGCTGCGCTCCCGCTCGGTGACCGCCTTGATGTAATCCGGCATGCCCTTGATTGTGGCCCCGACCACCAGATCAGCCGATGTGATCTGACGCGCCACCGCGCAGGCCCCGCACACCCAGATAGGTATACTGGCCGATTGTACCGCTGCGAGCAAGTCTTTTAGCGGAGTCAGGTTGACGCCCGTCACATGGTCCGCGCCGCTTTTCCGCCCCAAGGTGACCGCCTCGTTCCACAGCCAGAGCACCACGTCGTGTCCTTGCTCCTTGGCCGCCTTCGCGGCCATGAACGGCAAAGTCGCCATCGTCGGATCGTCCGTACCTCGGCTGCCGGAAATGATGAATGTCGACATTTCTGCCTCCTTGGTTTATTTCTCGTATCTCGTCGTTCGCATCAAGATTCCGAGTTCCAAGTTTCGAGTTTCGCGTTATCGAAACCTGAAACACGGAACTCGCAACTCATCACCCACAAGATAGCCTTCACGTTGGTGTTATTTCGCCACACTCCTGATGTACTGCACCAACTGCCACACTTGCTCATCAGGCAGACCGGCAAACGGCATCATACCGGTTCCTGGCGAGCTGTTCTTGATGATCCAGGACAGCTGGCCATCAGGAATATCTTTCATCATCGCGCCGCACGTGAAGTTGCGCGGCGGCGGGACCAACGCGGCGCCCATCAGACCTTTTCCGTCACCCTGCTCGCCGTGACACATCACGCAGGCAACGGGCTGCGCCGTCTTGAGAAAGAGCGTCTTTCCGGCTGCAATGGCGCCGGACCTACTCGATGCTCCTCACTGCCTCACTAGCTTTGCCCCGGCGCCTCCTTTCACACACGCACATTCCATCTCAATCCATAACTGACCACGCTTCTGTTCATGAAGACTTACAGGCGACGTCTCCTTTGGTCTCTCGCGGCCTATCTGGCTTTTCATGCGAATGCGGGTTCAATATGATAGCGATGTCGGGCGTGACGGCAATAGATTGGTGAACCGTACAGCCGTGCGCGACCTTCAAGAGCCGGTCTCGTTGTTCCGCCGTGATTCGATGGGGAAGATGGACGGCAAGATTGATCCGGCCGACACGGTGGGGGTGCTCCGCCATTGCCCAATCCGCATCGACCCTCAGGCCCTCACGAGAAATATTGTGTCGCGCACAAAACTGGCCTACGAAGTAGGCCACGCAGCTCGCCACGGAGCCGACGAACAGTTCAACCGGATTCATTCCGGCATCCTGGCCTCCATCCCGCGCAGGCTGGTCGGTGACGATGCGATGTTTGCCGCTCGTAATGTCGAAGCGAGTCCCGCCATGGTAAGCCGCTGTGAGTTTCATCCTGCACCACACTCGTTCGAAATAGTCTGCGGGATACGCTTCACGAGAGACGAGGAGTTGTGTGCATTTCTGCTAGTACGGCGCATCCGCAGGCTTCTCGCCTTTCGGCCAATCATTGACCTTGCCCGGAAAGTCAGGACGGGGCTGACTGTTGATGTAAGCCGCAGCATCGAAGGCTTCGTCGTCCGTCACCGTCCATCCCCATCCACGGGGCATATTCGCCTTGATGAATGACGCCGCGATGCCGACCCTCGCCATATCCGCACCGATCGTGTAGGAGCGCGGTCCCCAGACCGGCGGCGCCGCCATTGTCCCTTGCCCCTCGGTCCCATGGCAGAACACACATTTCTTCGCGTACACGTTCTTACCGAGGGAAGGATCCGGAGGACGGGCCGGCGTAATGCGGGGAATTCCTCTCCATGGCACGGTGCTACCCGACGGCACATTCTTCGACAACCAATCGATGTAGGCGACGATGGCGGCCAGCTTCGTACTGTCCGGCGGGAGCGCCTTGCCGTTCATACTCCGCTCGACACATTCGTTGATCCGGTCGGTGAGACTCATCTTCCGTCCGGCGCGGGCGCGGTATTCCGGATAGAGACGGCTGATACCGACGAACGACGCGGTATTGGGATTCAGCCCCGCATCGAGGTGGCAATTCGTGCAGGTGAGCGCGTTCCCGACATAGGGCTTGCCATACGCTCGGGTGTCGACCACCATCAGGTACCCCAGGCGAATCGCTTCGCCCCGCAAGTCGCCCGGAATGGTGTCCGGTGAAGGCGGCAAAAACAACGGATCAATGCCCGACGCCCGTTCAGCCCCGGCCGCCGGCTCCGGTTGTCCGGCCACACGCGGAGGCGGCACACATCCGGCAGCAAGGGTGAACAAACAGAGTGCTGCGATGCCGGCCATCCCCAATCCGCGCATGATCAAGACCTCATTTCTTTCCGCCCGAAGTCGAGTGGCACGTGTTGATGCCCAACAGAGACGTGAGCGGGCAATACCCGATCACTCCGGTGGCAAGAAACACAACACCCAGCGTCAGCGCGACGCCCATCCCAACACCGGAAAGCCCGCCAAACGCTCCGACGCCGATAAGTAGCAGGCCCCCGACGATGCGGATCGGCTTTTCGAATCCTCCCACGTTGCAAATCATGACTCTACCTCCTCCATCGGTTCTTGCAGAACACCCGTTCTGCTTTTGGCTGTCGGCCTATGAGAGACACCTCTCGGCAAATGGATTCAGCTTCACGGCTTCTCCTCGGAGCCGACCCCGAGCGTGCGCACGTAAGCCAGGACGTCCCAAATCTCATCGTCGGAGAGTGCGTGTTTCCATGCCCCCATGGCGGTATTGGGTTTGCCCTCATGAATGCGTTTGAAGAGCGTGCCATCGAGCCGGTTCTGCACGGCGGAGGAGCCGAGATCGGCCGGCGGAGGAACGAGCTTGATTCCCTGTGCCCCCTTGCCGTCGATGCCATGACAGCGGATGCACGTATTCGCATAGATTTCGCGTCCGCTGACCGAATCGCCCTCCTTGGTCACAGCTGAAAGGTCCTTCACACCAACCCCTCCGGCAAATCCGGCCGACACAATCGCGATAACGAGGCCGAGCCCGATGTTCGTGAGGCGCATAGGTAACCTCCCCCTGCATCCGACATTGCGAGGGGTATGCCACTCTTTCAGATTGTCTGAGGTCGTCGATGAGAGAAACTCTTCAATCTGCCGCAGGCTTATCCATCACGAATATGGAATCAGGATAAGGAGAAGAAGACGTTGGCGAGAAACACCCCAGTGCTCATTTCACCGCTGGCGCAAGATGCTACAGCGTGGGCGGACGACCGTTAGCTGTCATTCGTCAAACGAAAAGTGATCACAAGATTTTAGGAACCGGCAGGCCTTCAACCCTATTGACGGCTAACAATTGACGCTTGTTGTGCTTGTTCACCGGATGACCGGCTCCAAGGTCACCGTGGCTTTCATCGAGTTGGAAATCAGGCAATGGGCTTCGGCCTTTTCGATCAGCTCTCTGGCCTTGGCAGCATCGGTTTCCGACTCCAGCGTAATCGTCGGCTTGATCACGATGGCGGTGAACTGAAACTTTCCTTCCACCAGCTCCAGCCGGCCCTCGGCCGTACTTTCGTACGCAGAGAAAGCAAGACCGGCCCGTTCGGCGACGGCTAGGAATGTCGTCATCAGGCAGATGTTCGCCGACGCCACAAACAGATCCTCCGGCGACCAGATCCCCTCATGCCCCTTGAATTCCGGTGGCGTCGCCACTTCCACATCCGGCTTGCCTTCACAAGACATCGCGCCTCTGCGCTGTTCAGTCCACACGACCTTCGTTTGATAGTGATAGACCTTGCTCCGAACGTCCATACTCACCTCCGCTTCTCACTCCATCCAGCCTTGCACCCAATCACCGATACCATGTGTGATCGCCACCACGCACAGGGCGATCAAGAGATGTTCGCCGATCACCTTCCACGGAGCAATCGATTGGGCCCGCGCCACGAAGAGACTGAGGGCCGTCAGCAGGGATAGCCCCCAGACAATGCTGATCACGATTGCTTGATCCAGCGGACGGGTCAGCACCGGCACAACAAAGGTCCCCGCAATCATGAACTTTGCGGCGAACGTGGCCAGCGTGGCTTCCCAGACGTGACTGGCGGGGCCGCTGTTCTTCGATTCTTCTGCCAGATGAATGCCCATGGCATCCGAGAGGGCGTCGGCCACGGCGATCGTCAGAATCCCGCCCAGCACCACGGCCTGCGAATGGGTCCCTGCATGCAGACCCACCATCAATCCGAGTGTCGTGATAACGCCAGAGGTCAGCCCAAAACTCAGGCCGGTTTTCCAGGATGCTTTCATCAGGCGGCATCGGCTCCGTCACCGTGGAAAAGTCAGGATATAGGCGAGCACATCACGAGTCGCTTCTTCGGACATGACCCGCTTCCATGTATCCATGGCGGTATTCGGCCGACCCTCATGGATGCTCTGTAAGAGGCGGGAGTCCGGCTTGGTGAGTACTTCACTCGACGTGAGATCCGCGACAGGTGGATCGAACCGCACAGCTCCGTCTCCTCGGCCCCTCGGACCATGACAGGCCAGGCAATATTTTTCGTAGAGCGTCTTGCCCCTCGACAGGTTCCGTTCACCTGCATCAGATCCTATCGCGGACATTGCCAGAGAACAGGCCACCGTCACGATGCACAAGGCACACCGGCGGAGGCTCATCATGGATGCCCTTTCTCTGCGACCAAAACGATCCGCTCAACGGCCGCACTCCGGTGAACGCCGCACACATTCCTGAAGCCACGACGCCATGTCGTCGATCAAGACGGCAACCGCCCGGTTGGCGGCCACGACGCCGCCGTACGCGTCCCCGCTCGGTGCATTCTCCACCGTTTCAAACGCGCGGGTCCCGACGACACGCGACTCTCTGACATCGATCAGTTGAGCACGCACCGAGACCCGGACACAGCTTGGATCCTGCACGAATTCCTGTTGTAGGGCAAACCCGTACATATCGAGGCGGAAGTCGCCGCGAATGGAGCTGGGCAAAGGAACGACGGCGCGCCACGTTCCGTTCCGACTCAGCGTCTCGTTCATCAAGGAGGCGAACATGCGCGCCGGCGTATCAGCCCATTGGTTGACAGCGTAGGGCTCCAGCTCATAGGGCCGCTTGAGATACACCATCTTCGTTGTCTCATACCCCGGCTCAGCCAGCGGCACGCTGATCAACAGAATCGGGCCGTTGATATCGGCCACGCGGGCCTCAGTCCGTACCGGATCGAAACTCAATCGAAATGTATGGGTGGGCGGAGACTCCAGACGGGTCGGGAGACAGCCCGACACCGTCAGCGCCAACAACATACACACCGTCCGGGCAATCCAATTCTTCATCTGCGATCTCTTCCGTCATACGTGAAGCGTATCTCGTATCTCGCAAACAATGCTGAGAGCCGCTCCCGTGCCATCCTGCGCTTCACGCTTCACGAGTCACGAGTGACGTTTCACGCCACCTACTCTCCCGGCCCGCGCGAAGGCGGGGGTTTTCCGAACACGAGCGAACTGGGCTCGCGTTCCACATCCCTTGCCACACGCCCCAAGACTCCGGCCAGCTGCCTGAGTTCGACGACCAATGTCCCTGCTTCCGGCAAAGTGTGCCGCGAGAAATGTTCCAACTCGGACCGGTTGTCACTTACGAACGACCGCACCGTTTTGCTCGTCTGCACCAGGTCTTCCGTCATCGCGTTCAAGGCGGTCGCGCTCTTGTTGATCCTCGCCAGCAAGACCGGGACTTCCTCATTCAATGCCGCCGTCAGCTTGACGAGATTGTCGGCACTGCGGGCCGCGCCGTTCAGGCTTTGCTCGATCTGAGTCTGGTGTGCTGCGACGGAATGCACGACCTCGGACAGATCCCGGATCGTTCGTTTCAGCCTCGCGCGATTCTCCTCGTCTAAGGTATCCGCCGCCCCCTTCGCCAGCGAGTCCAGATTGGCCAAGAGATGGGGGAGCGACTGATCGGACAGCAAACGCGAGATGGCTTCATCGGACCGGAAAAATGAAGGGGACGGACCGGTCTTGATGACAGGATAGTATTCCCCCTCCAGAGCCACAAGCGGCGCCGCTTCTTTGCTTCCTCCGGTGAGATTGATCGTGGCCAGACCGGTCAGCCCCTGAGTCTGAAGAACGGCGACGGTGTCGGTTTTGATCGGCGTCCCCCGGGCGATATCCAGTGTCAACTTCACCTCTTCCGGATTATCGGGGCGCAAGGCGATATCCTTCACCCGGCCCACATCAACGCCGCGATACTTCACCGTCGAATCGACGCTCAGCCCTGCCACCGACTCCCGGAAATACGCCTCGTAGCGGTCGTAGATACCCCGGTAGTCGGCCTTCCCCAGCCACAGCACGCCGAACAACACTACCGCGCCGAGGATCGCGACGAAGGCACCGACGAGTACGTAGTTGACCTTGGGTTCCATCTCTCGCTCTTAAGAGCTTATGGCCTATGGCGTATGGTCAAAACCTCGGACAGTAAATATGGACGAAGCTCTCTTGTTCGGGCCATACGCTACAAGCTATATGCTCTTCCTTTCATGCGTCACGCTTCTCTCCGTTCCACGCCGCCTGCTCCTGCGCCGCGCGGCCCCGCAAGCCGTGGAAGTATTCGCGAATCACGGGGTCATTGGACTGCGATAATTCCGGCATGGTTCCGACTCCCAACACCTTGCCGTTTCCCAGCACCGCCACGCGGGTCGCGATGCGCCAGAGCGAATCGAGATCGTGCGTCACCATCACCACCGTCAGTCCCAAGAGCGTTTTCAGCGACAGGACCAATTCGTCGAATCCGGCCGCAATCATCGGGTCTAAGCCCGCCGTCGGTTCATCGAGAAAGATCAGCTCGGGGTCCATCACAATCGCACGGGCCAGTGCGGCCCTCCGCCGCATCCCACCGCTGAGTTCATTGGGAAACTTCCCGGCGCTGTCCGGCGGCAGCCCTACCATCGCGATCTTGATCTCTACGATCTCCCGAATCAACCGTGGATTCAAGTCTGTATGTTCGCGCAACGGGACCGCCACGTTTTCCGCCAGCGTGAGCGAGCTGAAGAGGGCGCCGTGCTGGAACATGACACCGAACCGGCGGTGGATCGGCCGACCGTTGCTCTCCTCGAGGTTCCGGCTGTCCACACCGAACAATCTGATCGTTCCGCTCGATGGCGTCAACAGGCCGATGATCTCCCGCAGCAGCGTGGACTTGCCGCAGCCGTTTCCTCCGGCGATCGCGAAGACTTCCCCCTGATGGATAGCCAAACTCACGTCCGCGTGCACGACGGCCTGTCCGAACGTCGTCGACACGTGGCTGACTTCGATCACCGGCACGTGGACGCCGTCGGAGCCGCCTCGTGACTCAATGCCGCTCAGCCCCCTTGTCCCCATCTTGTCTGCACTCCTGCGCCAGCGAGACGTGCGAGAAACGCGCGACAGGCGTTAAATGGAAGACCGGATCCACCCGTCCCGCGACGCGCGCCTGTCGCGCGCGTCACAAATCCCACCAGTTCGTCAGAATGCTGCAAATCGCGTCGAACACGATGACCAGGAAAATGCTCTGTACGACACTGATGGTCGTATGCCGACCCACATCATCGACGCCTCCCCTGATCTGAAACCCTTGGTAACAGCCGACCAACGCGATTATCATAGCAAAGAACGGCGCCTTGGCGAGGCCGATCAGAAAATGCCGCACCGCAACCGCCTCTTCGAACCGGCTCACGAATTCGGTGAAGCTCACGTTCAATTGGCTGGACGCGATGAGCATGCCGCCGAACACACCCAATACATCCGCATAGACCGTCAGCAGTGGTAAGGCGACGACGAGGGCCAGGGCTCTCGGAAGCACGAGCAGATTGATGGGCGAGATGCCGAGCGTCCGGACCGCGTCCAATTCCTCCGTCACCTTCATGGTGCCGATCTCCGCCGCGTAGGCCGACCCGGACCGGCCCGCGATGAGAATCGCGACGATCAAAGGGGCAATCTCGCGCACCAGCGAAATCCCGACCAAGTCGACGATGAAAATGTTCGTGCCGAACTTGCGCAGCTGCTCTGCGCCCTGATAGGCGATGACGACGCCGACGAGGAACGTCAGCAGACCCGTGATCGGCAAAGCGCGCACGCCGTCCAGTTCCACCACCCGCATCAGGGCCTTCCAGCGGATGGATCGCGGCCGCATCACCAAGCGACCGAATGCAACCGTGGTCTCTCCGAGAAACGCGAGCCCGTGAAGGATTGCTTCTTCTCGTCGCTGGAGATTCCGAGCCAGCCGCTCCCGCCAGCCATCCCGCCGGAGAGCGGCCGCGTGATTGAGGGAGGACCGGGCATCGATCAGACGGACCAGCTCGGCAAATTCTGGTTTCAACCCACGGAGAGACACGCTTCGACCGGCACGGCGCAGACTATTGATGCTCTGTTGCAGCACCACGGCACCGCCGGTATCCATCGCGGTGACCTCCCCGGCTTCATACGTCACGTCGGGCGCGTCAGGCCACCGAAGTTTTTCACTGTCGCGCTCCAACTCGTCCAAGTTCGGAAGGGTCCAGGCCCCTTCGCAACGAACGACGTTGCCGTTCACGGAGATGCTTGCCTGTTGCTCCACGGGCATGCTTTGTTCACACCTGTTCCATAATGGCTTTCAGCTCTGGTCCGGTGATCACCTCTCGTTCCAGGAGCAACGTGGCACCTTGGTGCAGCGCCGCTTTTCGCTCCTCCAACAGCTGTCGGACCCGCCCATACTGCTCGTCGATGATCCGGCGCACTTCGCAGTCGATCTCCCGTGCGGTCTCTTCGGAATAATCGCCCTTTTCAGACCCGATCGGCAGCTGGAGAAACTGGGGTTGCCGCTCCCGCTCGAGCGTGATGGTGCCCAATTTGTCGCTCATCCCGTAGGCCTTCACCATACTTTTCGCGATGTCGGTGGCCTTCACCAGATCGTTCTGCGCTCCCGTCGAGGCCTCGCCGAAGGTCAGCTCTTCCGCAATCCGGCCACCGAGTAATACAGCGACTTTGTTCTCGAGTTCGGACTTTGTCATCAAGAATCGGTCTTCCGTCGGAAGCTGGAGCGTGTAACCGAGCGCCGCCACGCCCCGAGGAATAATGGAAATCTTCTGTACCTGATCCATCCCCGGCAACGACATGGCGACGAGTGCATGGCCGGTTTCATGAAAGGCGACCCGTTCCTTTTCCATCTTGTTTAGGACGCGATTCCTCTTTTCCAACCCGGCGATGACTCGCTCAACCGCCTCCTGTAGTTCAGAAATACCGACCTGATCCTTGCCGCGGCGCACCGCCAGCAACGCCGCCTCGTTAATGATATTCGCCAAATCGGCGCCGGAAAATCCCGGAGTCATAGCGGCGATGTTTTCGAGATCGGCATCGGGACCGAGCGTCACCTGTCTGGCATGCACACGAAGAATCGCGAGGCGGCCGACCTTGTCCGGACGGTCCACTACCACATGACGATCGAACCGGCCGGCCCGCAGCAACGCAGGATCGAGAATTTCTGGGCGGTTGGTCGCTGCCATGAGGATGACCCCGATGCGAGGATCGAAGCCATCCATCTCGACCAGCAACTGATTGAGCGTTTGTTCCCGCTCTTCATGGCCCATAGGTCCCACGCCACGCGCTTTTCCGAGCGCATCCAACTCGTCGATGAAAATGATGCATGGCGCCTTCAACTTCGCCTGATCGAACAAATCGCGCACACGGGCCGCCCCAACCCCTACGAACATTTCGACGAACTCGGAACCGCTGATGCTGAAGAACGTCACACCGGCCTCACCGGCCACCGCGCGGGCGAGCAGCGTTTTCCCAGTTCCCGGCGGGCCGACCAACAGAATGCCCTTGGGAATCTTGCCGCCCAGCTTGGTGAATTTCTCCGGCGTTTTGAGGAACTCGATCACCTCGCGCAGTTCCTCTTTCGCCTCATCCACCCCAGCCACGTCCGCAAACGTCACCTTGATGTCTTTCTCCACATAGATCTTCGCTTTGGATTGCCCCACTTGCATGAAGCCGCCCTGAGCTTGCCCCATCCGGCGAAGAATGAAGATCCAGACACCGGCGAACAGGGCCACCGGCAGGACCCACGAGAGGAGATCACGCCAAAAGGTGCTTTCGATCACGCCGCCGAACACGACGCCGCGCTCATGAAGCTCACGGACCAGATCGGGATCCTCGACCCGGATCGTCGCGAACAACTGCCCTGTCTTGGAATCTCCTTCTGGCTTGAGCTTTCCGGTCAGTCGCTGGCTGCTCACGGCCACTTCCGCCACTTTACCTTCCGCGACCCAGCTCTTGAACTGGCTGTAGGGGACTTCTTCCACTTGGTTCAGAGCATGAATGAAGTCATGCACCAGAACGACGGCCATGATTGCGAGCAGCACGTACCCTAGGGAAAAGGAAACTTTTTTATCCATCGCTCGCGCGACCTCCTTACAGTCCCTCGGCCGGCGGTTCGTTAAAACATGAAGTAGGCTCCGAGGCCGATCGATTGGATCTTCTGATCGATAAAGAATTGCCCATAGGGGTTATGGCCATAAAAATACGTCGCCATGATCCGAAAACGACGACGGGAACCGGTTCGAGACCATTCAAACCCGCCGAGCACATTGGTATCGATGAGCCAGGCGTGTTGATCCATCGACTTGAAATCCGCCGAGAGCACGGGCGTCACGACCAGCCGGTCGAGGAAGGGCGCCAAGATTCGCGTACGCATCGCGGGGGCCCGAGCTTCGAATCCCCACTGGATGCGTCCGGCATCGAGGAATGACGGTTCGCGGTGCACCAGATATCCGCCTCCTCCATACAGACGGATCCACTGGTAGTCATAGGACAATATGGCATCCACTTCCTCAATACTGAGAGTCCATCGTTTAAATCCGGGATTATTTAAATTGCTTATGAGGAATTCATCGCCGAGGTGGCTGCTTTGGTGATAATAGCGGAGCCGCGCCGACCAATTCCCTGCCCGCCACGAGATCGGGATGCCCACGTTGAAATCGGTGTTGATCAGCGCGGCGTTGCTCGTGTCCAGGTTGAACTGCGCGAAGATGCCAGTCAACAAGCCTATTTGCCATCCGTTGCACCCCTGCCGCTTGGTGTAAAAGCCAAAGTTTTCGCCGATGGCCACCGATCCCAGGTTATAGGATACCCCACCGTTACGTGGATTGACGTGTTGCCAGATAGCAAAGAACTGCGGCTGCTTCGGATCAGCAATGAGTGGACGAAAAACATCGTCGGACGGAAAGGCCTCGCTCGTTGCTCCAACATCGGGGCGATCGTACCGGCAATCGAGGAGCGCTTCCACCTTCTTGTCCTTGTCGTCCTGCTTGTGTGCGTCCACTTCGTCTGCATACGCCCCCCCTGCCAGCAGAACGCTGCTGCACACAATCCCAATCGCCCATCGATTGAACGGCACCACCCGGCCCATGCTCGTCCCTCCCTTTACCAGCGCCTATCCCCAGCCATGGATCTCCCATGGAAAAGCCTCCTTCGATAGCACATTTCAGAGAGAAAATTCACCCACTTCGGTGGAAGTTTCAGCCGGCGGCCGGTCACATTCAACGAGACCGCGATCCTTTGGCAGCGTTGCCTCGATTATTCCACTTCCATTGGCTGATCTCCGGCATGTCTTCGCCGTATTCGGCGATGTACTGTTTGTGCTCGATCCGTTTGTCCCGGATAGCCTGCTTGGCATAGTCGGCACGGGAGCCGCGGAGGGGGATCCGATCGATGACATCGGCAACCAGATGGAAACGGTCGAGGTCGTTCATCACCGCCATGTCGAACGGCGTCGTGGTCGTCCCTTCTTCCTTGTACCCTCGCACATGGAGATTCCTGTGATTGGTCCGCCGGTAGGTCAGCCGGTGAATCAGCCAGGGATAGCCATGGAAGGCGAAAATGATCGGCTTATCCGTTGTGAACAAGGCATCGAAATCTCTGTCCGACAAACCGTTCGGATGCTCCGTGGTCGGTTGCAGCTTCATCAGATCGACCACGTTGATGACGCGAACTCTCACCGTCGGCAGATAGGTCCGCATCAAGGACACGGCCGCCAGCGTTTCCATGGTGGGGACATCGCCGCAACAGGCCATCACCACATCCGGCTCGCTATCCTTGTCGTTACTGGCCCACTCCCAGATGCCGATGCCCGCCGTGCAATGGGTGATCGATTCCTCCATGGTGAGCCACTGAAGGGCCCGTTGTTTGCCCGCCACGATGACGTTCACCTGGTTGCGACTGCGCAGACAATGGTCGGTAACGGATAGGAGCGTATTGGCGTCGGGCGGCAGATAGACGCGGATCACCTCGGCTTTCTTGTTGACCACGTGATCGATAAAACCGGGATCTTGATGACTGAAGCCGTTGTGATCCTGCCTCCAGACGTGAGAAGAGAGCAGATAATTCAGCGAGGCGATCGGTCGCCGCCACGGGATATGGTTGCAGACCTTGAGCCATTTGGCGTGTTGATTGAACATCGAGTCAATGATGTGGATGAAGGCCTCGTAGCAGGAAAAGAAGCCGTGCCGGCCGGTCAGGAGATACCCCTCTAGCCACCCCTGGCACTGGTGTTCACTGAGCATCTCCATGACCCTTCCGTCCGGCGCCAGATGGTCGTCGTACGGAAGACGGTCCGCCATCCAAGCCCGGCTGGTAACGTCCAAGACATCTTGCCAGCGATTGGAGTTGTTTTCGTCCGGACTGAAGAGGCGGAAATTCCGTTGCTCCATGTTGAGCTTCATCGTATCCCGCAAAAAGGCCCCCATCACACGAGTGGATTCCGCTTCGAAGGCACCGGGTCCCGGAATCTTGACGGCATACTCACGGAAATCCGGCAGACGCAGATCTTTGAGCAACAGGCCCCCGTTCGCATGGGGATTCGCACTCATACGACGGCTTCCTCTTGGCGCCAGCGCCGCCAGTTCCGGTTGAAGAGCTCCTGTCTTGTCGAACAACTCGTGGGGTTTGTAGCTCTTCATCCATCGTTCGAGTATCTTGATATGCGCCGGCTTGTCCATGTCTCCCATCGGCACTTGATGGGATCGCCAGTAATCTTCTGTCCGCTTGCCGTCGATCTGTGGCGGGCAGGTCCAGCCTTTCGGCGTGCGGAGCACGATCATCGGCCAGAGCGGCCGCTGCATGGAGCCTCCCCGGCGGGCAGTGGACTTAATACGCTCGATGTCGCTCACGACGGAATCAAGCGTCGCAGCCATGAGTCGATGCATCTCCCACGGATCGCTTCCCTCGACGAAATAAGGGATGTAGCCATACCCGCGCATCAGGTGATCCAGCTCGTCGTGACTGATCCGAGCCAGCACCGTCGGATTCGCAATCTTGTAACCGTTTAGATGGAGAATCGGCAGGACGACGCCGTCGTTGACCGGATTGAGAAACTTGTTGGAGTGCCAGCTGGTGGCAAGCGGACCGGTCTCCGCTTCGCCGTCACCTATGACGCAGGCCGCAATGAGATCCGGATTGTCGAAGACGGCTCCGTAGGCATGTGAGAGCGCATACCCCAGTTCACCTCCTTCGTGAATGGAGCCGGGTGTCTCCGGAGCTACATGGCTGGGGATGCCGCCGGGGAAAGAAAACTGCTTGAACAGACGCTTCATTCCTCGCTCGTCCTGAGAAACATTCGTGTAGACTTCGCAGTAAGTGCCTTCGAGATAGGCGTTCGCGACGAGACCGGGACCCCCGTGGCCGGGACCGGTGATATAGATCATATTGAGGTCGTGTTCCTTGATGATGCGGTTCAAATGGACGTAGACGAAGTTCAACCCCGGCGTCGTGCCCCAATGGCCGAGCAGGCGAGGCTTGATGTGCGCGCGAGTCAGCCGTTGTTTCAGCAGCGGATTATCGTAGAGATAGATCTGGCCGACCGACAGATAATTGGCCGCCCGCCAATAGGCGTCCATCTTCTTCAAGAGATCAGGGCTCAGCGATGTTTGGATCTTCCGTGCCATACATCCTCACTCCATTGTAGGGTTGATTCCGAGCAACCGCACGACCGATTCCACAATCTCACGTTCTTCATCCGTATGCATCACACGAACCCTCACGGGGCTTCCCTCTTGTGATATCACCGGAGCACCGGCCTGGTTGCGCGTGCGATCGATCATGATGCCGAGGAATTCCAGACCGTCGCAGATGCGGGCGCGGACGGCGGGCGAGTGTTCGCCGATGCCGGCCGTAAAGACCAGCGTATCCAATCCACCCAAAGCCGCGGCCAGCGCCCCAACGGTTTTTTTCGCCTGATAACAAAACAGCGACACCGCCTCCGCCGCCCTCGAATCGTTCTGTTCTTCCCTGAGAAGGTCCCGCATGTCGGAACTGATCTCCGAGATGCCGAGCAAGCCCGATTCCGCATTCACCATCTTGTGAAACTGATCCGCGCTCATGCCTTCCGTCCGCTCCAGATAGGAAACGAGCCCCGGATCAAGGTCGCCCGATCGTCGGCTCATCGGCAGGCCGGATGTCGGGGTGAATCCCATGGTCGTGTCGATCGGTTTCCCGGCCTTGACCGCCGCCATGCTCGCGCCGTTTCCAAGATGGGCCAGGATGATGCGCCCGCCCGCCTCCCCGTTCCCCCCGACTCTGGCGAGTTCCTTCATCAGAAACGCGTACGACAGGCCATGAAATCCAAACCGTTGAATCCCCAGTTTCTCATACCGCCGCGGGATCGGTAGGAGGCGGGCGACGGCCGGCATGTCACGGTGAAACGCCGTATCGAAACAGGCGACTTGCGGGAGATGGGGATACCGCCGCGCGCATTCTTTCAGCAACGCGATCTCGGCCGGAAGATGCTCCGGATCGTAGGGACTCAGCCGTTGCAGTTCCTCCATCACCATCGGCGTCACGCGTTGCGGCTCACGATAGTTCCTGCCGCCATGCACGATCCGGTGCCCAATCGCCGCCAACGGCTCACGCGAGAGCCTCTCTTTGAAGTACTCCATGATCGGTTCAAGGCAGGCCGCATGATCGGGAGCGGCAATCGTCCGGTGATCGTCGCAGCCGGCGTTGTCTTGTATCGACATCACCGCGCCGCGCGACGAGCCGATCCGATCGATCAAGCCCCACAACTTACGGACAGGAGTCGCACCGGCGCGAAAGAGAGCGAATTTGAGGGTGGACGACCCGCCGTTGACGGTCAGAATCGAGCCGGCACCGGTATCCGAATCGGTTTCTGTCATGATTGGTGGAGCTTCAGCGTTCTGATGGCATCACCCCCGACGGACATACTCTCCGACCAGCCGGTACGCATTGTGGAGATACTGCGCCACCATGCGTTGGGTATTGAAGAACCCGCCGTTCAACGAGATCGCCTGGCGCATGATCTCGATGAACCGCCCCCGATCCCGATAGAAGCAGGGGAGGATCTTTTCTTCGAGCTTCCGGTAGAGTTCCGCCGCATGGCAAACATCCATGCCCCCGCTCGGTTCCATGCAGGCCTCCACCCGATCACCGATTGACCAGCCGGTCACATCTTCCACATGTCCTTCGATCCACCACCCGTCGAGCACACTCAGACTCGGCACGCCATTGACCGCCGCCTTCATACCGCTGGTCCCTGAAGCCTCCATCGGAGGAAGCGGCGTATTGAGCCAGATATCTACACCGGCACAGAGGAGCCTGGCCAATGTCATGTCATAATTCGTCAGATAGGCGACTGAGACACTGCCCCGCAGGGCATCGCGAAGGTCATGAATCTTGTGAATCATATCCTTCCCATCCTGGTCGCGCGGATGGGCCTTGCCGCTGAAGACGATTTGGACAGGCCCGGCGAGTTCGGCAATCTTGGCCAGCCGCTCAATGTCGTGAAAGATCAAGGTTCCCCGCTTGTAGGCCGCAGCCCGCCTGGCAAACCCCAGCGTCAGCACGTCCCGATCGAATCCCGCGTTGGTCTCTCGATTCACATGCTCGACCAACACCCGCTTCGCCTCCTGGTGGGCGTTCCAAATCTCTTCGCCGGGAATGCTGATCGCATACCGAAGCGAGAGCTGATCGCGCCGCCAGTCAGGCAGGCGCCGATCATAGAGCGATTGAAACGACGGAGCGGCCCAGGTCACCGCGTGGACGCCGTTGGTAATCGAGTGAATCGGATAACCGGGGAACAGGCTGTGCGAGACCTCGCCGTGTTTCATGGCGACCCCGTTGACGAACCGGGAGCCGCGCAGCGCCAACTCCGTCATGTTCAAACTGTGGTCATGATCACAGGCCTTGAGCCAGGCGCAGCGCCGGTCGCCGAGCACGCGATGCGCAAGGTCGGGGGCAAATTGATCGTGGCCTGCCGGCACCGGCGTATGGGTCGTAAACACGCATTGCTCCCGGACGGCGTCGATGAGATCAGCGGGGACTGTTTGCTCCAGATCGCGGGACGCCAGTTTTTCTTCCAGCAGCGCGAGCACCAGCAACGCCGCGTGCCCTTCATTCATATGGAACCGGCGGAGATGCCCATAGCCGAGGGCCCGCAGCAGGCGGTACCCGCCGAATCCCAGCACCACTTCCTGGCAGAGCCTGTAGTGGTCGTCGCCGCCGTAGAGCAGGTCGGTCAGCGTCCGATCCCAGGGCTGATTCTCAGGGAGATCCGTGTCGAGCAGATAGACGGGCACCTCACCTCCCGACTCGCCCCGCACTCGAATCTGCCAGGCCCCGACGTGCACCGTCCGATTCTCGATCTCGACCGTCACGCGCTGGCTCACAGGAGAGCAATAATCATTGATCGGCCAGGCCACCGGCTCTTCATGCTGCCAACCATGTTGATCCAGCCGTTGATGGAAATAGCCGCGCCGGTGCAACAGCGTCACCGCCACCATGGGGATATCCAGGTCGGCGGCGGATCGAATCGTGTCCCCCGCCAGGACACCCAGACCGCCGGCATAGGTCGGCATGCCGGGATCGAGCCCGATTTCCATGGAGAAGTAGGCGACAAGCGGTTGCTCGGCCCCGGCTGCTTTGAGAAGTTGTCCGTCAGTCATCGCGACACCCCACGGCTCTATGCGGCATGAACACAACGGCTTGTATCATCCGATGCTGATCCTCTACTCAAAATGTTTGCGGAACCGCCACATACCGAGACCAAACAGCACCCCGCCCAACAGGGCCATCGCCAAGACGGAATCCCACAGCAACTCGAGTCCGACGCCCTTGAGCAACACTCCATAGGTCACATCGACGTAGTAACGGAGCGGAGACAGTGCCATGATGGACTGGACCCAGGAGGGCATCGCTTCAAACGGCGTCGCGATACCCGACAGCAGCAGCATCGGCGAGATGACAAGCAACGCAATCATCCCCACCTGCGCCTGGTTCCTCGTCACCGTGGCGGCAAACAAGCCGAGGCCGGCTATGGTGAAACTGTAGAGCGCGGTCAGGATGAAGAACAGCGCCACACTACCTTTGACCGGCACCCCAAACACCGGCTTGAGCACGGTCACCATCGCCAGCGCCGTGGCGGCCAGAATCACCAACGTCATGGCCAACACCTTGGACAACATGATCTGGAGCGGGGTGACAGGCGACACGAGCAACTGCTCCACGGTGCCGTGCTCCTTTTCCCGAACCAGGGCTGCCGCCGGCAGGAGAAACGCGAACAGCGTGATCATGCGCAGGATATGGGAAATCGACTGGAACCACGTTTCATCCTGATTTTGGTTGTACCACACCCGATGGGCGCTCTCGATGTTCGGCAGCTCCATGCGGTCGCCCGAGGCGCCGCCGAGACGGACCGACGCCAGATCAAAGGAAAATCCGCCGACGATACGGGCCGCATAGGAAGCGGCCGACAGTCCTTGCGGCGCATTGGTCGTATCGACCTGCAACTGGACCGATACCGGCTCGCGCCCGCCGATGGACTCTTGAAAGCGCGGCGGAATGTCGAGGAGCAGCATCGCCGTGCCTTGGTCCAATCGCTCCACCCCGACCTTTGGATCCTGCACTTCTCCATCGATCCGAAAATACGGCTCCCGGAACCGATGGATCAGCTCGCGCGACGATGCGCTGTGGTCGCCGTCATGGACCAACAGGCTGGCATTGCTCAATTGCATCGAGATCCCCGCGCCGCTGATATAGACCGAGAGGGAGAATGAATAGATCAAGAACAGCAGCAAGGGAATGTCGCGCCTCAGCTGCAACAATTCCTTCCGCGTCATCACGAAGAGCCGGAGCGCCCATACGCGCAGGGTTCCGGCCTCGATGTCGTCCTTCTCATTCACCCTTGGCCCCTTTCTCCTCACCGCGTGCCGGTCGTGCTCACGCTTTCGGTCGTTTGGTGAAAAGGCCGTACGCGACCAGCCGCAACGCCACCGCGAAACCGGCCAGCGCAAGCAAATCCCTCCACATGGACTCCAGGCCCAATCCCTTGAGAAAACTTCCTCGCACCACATCGGTGTAGTACATGGCGGGAAACAGGTGGGCCTGCACCTGAGCGTCCGGGCTCAGCGACGACACCGGCACCAAAAAGCCAGAAAAGAGAAGGGTGGGAACCATCGCAATAATGATTGTGATGATCAGGGCAGCCATCTGCGTCCGCACCAACAAGGAAATGACGAGCCCGATGCCGGTACTGCACAAGACAAAGAGCAAGGAGGCCGCATAAAAAACCGTGATGCTTCCCTTGAACGGCACACGAAAGAGCCAGACGGCGATCGCCCAGAGCACGACGACATTGATCGCGGAGATGGCGAAATAGGGAGCCAGTTTGCCGACCAGGAATTCGGCCTTGCTGGCCGTCGAGCTATAGATGTTGTAGATCGAGCCGCTTTCCTTCTCCCGAACCACGCCCAACGCCGTTAAGAGCGGTGACGCCACCATCAACGAGAACATGATGAGCGCCGGCACCATCGACCAGGTGCTGCGGACTTCTTCATTGTAGAGATACCGGGTCTCCAGTGAGACAGGCTCCGCGAGCCGCCGCGCTTCTGCCGGCGCAAGCCCTCTGGTGCGGGCCAGAAAGTCGGCGAGCAATTCCTGCGTGAATGAACGGTTGACGGCGATCACATAGCCCTTTGTCGTATCGGCGTGGAGGGGGAACGTTCCGTCCAGCAAGGTTTGCACGGTGACGGTCCGTCCCGCCAACAGGCGTTCTTCGAACCGCTCAGGGATGACGACCGCCATGCGGATCGCCGTATCGCCCAGCATCCGATCAATCGCCCGTTCATCGTCCACGATTCCTCGATAGTCGAAATAGCGTGATTCGATGAACCGATAGACGTAGTCGCGGCTCAACGACGACCGGTCCCGATCCAAAACTACGAAGGGCACATGCTCGACGTCCAATACCAGGCCATACCCGAACACCACCATCCAGAGCGCCGGAAGCAGAAAGGCCATGTGCAGGAAGAGCCGGTCACGGACCGTCTCCTTCCATTCCTTCCTGGCCACTGCGGCAATGCGCCTCGGATTCATCCGGCCACCACCTGCCGGCCGGCAGGCTGTTCTGCCTGCTCCAATGCCATGACATGGTAGACAAAGACATCTTCCAGACTCAGCGGCCGTTCGCTCACCGACATCACGCGCACTCCGCTCTCTTCGAGGGCGCGGCATGCACAGGCCTTGTCCCGGACAGGGTCCCGACAAAAGACGTGAAGTTTGGTTCCAAAGAGCGCCGCGCCACGAAACCCGGCCTGCTGGACATAGACCAGCGCCTTGGCCGGCTGATCCGCCACGACTTCGAACAGCTTGCCGGCTTCCTGCTCAACCTGACGCTTCAGGTCTGCCGGAGACCCTTCTGCCACGATCCGACCGGCATACAGCAGGGCGAGTTTGTCGCAATGCTCGGCTTCGCTCATATGATGGGTGGTGATCAGAATCGCCACGCCTTCCTCCCTGGCGAGCCTCGTCAACATCTCCCAAAAACGGCGGCGGCCGATCGGATCGACGCCGGAGGTCGGTTCGTCCAGAAACAAGACACGAGGGCCGTGAACTAATGCACAGCCGAGCGCGAGCCGTTGGCGAACTCCCATCGGCAATCGGCTGGTCAGGCTCGATTCATATCCGGATAATCCCGCCATGGTGACGATCCATTCATATCGCTCGGCCATGGCGCGCTGGTTGAATCCGTAGATCCCGCCGAAGAGCCTGATGTTTTCCTCCACGGTCAAGTCCAAATACAGCGAAAACGCCTGGGACATATACCCGATTCGCTCCTTGATGGACCTGGCCGCCGTCCGCATGTCAGCGCCCGCCACCAGACCGGTGCCTCCCGTCGGCACGAGAATGCCGTTCAGCATCTTGAGGACGGTCGTCTTACCCGCTCCATTGGCGCCCAACAAGCCGAAGATCTCCCCTTGCTTCACCTGAAAACTCACGTGGTCCACCGCGCGGAACGTTCCGAAATCCCGAATGAGTCCATCGGCTTCGATCGCCAAACCGTCCCGATTATGCGCCACGGTTCTGGCCGGCAACCCGCCGAACCTGTCCTTGCGTTCCGTCTCCCGAAGGAGCAACGCCACGAATACGTCCTCCAACTCCGGCTCGTCCACCCTGACCGCGGTGGGAGTCAGATCGCCGAGCGCGGCTTCGATTTGTCGCCGCGCGATTGATCGGTCAGCGGTATCGGTGAAGACATGCAATGACGAACCCAATGATTCGACCTGCTTGAACGACTTCCTCAACTGGGCAATCGCTTCCAACTGGGGCGTCGCTTCGAATGTCACCACGGAGCCGGGAACCAACGCCCGTACTTCCGCCGGCGTACCGGAGGCCAAGACCTTGCCGTTCGAGAGAAAAGACAAACGATGAAACCGCTCGGCTTCATCCATGTAGGCCGTGGAGACGAGCGCGGTCATCCCTTTTTCTTGAATCAGCTCGGCCAGGATGGCCCAGAAATCCCTGCGTGACACCGGATCAACGCCCGTGGTCGGCTCATCGAAAATCGCGAGCTCCGGCTCGTGAATGAGCGTGCAGACCAGCCCGAGCTTTTGCTTCATGCCGCCCGACAAATGTTTCATGGCCCGATCGCGAAACTTGTCGAGCCTGGTCATTGCCAGGAGTCTAGCCTTGCGTTGAACCAATTGGTCGTCCGGCACTAAACGGAGGTCGGCAAAGAAGTCGATGTTCTCTTCGATGGACAGTTCAGGATAGAGATTCAGTCCGAGTCCCTGCGGCAGGAAGCCGATTTTCGGTTTGATTCGTTCTGCGGCGCGTTCGGAATCGACCAGCGTCCCGAAGACCTCGACTATGCCCTCATCATATGTCAGCACGCCGGCAATCGCTTTCATCAGGCTGCTCTTGCCGGATCCGTCCGGCCCGATCAGCCCGTAGATCTCGCCTTTGCGCACCGTCAGATCGACACCCTGCACCGCCAGATGTTTCTTGTAGCGCTTGACGAATCCGGACACCGTGACGATCGTGTCCGAGGGCTGAGGACTGAGGACTAAGGACTGAGTTGAAGATAAATGCATAGAAGGCCCTTAATGTTGTTGCATCTCGGTCCTCAGTCCTCGTTGCTCAGTCCTGTCATTTCGGTTTAGCCCACGCCACATCTTCTTTCCATCGGATGACCGCATCGGCCGGAAGACCCGGCGTCAACCGGTGCTCGGGATTGTCGCTCAGATACAGCTTCACCGCGTAGATCAACTTCACTCGCTCATCCGGTGTCTGCACTTCCTTCGGGGTGAACTCGGCCTTCGACGCGATGTAGCGCACGGTCGCGTCGAACGGCTGATCCGGAAAGGCATCGGTAAAGATGCGGGCAGGCAGATTTAGCCGAACCTTCCCGATCTGCACCTCCGGCACATAGACCTTGAGGTACAAGCGGTCGAGATCGACCAGTTCGAGGAGCGGAGTGCCTGCTGCAATCACTTCGCCCGCATCGACCATTCTTGTCGTGACCGTCCCGCTCGTGGGAGCCGTGATCGTCAAATCGTTGAGGACGCTTTCGGCTTCATCGAGGACGGCATAGGCCTGATCACGCTGACTCTCCAGCGCGGAAACGTCGAATTCTTTGGCGCGGATCCGCTTCCATCCTAGTTCCGCCTGCGCGAGTTCCTTGTTCGCTTGAATTAACGCGGACCGTGAGGAGGCGATGTCTTTCTGCGCCACCTCCCATCGCATGACGGCTTGATCCCGCTGCTGGATTGAGGCTTCATCTTTCTCCGCGAGATCCCGGAAGCGTTGGGCATCGCTGCGCGCTTCTCGTTCCACGGAAAGAGCCTTGTCCACCATGTCCTTCGCCTTGGCGACCTGTGCATCCGCTCGCTCAATCGCGAGCGGCACATCGAGATTGAGGACGGCCAATGTCATGTGCGCCGCCTCCACCTGCGCTTCCAACGCCTCAGCTGCGTGCCGTGCCTGCTGAACACGGGCGGCGGTCTGGCTATTCTCCAGTCGAATGAGCACTTGGCCTGCCGTCACCGACGCTCCTTCACGTACCAGCAGTTCCTGGATTCGGCCTGGGAATTTGCTCGCGATGGTGACGTGATCGCCCTCGATCCGGCCATTCGCCTGGATCAAGCCTTCAGGAAGGTCGTTGTTCCAAACCCATTGGTCCAGCGCGAGATAGCCCCCGGCTGCCAGGGTCATCACGAGCACCGTCATACCGAGTTGCTTCCGGCCTATCTTCATGGACTGTGTATGACCGTTAGTCGTCAATCGTCATTCGTCAAACGCAAGAATGTCATGACAAGATTTCTTTCTTCACACGATTGACGAGTGACGGTTGACGACTGACGCATGACGGCCTTCAGAAGAGCTTCTCAATTTCACCTTTGGCCCGCGCCAGATTGATGCGCGAGGCATTGAAGCGGAACAGGGCTTCGATCTGATTGTCGCGCGCGCGCGCGACGGATGTTTGGGCGTTCGTCACTTCAATGTTGGTCGTCAGGCCGGCGGCAAACCGGTCCCGCGCAAAGGTCAATTCCTTCAGCGCCAGCTCCATCCCCTTCTCGGAGACGGCCACCTGCTGCGTAGACGACTCCAGCGTGAGCAACGCGTTCCGGACCTCCAGCGTCACTTGATCCGATACATCCTTCATGCGGATCAACTCCTGCCTGACACGGCTGCGGGTTTCCGAAATGCGGCTTTCCCGCTGGCCTCCGTCGAAGATCGGAACCGAGAACGTCAGCCCGATTGAGCGCGTCGCCAGCGCGTCTTCCGGCTTCACCCCGATCCATCCGTAATCGCCGTTCAGCGAGAGCGACGGCAACCGTTCGCCGGCCACGGAACTGAGGCTGAGCGCCGCCAGCTTCTGGCGATTCTCTTGGGCCTTCAACTCCACCCGCTGTTCCCGGGCGACCGTGAGGGCCTCTTCCGTTCGTTGAGGCTCCACCGGCACGAACTTGAGCTCGCCGGTCAGCACCAATCGCACGTCGAAGGCAATCCCCAGGGCGCGAATCAAATTCAGCCGCGCGCTCTCTTGTTCATTCTGCGACACGAGCTGCCGCTGCTTGTTGTTTTCCACCTGGACTTCTTCTCTGGTCACATCCAAGCCCGTGGCGATACCCGCCGCCCTTCGATCTCTCGCCAATTTCAGGAGTTGCCGGCTGAGCTCGATATCGGCTTCCCGCGCTTTCACCGCTTCGTCGGCCCGCAGCGCTTCGATGTAGAGCAGTCCGACCGCCGCCATCACGTCGCGTTTGGTCACTTCCGCTTCCAAGGAAGCGACATCGACCCCGGCCCTGGCGGCGCGCCATCGCTGAATGAGGCTCAGGCTAAACACGTTCTGCACCAAGGTGGCCCGCGCATCGTAGACCTCGAACGGCTCCGTCACGCTGCGCGTCAATCCGAAACCAGCAAGCCGGTCGGCGGGAAGCCCGAAGGCGGCGAGGTTGACCGTTTGGTTCCGTCCGTTCACGTAGCCGGACACATTCGGCAGCAAGGCGCCGAGGCTGACATCGGCCTGGGCCTGCGCCGCGGCAATGCGCTCTTTCAACAAGCGGACGTTGACGTTGTTGTCGATGGCCGCCTGAATGGCATCCCGAAGACTGAGCCGGAGTTCCGGAGGGCCCGACCCTGGCTCCTCCGCCCCGGCGACTCCCTCGCCGATCCCCCAGGATGGCAGGAAGAAGAGGAAAGAAGGGGCGAGCCATCCAATCAGGAGACCACGCAGACACACCCTTATCGTTCGTTGGAGAACAGCCATCGAATATCTCCATTCTTTCAGTACGGCGCCAGTGCAAGGAGGGAGCCGCATGGGAACCACCGAAGTTCCGATAGAAAAATTGACTGGTTGGACCGAACCGGCATCATAGACGCTCGCGCTCCGTGGTGTCTTGCTACAGCAAAGAAACTAGGGCTGTCGCAAAAGGCAACGGTTAGCGCCAGTTCCGTCTCTGAGCGATCGCCCTGCCTCTCACTGAATGCCGGGTACCGGCTCCGGGGACGGAGCGCCGGGCCCCTTCTTGAGTCTTCCGACGACATGATGGTAGAGGACCGGAATGACTATGAGTGTCAGGAGGGTGGACGCGCCCACGCCGAAGAGCAGTGAGACCGCCAGGCCTTGGAAGATCGGATCGAGAATGATCACGAAGGCGCCCACCATCAGCGCGGCGGCCGTCAGAAGAATGGGCCTCGTGCGGATGGCGCCCGCTTTGATGACGGCGTCCAGCGACGGAACACCCGCGCGCTCTTGCAACTGAATAAAGTCCACCAACAAAATCGAGTTCCGGACGATGATGCCGGCGAGCGCGATGAAGCCGATCATCGACGTGGCGGTGAAGTAGAAGCCGGTCAGCCAATGGCCGGGCAGAATGCCGATGAGCGTGAGCGGAATCGGCGCCATGATGATCAGCGGCGTGAGAAACGACTGGAACTGCCCGACGATGAGCAAATAGATCAGCAGCATCGCCACGCCAAACGCGATACCCATGTCACGGAACGTCTCATAGGTGATGTGCCACTCCCCGTCCCATTTCATGGACATCTTGTCTTCCGACCAGGGTTGGGTCGCATAGTATTGTTCGACCCGATAGCCCTCAGCCGGCCGATAGTCTTCCAATTTCTTCCCGACACCGAGCACCCCGTAAACCGGACTCTCCGCCTTTTCCGCGCCCGGCCCTCCCACGTCCGCCGTCACGTAGACCACCGGCTTCTGGTTCTTGTGGTAGATCGCCTTGTCCTGGATCGTCTGTTCGACCGTGAGCAACTCGGAAAGCTGGACGATCCCGCCCTTGCCCGTCCGCAGCCCGATTTCGCCGATATGTTCGAGCCCGGTTCGCTCCGCCAGGGGCAGGCGCAGCACGATTTGCACGGGACTCTTCTCTTGAGGAATATGGACGAGGCCGACTTTCGTCCCCTCCACGGCCATGCGCAGCGTGTGGACGATTTCCTCGGACGAAATACCGGCGAGGGCCGCTTTCGCGCGATCGACCGTGAAGACATACTTCACCTGATCCGCCTCGATAAAGTCGTCCACGTCGACGACACCCCGCGTGGACTCGAACAGCGCTCGGACCTCCTGTGCGACGGCAAGTTGCCGCCCGTAATCGGGCCCGTACACTTCCGCCACCAGCACCGACTGCACGGGCGGCCCCGGCGGCACTTCGACGACCTTCACGTTCGCCCCATATTCGCGAGCGATCTCGTGCACCGCGGGACGAATCCTCTGCGCGATCTCGTGGCTCTGGGCGGCCCGTTCCTGCTTGGCCACGAGATTGATCTGAATGTCCGCCTCGTGCGGCAGCGACCGCAAAAAGTAGTGGCGCACCAATCCGTTGAAGTTGAAGGGAGACGCCGTGCCGACATAGGCCTGATAGTCCCGCACCTCGGGAACGGTGCGGACATACTGGGTCAGGGCCTTGGCGGCGCGGGCTGTCTCCTCCAGCGTCGTGCCTTCCGGCATGTCGATCACCAGCTGGATCTCGCTCTTGTTGTCGAACGGCAGCATCTTCACGACGACGTGGCGCGTGTAAAACAAGACACAAGACCCGGCGAGCAAGAGCGCGACCACGCCCAGGAACGAATACGCCAGAACCGGCCGGACCAACAGCGGGGAGAGCGCCCGGCGATAGAAGCGGGCGATCCAGCCGGTGTCGTCGTCTTCGTGATCGACTCCCTTGACGGCGGCCCCGGGCCGGTAGCAGGTCCGGCAGAACCATGGAATCACGACGAAAGCGACGAGCAGGGAATAAAACATGGCGATGGAAGCATTGATGGGAATCGGCCTCATGTAGGGGCCCATCAAGCCGGAGACGAAGGCCATCGGAAGGAGCGCGGCAATGACGGTGAAGGTCGCCAGAATCGTCGGGTTGCCGACTTCGTCGACGGCGTAGATCGACGCTTCGTCATGGGGCCGGAGGCGCAGCATCATATGCCGGTACGTATTCTCGACGACGACGATGGCGTCGTCCACCAGAATACCGATGGAAAAGATCAACGCAAAGAGCGTCACGCGGTTGATCGTGTAGCCGATGAGCATGGATGTAAAGAGGGTCAAGGCCAGGGTGAGGGGGATCGCAAGGGACACGACCAGCGCCGGACGCGGCCCCAGCGCGACGCCGAGAAAGAGGACGACGGCGACGATGGCGATGAGCAGATGCCACAGCAGCTCGTTGGCCTTCTCCTGCGCGTAATCGCGGGTGACGGTCACGCGCACGTCCGCCGGAATCGTCACGCCTTTCATGTCTTCGACCTTGCGGATAACCTCCGCGGCCACCGTGACGGCATTCACGCCGGCCTGCTTGGCAATCGCCACGGTCACCGCCGGAAGCTCGTGAAGCGTCGCTCGTGAAGCGTCGCTCGCAAGACCGCTTTCACGGTTGACGGTTGACGGTTGACGAATATCCTGGGCGCCACCGGCGCCGAGGCCGAACCAGACGTAGCTCTTGGCCTCGGCCGGCCCGTCGATCACGCCGGCCACCTGCCGCAGGTAGACGGGCCGCTGTTCATGGACTCCGACGACGAGATTCTCCAAGTCATCGCGGGACCGGATAAAGCGGCCGGTCTCTACAAGAAAACTTTGATTGCGGCTGTCGAACCGTCCCGTCGGCAAGGCGCGATTCTCTCCGCGGATGACGGCCGCCGTTTGCAGCGGCGTCAGTCCATAAGCCTTCAGCCTCGCCGGATCGATCTCGACCTGTAATTCGCGCGCCCGGCCGCCGACGATGAAGCCGCCGGAGGTGCCGGCGACTTTCTTGGCCTCTTCCAACACCTGCTCGGCCAATTGATGCAATTCGAATTCGCCGTACCGCCAGCTCGACAGGGTGACCGTCACGATCGGGACGTCGTTCACGTCTTTCGGCTTGACCAGAAAGGGTTCGGCTCCCGGCGGCAGCAGATCCTGATTCGACATCAGTTTGTCGTAGAGATCGACCAGACTCTGCTCCATCGGCTGGCCGACGTAGAAGCGGACGATGATCAGCGCGCCGCCCGGCCGCGAGATCGAGTAGACGTACTCCACGCCCTTGATCTCGGAGATCTTGCGTTCAAACGGCTTGGTCAGTTGCTCTTCGACGACTTTGGCCGAGGCGCCGGGAAAGGGCAGCCAGACGTCGGCCATGGGCACGACAATCTGCGGCTCTTCTTCACGCGGCGTGGCGACGATCGCGAACAGGCCCAGCAGCAGCGCCCCCAGCATGATGAGCGGCGTCAGCTTGCTTCCGATGAAGAGGGCGGCGATGCGGCCGGACAGGCCCGGGCGGTAGTTCGTCATGCGTCAACCGTCATGCGTCGTTCGTATCTCGTGAAGCGCAGGACGGATAGCGAGATACGCTTCACGAGATACGAGGCCCGCTTCACGGAGTTTTTGTCGCCGGCTTTGCGGCCGTTTCCACGATTTTGACTGTGGCGCCATCGATACCGCGGGCTGCGTCGAGCAGCACCGACTCGCCGACGTTCACGCCGGACAGGATTTCAACCTGCTTGTCCAACCGGCGTCCGGTCTTGACCCAGCGGAGCCGGGCGATCCGATCGGAGCCGACGGCAAAGACGCTCGTCAGCTCCCCGCGCTCGACGACGGCGGTCTCCGGGACGAGAATCGTCTTGCTGGTTCCCTTGTCCAATTGAAACCGTCCGAACATGCCGGTCTTCAGCCCCGGCACCGGAGGCAGGTCCGCTTTCACGGTGAAGGTGTGCGTTTGCGGGTCGCCGGCGGGGAGAATCTGGGCAACGACCCCGGCCAGCGTTCGTCCTTCCAACGCGTCGATGAACACGGAAATCTTGTCCCCACGTGACACCGATCTCAAATCGCCTTCCGCCACGGTCGCCTCCAGCCGCAGTTGCCGGGGATTTTCCATTCTCAACAGCGGCTGCCCCGGCGAGGCCAATTCGCCCGCTTCTACCATCTTTTCGGTGATCACCCCGTCGAACGGCGCCTTGACGACCGTGTAACTTAGCTGGGCCAGCACCGCCTTGCGGCCGGCTTCCGCGATCTTGTAGGCGCGGGTCGCATTCTCCATTTCCTGTTTCGAGACCGCGTCCTGGCCATAGAGCGTCTCCATGCGATCGAGCTGCGCCTTCGCGTTCTCGACGTCCGCCGACGCCCGCGCCATGTCGGCCTCCACGTCGCGGCTGTCCAGCTGAATGAGCGTCTGGCCCTTGACGACCATCGCGCCTTCTCGAACGAGCAGCTGGTCGATCGTTCCTTGGATGCGGCTGGAGAGCACGGCTTGGAAGATTGGCGTGACCTGGCCGGTCACTTCGACGCGCACGGGAGCCAGGACGCTCCGGATCTCGATGACTGACGCTTGAATGGTGCTCTGCGGCGTAGCCGACACCGCCGACATGACCGGCTCATCTTTCGAGCCGCAGCCGGCCGTTAGCAGCATCGCCGCGATGAGCCATCGTGTCATGATTCCGGTCCCTCCCCGAGGGCTACGGCTGCTTGAACGCGATCCTCGCATCCCTCGCCGGATCGGGACGCGCCTTGTTCCTCATCCCATCGGCCTCGTTTGGCCCCCAACTGCCGCAGCAGGCATTCGGCCGTCGCGAGCAATTCTTCGAGTCGGCGATCGGGTTTTGCGCCATAGTGTGCCCGGTCGAAAATGGGAATCTGCAGACAGACCTCGGCCCGATACTGGCGCTCCGGCGCATACACGACACGGTGCATGGCAGGCTCCGGGTACCGGCAAGGTTTCAGAAGATCCAGCGTTTGAAAAAACACGCGGCAGAGGCGATGGAGTTCTCCGACCAGCTCATGCAGCTCAGGGTCTTCCCCGATCGGCAGATGCCTGGCATCCCGAAAGGCAGCGTACAAGTTGAGTTGAAATCCGATTTGGATGATGCGGCCGGACCCATCTGGCACATAGAACGGGTCATGATCGAAACAGACCTTGCGCGCCACAATCATATCCCGCAATGCCTGCTCGCTGGCAAACGCTCCTTCAAGAGAAAGCGGAATCGTCATGGCCGGCCCCTGATCATTGCATTGAAAAAGGGACAGGCACCGGCTTCGCCGGAGTCAGCCCCTTCGAGCCTCTGAGCGATGCGAGAACGAAGCCTGATGGCATTTTCGCCATCCTGCTACTCCTGCACGCCGAGCTTTCGCAAGAGTGCCATCATCGGACACCAGCCGGTAAAGGCCGATTGGATGAGATTCACTGCCACAAAGGCGGCGAAATAGTTCCAATAGGGATGCACCGTGGCCCCAAGAACGACCGCCCCCAGCACAAAGCCCCCCGCAATCAATCGCAAGCGTTCATTGAGTTTCATGTCGCCCTCCTTTCCTCTTTGCCTGTGTGAGACAGTGCAAGGAAAAAGGATTCAGGGCCGTTACCCGGCCTTTTCGAGCTTTCCGACACCGATGGCATGCAAGATGGCCTTCTCGAACAACGGTTCACTGATCCCCTGCTTCATTTTCATCAGGAAATTTTTTTCCAGCGCGATCTTGGCCAGATGCAACATTCAGCACTCACAATTCACAACTATTCAGAACTACCGTCCGCCGCACTCAGGCCGTTCCGCTCTTTCGTGCTGCGGCTTTTCCGGACGCTCCATGCGGATCTGCTCGCGTGTCCGTTCATGCTCGCGCTCCCGCGTCCGCTCCTGCTCCTTGAGCCGGTCTTGTTCTTTCAGCTGATCCTTGGTCTGCAATCGGTCCTTGTCTTGGAGTTGTTGCTGCGTCTTCAGCTGATCGTGGTCACGGTCACGATCTTGCGCAGACGCCACGGTGACGAAGCCCGTGGGCATCAGCATGGCCGCCACCACCATTGATTGAGACCATCGTTTTCCACTGCATGGAGCACCTCCTTGGACACATGGCCGGAGCGACATTGCTCTCGGCGGTTAGGGGATCATGCCTTCCTGTGGAAGCTCATGCCATCCGGCCTTGACAGGAGATCTCATTGGGTGGGAGTCGCTACATCGGAAATGGATTCGCTCGTGTTTCGATTTTCTCTTTTCTACGGCTGATTGCTGACCGCTGATAGCTATTAGTTCGCTTTGAATCTATACATGTCATGACAGGCCGTGCAGCGGGCCGTGATGCTCGACAACCGTTGCAAAATCTGTTGAGGTGTCTCGTGCTGCTCAATCGCATCGGCCAACACATCCATGTCCTTGTGGATCGACATGCCCATTTGTTTAAACGGCAGCGGCAGCTTGGCCATGATGGCCGGCTCCGTATCCGCGGCCATGTGCATCCCGACCGCCCTGGCAGTTTCTTCCATTTGTTTCAAATCACGCTTTGGCTCCCCCAGCCCTCTGACGATGCCGTCCACCGCTTTCAAGAGCAAACGCATTTCCGCCAGGATCTGATCACGTTCCGCAGCTGCCAGCAGTATTTCCGTACGCCCGTCACTCCCCTCCGCCGTCCATCCCTTGATGAAGAACCATCCCAGAACAGTGATTGTCAGGATCCAGAGAACAAAGACCGACGTACACCAGCGCGATTTCATTTCTGTTGCTATGCCTTTCTATTCATGGTCGAAGCCATCCCGTCATCTCTTTGGACAAATAGGCCACCTCTTCGACCAATCAGTCCTTGACGGGTGCAAGGAGAGAACCGCGGGACGGGTTCAAGAAACATATCCATCAGCCTTGGACATTCACAGGTTTCGTCGCGTGATGCGAACAACCGATCGAGAAAAGTAGCTTTTTTCTACAGCCGGCACCGAGCTGTTGTCGCAGAAGGCGACAGCTGAGTGAGGTCTAATGCCCACCTAACCCATTTCTCATGTAAACCTAGTAGCGTGAGTCTAGTTTGATCATGCCGGCACTATCCTTCATGGTTTCCAGCCGGCAGCTGAGTTTTTCGCTTCAACCATTTATGTAAGGGGAGGGGCAGGTATGAAAAACAGAAGTAAGGCTCTCATAGCCGGTATGGTGTTCAGTCTCATGGTGATCGGTCCGCTTCATGCTGCAGATCAACCGGGAGCGATTCCTAGTCGTACAGACGAAGCCAAGATCTCGGATGGTGTGATTGGTATCTCGCTCCACATGGGGGCCTTGCGCGTTGGAGATCCGGCCTCGTTATATGTCGGCCACGTATATCCTGAAGGACCGGCCCACAAGGCCGGACTGAAGCACGGAGATGAGTTGGTGAGCGTCGACGGCGCATCGGTTTCGGGAAAGACATATGAGGAGGCGGTGAAGATGGTCCGGGGAGAAGCGGGGGCCAACGTGAAGTTAACCGTCAAGCGAGAAGGCGTTCCTCAGGAGATCTCCGTTACACGGGTGGCCGGTACCACGCTGACGAAGGGCCGGGCGGGTCACGGCACCTACAAGGATAAGCCGGCACCTTAGACTATCTGAGTGCACATCTTCTCGGCGGCCTGATCAACCAATACGGAGGCCGCCGAGGGTGCACAGCCGCTGGCCAATGGCTTTGATACGTCCTTTTTCTAGCCACATAACAACAGTACTTCCTCACCGTCGATCAAGCGTTCCGCCCACGGGGCGATCCGCTCCCCCAGCGACGCCTCAGAGACGACACAATCCCCGATCGGCTGACTATTCGGACATCCGCCATCTGCCGGAGACCTCTAGGGAGACCGAATCATCAACCGGACAAGACTTGGTCAACCGCTTAGGCTTCTTTATGCTGAGGCTCGGTTATGTTATGGTTTCCCGACCATGAAGCCTGTGTTCACGACGACGGCCGGTGCTCTGTATCGGGAGGCGAGACCCACTGCCATAAGGCAGTCACAGGAGAGGGAGACGTTTATGAGGCAGACGCTTGGCATGCTGGGTTTTGCCCTATGTTTGAACATGACGGTACACTCCGTGACGGCGCTGGCGGCCGACGCCGGCAACCAGGACTTTGCCAAAGGGGAGAATCTGCTGAAGAACAAACAGTACGCGGAAGCGCGCGTGGCACTGGAAGCCGGCATCATGAAAAGCCCGTCGAATGTGCAGGCCCATTTCAACCTGGCGGAGGCCTGTCGAGGATTAGCAGCCTGGGATTGCGCGGAAGAACATTACGAGACCGCGTTGCATCTCGATGCGAAATCCAGGATCACGGGGAGGAGAGAGCCACGGTTAAGCAAAATGAAGGTGTGGCAATCATTGGAGGAAGTGACTGCGTGGCGGTTGCTGGAGAAAGCAAAGGGCCTGATCGCCGGTGGGCAGGCTCAGCCCGACAAGATGAAGCAGGCAGAAGAGGCCCTGGACGGCGCCAATGAGTTGGGCCTCACCAATGAGCAACAGGCCGTCTATCAACAGTTGGAGGCGAAATTTTCCGGGCGACGTGCGACCACCTCGCTGGATAGTCCCAAGGCAGATGGATTAGCAGGAGCGGCGTTGCATACCGATCCCCGCGATGTACCGATGGCGCTGGTGCCGGCAGGGGAATTCACGATGGGGAGCACCCTGAAAGCTGACGAAAAGCCCGTGCGTCGCGTCTACCTTGACGCTTTCTATATGGACAAGTACCACGTGACGGTGGGGCAGTATGCCAAGTATCTGGAGGCGACGGGCACGGAGGCGCCACCGGAATGGGACATTATGAACCAACCCCGCCATCAGAAACGGCCGGTGGTCAACATCAGTTGGTCGGATGCGGCCACGTACTGCAAATGGGCCGGCAAGCGTCTGCCGACCGAGGCGGAGTGGGAAAAGGCGGCGCGGGGGACGGATGGCCGCCTCTATCCCTGGGGCAACGAACCCCCCACCAGGCTCCACGCAAATTTCGGCAAGAAGGAATGGGCTTCTCATAAGGCCTTAGTTCCGGTGGGGATGTTCGAAATGGGCAAGAGTCCCTATGGCATCTATGACATGGCCGGAAATGCTTGGGAATGGGTCAACGACTGGTATGACCATGACTACTACAAGAAGAGCTCAACGAAGAATCCTCAAGGACCGGCAACGGGCAAGTCTAAAGTCGTGCGGGGCGGGAACTGGCTTTATGTTCAGGAGTTTCTGCGTGCTTCGTTCCGTTTCAATGCCGATCCATCTGGTCGGCAGTTCGGCTACGGGTTCCGCTGCGCGAAGAGCTCATAACCCTTGCCAGACCGATCAATGTCATCGGATGAGCGGTGGGGACGCGCAAGTCTTCAAGCGAGGGCGTTACGCTGACAACGCGTCGTGACTTCGACACTTGAGACTGACCGGGCTTCTTTCCTACTCGATATTGCAAGGCGAACGATATCGCATGGCGGCCCGTCCGTTCGTCATCTGACTCCTTGTAGAGACCTGGCAGAGAACGGACACACTTCCTCCTGTGACCCTTCGCGCTGAGATACAAGGAGGCGGACCAGAGGGAGTGGCATTCTGGGACAGACTGGAAATCATACCTGTAGCAACTGTCTACATTCTCTACGAGACAATGGAAATTCGACACCCGGAAATCTTCAGGAATTACAGGAATTATTGTATACCCCTAAGGACTTGCATCACCACGAGATCCCAAAGCACGGGCATGTGACTTGCCACGTGGTTGAGACAAAAATGAGTGCTTTCTGCCAGATCGGTCCCACATTATACCAGGCCATGAGGCCGTGGAGGGAGGGGCGGCTGGTCCTTCTGTGTCGCTCAGGCCGGACAGAAGCCAAACAGCACTCATGAGGGGGAGGGACGTGTTCATGAGGCAGATGCGAGGACTGGTGACCGTGTTGAGTCTCGTTATTGGGGTGGGAATGGCCGTCACCCCTCCAGCAACGCATGCGGCCGGTGCCGGAGAGCAGGAGTTTTCCAAGGGAGAAACTCTCCTGAAGAATAAACAGTATGCGGAGGCGCGCGCGTCGCTGGAAGCCGGTATCCTGAAAGATCCGTCCAATATCCAGGGGCATTTCAACCTGGCGGAGGCCTGTCGTGCCTTAGAAGCCTGGGCCTGTGCGGAACACCATTACGAGACTGCGTTGGACCTGGACGCTAAGACGGGGCCGGCGAAATCCTACCTGCCGAAAACCAAAGGGAAGGTGTATCGACTGCGTGAGGAAATGACGGTCTGGCGGACCCTCAACGAGGCAAAGGGCCTGATCGCCGGCGGGAAGATGAGGCAGGCCGAGGAGGCTCTGGACAACGCCAACGAGCTGGGCCTCAATAGCGAGCAACAGTCTCTCTACCGACAGCTGCAGGCGAAGCTTCCACGATCACGTTCCGCCGCATCGAAGAAACTGATACCTGCCGGAGCCCCGGGAGAAACCGATGCCCTCGACATGCAGATGGTGCTGGTACCGGCAGGAAAGTTCACAAGAGGAAGCACGCTTGGTGACGACGAAAAACCCGTCCGGCAGATTTATCTCAATGGGTTCTATATGGACAAATACGAGGTAACGGTTGGGCAGTATGCACGGTACCTGGAGGCAACGGATATGGAGGAGCCCCCGGACTGGGGTACGATGAATCAGTTGCACCATCAGCGACGCCCCGTCGTCAATGTGAGCTGGGAGGATGCCGTCAATTACTGCAAATGGGCCGGCAAGCGCCTGCCGACCGAGGCGGAGTGGGAAAAGGCCGCACGGGGAACGGATGGACGAATCTATCCGTGGGGCAATGAAGCGCCGACTCGGCTCCATGCCAATTATGGAAGAAAGGACTGGGACGACCACCTGGCCTTGGCTCCGGTGGGATCGTTCGAAGCGGGAAAGAGTCCCTATGGGATCTATGACATGGCCGGGAACGCCTGGGAATGGGTGTTCGATTGGTACGGACTTGATTATTACAAGACCGGTCCGGAAAAGAACCCCATCGGACCGGACAAGGGTGAGGAGAAGGTTGCTCGCGGAGGGTCCTGGCTGTACGTGTCCGACTTTCTGCGGTCCGCGCACCGGTTCAACGCGCAACCGATGAACCGGCACTTCGGCTATGGGTTCCGCTGCGCGAAGACACCGTAGCTGTAGGCTCCGGAGCATCCTGCTAGAAATCGAACCGAAGGCCGCCCAAGATCAGCAGCGGTTGACCGAGCGTCTTGAGACTTCCCGTTTGGACGGCGATGTAACGGCGGTCGGTCAGATTCTCGCCGGTGAGGTAGAGTTCCGCCCAGGGGGCGATCCGTCTCCGCAGCGACAGGTCCAGCACGATGAAATCCGCGATCGGTTGACGATTCAGATCATCGGCAAACTGCCGGGAGAGGTAGCGGGCCTGCAGCGTCAGCTGGGCGACCGTCGGCCGGCCGACGGTCAGAGCGGCCGTCACTTGATGCCGAGAGACGTTGGGAATGTGCAGGCCTTCACGTGATGGATCGCCGGGAAAACTTGTGACGATCGAATCCGTGAACGAGTATCCGGCCATGAGGTACGTCAGATCGTCCAACCGGCTCCGCAGTTCGATGTCGGCGCCGACCGATCGGCCTTTCCCGATGTTTTGCCTCTGGACGGACGTCGCCCCTTGCGTCACAAAGAGGATCTGGTCTTTGATCTCGTCGTAATGCCCGGTGGCGCGGACACCGAGCAAGCCGTCCGGCAGCAGCTCCACCTCGACCTTCATGTCGCCTCCGGTCAGCCGCTCCGGTTCCAGGCGGTCGTTGCTCCGAAAGGTAAATCCGGATGCGCTGAAGTCCCGGTACAACTCATTCAGCGTCGGTGCACGGAACGCCTGATAGACCGACGCGCCGATCCGTACCCGGTCATGGACCCCATACGACAGGCTGACTTTCGGATTGATGATGCTGGCGACATTGTCCTGAGACGAAGTGATCAGCCCCGATGCGGGCACACGAGCGCCGTCAAAACTTTTCCACCAGTCCCATCTCGCGCCAGCCGTGAAGACCAGGCCGTCGAAGGGTTCCGCGATCCACTCGCCGAACGCGCCCATCCCGACTTGCTTGCCCTGCGTCACCACTCGCGTCTGAGACGGCACGCGCAGGTCTTCCGATTGCACGAGAATTGCGCGGGCATCGCCGCCGACTACGACCCGCGAGAACGAGAAAAGCGGCGCCGTCCATTGCGCCATGCCGCCGACGTCGTTCGAGGGAATCGTTTGCCGCCGATCCGGTTGGTCGAATCGGCGGACGAACGGCGAGGGCAGGACCGCGCCGACTTCGTTACGGAACGTTTGCCATTGTGTGAAAGCCGTCGCCTCCCAGACCCCTCCGAAGCCGTGGTCTCCCTTCAGGCTCAACGACGCCGTTCCGATCGTGCGGCTGCCTCGGCTGAAGGACGTGCCAAACGAGCGGTCTTCTGTGTAGTAGGCGCCCGAGAGGGATGCGGTGGTGTGCGACGTCAACTCATGCGAGACCTTGCCGGTGAACTGATGGTGCTCCGACCCCACGGGCGTATCAGCCGGACCCCGCTGGTAGGGCGGGACGGTGAGAAACCCCGCCGTACCGAAATGGCGATACCCAAGGGTCCACCCGGTTCGATCGTTCCCATACTGCGCGCGAACGGATTGGAGGTGGCTTTCGAACGATCCACCGTTCAGTTCGACGCTCGCTCCGTTCTTTGGCCGTCCGGCTTGCGAGATGAGATGAATGATCCCGCCCATGGCCCAGGTGCCGTAGAGGTTTGACCCTCCTCCGGGAATGATTTCGATCCGTTCGATCCGGTCAGGGACCAGTCCCCAGTTGATCCATCCGCCGAAGCCGTCATTCAACGGTACCCCGTCTAACAGCACGAGCGCGCGCCTGGTTCCCAATCCGCGGATACCGATGAATTGGGCGGTCGGGTGGTTGTAGCGGCTGCTGAGGAGGCTCGGCTGGACAGTCGGTATATAGCGCAACAGATCGTCGACCTGCGTGCTGTTCTGAAACGGAGTGCGGCGCATGTCCTCTTGTGTCAACACCGTCGCGGCGGCAGAGAGGCGAGTCAGCGCTGTCGGCACTCTGGTCCCCGTCACGACCACGTCGCTCACGACCAGCGCATCCTGCTCGCCGGCGTAGGACATCTGCGCCGCGACAGGATACGACAAGGCAAGGAGCAGGACTGCGATCGCACCGTGCCGAAATCGTCGCGCACCGGAATGGTCCATAACGGGTCTGGCTAGTGCCTCGCCAGCACCGCCGCCGCACCCACCACAGCCAACGCAAGGAGAAGCGAGACCCGCGGCAACCAGCGGGCGGTCCGAACGATGACATGCTCCCAGGCTGTACGTGACGCTTCCGGGATTGCCACGGCATGACTGATCCGTGGCCCCAAGACAAGGTCGTGCAAGACCGTGAGCACGAGCAGCACGCCGACCAGTGCAAGTTTCAGTCGAACGATGTGTGGCCACGAGGACGGTGTCGCAAGAGCGACTCCCCGCTGCACTAACAGCATGGGACCGGTCAGCAGCAACACCCCAATGGTTGCCCATGCGACGACTCGGAATCGCAACGCGGCGGAGCGAAACAACGCCATGAACTCCGGAGCGGCCTTCCGGCTTCTGACCAGAGGCGCCAAAACCAGCGAGAGGAACATCATCCCGCCGACCCAGGTAATGGCGGCCAGGGTATGGAGCGAGACGAGAACGAGATACATGGCCCGCCATCATACCTAATTGATCCCGGGGAAAACATGTCCCTCGACGGATGATGCTGCTCCGCGCCCATTGACTCCTGTACGGTGATCTCGGTACAGGATGCTATGGCGCCCCGCATGCTCGGCTGCATCCTCATCGCTACCGCTCTCGGAACCGCCGGGGTGAGTTCCGCGGCGACACTGCAAGACAAACAGAGCCACGTCGAGCAGATCGCCGCGCTCGCCCAGGGCTCCCCGATGCTGGCCGTTCCCGAAGGTAGTTTTCTCATGGGCACAGCCCGCATGAGTGATGGATCGTTCAGCTTAGCGACGCAATATGACGACACCGAGCAGCCGCAGCGGCGCGTCGTGCTTGACCGGTTCGAGATTGATCGCGATGAAGTCAGTCTGGGAGAGTACCTGTCGTGGCTCCAGCGGCATCAGCGTCCTCTCCCGGATGAAGTCCGGAAGTTGATTGAGCATATGACGGTCGTGCATGCGGTTCGGCCGGAGACCCTGGCGCGCTGGCCGGCGCTCTATGTAACCTGGCCTGAGGCTTCAGAGTTTTGCCGTGCAGAGGGGAAACGGCTGCCGACAGAGGCGGAGTGGGAAAAGGCCGCGCGGGGGGAACACGGTAATCTTTTTCCTTGGGGACAGCAACCGCCCGCGCCGGAACTCGCGAAGTTCGGACAATATCACGTCCATGAGATCCCCATTGTCGCCTTCGTCGAACGCGGCGAGGAGGGCCGCAGCCCCTATGGCCTCCATCATATGGCAGGAAATGCTGCCGAGTGGGTTAACGACTGGTTCGGGATCGATTATTATGCGACGATGCCGGATCGGAACCCTCGCGGGCCCGCCACCGGCCGGTACAAGGTCGTACGCGGAGGTTCCTGGAAGAGTGAGCCGGCGCTGCTGCGGGCGGCTACCAGAGGCGGAGCCTCACCAGATCGACGTGCCGCGACGATTGGATTTCGTTGTGCCAGATCCGTGCAGAATATTCACCGGTGACGCAGGACGCTTCTCGGCATTCATGATTTTGTGAGGGTGGGGATGATCCAGATGGTGCTGGTCCTGGTTCTGGCATTGCAGGGATCGATCAACGCCGGCGTGGCTTTCTCCGCAGGGCCGGAGAACGACGAGCGAGGCTGGAAACTCTACACCAACGCCCGGTTCGGCTTCTCCGTCCGGTATCCAGACGACTGGCGCCTCGGCAACCCGATGCAGGACGGGGCCGGGGTCACGCTCTCGCCGCCGATCGAGCACAGTCTCGTCGCGCTCTCCGGCCACATGAATATCGTGGAGGGCAAGAGCGGGGACGGACGGCAGACTCTCGATGAATTCGTCTCGGCCCACCGCCGCATCATGACGGAACTCTACAGCAAGAAATCGATTACGGTGAAGTGGGGAGCGGATCAGGACCTCTCGCTGGCCGGATTTCCTGCGAAGCAACTGACCTTCACGTATCGGGATGAGAAACAGGGCGAGATCATCGAGCACCACATCATGTCGCTCGGCCGTAACGAAGGGCGCGGGGTGCGTGTCAAAGTGCCGCTCTCGGCGGAAGCCCGCCTGATGCCGGCGGTCATGAAACTGTTGAAGACCTATCAACCCGGGCGGGATCAGAATGCGATAAGCCCGTTTTTGCCGAAACCTTGAAGGTTAAGGTTGAGGCTTAGGTCACGTTAGGACGAACCTTGCTCACCCTAAACCTTAACCTCAGCCTTTCTCGCTACGCCCCACTGTCCTTCATCGCTGCCAGATGCTTCATCGCTTCCCGCGCCGCCGTACGGGCCTTGACGGCGGGATTCAAGCTGGCCCCGGGATCGACCTTGTCCCCCATCTCTGCCACCCGCTTGCAATGCTTGATGGCGTCCTGCAGGTGCGGCGCGGCTTCCTTGCCATGTTCATCGGCGGGCGGCAGGACCTTGAGAATGGCCTGGGCCTGCTTGGCCACCTCGGCGCAGTGGTGCACGATGGCTTTTCCATCGCCCATGCCGCCGTGCGCCACCATCTCCTCGGCATTCTGAAGCATCACCGTCCCCAGATCCTGAATCGCCTTGATCGAGCCGGCATGGACCGGGACGGCGCTGATTGCCAGGACACCCAACAGCAGGCTGAGATGGAGCAGACGGTGGTGCGACATCATTCTCTTGTCACTTCGCTTCGAACCGCAAGTCGAGTGTGGCGGTCCCGTTGGACGTGACCGTTACGTCCCGCTCCTGGACGCCCAGGACCGGGTGCCAGGCTTTAATGTGATAGGTACCTGCCGGAAGATCACCGATGGTGAATGAACCATTGGGCCCTGTCACGGCATAGTAGGGGTTGTCGATTGCATACCCCCAACTTTGCATGTAGGGGTGCATCCCGCATTGCATGGTAAACACTTTGCGTCCCTTGACCAGCTGCACGATATCGGTCGTGCCGCTCACATGCAGGGCCGGCCGATGCATGACGATATCGACACCGGATTGATCGTACGCATACCCTTGTATGTCGTGGGACACCGGATCTCGATTAAAGACCGTCACCCGACGCTTGTCGCTGACCACGGTGACAAACGGCATGAACTGGCAGAGACTCGCTTCCACTTCAGCGTCGGTGAAGGTGAACGGCTTGCCTTTCTCAATCCCTTCCACGACCACAACCACATCCTTGAGCCCCCCGTCCGAGCCGATAGTAACCTCCTTCAGGAGACGATGCCCATTTCCATCCGAGAGTGCCGCGCAATACTCGCGGTCGTAATAGCGACGGAGCTCGAATGCTTTCGGCGGCGGCACGGTTCCCGTAAACGTGATCTTGCCTTGCAATGTCGCCCCATTGGTTACGGTCTCTGACGCGTACGCCCACACATCCGTTTGGAGACCGATCGCTAGGACCAGGTGCACACATGTCACGAGGCACAGCCCTATTTTTATGACTCGTTTCATTGCCGTCCCTCCTTCAGCTCTTGGCCCTCGTTCGATGTTGGTTGCAGGGTCGCCGGTGGATTGGCGGGATCCAATCGCCGAGGCAGCTCGAACAAGAACGGGGACTGCTCGGTAAAGATCACCCGGCGAAACTCCTCTGACCACTCTCCTTGCTTACTCACTGTCTTCAACGGAAACCGCTGGGCTTTGGTCACCCACCGGTAGTATTGACGTGTGTCGCCGTCCTCTTTGACGGTTACCTCGAATAGTTCCGTGGGATAGCCATTCAGCGTCTCTTCGCCCACGAACTCTCGTGAGATTTCCCCTTCCATCACTTCGCTCACCACCAGCCGGTGGTGCTTCGAGATGGGGACTTCCAGGTATTGCCGCCGTTTCGACAGAATAAGCCAGGAGATCCCGTGGTCCATCCGCACGATGATGATGCTGGCGCCTCCCTGCGGCTGGGTGAACTCAAACCGCCAGCGGTCGTCCTTGGCATTGACGTGGGCCGTCACTACGGACTTACCGCTTTTTACGACCCGCTCGGCAGAAAAATCAAGCGCCGAGGCCTGATGCGTCAGCCCCCCGATCGAAATCGACGCAACCCAAACCAAGACTCCGAGAACACCTACGCGTTGCCACATAGCTGATGGATGGGTTCTACCGTATCGGCCCGGCCTGCTGCAAGACAAGTCTTTCGCCTCCGCCCCCACAAACGAACGGGGGAACCCGGCCCTCACTCGCCGGATTCCCCCGTCCCGTGTACCCGTGTCTCCGATCGCCCTTAGTCGGCCTTCAGCGACACCGGTATGGACTGTGCGGGAAGCTGGTCCTCAGCCCGCTGTGATGCCGGTGCCTGCCCATCGAGCGGCAGGATCGTCCGGCTGTTGCGGTCCAAGACCTTTAACATCCCCCAATGTCCGGCATCAAGATAGCCCGGACGCTGGTTCAGCCAGAGATAGTCGCCCGGTATGCCGTTCGGCCCTCCGGCTCCACCGTGCAGCCAGGCGTTGATGACCTCAGAGCCCCCGAATTCCATGGTGCTGACGAGATCCGCGCCGCTCATGTAGGGCTCATGTTTCCACTCATGGCCCGACACGCTGAACAGCTGGACCTGCTCGCTGAACGCGCCCAGCACATGGATCACGACCGGATCGCCGACGTGCGCCGCTATGCTCGGCGTCACCGGCTGGTCCCCTGCCTTGACGCAGGCGAACACCTCACTGTACGCGCACCCCTTCTCGGTCCGGTAATCGGTCGGCTCCGATCGATAGTTTACCGCCGTCACACCGGCCACTTTTTGGATGTACGGCATAAAGCTGGTGCCGATGATATTGTCTTCATCCTGGAACAGGAGCGCGAACGACCGGTAATTCTGCCGCCGCTCGTTCCCCGGCACCGTCCGATCCACGAAGACATCGGCCTTCCAGGAACTCTTCTGGGCCAGATCCTCGCCTGTCACCGGATCACGGTATTGCGATCCCTTCGGTCCGATGATGACCGCACCAAAGAGGCCGTTCCGGGGATTTTCGATCACATTGCCCCAGTCCTGAATCAGGGCCGCGTTCTCTCCGAACTCCGGATGGGCGTAGAACGTGTAGGTCCGGCTTTGCCCAGGGGCGACCGTCTGGTCACCTGGGTTATTGCCGGCATTGATGCCCATCGATTCCTTCGGATCATAGGCCAGATTATCCACGTGGAAGCCGGCCCGATCCTTGGCCATTTCGTTCTTCAGATTCACCTTGATGCAATCGCCCACGTTGACATGCAGGGTCAGCGGACTCGGTTCGAGACTGCCGGAGGCGACTTTCGTTTTCTCGCCTTCAAGCACGTACATCTTCCCGACCTCGTTGCCCAACACCATCTTCCGCTCCAGGTCGACCTCCATCACACCGGGCGTGCCCTTGTTGTAGCGAAGCGCCTTGTCGATGGCGGCCACGTTGAAGCTCTTCACCGGCGCGTCGGCCGGACACACGGACTTGGCCGACTGCGGAATCGTCTCCCGGCCCGGCAGCGGCTTCAAGGTCGTATCCGCGTTATCCAGGATCCGGAAGATGCCCCAGCTGCCTTCCGCAAAGTGGGAGGCGCGACCGCTGTAGTACAGATAATCGCCGGCCATCTTCTGTGGTCCTCCCGCCGCCGGAATCGCCGCGTCATACCGCTCACCGATCACGACATGCAACGAGCTACGTGGGATGGAGTTCTTGCTGTACCGCTCCATCGGGAACCAGTGTCCACTGATATGCCAGGAATGCACTTCATTGGCCGAGCCTTCGATCAGCCGGACCACGATGGGATCACCAAGGTAGGCTTTCAACATCGGCGTTTCGGGATCTCCATGAATCCGGCTGCTGAACAGTTGCGACGGATCCGGATTGTTGGCCAGCCGTACCGAGAGCGGTTCTACCCGCATGTTGTACCCGCTTCCCGTGGTCGCTTCGCCGCCGTTCAAGAACTTCATCGGCGACAAATTGAGCTTGGCCGGATAGACCGCGGAGGGCGTGCCGTCCACAGAAATTGCTCCGACTTTCGCCTGCGGATTGTCGGTTGAGATCAACTCCGCTGTTCTGGGATTCGAGTCCATGACCTGCGTCACGATCTCGCGGAACGAGCCGTTAATATGGGCGGAGACCGCTTCCGTCGTGTGAATATCGGCCACCGGTCCGCTACGCAGCTCTTTCCCCGTCACCGGATCATGATAGGTGGACCGCGGAGGCTCGGCGATGAAGGTCGAGAAGAGGCCGTGGCCCCAGCCGTCCAGTCCAAACACATGGTCGTGCCAGAACGTGGTGCCAAAATCGGCGTCCACATACCACCGTTCACGGATCCATTCGACCGACACAATCTCGCCCTTCTTATGGGCGTACTTGAGCGGCCGTTCGAACGTGATCGTGTTGCCGTCTATCTTGCTGATCCGGGCCGACTCGAACCGGCCCACTTCGTCCATGCCCACGCCCAGTTCGGTCTTCACATGATAGCGCGAGGCATCCTTTACCGTGATGCTGCTTGCACCCTTGGCCGCTTCGGCTTCGATCGTCGTATTCATCGGCACGGGCATGCCTTTACCGGGATGCTCGTCCTTCAGAATCGTAAAGGGCCGCAACGACATCTCGTAGGAGAAGCCGATGATGGGCCCGTCGGACGCCTGTGTATCGAACTGGAACATATGCGGGTGCAGGTTCGTTTTGCTGGAGAACCCTTGCCGCGCATCGTCTTTCAATTCACTCTTGTAGACCACATCGATGCAATCCTGCACGTTGCCGCGGATCACCAGTGGGATCTGCTTGGCATGGTTCTTCCGGACCTCTGCCTCCTCCTCATGCAGCACATAGAGCAAGCCGTCCGGATCCACAATCGCCGGCGTCTTGGCCGTCGCTTTCTTCAGCGTGATCGGCAGTGTGATCGCGTGGATGTTGAAGAACTTTTGCGGCGCCCCCTCCGGGCAGAGACTCCACGGTCCCTGTTCGCCCGGCCTCGGCGGCTCGGTGGAATTGCTGCCGTCATCGCGGCGATGGATCGGCTCCAACCATGGTGCCCCGCTGTGGCTTGGCGCAAAGGGCACACGCCGACCCAGATGCGGCCGCAGCCACGGCCAGGAAAGTTTGCCGGTTCGCGGATCGAAGAGAATCTCCTGCCGCTTGCCTGGTGTCGTCGATTTGTAATTGACCCATTCGTAGGTTGTTTCGAGTTCGGTCATGGCCTTCGACCCGTCCCAAGCCCAATCATTGACGGTCGCATCGTAAGCCAATGTCTGCTCTTTCTCCGTGTTCTTCTTGCCGGGCTTGCCCTGCGGCGGAAGCATCATCTCCACCCAATCCTTGATGGAGACTTTAGCTGGTTGGGCTTTCCAATCGGTCTGGTCTTTGGTGATCTCATACTTCTTGCCACCGTACCAATCGACCGTCGTCCCCACGAGCTTGTCGCTCGAGGTTCCTGGTTTCATCTTCCCAACACGGTCCGGTAACTCCACCAGCGGCTTCATCACGTCCGTCTGAGACCCCGGTGCCTGCAACGTGTTGTACACGCGCCAGAACCCCCACATGCCCGTCACGTAATGTTGCGGGATGTGGCAATGGAAGACGAATTCACCGGCCAGTGCCTGGAGGCCACCAGACCCCCCTTCGATCACCTGATCGTAGACCTCCGTCGGCCCGATGGACTGAACATCCAACCGGTCCGAAGGATCGCTGATCGGCGGGAACTTCACCGGCCCGTTCTTCGACACGGCGAAGTCCAGATTGCTGTTGCCCGGCTGGCGCGCCCATCGGATGGACCCGCCGTGGAGATGGTGCGAGTGCACGATTTCCGAACCGCCCGCCATCCGGAATTTGGCCGGGTCGCCGAGATAGGACCGAGGAATCGTCGTCGCCGGATCGCCGAACGTATAGGAGCCATAGGCCATGGACTCATCGCCATAAAAGCCCATATGGGCCTGCAGCTCGATACGCGTGCCGTGGGGTTCGCTGCGATAGTTCAAGAGCCGCGCGCCGGGGCGGTAGGAATCGGTATGGGGATCGCGCTGCGGCAGCATCTCGCCCTTTTTGTTCAGAATCCGGAAGGCCTCGTCGCCGGCCTCATGGTAGAAGATGGCGAATTCACGGAAGTCCGCACCGTTCGGATCTTCGATCATGGCTTCCCAGCCGCTCGCCATCGGTTTGCCGTCAAACGGGCTGAGATAGCGTGAGCCGCGGGGCTCCACAACCAGCATTCCGATCAACCCCAGATTGAACTGCTCACGCGAGGCGTGTGAACGGAAAAACCGCGCACCCTCCTGCGTGTCCGGCTTGATGTACCATTCAAAGCTTTGCTCTTTGCCCGCGGCCACCGTGGTCTCCGTATTCGAGGGGGTCGCCGGTTTGCCGGTGGCGCTCACCACCATGGACGATCCGTTGATGACCAGATTCGTCGGCTCGTCGTTGATCTGATTATGGAGGGTCAGCTTGAGGCAATCGCCCTGATTCGCGCGAATCACGAGTGGTTGGATGATATCGCCCTGTAACCCGTTTGACACGGCGCCGTAGTCGCCTTCTTTCTCCCGCGCCTCTCTATTCGCATTCTCCTCGCCCCGTGCCTTGTCAACGTTTTCGGTCAGCACATACATATAGCCGGGGAAAAAGTCGAGGAACCGGCTCAGCGTGATTTCGATGTTCATCGCCGTGACGTGATACTCCTTCACCGGCACATTCGCCGGACAGCGAGATCCGCCGCCGATGGCCACCTTGCTCGGATCGTCCGCCACCAACAACACCCCCTGCTGGAGCATATGGCTGTCGGCCCCTGAGCTGTACCCGCCCTTCTTCCCAACGAATTCTTGCTGCCGCTTGATCTCCTCCATCATGCGATCATGGAGGATCGGTCCGCCTTCGCGATAGATGACTTTCTCCGCCGACGCGGCATCGGCGCTGCCATGATGACCGTGCTGATCTGCCGCCAGTCCCAGCGGAGCCGCAATCAGACTGCTCACGAACAGCAAGCTCTGGAGCATCAGCGATCTGCCGCTCCCCCTGAACCCACGGCCTGCTTCACATAGTATCGACCTCATGACACGGCCTCCTCTGATAGGCCTGCCCTCTCGGCAGGCTGGTTGAAATGTCCTGGCTGTTGATCGCTCAGCGATCCGTGCCGGATCCTCATCCTTCTTGGAAAAGAGAACCGGCCTCCGACCGACTTCCGGCCTCGATTGCGGAGCGATAGAGCTGGTGAAGGGTTCCCTCTCGCGAGGGAATGGGTCATTCGGAGGCCGGTCCAAAATCACCCACACCCTCACCAGCGACCTCTTCACAACGCAATCCCTGTGCCTCACCGAGACAGGGCACGTCTCACAACAAATCGGCAAGTATGACAAGTGTTTAGGGGAAACAGCAGCGGCAGCGCATCGACGATCGAACATGGGGCATGCGTCTACAGTATGGAGCACGCCCTGAGGCCTATCCAGAAAAATCAGAACGTTGTGTTGTCTAATTCCTTGGACGGCGCCTACTGGGACGTTGGGGCAGGATGGGGCAATCTCAAGGCGTTGAGTTGGAGTAACAGTTTACGGCCTCGACTTTTCATGGATGGACTGTCAGTCCTTGTGAAAGACGAGATGAGCGATCGGATTGAATTCCTTAGCCGCGGATCCTGCGCGGCTAAGTCGGCCAAACCTTGCATCGCGAAGGTCTTCACGATTCGACTCCGATCTGCAAGGTAGGCTCGAAGAGTCGCGACGACGAGCGTGCGGTCTCTCTCCGACCAATCCAATCGTGGAAGCATCTGGGCCAGATGCCAGCGCAGTTCCTGCTGCTTGGCCTCCGTTGCGAGCTTCAAGAGTCTCCGCTTGAACGGCTGGAACCATTGGGGGTTCGACGCAGTGAGCTTCTCCGCCGCATCGGCGGCACGCATCCGGAGGATCTCATCCTTGTCGTGCATGCCGTTGATGAGGGCGGGAAACAGAGCCGGCTGCCGACGGACGATCGCCACCACCTGATTGGAACGTCCAATAGAACGTCGATTGCCGCCTTTCAGGGCGTACACGATAGCCGCTCTGTTCATGAGAAGGTCTGGTCAATATCATAGGCACGTAGCTTGTTGTAGAGACTCGCGCGACTGATCTTGAGCAACTTGGCCGCTTTGACTCGATTGCCTACGGTTTTCTTGAGCGCCTCAACGATGTGAGATCGCTCGGCTTGGGCCACCGCGCCACGCGTTGCCGAGCGCAGATCTTCTTCGTCGCCCACAGGGTCCGGCGCAAGAAGATCCTGACACGCGATCGTCGGACCGGTGGTCGTGACCACGGCCCGCTCGATATAGTGCTGCAACTCCCGGACGTTGCCGGGCCACGGGGCCTTGCTCAGCGCCCGCATCGCCTGATCCGACATATGCCGAATCGGCTGATGATGCCGCTTGCACGATCGCGAGATGAAATATTCAGCCAACAACGGAATATCTTCCCGCCGGTCCCGCAACGGCGGGAGATACAGCGGCAACACCGCGAGCCGATAATAGAGGTCCCGGCGAAACGAACCCGCTTTCACCAACTCGGCCAAATCTTTATTCGTCGCGGAAATGATCCGGACATTGACTGTGATCGTCTTGGTTCCGCCGACGGGCTTGATCTCGCCTTCCTGAAGCACGCGCAGCAACTTGGCCTGAAAGACCGGTGCCGTGTCGGCGATTTCGTCCAGAAAGATCGTCCCTCCGTCCGCCTCGTGGAACAGACCCCGCTTATTGGTCACGGCCCCCGTAAAGGCGCCTTTGACATGGCCGAACAACTCGCTTTCGAGCAGCGTCTCCGGCAAAGCGCCGCAATCGACAACGATGAACGGCTTCTCGTTCCGTTTGCTCAAGGCATGAATCGTCTTGGCCAGCAGCTCTTTGCCTGTTCCGCTCTCGCCCTGGATCAAGACCGTTGCCGAACTGTCCGCCACCAGACTTACCCTGTCGAAGAGTTGCTGCATGGCCGGACTCCGGCCGATCAACTCGCCCAGCGACTCCCGCACCGCCGACGGCGGATGCTCTGCTTCCAACGGCTTGACCACCGGCAACGGAGGAACCTGCTCATCCTTGAATAAGACCAACATGGACGCGACCTCGCCCCGCCCTGACGCGAGCGGGAAGGCCTGGTGCATGCCGCAGGCTGTACCGTCACCTCCGCTGGAGCATGAAACCGACTGGACTCCCGGCGCCTCAAACACTTTCACCGCCGGGCAGGTCCCGCAGGGATCGGTTTGATGGGCGAAGGCTTCATAGCACTTGGCCCGCCGATGATCGGAATTCCTCACTGAGGCAGACGACCAGGCGGACTCATTCGCATAGATCACGTTGAACTGGCGATCCATCACCGCCACACGCCCGGCTAAGCCGCTGGCAAGTTGTTGGATCGCTTCAAGCCTGGCTGCCAGGATGGGATCGGTAAAGGGGGGTGTCGGCTTGTCGTTTTCCGGAGCTCCGGCCATCTTTTCTACCGCGAAGAGCTGATGGCGTATGGCCTATAGCAGATGGCACGAACCAAAAGGGGAGAACCGGCCCTCCATACCTTCTCATTCTTGCCATAAGCCATAGGCTATATCAGCTATCCGCTCCCACTGTTCCGTGGTTGAGCAACTGCTCCACGCACAGCTTCAATTCTGAGATCCGCACCGGCTTGTCAAAGTAGGCATCGGCGCCTGCCTGCAACACCTCGTTCTTGCACTTGGTGTCGCCGAAGGCGGTCATGACGACGATGGGGCAGTGGGGAGCCATGGTTCGTAGACGGCTGATATAATCCGCTCCTCCGGCCGGCATGCGAAGATCGGTGAGGATCAGATCCGGCACCGATTGCAGCACTGTCCGGAAGGCCTCATCTCCGTCCCTGGCTTGCCGCAAGCGATAGTCGGCACCCCAGAACTCGTCACAGAGGAGGCTGAGCATCTCCCGGTCATCCTCAACAATGAGTACTACGGCGGCTTTTCCTTTGGTCACAATCGCCATCCCCGGCTGCCCTGTCTTTGTTCCAGGCCCTCAACACCCATACGGATGGCAAGGGACATGCCGAGTTAACCACTCTCAAATCGGCACATTTCCATGGGATTCTCACTCTGTGCCAGGCTGGACACGCATTTCATGGTGAGAAAAACCACAAACGGAAAGGGGCAACCTGGCGCGAGACGCCACAGCAGGCTGATAGCAGTCTGCGATCAGTCCTCAGCTTTCAGCTTCTGAGCCAGAACTGTCAGCATGCGCTTGATCTCCACGAGCTTCGCTGTCAGCTTCCTGAATTCATCCTCCCGCAGGAAGCGTAAGTCCTTGGCAAGAAGTAGGTGATATTCGACTTCGTTGGCTGACCCTAGTCCAATCCGCAGGAATCGCCGCAACTCTGCTTCACCGTCCCTCCCACAGCCTTCTGCAATATTCGCAGGGATAGAGGCGGCTGCTCTCCGTAATTGTGCGGTCAGACCGTATAACTCTTCGCGCGGGAACCGCACGGTGGCGCCATAGACCTCTAAAGTCAACTCGTGGGCCTTTTCCCACACTTTCAGTTTCCGAAAATCGCGCATGGGGTAATTCAGCGACCAGCTGGTAGCTTTCAGCTCTCAGCCTTCAGCCTCGGTAACTTATCCGCAATTGAAGAGTGTTCCCTAAACGCTGTCTTCTTCCTGCTATAGGATGACAGCTGAAGGCTATTGGCTCTTGGGCAGCACAATCGTGAACTTCGTCCCCTTGCCCTCCTCGCTGTCGACCGCGATGGTGCCCTGATGCTCTTCGATAATACCCTTGACCACAGTGAGTCCAAGACCGGTCCCCTTGCCGAATTCTTTCGTCGTGTAAAACGGTTCGAAAATCTTCGGCAGATCTTCTGGAGGGATCCCGTGGCCCGAGTCGGCCACCGTGAGCTTCACCATACTGTTCTCCTGCGCCAATCCGACGCGCAACATCCCGCCGTCGGGCATTGCGTGGATGGCGTTCATGACCAAGTTGATGAACACCTGGCTCATTTGATCGCCATCGGCCAACACTTTCGGACAAGCGTCGTCCAACGCCGATTCTACAGTCACGCGGCTCTTCTCGAGCCGTTCCCGAAACAGCTCCAGGCCGTTCTCAACGATGTCCTTCAGTTGGAGCGGACCCCGTTCAGGAGGTTTGCGCCGAGCGAATGCGAGCAGTTGGTTCATGACCTTGGTGATGCGCTCGACCTGGGCGATGATCGTCTTGAGGCCCTTCTTGACCGGCTCCTCTTTGACCCTATCCATCAGATATTCCGCGCGGCCCAGGATGACGTTCATCGGAGTTCCGATTTCGTGCGCCATGCCGGACGCGAGCGTGCCGAGTTCGGCCACCCGCTCGGTTTTCCGGAGTTGCTCTTCCAGACGCTTTCGTTCGGTAATGTCCCGCAGGATCACAGTGTAAAACTTCTTTCCTTCGACCGTGTTGTGGGAAATGGCGGCCTCGATCGGAAACTCTTCTCCGCTGGACCGAAGCCCCATCACCGTTCCGAGTTTGCCCATCTTTCGACTCGTCACACCGGATTGCCCGAACGCATGAATCAGGGGCTGATGGGCGTCGCGAAATCGTGCGGGCAAGAATCGGTCGAGCGACCGCCCGACCGCGTCGTGTGCGGGAAGGCCGAACATGTCCTCGGCTGCCCGGTTGAACAACACGACCCGTTGATCCTGATCCACGGTGATGATGGCGTCCATCGCGGACTCAATAATGCCTTTCAGCCTTTCCTGGGCGACGGAGAGCTTCTCTTCCGCTTCCCGCCGTCCTACGGCAGCGCCTAACGACGCCACATCCGCGTGAGCCCGTGCCTCCTGCGCCGCCATCATGAGACCCTCGGCATGGGCCCGCTCAATACGTTCAGCCATCAACTCTTGTCCCGTCTCTCTTGTTTTCAGTTGCATCCGCCTGAACCGAATCAGCCCCAGGGCCGAGATCCACAGAACGGCCGTGCCTAACGCGCGATTGACCACGCCGTACACGATTGGGCTGCCCTCAGGTTTGAGAAACAACCCGACCCACAGGAGGCTTGTGGCAAGACCGCAGAAATAGATGGGGTCGCGCTCACGCGGCGTGAAAAGAGAGAGCAGCAAGGGAAGGATGTACAGGATCGATACCGCGATTCCCGCTGGAGTCAGCAGGTCGAATACCAGGATGACGATCGTCAGGAGCGGAATCACCCATGGGATGGCGCGCATGGCAAAGCTTTCGTAGGCGTTCATGCGATCGCTCCCGGCCGAGCGGATCCGTCACACAAGCAACGATTATTCTTCGACGTGAGGCTTGCCTTCGATTTCGGCGAGTTTACGATACAGGGTCTTGCGGTCGATGCCAAGGGCGTGGGCGGCCTGGTATTTGTTGCCGCCGGTCTTGTCGAGAATCTTCTTGATGTATTCCTTCTCGATCTCGTGCAACGGCAAACTTTTCTCGGCCGCTTCGTCCAACACCCGCCGGTCCCCGCGCGCCCCCTGCACCGCCGGCGGTAGATCATCGGGAGAGATCTTCTCGCCACGGGTGAGCGTTACGGCCCGTTCGATCACGTTTTCCAGCTCGCGGACGTTGCCGGGCCAGGTGTAATCGATCAGCATGGCTAAGGCGGCCTCGCTGACGCCTTTGACGGCTTTCCCGCTTCCTTCGCTGCATTTCTTCAAAAAGGCGTCCACGAGCAGCGGGATGTCCTCCCGCCGTTCGCGCAGGGGCGGCAATTTCAGCTCGATCACGTTGAGCCGGTAATACAAATCTTCGCGGAACCGCTTGTTTTTCACCTCTTCACCAAGAGTGAGGTTGGTCGCCGCGATAATCCGCACGTCGACCGAAATCGGCTTGGTGGCCCCGACTCGCCGGATTTCTTTTTCCTGAATCGCGCGCAGGATCTTAGCCTGCAACATGAGCGGCAGCTCGCTAATTTCGTCCAGAAACAGCGTCCCCTTTTGCGCTTCCTCGAACAAGCCCCGCTTGTCCACCTTGGCGTCGGTAAAGGCGCCCCGCATGTGCCCGAACAGCTCACTCTCCAACAGCTGTTCCGGAATGGCCGCACAATTGACGGGCACGAACGGCGCCTCCTTGCGGGCACTATTGTAGTGGATGGCTTTGGCCACCAGCTCCTTGCCGGTGCCGCTTTCTCCGGTGATGAGCACGTTAGTCGGGCTGTCGGCCACTCGGCGAATCAAATCGAACACTGCCTGAATCGCTTTGCTCTTTCCCAAGATCTGGTGGAAGCTGTATTCCTTGTGCACTTCCTTCCTCAGCCGGCTCACCTCCCGCCGGAGCGCCGCTTCCCTGATGACCCGCTCGACGACGCGGATCAGCTCGTCTTTCTTGACCGGCTTGGCGAGATAATCGCTGGCTCCGTGTTTCATCGCTTCAACCGCCGTCTCCACCGATCCAAAGCCGGTCATGAGAATGACGTTGATATCGGGATGGTCTCGTTTGATCTGGGCCAGCAATTCGAGTCCCTGCATGCCTTTCATACGGAGATCCGTCAGTACGACGGCGTAGTCTTCTTCCGCCAGCCGCTTCAGCGCTTCCTCTCCACTCCCGGAGACGGAGACTTGATGCCCGCGATCCTTCAGCATGTCATGAGCCAGCTCCCGCATGTCTGCATCGTCATCAACGACCAGGATCGCGCCCCATTCTTCAGTCATGAGAGTTCTCCAGCCATGCTTTGCCCCAAATTGCTACGGCAGACGAACACCTCTGTTGCATATTGCTACAGTATTGCCGCGTTCAGCATATGGGATGAAGGAGAAAGCAAGGGCGGGACCAGAAATCAGCACAACTGACCTTGGCCCACAAAGATCCAACCGGTGGCTCAGTTTGGGATTGCAGCATTCAGCTACAATGGTTCCTGTCTCCTTGCCGCGAAACACCTCAGACGCATCACGATGGCCCATGTCATTCCAGTCTCGGCCGAGGGCGGAGATATTGAAACAACACGCCAGGTTCTCGGACATTTATCCCTTCGGCTTCATCATCGAACCGTGATGGCATTCAAGATGCACTACAGGCAGCTCCATGACCGGACAACGAAGGAGAACGTGACCATGCACCTACAACCAGCTAAGGACCCGCGCAAGCGGAAGAGCGCCCAGGCGATCTCAAGACCGGAGCCGGCTGTTTCGGAAAAGGAGCCGGTCCACTGTCAGCCTGTGTCTCCCTGCGACGATCTGCACGTCCGCATCGCGCAACGGGCCTACGAGCTTCATGCGGAACGAGGCTATCGGGATGGCCATGCGCTCGACGACTGGCTGGAGGCCGAGCGTGAAATCCTGGGCCTCGAATGTAACGCGTAAAACACGTAGCGAGTCCGGCAGGGTCGTCCTGTTCGGATTACCACGGTAACAAGGAGGCGCTCATGAAATCGCGATCACTTATTGTTCTGGCCATAGCACTCTCGTTGGCCGCCGGAACAGCTTACGGCGATGACAATGGAAAGAACGGGAAGGCCGAAATGGCTGCTGCCGCCAAGGTGACGATCGACCAGGCGGTCAAAACCGCGTCGGAGAAAGTGCCGGGCAAGATCGTCGAAGCCGAACTTGAAACGAAACACAAGAAGCTCGTGTGGGAAGTCGAAGTCGTCACGGCGGACAAGAAGGTGATGGAAGTCCACATCGATGCCGACACCGGCGCGGTGATCGGCGTGGAAGAGGAAAAAGCAGAGCCAAAAAAGACGCGTAAGCATGAGCAGAAGCGCGAGCACAAAGACTAGCGCGTATCTCATTGGCGACAAGAGCGTATAGCTGATGGCATATAGCACGTGATCGGAAAGTTCATTGACTCGCTTCGATTCGCCTTCCGGTCTTGTGCCATTAGCTATATTGAAGAGGCTCTTTACGTCCGAACGACGCTTCACGCTTCACGAGATGCGGGCAACCTGTGCATCGGGCGGCCTCCCAATGCCGCGACGCGATCATGGAGCGCGGTTGCGATCCGCCGATATCGATCATCGCCGCGACTCGGTCCAGCCAGCGTTCCGGCGTCCAGAGTCTCGCCGAAAACTACTCGGATGGCACGACGATGCGGCCACCGTGCGCCGGTCGGAAGGGCTTCAAAGCTCCCCTCGATCCACACGGGAATGACGGGGACCTGGTGCGCCGTCATCATCAAGCCGATCCCCGACTGAAACGGCTGAAGGATTCCGTCAGGAGACCTCCCTCCCTCAGGAAACCAGACAAGGTGGTAGCCGCGCGCGAGCGCCGCGGCGCCCAAGGCAATGTTGGCCAAGGGGCGACTGCTCTGATCGATCGGCAGCACCTGCGTGGCTCGGCTGACAAGGCGCATGAGGGTGTTCCGAAACATGATCCCGGTCCAGCCTCCCCAGTAGGTCCGGTTCAAGAAACTGTCGGAGAGGGCCGCCATGACAGCCGGTGGATCGAGCAGGCTTGTGTGGTTGGGGACCAAGACGCAAGGACCCTGCGTCAGTATTCGTTCCACTCCCTGAACTTCAAGCGAAAAGAACCTCTTCATGAGCAGCCGATTGAGGACGAACAGCACCGTACCGAGTCGGCGGACGAACCATCCCCTCTCCGCGAGCCACTCCAGCTGGCTCGGGGCCAGCAATTGTTCCGGTTTCTCAAGCTGCACCGCCGGATCGACCGCGGCACCGGCATGCTCCTCTGCTTCGACCGCCTCGCGCAACAGATCCCTGACGGTCCCGATTCGGGCGATGGCGTCTTCCGGCAAATCGATACCAACCCGGTCGCGCAGCTCCAGCGTCAGGGTCATCCAGGCCAGCGAGTCCAGGCCGAGTTCGAGCGCAATGTTCGTGTCCGGGGTGAGCCGCACCGAGCCAAACCGATCGGCCAGCCATTGCCAGGTGCGCAGCGCGACCGGGTCCTCCAGCAACTGCCGGTCTTCGGGCGCCATCAGCTCGATGGAGATTGGGCCCGTGTCCACCAGTCCCCTGTTCCCCTGCTGTTTGGTTGCCTCAAAGAGCGCGCGGAGTTTGTGCCGCTGGAGCTTCCCAAGCCTGGTTCTGGGCAAGGGATCCACACTGAGGCTGACATCGGTGAGGCGGGAATAAGAAGGCACCTGGCGCAGTCGCGCGTCGAGGTCGGCACGAATCATCTGCGCCAGACTGTCGAGCGCATCCTTGTGGACGGAGACCGCATGAGGCACGACGATTCCGACCAAGCGACCCTCACGGGCGAGAACAGCCGATTCGCGTACCGAGGGGGCTTCGTTCATGATTGCCTCGATCCGTTCCGGCCAAATTTTTTCTCCGCCGGGCAACGTGATGCGGGAGGACGCCCGCCCAACAACATGCAGATAGCCCGCTCGGTCGACATAGCCGAGATCTCCTGTGCGAAACCAGCCGTCTTGGGTGAAGGCGTCAGCAGTCTTGTCCGGCAGATGCCGATAGCCGGCGAACACGTTGGGACCCTCGGCTTGGATTTCTCCGTAGCCGGTCTCGGGATCGGAGTCGGCGATGCGGAGGCGCACGCCGGGGAGCGCCCTGCCCGCTGTGTCGATCACTCGACTGCCCGGGACGGTCAACGTGAGAATCGGAGAGGTTTCCGTCAATCCAAATCCTCCCGCTACCTGCCAACCCAATCCCGCTAAGTTCCACGCGAGATCGGACGGAAGCGCCGACCCTCCGGACACCAATGTTCTGAGTTGCGGCCCGACGTGGTGTCGCAGCGGTGAAAAGAGCCGCCGCCCGAGCCCGATACCGAAGGTTCGATTGAACACCGTCGAGAGAGCAAGCAGGCTGTGAAAGGTCGCCGAGGCCACCCGGCCCTTTTGCCGCACCCGCTGCTCGATTGCCTCGTACAGGGCCGAGTAGATTCGCGGGACCCCCGTCACATTACCCTCGCGGAGGGCACGCAACATCTGCGGACCGGTTAACGAATGGGGAAGGATGACGGGAAGGCCGAGCATGCAGGGCGCCAGGAGACCAACCATGAAGGGATAGACATGATGCAGCGGCAGCGGCAAGAGCAGCCGTTCATCTGAACGATAGACCAACACGTCGAGCAAGGCCTGGAGGTTGGAGACAAGATTGCCATGAGTCAGCGGCACCCCTTTCGGTCTGCCGCTCGCTCCTGAGGTATAGAACAAGAGGGCCTGGTCCTCCGGCTTCGCTGGAAATCCGTCCCGGGTGTGGCGGCTGCTGAGCCGTTGCCAGCTTTGCGGATCTGTCTCACCGGCATCCAGCAATAGAATGGTGCGGTCTCGGTCGAATCCGAGAGCCGCCAGGCGATCAGCCAACGGGCGAACGGTAAAGATCCGGCGGGTTCCGGAGTCTTCGATGACGTGGACGAGGTCCTCGCCCGCCGATTGCGAATCGATCGGCACCGGAACAGCGCCTGCGTGGAGTAAGGCCAGGCAGGCAATGATCCACTCCGCCCGATTCGGCGAATAGATCGCCACCGGCTCGCGCGTGCTGAGACCGTTCTCGATCAGACCTGAGGCCAGACCGCTCACGGCATTCGACAGACTCGCATACGACCATGTGTCCACGGTGTGCCGGTGGAACGCGAGGATCGCCGGTTGATCTCCATGCACGGACAGATTGCGGGCAAGAGCCTGCAGCGTGCCACAGGGAGGCATCGGCGAGTGACGTACCCCCACAAAGTCTCCGTTCTTGCTCATCCTCTGGGGCTACCGAAGCCGCCGGACTTCCTCGTAGTGAGCCGACACCACATGATCGAGCGCCTCGCGGAGTTCTTCTCCTCGATATCGGCGATTGGCCACTTTTCTGAGGCGTGACGCGAGCCCTCCGTCGCCGAGCGTTCCTTCAGCCCATTTCACGAAATCCTCCCGGTGATCGTGATACTCCAAGCTCTCCAAGGAAACCGTCGGAATCAGATGCGCCAGTTCGTACAAACTGGCCGCTTCGACGCCCAGGTAACCTTTCTCAGTGCGAAAGGCGAATCGCTTGCCCAGCGGGAGGGGAATATCAAGATATTTGTAGAGATGACGGACGTGGGGAACCCGCCGAATTGCCGGACGCATACGGACGACCTCCCCGCCGCAGAGCAAGGCGCTCCCCATCGGAATCTGACGGAGATTCGCCCCTTTCAGGCTGCATACGGAACAATGTTTGCGGAGGCAATCCCCTATCGCGCCGTCTGTAATCCTGGTCAAGAGCAGATGATGGAGCGATGCGAGGATCGATGAACTGAGTCGGTCCGGACGATACGAGACGAAGGCCCACCCCCCGACCTGCAGAGCGGGACGAATCAGCGAAACGATCTCACTGCCTTCAAATAGGAACTCCTGCGCTTCATCCAGCACGACCCAATGGGGGCGGAATTTTCGCTCGCGGACGGGACGCAAGGCGCGCAGCAGGTCGGCAAGGTAGCGGCTTCGCAGACTGACCGGATATTGGCTCAGATCGAGGACCAGTGATACCCCTCCCTCCTCGATGAGCGAGACGACGGAGGCAGGTGAGGGCAGTGTCGCCTGGTCGCCGCTCATCGACACGAAGCGGGGCAGCACGCGCAGTCCGCGGAAGTCTCCCTCCGGATCGATGAGGAGAACCTGGTACTCTTCATGATGGAGGCCTTCTGCGAGCAAGCCCACCATCCACGACTTTCCGGTCCCTGAGTTTCCAAAGACACCCAGGTTGCGCCCCGCCAATCGTGCGGCGGGGATGCTGACGCTGACGCCTGTCTCGGCTTGTCCGAGCAAAATCGGCCGTTCACGTTTGAGCGGAATGTCGAGAAACTTGCCGCCCAGGGGATATTCTTTGAGAATTTCCAACACGCCTTGAGGCCCCGGCGCCGTGGCGACGATGTCCGACGTCTCGATCACGGCGGGGACGGCATCCGCCACCGCGACCGAGACTTCGGCGAGGGTCAGCATGGAGAGATCGTTCTCCGCATCGCCGAACGCCGCCAGATTCCTCGGGGACAAACCGCAGAGGGCGAGAAGCCGTTCCAGCCCGGCCCCCTTGGTGGCGCCGGGCGGGAGTACCATCACGGCGCCTTTGTTGTATTCGAGCGAGGTGCTGCCCCCGTACGAACTCAGGACGCGCCACAACGTTTGGTCATGTGGCGTCCAGGTCGCCGCGATCGCAAGGCCTCGCTCAAACGGAATACCTGACTCCTCAACGGCTTTCAGCAACCGGGCGTCGAGTTGGCCGAACGGAAGATAGGTCTCTCCGCTTGCGGTATGGCTTAGAACCGCCCCGTTTTCCCAGACGATTCCGGCAAAGACATCAGTGAGACCGCCCAATTTCACGGTTTCGAAGCGGCGCCCCGTCACCAGAAACAAGACGTGGCCGGTGGCACGGCATTGTTCCAGCGCCGTTTTGAGTTCGAGCGGCACGTCGCCGTTCACGGCGAGGGTGCCGTCGAAGTCGAACGCTAGGATGAGACGATACATACGTGATTTCCCGAGCACTGAGCGCTGAAGGATTCGGTCGCTCCGTCGGCGCCACGAACCGTTCGCTACGGGTCTCGCCGTGCGGTGCTCCACTCTTCTTGGCAAGAACAGGGCCATGCGAGGTCGCGACGAGGAGCAACGCAACTCATTGACAACTTCAGCTATTGAGCGAGGAGCATCAGGCGCGCTACGTATACCTTTGTAGAAATCCGCCACAAGATCCATTCCCCGATGTCGCCAAAGGGCACAGGGATTTTCAGGCTGGGGCGATTCTAGCCGCCCCTTTTTCACGGGCTCTATCCCCCATCGGTCATCCGATATCAGCGAGTTTGCTCTACAAGGAGTCGCTCTGCTCGCGTCGAGAACAGCCGGACAACCGCAGGCACTCCACTTGCTCAATACAAACACCGGCGACCTATGAGCCGCATCCCTTCATCAAAGTACCGTGAGACTCGTGGCGGAGAAAGGAGAGTTCGTCGCGGACGATGGCATCCACGAAACTATTGCGTCTCGCTGTTGTCGGACTCGGCAGGATCGGCCAGGCCTGCGCGGAACTCATCGCTCTGAGCCATGACCTTGCGGTTGAAGCGTTCGTCCGTCGGCCGGCCAGCGGAGCAGAGGGACTCCCCGGCCACCTGCGGCAAATTCCGCTGATGACCCACGCCGGTCAGCTGAGTGCCGTGGACGGAGCGCTGATCTGCGTGCCGACAGGCGCCGTCACGGAGACTGCATCTCAGATTCTTCAGCATGGAATTCCGATCGTGGACTGCGCCATCCTCCACGGAGAATCGTTTCACGCCCACAAGGAAGCGATCCACAAGCTGGCCCTTCATCACCACACTCCGGCCATTGTCGGAGCCGGGTGGGATCCCGGAGGGCTCTCGGTATTTCGATCTTGGCTGGCGCTGCTCACACCCGGAGGGGTGACCGAGACGACCCATCGACCTGGCATCACCCTCCGCCACACCGTCATGGCCAAGAGCGTCGTGGGCGTGAAAGATGCGCGCTGTACCGAAGTCCGAACAACCGACGGCCGATTGCAGCGCTACGTGTATGTCGAATTGGAGCAGGGAGCGAATGCCGATCGCGTGGCCGAGGCCATTCGTGCCGATCCTCTGTTTCTCGGCGAGGAGACACAGGTCTTCCCGGTGGAGAGTCTCGCCTCACTCGAACAGGAGGCACGGGGCGTGGTCCTTGACCGGCGAAGTTCTTCGCAACGACTCGGCCGACAGCACTTCGTACTGGAGGGACGGTTCGACGAAGTGGTGGTCACGGCCGAGGTCATGCTGGCAGCCGCACGCGCATTACCGGATCTTGACCCCGGCGCTTACTCTCTCGCGGATATCCCGCTCAGCACCCTGTGGGGAGAACGGGCTGACAAGGCGGAGCGAGAATGGCTCTAACTGCTACGGGAGGCGGGTGAAGGTTGAGGTGAGGGCCGGGCAATGATTTGGAGCGCCGGTACGATAACGACGTTGCACCTCTGCGTGAACTTGTGATGAAACCAGCGACAGGGCATGGGAAGGTGATCCAGATCGCGCTGACCGGCGACGTGATGCTCGGACGGTTGGTGGATCAGTATGTCATTCAGAATCGCTCCGTGCGCCCCGAAGCTCTGTGGGGCGATGTCCTTCCGATCATGCTCGACGCCGACTGCCGGCTCATCAATCTCGAATGTGTCATCAGCGATCGGGGAGAAGAGTGGCATCCGACGACCAAGGCCTTTCACTTCCGCGCCAGGCCCCGCGCCGTCGAGTTCCTGCAAGCGGCCAAGATCGACGGAGTGGCGCTGGCGAACAATCATGTGCTGGATTACGGACCCGATGCACTGTCGGATTGCTTGGCGCTGCTCGACCAGGTCGGCATCAAGCGAACCGGTGGCGGTGCGACCCTGGAGGACTCGCTGATGCCCGCGCGGTTCACATTGCCGGAAGGGCGCATGGCACTTGTGGCCTTGACGGACAACGAACCGGAGTGGGAGGCGACCGCGACGAAGCCGGGCGTGAACTACGTGTCCTATGACGACCACGGCTTGATCGAACCCTACCGGTCGCGCATTGCGCAGATGCTCTCGCACGTTCGAGAGCAATCGGAGATTGTGATCGTCAGCGCGCACATCGGTCCTAATTGGGGCGGGCCTTCGCGCTCGATACAAGCACTTGCGCACGAGCTGATCGACATGGGCGCGAATCTGTATTGGGGGCATTCCAACCATACCCCGCTGGGAATCGAATGTTACAAAGGGAACGCCATCCTCTATTCGACCGGCGATTTCGTCGATGACTACTGGGTTGACAAGGACGAGCGCAACGATCTCACATTCCTGTTCATGCTTGAAGTGGAACAAGGCCGCATCGCGCGCATCCGGCTCTATCCGGCCTGTATCGAGGACCTCGGCGTCCGCACGGCCAAGGAGGAGGAGCGGCGGTTCCTTGAGCGAACCATGCAGGCCAAATGCGGGGCGTTCGGCACGCTGATGAGCGTCGAGGGCCAGGTCGGCACGATCACCATTCCGTAACCGGCCTCGCACCGGGGAATCTATCGATCATGCACCCTTCTCGTTCCGAAACCGGGCAGGCCAGCTGGGAACATTTCCCGCATCAAGCTGACATGGGTGTGCGGGGAATAGGCCCAACGAAGGAGGCCGCTTTCGAACATGCGGCGCTGGCCATGACCGCCGTGATCACGGATCCGGCTTCTGTTGCTCCTTTGCAAGCCGTGCCGATTGTCTGTGAGGCGCCCGACGACGAATTGTTGCTGGTCGATTGGCTGAACGCGCTCGTCTATGAAATGGCGACGCGGAAGATGCTGTTCAGCTGCTTCGCCGTACGCTTCAACGGCCATTTGCTCCACGCGACTGCGTGGGGAGAACCGGTCGAAGTCGCACGCCATCAGCCTGCGGTCGAGGTGAAAGGCGCAACCTATACCGAGTTATCGGTGAAGCAAGATCGGCGGAGTCGCTGGGTCGCGCAGTGTGTCGTCGATGTGTAGTTCGCACAAGCACAGGAGGCGGTGGTGGACCTCACCTTATTGAAACAGCGCGGTCAGAATGAATGGCACATTGCTCCCCACGGCAAGATGCGGGTGCCGGGGATCATCTATGCCACCGATTCGTTGATCCGCGAGATGGACGAGAAGGTCTACGAGCAGGTCACGAACGTGGCCACGTTGCCGGGCATCGTCCAGGCCTCCTACGCGATGCCCGACGCCCATTGGGGCTATGGATTTCCCATTGGCGGGGTTGCGGCGTTCGATCCCGATGTCGGCGGCGTGGTATCCGCTGGCGGAGTGGGTTTTGATATCTCGTGTGGAGTCCGACTGCTGCGCACGGGACTTACGGCCGAGGATCTTCAACCAGTGAAAGCACTGCTGGCCGAAGCCCTGTTTCATCGGATTCCAGCCGGTGTCGGCAGGACGGGGAAGGTGCACTTGGACCGACGTGAGATGGACGCCATGCTCGCCGGAGGGGCGAAATGGGCAGTGGGGAAGGGCTATGGGACGCATGAGGATTTGGAGTTCATCGAAGAGCATGGCTGCATGGCCGGCGCCGAGCCGGAACATGTCTCGGATCACGCCAAGAAACGCCAGCAGGACGAAATGGGCACGCTCGGTTCAGGGAATCACTATCTCGAAGTGCAACAGGTCGTGACGGTGTTCGATGAAGAGGCGTCGTCGGTCTTCGGCATTCGTGAAGGGGACCTCGTCGTGAGCATTCACTGCGGCTCGCGCGGGCTCGGACATCAGATCGGCACTGAGTTTCTCAAGAGCATGGCCGTCAGCGCATCGCGGCACCATATCGAATTGCCCGATCGTGAGTTGGCCTGCGCCCCGATCAATTCGGAAGTCGGGCAGGAATATCTCGGCGCAATGCGGGCGGCAATCAACTGCGCGCTGGCTAATCGGCAGATCATCACCCATCTCGTCAGAGAGGTCTTCGCCGATGTGTTGCCGGATGCCGTCTTCTCGCTGCTCTACGACGTCTCGCATAACACCTGCAAGGTCGAGGAGCACGACCTTGATGGAACGCCGACCCGTCTTTTCGTCCATCGCAAGGGGGCCACCCGAGCCTTCGGTCCCGGCCATCCCGATCTTCCTCCGTCGCTCCGATCCGTGGGCCAGCCGGTCCTGATCGGAGGAACCATGGGCACGGCCTCGTATGTGCTTGTGGGTACGAAGGAGAGCATGGCACTGGCCTATGGGTCCGCCTGCCATGGAGCCGGTCGGAGTATGAGCCGGCACCAGGCCCTTCGCCAATGGCGTGGCCGTGACGTCGTCAAGGAATTGGACGCGCGCGGAATTCTGATTCGCAGTCCATCCATGCGCGGAGTTGCCGAAGAAGCGCCTGGCGCTTATAAAGATGTCAGCGAGGTGGTCGACGCGGCGGACGAGGCGAGACTGGCGAGAAAAGTGGCCAGGTTGGAACCGCTCGTCTGCGTCAAGGGGTAGGAGAAAAGTGGTCAGGGCATCACACGAGGATCGCTTGAGATACAACGGAGGCTACGATGGTGAAGTTAGAGAAAACGGAACAGAACGCGGAAGAAAAACGAGAGGAGAAGCCGCCGTTCGAAGAACCCAGCTATTGTCTTCTCTGTGGAGTGGTGGGGCCGGCGCTGTTGTATGGCCACTGGGTGTGTGAGCATTGCAAGAACGTGGTGCAGGCAGAAGCGCTGTCCAAAAAGCGCAAGATCGAAAAGGAAGGCGGCGGGCTGACGTAGACTCCGGTTACTGTCGAGGAGCGTTGGGAGGAACGTATGGACATGAACCGCATGACGCTGAAGCTCCAGGAGGCACTGCAGGCTGCCTCAGCCCACGCGGTGCGCCGAAGCCATCAAGGCATTGACATCGAGCACCTGCTGCTCGCGCTGATGGAACAAGAAGCCGGTCTGACCGGTCCGCTGCTTGAACAGGCGGGCGTCTCTCCGGGCGCGGTACTGAAGGCCGCCGAGGCGGCCTTAGACAAGCTTCCACAAGTGCAGGGGCCTGGATCAGCGCCTGGACAAATCTATGTGACCCAGCGCTTATCGCACGTGCTGACCCAGGCCGAACAGGAGATGCGAGGACTGCACGATGACTATGTGAGCGTGGAGCATATCCTGCTCGCGATGGTGGGAGAAGGGGGCATTTTTAGGCAGCTCGGATTAACCCGCGATCGGCTGTTATCCTCGCTTCAACAAATACGGGGAAACCAACGGGTGACCAGTCAGGACCCCGAAAGCACCTATCAAGCGCTTGAGAAGTATGGTCGTGATCTCACCAGATTAGCCGGGCAAGGCAAGCTGGACCCGGTCGTGGGTCGGGACGAAGAAATCAGACGGGTGATTCAGATCCTGTCTCGACGGACAAAAAATAATCCGGTGCTCATTGGTGAACCCGGTGTGGGGAAGACAGCGATCGTGGAGGGATTAGCCCAGCGAATTGTCAAAGGAGATGTGCCCGAAGGCCTGAAGCACAAACGCCTCATCGTGCTGGACATGGGAGCCTTGATCGCCGGAGCCAAGTATCGTGGCGAATTCGAGGAGCGCCTCAAGGCAGTCCTCAAGGAAGTCCAATCGGGCCATGGGCACATTCTGCTGTTCATCGATGAGCTGCACACCGTCGTTGGGGCAGGCGCGGCTGAAGGCGCGATGGATGCGGCCAACATCCTCAAACCCATGCTGGCCCGCGGCGAACTGCACATGATCGGGGCGACCACACTCGATGAGTACCGCAAACATATTGAAAAGGATGCAGCGCTCGAACGCCGGTTTCAGCCGGTCCTCATCGGTGAACCGACGGTTGAGGACACGATCTCAATCCTACGAGGACTCAAAGAACGATATGAAATCCACCACGGTGTGCGTATCAAGGATGCCGCACTGATCGCAGCCACCAAACTCTCGCACCGATACATCGCGGACCGCTTCTTGCCGGACAAGGCCATTGACCTCATGGATGAGGCGGCCGCTCGCCTTCGGACTGAGATCGACAGTCTGCCGGCAGAGTTGGATGAGATCTCGCGGAAGGTTTTGCAGTTGGAGATTGAGCGGGAAGCCCTCCGCAAGGAAACCGACCCCGCCAGCCGCGCACGATTGGAGGTGCTCGAAGAGGAGTTGGCCGAGAAGGTGCGCGATCGGGATGTGTTGAAGACCCACTGGGAAACGGAGAAAGTGTCTGTCGGTCGCTTGCATAAGCTTCGGCAACAAATCGAAAGCATGAAACAGGAGATGGAACGGGCCGAGCGGGCGTACGACCTGAACCGGGTCGCGGAGTTGCGGTATGGTGAATTGCCCAAGCTAGAGCGGCACCTCACCGCAGAGGAGCAGCACTTGGTGAAGAAGCAAAACGGACACCGGTTGTTGAAGGAGGAAGTGGATGAAGACGACATCGCGGAGGTCGTCAGCCGATGGACGGGCATTCCCGTCGCTCGTCTGGTGCTAGGTGAGATGGAGAAACTGCTGCATCTGCAGGACCTCTTGCACAAGCGTGTGGTCGGTCAGGAGGAGGCGGTTCGGGCCGTTGCAGATGCGGTGATACGCGCTCGGTCGGGAATCAAGGATCCCTCCCGGCCGATCGGCTCATTCCTGTTCCTCGGTCCGACCGGCGTGGGAAAAACAGAGCTCGCCCGCGCCTTGGCTGCCACACTCTTCGATGATGAAGCGAATCTCATTCGCATTGATATGTCGGAATATATGGAGAAACACACCGTCGCTCGGCTCATCGGCGCTCCGCCCGGCTATGTGGGGTATGAGGAAGGCGGCCAACTCACTGAGGCGGTCCGGCGTCGTCCGTTTTCCGTGATTTTGTTCGATGAAATCGAGAAGGCGCATCATGACGTGTTCAATATGTTGCTCCAGGTGATGGATGACGGCCGACTTACCGACTCGCATGGCCGCACCGTGGACTTCAAAAATACGGTGCTGATCATGACCTCGAATATTGGCAGTCAGGACATCTTGGAGGCCCAACAGCGACAGCTGCCGTATGAGGAGATGAAGAAGGTGGCCATAACCGACCTCCGCCGGCACTTCCGGCCGGAGTTTTTGAACCGCGTTGATGAGACGGTGGTGTTCCATCCACTCTCCACGGCACAGTTGGTCGCGATTGTGGACATCCAATTGGCTCGCTTGGAGAAACGTTTGGCCGAGCGGAGGATTTCTCTTGAACTCACGGCTCAAGCGAAGGCTGACCTCGCTCAACGCGGCTATGATCCCGTGTACGGTGCGCGCCCCCTGAAGCGATTAATCCAGCAGGATCTCGAAACACCGATCGGTTATGCACTCGTGAAGGGGGAGATACGGGACGGCGATACGGCTCATGTGGACTTCAAAGACGGGAAGATCGTCGTGATTCCGGCAGTCCAGGCCGAAGTCATCAGATGAGAATAAGATGGAATGAGGAGGTCTACAGGCGACGATTGACGGAATTGGCTGACCTTCAGGGCAAGAGACAGAATGGAATTCAAGGACTACTACAAGATCCTCGGGGTTGAACGTACAGCGACCGCCGACAACATCAAAAGCGCGTACCGCAAGCTGGCGCGCAGGTATCACCCGGATGTGAGCAAGGAGTCCGGAGCGGAAGCGCGCTTTAAGGAAATCGGCGAGGCTTACACAGTGCTCCATGACCCGGAGAAGCGAGCCGCCTACGACCAACTCGGGGCGCGCTGGCAACCGGGGGAGGAATTTACGCCTCCGCCGGACTGGGGCGCGGGCTTTGAATTCACCCCCGGGACCGTATCCCCGGAGGAAGCCGTCGAGTTCAGCGATTTTTTCTCAAGCTTGTTCGGCCAATTCGGTCGTCATGCCCAATCTGCTCGGGCTCCTGGGGAGGATCATCACGCCAAGATCTTCATCGAGCTCGAGGATGCCTATACCGGCGCAACCCGTGGGATTACGCTGCGCGCACCGCACGGGGACCAGCAAGGTCGTGTCGTCTTGCGGGAGCGGACCCTCAATGTCCAAATCCCGAAGGGCCTCCGTGAAGGCCAGTTGATCAGGCTGGCGAGGCAGGGTGCGGCGGGAATCGGCGGGGCGCCGCCGGGTGATCTGTACCTGGAAGTCCATTTCGCTCCCCATTCCCTCTATCGCGTGGAGGCACGCGATGTGTTTCTCACTCTGCCGCTCGCGCCGTGGGAAGCGGCGCTTGGAGCCACGGTCAACGCGCCGACCCCGACTGGCGTGGTTGAAGTCAAAATTCCCCCGGGCTCGCAGAGCGGGCGAAAGCTCAGACTGAAGGGCCGCGGCATCCCCGACCACCCAGCGGGCGATCTCTATCTCGTCCTGGAAGTGGTCCTTCCGACAGCGGACACGGAGCGTGCCCAGCGGATTTATCACACCATGGCACAGGAACTGGCCTTCAATCCGCGACAAGCACTGGGAGTTTAAATATGGAGAGGGAACAGGATCTTCTGACAGGCAGCGTGATCGGCGATGAGGCTGTGCTGTCGATCGAGGAGTTGGCGAGAGCCTGTTGCGCGGAGGCGCAGTGGGTCATCGAATTGGTGGCCGTGGGACTGCTGGAGCCGCAAGGTACGGGGCCATCAGGCTGGCGATTTCGCGCAGCGGATCTCATCTGTGCCCGCCGAGTCGCCCGCCTGCAGAGGGATTTCGGGGCAACTGTCGAAGCGGCAGCAGTGATGATCGATCTGCTTGATGAGATCGAGCAGCTACGCGCTTGCCTGAAGCGGGTCGGGCTCAATGTCGACGAGAGACCCCGTTGGTGAGCGACCGCCCAGAGTACGCCCGGATCTTACAAAGATGTCGGCGAGGTGGTCGACGCGGCGGACGAGGCGAGACTGGCGAGAAAAGTGGCCAGGTTGGAACCGCTCGTGTGCGTCAAGGGATAGTGTGGCGAGGATGTATGAATCAGCCCTCAAGAGACGGTCTCGTCCTCGGCACAACCCTGCTCGTGATTCATTCGTTTGCGTCGTTCCTCGTGTTTCTCTATTGCCATATCAATACCGAGAGTCAGGCGGTGTTCGCCTATTTTCTCTTCTTCGTCGTCGACGCGCCGACCGTTCCCTTGGCGTTCGAGATCGAAGGTAAGATCGGACTCCTCTCCGGTTTGACCGACAGATGGACCAGCTTGTGGTACCACGGGCATCAAGGAGTAAATCTGAGGGCATTTATCCTGACAGCCGTATTCGGCGGTCTTCATTGGTTTACGATCGGGAATGTGATGAGTTATGCCTTCTGGTGGATTCACCAGCGATTTCAACGCCGGCCGGCGTCATAGTCTTCAATCAAAGGGGGCACCATGCCGACAAGATCTCTGGTCCTTGTACTCTCGATAGCCCTGGCAAGTGTGTCGGCGGCACCGACCGCTGCGGGTCAGGCGGATGACGCGCAGGCCTTACGCGATCATTATGATCTACAGGACGGCAAGCGTCTCTATGAAGAGTTTTGCCGGTTCTGCCATGGGGAGAGCGGGAAGGGAAAGGCGTATAACCAAGTGTCCCCTCCCCCACCCGACCTCACCGCTCCTGCCGTCCAGAGGAAGTCGAATGCCGAGCTGGGAAACATCATTCACGACGGGGAGCCGGGATCGCCGATGGGAGCCTGGAAGTGGACCTTATCGGAGAAGGACAAGCGCAATGTGTTGCTCTACATCCGGTCGTTGGCGCGATGAGCACAATGGCGTCTCATCCGAGCAATTTGTGTGCAGCGACTCTATCTCATGCCGGTCGAAAGGGTTCGATAATCAAGGATCTCGAACAGACCACCAGGACGGAACGATGACGATGCGTCACCTTGTTGAAAAGACAGAACAGGACCATCGGATGCTCTGGGAAGCCTATCCTGCATGGGCGCCGCGGCGCATTGTTGTTCCGGTTCGGCGTGGATGGCTGGCAGATGTGGATCGTGGGGGCCGGCTTGCTCGTCGCCTGTGCCGCGATCCTGCGTCGCTGGGCGCACTATGAGCTGACGAGGGATGACCTGACGGTGAGAAACGGATACACGGGATGCGAGATTCAATCCATTCCACTCCATGACGTGGGTGACATCACGGTTCAACAAGGGATCGTCGCGGAGTTCTTTGGAATCGGCACTCTGGTCATTCGATCGCGCACCACAGATCGGCTGCTCTTCCTGCGAGGCGTTGTTGATCCTGAAACGATGAAACTTCGCATTCGCGCCTCGGCCTGGAGAAGCCACCGGGCGGAGGCAAACTCGCATCTGGCGCCCACGTGATGGCAAGAGATCCGACGTGGGGAAGCATGGAGCCATTCGCCTTCCTCTTCCGATTCGTCATAGCCGCCGCGGCACTGTCGGCGGCGGGCGGATGGGTCTGGAGCGCGGATATGTCCGGGATTCAGCGCAATGAAGGAAACGTGCGCGCGGAGCTCGAGGCGCTGGTGCGCTCGTTGGCCGGCACAATTGGTCCCAGAAGCTACCAGGATCCGGCCAATCTGAACGCCGCCGCCGATTTCATCGCCCGGCGCCTCGCGTCGTACGGGTACGACCTCACCGAGCAACCGTATCAGGTAGGGGGATTGGCGGTCCGCAACATCATTGCAGAGCGGCGAGGGACGGACCAGCCTGATCGCGTGATCGTGGTTGGAGCCCACTATGACACAGTGGTCGGCTCGCCGGGAGCGGATGATAACGCAAGCGGAGTGGCGGTGCTGCTGGAACTGGCGCGCCTCCATGCGGAAACGCGTTTTCGGAAGACCGTGCGGTTCGTGGCCTTCACGTTGGAGGAGCCGCCGTTTTTTCGCAGCCGGCAGATGGGCAGCCGCGTCTATGCGCGTTTGCTCAAAGAACAGGGCGAGCACGTCGAGGCAATGCTCTGCCTGGAGTCGGTCGGGTATTACTCGCAGGAACCGGGGAGCCAGTCGTTCCCCTCTCTGGTCTTTTGGCTGCGTTGGCGCTATCCGACGACCGGCAACTTCATCACGATCGTCAGCGATGACGATTCACAGCCATTGCAGACACAAGTTCGGGATGGACTCGTCGCCCATATGGATTTGCCGGTCGAAACCTATGCCGGTCCCTGGTGGATTCCCGGAGTCGATTGGTCCGATCACGGATCGTTCTGGAACGAAGGCTATCCGGCCGTCATGCTGACAGACACGGCGCTGTTCCGCAATCCCCATTACCACCGACCAACCGATCTGCCTGACACACTGGACTACCGGGCCATGAGCGAGTTGGTGCGCGGCCTTGCCGCAGCCCTCGTAATGCTCGACGAACGCCGGTGATCGGATGAATCGGAAGATCATCCTCTGGGTCGCCGGGGCCATCCTGCTTTCAGCCTGTGCCTCACCGGTCGAGGGCCTGTGGCCGCCGCCCCAGGACTCTCCCACTCGGACTATCTTTGTGTCGCTCGACACCTGGCACGCCATGATCGCCTTTCCGCGTGAAAATGGGACTGAGGACTCAGGACTGACAACTGAGAGGAACTCCTCTGATCCGGGACCTCAGTCCTCAGCACTCGGTTCTCAGCACTTATATGAGGAATGGGGCTATGCCGAACGCGCCTGGTATCTGGAGGATCAGCGAGGACTGAGCGGGGTCGTGCGAGCCCTCTTCTGGCCGACCGAAGGCGTCGTCGAAGTCGGGCACTATGATCGCGTGTGGGCAGACCGCACGCCGCAACCGCCCGCCGAGCTGTTCATGTTTCGCGTGAGCGACGAGGCTTACCAGCGATTGCGCCGGCACCTGCGCGGGACCATCTCGGTTGAGACACCAATCGTCTCGCTCGGTCCGTCCGCCTTCTATCCAGCGGTACGTTCCTACCACCTGTTTCACACCTGCCACCAGTATGCCACTCACGCCTTGCGGGAAGCTGGCTTGCCGATCTCACCGTTCTGGGCCTTCAACCGGACGAGCCTCGCCTGGCAACTCCGGCGCGCCGCCCGGCTTGTCGATGAGCAACCGACGGATGTTCCTGCCGGTCAATCACGTTGAGCGAGCCTGGTCCGCAGTGAGAGTCTATCCCCCTAGCCCCGGCCAGAGCGGTGGATAAGCATCGGGCTTTGCAGTAGACTTGCCCACAACAAAGTAGGTGTTTGGGAAATGGTGTCAGAGTCATATTGTGTCCGTGGACGCTACTATGATGTGAACCGTTCTCTCAGAAATTACACTGACCCGATATCCATGCGCATTAGCCGACAAGAAGATGCGTCTCTCCGCTATCGCTGAACGGCTCGAACGCCTCCGACCGAAGTCGCTTCCAGAAGCGGGGCTACTCACTTACCCAATCGGTGCGGTCTTCTGCGCACACGAAGCGCAGAGGTGCAAGTTCACAGATCGAGTCGATCTTCCCGACCGATGGCAGGTTGAGCTCAAGGAGGCGATAGCTGCGGCTGGAGCGTTGGCTCGTGGCAAGCGTCCTTCCGAATCTAGCTGGCTGAGCGAGGTTCATTTCAACAGTGCGCTCCATCGGATCGATGTCGGTTACGAACGGCTCATTAAGCACATCACTGGTAGACGCTCCAGCCGGTTTGATGTCTTGGAGCCCTCGGCACGCCGCGCCAGGGTTCCCGGATCAACGCTAGAGCTGTGGCGGAAGGTGCGGCAGCACGAAGTCAATCGGCTGAAGCATCAGACAGGCGGGGCACTGTCCGGTCAACGAATGTCGTTCCAAGAGACGGTTAAGGCACTCGACGCTTTGGTGCGCCTGCTGGAGGCCCGCCTTTGACCGTGCTTGTCGGCTAACAACGTGCTGCACCGTACGGCAGAGAGAAATTGGGGTCAGAGTGAGCTGGCCCCGATATCCTGACTGAAGGAAAGAGAGGGAACCAATGTCTGAAATTGTGAATTACGACAAAGTCACTTCGGTGCTCCTGCAGCATGGTGAATGGTACGAGTCCATTCCCGAGGCAAATTTTTTGTCCGGGCACCCAAGAACGAATGCCTTTGCCTGGAAAAGCCACGAGGCCAGTCTCGCGTGTCCCTGCAGCGCGCTTGTCCTCGTCCGCTATTCCACGTGAAACGGGACGCTACAGAGGCGTTCTCCCTTTCTTGGGGCACCTGCCGCCTGCGTTTCTGTCTACGCGTGTGCGGGACGAGCGAGACGAGAAAGGGGTGTTGAACTGCTCATCGCGCATTTCTCGGCCGACGTGCTCGTCTCACCTGCTGCTCCGGTTTTCGGAGGCGCGCTATGTGGATGGTCCGGCGGCGGGCTTCCACTCGACGTTGCCATGCTCACGTCGGCCAAGGAGTCGAGCCTCCCCTCGTCACAGGATGACTTCGCAGGGTTGCAGAAAGACTTTGAGCGGGATTTCAAGGCCTCGGTACCCGCGCACATGCTTGGCATGGATCTCTTTTACGGCGTTCAGCACCTGTGTCATGTGAATGTGATCATCTTCGAGCGCGACCATGAACAGCGTATTGCGATCGATCGAGCCACCGGTTCCGGAGACCGTCCCGGTCTGACCACTGCCTCCCACACCCTTGATCATC
>JABMDL010000115.1 GCA_015903945.1 Nitrospira sp. | reverse complement strand
CGTCGTCCTCAAACTGGCCGTCATTCTGTTTTTCATCGCCGTCGGAACTCCCGCCGTCAACGCCGACAACTGGACGCCGTTCATGCCGAACGGATTTGAAGGGGTGCGTGCGGCCGCGGCCATCATCTTCTTCGCCTATATCGGATTCGACGCCGTCTCGACCGCCGCGGAAGAGGCCCGCAATCCACGACGAGATGTTCCCCTGGGAATCCTCTGCTCCTTGGCTGTGTGTACAGTGCTCTACATTTCCGTGGCCGCGGTACTGACCGGCCTGGCGCCCCGGTGGCCGAAGCGCTGAGTCTGGCGGGCTACAAGTGGGGAGCGGCGCTGGTGGCGATCGGCGCGGTCGCCGGCATTACCAGCGTCCTCGTCGTCATGATGCTCGGACAGATCCGTGTCTTCTTCGCCATGTCGCGCGACCAGCTGTTGAGTCCCGGGCTGTCGAAAGTGCATCCGCGGTTCGGCACGCCGCATCGAGCGACGATCCTCACCGGTGTCGCCGTCGCGATTCTCGCCTCATTGTTTCGGATCGGCGATGCGGCCGACATGACCAACATCGGGACCTTCTTTGCGTTCGTGCTGGTCTGCTTCGGCGTGATGCTCCTCCGCTATACGAAGCCGGATCACCCGCGTCCGTTTCGTCTCCCCTTCATGCCCTTCGTCCCCCTCTTGGGCATGGCGGCATGCCTCTATCTGATGGTCGGACTTCCGGAGCTGACGTGGAAGCGCTTCATCGTCTGGACGATCATCGGCATCGCGGTCTACCTCGGATACGGGATGAGGCACAGCAAACTCGCCGCACAGAACGGTCAGCCATAACCACTCGAGGAGGGAATACTCGTGGATCGCCTTCTAGAATCGCGACCGCACTCTTGTGGGATGAAGTCGGTTATCCTGAGGGCTGAGAAGCAGGCGTTGGGGCAACGGGCGGTTGGCCATTCGTCGCCGACGCGGCGGCCGGTTGTTCCGGCTGGGCAGGGGAGGAGGCATCGGGCTGAGTAGCTGGAGCTGGGGACGGCGGCGGCACCTGGGCGCTCGGCGCGGGAACAGCCGGCTTCGGCGAGGGGCTGGGTGGCGCGCGCGGCAACTTGAGTCGCCGGTGTGGCTGGTTTTGGAGGCGCGGCCGGTTTCGGCGGTGCCGGCCTTTCCGGCTTAATACCCCCTTCCCAGGCCGGGCCGGAGTACATCTCCGGGGCCAGGCCTCTGGCCTTCCATTTTTCCTCGAAGTCGGCGGCAGCCTTGTTGGGCGTTTCGCCGGTCCCTATCACATCGTTCCACGGATACACCTTGGGGCCGATTTGACATTCGGACTCCGTACGCTTGAGATACAGCGCGATCGGATTGCCTCGATAGGGGCCGAGATAGATATGCACACAGCCGACATATTCAAGCAACGAAGCCATACGCCTCCAGGAACGGACATGATGCCACAAGAAGTCAGAGGACGGCAAGGCGTCGGGGGCACAGGGGGCTTCCGTTGTTCCCCGCGCAAGCAAGCCCTGACAGAGACCGGTCGGTATGGATGGAGAATTACAGGCCGACTTTGGCGGCTCGCTCGCGGGCATGGTCGATTGAACTCACAAGCGCCCGATGAGTCCTACAGCCCACGATCAGTCTCGCATCGGACAGGGTGACAGGCTTGCAGGGGGACAAGAACCGCCGTTTCACACGGGCGACGCGCGCCAGCGACTGCTCCAGCCGTGCCGGAGAGATCGTACCGTCCGCCACGGCCTTCTCCACGGCACCGATCGCGGCGACTTCTCGGTTACGGTCTTTGCAGATGAGCGGCATATCGCACCCGGCCAGAATCGCCTGCACCGTGGCCTCTTCGATCCCGTAGTGGTCGATGATGGCGTGCATCTCGAGATCGTCGGTCAGCACGACGCCGTCATACTTCAATTCCTGCCGGAGCAATGTCCCGATGATCGCGGGAGAAAGCGTCGCCGGACGTTTGTCATCCAACGCATGATACAAAACGTGCGCCGTCATCATGGTCGCCACGCCGTGTTCCACCGCATGCCAATTCGACTCGTTCCAACCGCTCGCGAGGCGCCGAGACCACGGGCAACTCCTTGTGCGAATCCGCGTTGGTATCGCCGTGGCCGGGAAAATGTTTGCCGCAGGCCACGACGCCGTGGTCTTGCAAGCCTCCAATCGTCGCTTCACCCAACACACAGACGGGCGACGGTGTGGAGCCGAACGCGCGATCGCCGATCACCGGATTGGCGGGATTGCTGTTTACGTCCAGCACGGGCGACATGTTCATATTAATGCCGACGGCCTTCAGCTCTGTGGCCGTCGTGGCCGCCGCCGCGTACGCCAGCTCGGACGAATTGCACCGGCCCAGCACTTCACAGGGAGGGAAAATCGTGAACTCCTTCGGCAACCGTGAGACCCGCCCCCCTTCCTGGTCGATCGAGATCAACAGCGGCGCATGGAGGCTACATCGTTGCAACGCATTTGTCAGATCGACGATTTGTTCGACCGACTCGAGGTTTCTCGAGAAGAGAATGACTCCGCCGGGCTTGTATTCCTTGATAAACGACGCGAGATCCGCCGACACGGCCGTGCCGTCGAACCCTACCATAAAGAGTTGGCCGATCTGCTCGCGCGAAATAGGCATAACGTTCCTCTGGCTCACAGTGTTCTGTCGATGAGATATTGTATCAGCAGCCTGGTCCCGATCCCCGTCGGCCCCTTGGGAATATAGGCCCGTTCCCGTTCGCTCCAATCGGTGCTGGCGATATCGAGGTGCACCCATGGCCAGTCGCCGGCGAATTTGCTGAGGAACAGCGCAGCGGTAATCATGCCGCCTCCGCGCCCACCGATGTTTCGCATGTCGGCCACGTCGCTCTTGAGCTGCTCGAAATACTCGTCCCAAAGCGGCATCTCCCAAACACGCTCCCCCGCGCGGACTCCGGCCTTGCGCACCGACTCTTTCAGGGTGTCGTCGGTGCCGAACATCCCGACGGCGAACTGACCAAGCGCGACGACGCAGGCGCCGGTCAGGGTCGCGATGTCGATCAAGACCGCCGGCTTGTACCTGGCGGCATAGGCAAGTCCGTCCGCCAGAATCAGCCGCCCTTCGGCATCGGTGTTCTGCACCTCAACCGTTTTTCCGGAGAGGGTCCTCACGATGTCGCCCGGCTTCATCGCCCGGCCACCGGGCATATTCTCCGTCGTCGGCAGGATGCTCACCAGGTTGAGCGGGAGTTTCAGCCTGGCCGCGGCCCGCATGGCCGCCAGGACTTCAGCGCCGCCCGTCATATCCGCCTTCATGTGTTCCATGTTCTCTGCCGGCTTCAGCGAGATGCCGCCGGTGTCAAACGTGA
>JABMDL010000088.1 GCA_015903945.1 Nitrospira sp. | reverse complement strand
TCGAGTACGTCGGTTGGATTCCGCAAGACGATTACGTGCCGCTGGCGGTTGTGAAGCAGAAGGCCGTCTGCGACCTATTCCCAGGTTCGCCAGCGGCTCGGGCATTTTCCAACCTGGCCGGGCAGGTGAAACAGTGGCCCACGCCGGTCATTCCCAAAAGTGCCGTTCAATTACTCCGCCAACAATTGGTCCGCCTGAACGCTGCGAGCGTGAAACACATGAAGGACGTACAGGTGTATCCATGACGAGTAAGACCGCCTATGTACGAGAGCGGGAAGCGGTGCCGGGTGGAGAGGCCGGCCGGGAGCAACTTATCAAGGAGTTTGCGCATGTGATTCGCGCGATGGCACACCGGCTGGCATTCCGCCTGCCGGCCTACTTGGACGCGGAAGACCTCATCTCAGTCGGTACGATCGGCCTCATGGATGCGATGGACAAGTACGATCCGACGCGGGAAGCGAAGTTCAAGACCTACGCCGAGTTTCGGATACGTGGAGCGATGCTCGATGAAATCCGCTCCATGGACTGGATTCCGCGCTCCGTCCATGAGCGTATCGGGCTGTTGCAGCGGACACAGGCGGAGTTGATGAACCGCTTGGGGCGTGCGCCGCATGATGAGGAAGTGGCCGGAGAACTGAAGATGTCCACGGACGAACTGGACGACTTTCTTACGCGTGCGCGAGGCGCGGTGATGGTGAGCATTGACGATCTGACCCTGCAGGACGCCGATGGGCAAAAGATCGGTGCGATGCTGGCCGACACGCATAACCCTGACCCGCTGGCAATGCTTGTCAGCGAGCGGGAGCGTGAATGTGTCGGCGATGCCATTCAGAACCTGCCGGAAAAGGAACGCCTCGTGTTGACCCTCTACTACTTCGAGGAGCTCACCATGAGGGAAATCGGCGATCTCCTTCATGTCACGGAGTCGCGCGTGTGTCAGATTCATACCAAAGCGATTCTCCGGCTGAAAGCGACCCTGCGGGCTGCGCGATGAACCGGATGGAGACGGACCAGAACCCACCAGGAAGATTTTTCCTCCACAGGGCAGAAACAACCGAGCGTTCTCGTGTCGAACCGCGCGTTACGTTCTTGCCGAGGCATCGCGCAGGCATCATTGATGAAGGAATGCGGCTGATTATGTGTCTCTCTGACGAAGGACCGCTGAGGGGGAGTATGAGCCAGTCTTGGCACGAGGGTTGCTGAATGCACGGTGTGGTCACTGTCGCAGTGGTGCAAGGAGGCACGGCATGAATCGAGGCATCTATCCCATCTTATCTGGCGCAGTAGCTCACGAACGCCGCATGCAGGTCTTCTCAAACAATATGGCGAACGTGAATACGGCCGGATTCAAGCAGGATGAGCAGGCCTTCAAGGCGATTTTTCCCAAGCGGCACGCCGTGATCCCGCCTCTCGGTCCGAGTACGGGATTGGCCCAGCAGATTGTTGCTCGACCGCTGGGCGTGAGCGAGCGAACCTTCGTCGCGCCGTACCGTATGAAGACGACGTTCGAAGCAGGGCGCATTAAGTTGACCGGCAATCCCCTCGACTTAGCCATTCAAGGGAAAGCGTTCTTCGAGGTGAAGACGCCTCACGGCATCCGATACACCAGAAACGGGATGTTCTCGCTCAACAATCATCGCCAGCTGGTCACGAATCTCGGCTATCCGGTGATGGGTACCAAGGGAGAAATCAAGATTCCCGCAGGAAAAATGGAGATCGATTCACAAGGCGAGATCAAGGTGGATGACAAACCCGTGGCTGCAATCAGGCTCATGGAGTTCCCGGACGAGGAGATGCCTCAGAAATTTTCAGAAGGGTTGTATGTATCCGACAAGGGGACCGTATCCAAGAACTCACTCGTCCAACCGGGGCATATCGAGGAATCCAACGTCAATGCCATCGGCGAGATGGTGAAAATGATTCAAGGGATGCGCGGATACGAGACGGCACAGAAGCTGATTCAGACGTTGGACCGAATGACGGAAACAGCGATTCAGGACATAGGACGAGTGGCATAGAAATCGTGTGAAGCGTATCTCGTGAAGCGCAGGCGCTCCGGAGTCGGACGCTGTGCGAACAACGAGATACACGATGCGAGATACGTCAGACGCAGGAGGGATCTCATGATTCGAGCGATGTGGACGGCGGCTACGGGCATGACGGCTCAGCAGATCAATGTCGATACGGTTGCGCACAATCTTGCGAACGTGAATACGAATTCGTTCAAGCGCAGCCGGGCGGAGTTTGCCGATCTGCTGTACCAGATCCAGCGTCTGCCCGGGACGAATGCCTCGAACGTCGGCGTATTTCCCGTCGGCATCCAGGTCGGCGCCGGTGTGCGTCCCACAACCGTGGCGAAGGAATGGCTTCAGGGGAACATGCGTCAAACAAACAACGATCTTGATTTGGCCATCGACGGGCCAGGGTTCTTCCAAGTGTCCCGTCCCGACGGCACGATCATGTATACAAGAAACGGGTCGTTCAAGCGCGACAATGTGGGGAATCTTGTGACCGGGGACGGCGACTTGGTGAACCCTGTCATCACCATCCCGTCCGGCGCGTTGAAGGTCGATATCGGGCAAGACGGCACGGTCTCGGTCCTGCTGCCGGGTGTGACGCAAGCGTCACAGATCGGCCAGATCCAGCTGACGCGGTTCGACAATCCTTCAGGCTTGGTAGCGATGGGAAACAATCTGTTCATCGACAGTTTTGCCTCGGGGCCGCCGACGCAAGGCACCGGCGGATTTTCGACGGGCTTCGGTTCGATCCAGCAGGGGTTTTTAGAAAGTTCGAATGTCAATCTGGCCGAAGAGATGGTCAACATGATCATCGCGCAGCGAAGTTACGAGATTAACTCCAAGACGATTCAAGCGTCCGATGAAATGATGTCCATCGCCAACAATCTGCGTCGATAGGAGGTAACCATGTATCGGGTGGGAATCGTGCTGGCGGCGCTGATGTGGCAGAACATGGCATGGACGCCTGATGCAGCGGAGGCCGGGCCGCGTGTCGAGGTGATCCCCGCGTCGATGACCGGCTCAGGCCCGGGTGTGCGACCACGCAATGGTGTGTTTGAGCGGGGCATGGATCACGAATTATCCAGTGAGCGGATCAAGAAGGCTATTCAGCAGCATCTGGGAGGAATTTGGAGCACCCGGGTGAAGGACGTGCAGGTCGTGGTGCTGGATCCATCCGATCCAGTGACGACCCCGTCGGGTGTTGTGGATCTGCAGGTGTTGCCCGCGATCAATGAAGAGAGATTGGGGCGGCACACGTTTCAGGTGGTGGTCACGACAAATGGGAAACCCTGGCGTACGATCGAGGTGTTGGCCGATGTGACGGCGACGATCGACGCGGTCGTGACGAATCGATTGTTCAAGGCCGAGGAAATCCTCGACGCCACGGATCTGAAAACAGTCAGGACCCGCATCTATCAACTGAATCATCCCTTTATCACCGATCGGGAGGAGGTCGTCGGTAAAAGCGCGACACGGCCGCTTCCCGCCGATATGCCTCTGCGTCAGGCGTTTTTGAAGACACCTTTCTTGGTCAAGAAAGGAGATCGGGTGACGATCGAAGCCAAACGGGGAGGTCTTTCAATTCACACCTACGGGGTGACCAAAGCAAGCGGGCATGTCGGCCAAACCGTCATGGTGGCCAATCTGGATTCCGGCAGAGAGCTGCGGGCGAAGATCGTTGCGCCGGGCGTGGTACAAGTGGATTTTTGACAAGGCGGGCGGGAAGCGCATCTCGTGACGCGTATCTCGTCGTTCGTATCTCGCAAACAACGATAAGGTACAGGCTCATTCCGTATTGCGCTTCACGAGATACGTATTAGAGGACATTGTGCGACGAACAGCTAGTAATAACGCGGGCTATCACGTGTGGCTGGCGGCAATGGTCCTCCTGCTGGGAGGCTGTTCCAGCCCTCCGCCTGTCTCGAGCAAAGTGACGGCCCCAGTGCTGCCGCCGCCCAAGACGGTGGGATCGCTCTGGCAGGAAGAGAATGGACGTGCCTATCTGTATGAAGACATGCGGGCCATGCGGGTGGGCGACATCCTCACAGTGAAAATCGATGAAAAGCACAAGGGGTCAAAGTCCGCCGACACGGCGGCGCAGCGGGAGTCCACGGTTCAGAATCGGTTGATCGGGAGCGGAATGGGATATTTGGGACTGCCCGGTATTCGCGTAAGCGATGAAACCCGCCGTGGGTTCGGGATCGACGCCGAGGCCAACAGCAAATTCGGCGGAAAGGGTGCCACCAGCCGAGAAGGGACGCTGACCGGCACGATCTCCGTCATCGTGACTGAAGTGCTATCGAACGGCGATCTCCGAATTGAAGGTCGCAGGGAGGTCACGGTCAATAGCGAGAAACAGTTGATGACGATCGCCGGGGTGGTCCGCCGCGTGGACGTGGACACGAAGAACACCGTGTTGTCGTCGGCCATTGCCGACGCCAGGATTGAGTATTCTGGCCTCGGGGTCTTGGACGATGTGCAGCGGCCCGGGTGGTTTGTGCGCATCCTGGACTGGGTCTATCCATTCTGAGGAAAGGAG
>JABMDL010000087.1 GCA_015903945.1 Nitrospira sp. | reverse complement strand
CTGAAGGTGCCGTCGAACGCCGATTTGGCGTACAATTCATCCTCTGCTCGCCGCCGCTCTTCAGCCGCCCCTGCCGTGAAGAGATCGCCGCTTTCGTCGAACTCAGCATGTTCCGTATCCAGCGAAGTCCTGCCGGCCAGACGGGCCCACTCATCGCGGGGCGCCTGGACAGTTTCAATATCGAGCACAACTTTCACCGCTAGATTCCTTCCCGAATTGTGTCGCGCTGCAACGCTTCGATGATGACTTGGTCCGCCTGTGGAAACTCGAACTGCGTCAGTTCCTCAGGCAACACCCATCGAATTTCCTCACAATCGACAGGCACCGGCTTCCCCTCTTCGATCGCGCAACGGAAAAAATGTAGTTCCACGATCTTTTCAGGATAGTCGTGCCGGACGATCCGATAGGGGATCGGCAGGTCGACCCTGACGCCCAATTCTTCGAACAACTCCCGCTGTAAACATTCCACCAAGGACTCGTCCGTTTCCCGCTTGCCCCCTGGGAATTCCCAAAACCCTGCAAGATGAACGCCCGCCTTCCGGCGGGCGATCAAGTAACGCCCATCATGTCGAATGAGCCCCGCCGCCACTTCGATGACTTTCATAGGCGCTGCTCGGCTAATTGCGGGGGGCCGGACTGAATGGGTACGTCTTGCACAACGACTTCATCGGACAGAGAAGGCAATAGGGATCGCGAGCGGTGCAGACCATCGCTCCGAAATCCATGATCGCCTGATTGAAGTCGTATCCTTTCCCGCGGGGGATCAACGCTTCGGACATCTTCCACAACATTGTTTTCTGTGTCTTGGGATCACCCGTGGCCACGAAGACCCGGTGCAACACCCGAATCACGTTGGTGTCCAAAATCGGGGCGTCCTCATTGAAGGCGAAAGAACGGATTGCGCCGGCTGTATACCGGCCGATACCTTTGAACGACAACAACTCATCCGCTTCGTTGGGCAAGTTTCCCCCATAGCGCTCCACCGTTTCGCAGGCGATGCTGTGCAGCCGCTCCGGCCTGACGTTATATCCAAGGGGGTACCAGGTCTTCTTGACGTCGGCCACCGGGGCCTCGGCCAACTCTTTAAAGCTGGGATACCGTTCCAAGAACTCGTGGTATTTGGGTATGACCCGATCCACCTGAGTTTGTTGCAACATTACCTCGGACACAAGGATATGGTACGGGTTCGACGTCTTCCGCCAAGGCAGATCGCGGCCATGTTCACGGTACCACTTCAAGAGACGTTGTTGAAACCGACGCTTGGCGGATACATCCAGAGTAACCGATCGGCGAGAGTGTTTCCTGAGACGAGGCTTCTTCGGTAGGGCGCGACTGGCCATGCCTTCACCATTCACAACCGCCGGCATTGTAGGGACCCGTTTTTCCAAAAGCAAATGCACGATCTGTTCAGCGAGAATTTCTCGTGGTAGGCTATGCTCAACGGCAAGCGGGGAAAGGGTGGACGCGATGCGGACTCGAACCAGCTTCGAAGGGGTTTTCTTGCGACGACCCTTCACACACACCGTAATTCAGGCCGGCAGCCTGGCCCTCCTGCTGTTCCTGACCACTTTCCCATCCCATGCGGAAACCCCAGTCATCCCCTGGGAATGCTCCACCTATAAAGACGACGCCCGAACCCGCTGTCTCAATACTCTGATTGAATTGCAGCGGGAGAAAATCGCACAACTCGAAGGTCAACTTCGCACTCAGGAAGGGACTGTCAGTCGGCTCAAAGACCAGGTAGATCGGCAGACCGTCGTGACAGCCAACCTACAACGAAGGCTGTCGGACCAGCAGACAGTGAATGTCTCGCCCATCTTTTATCCCTTTGCTCCCTATCTGAACTTCTATCCGCCAGGCCTAGGGTTCGGGATTCACCTTGGCAGCCCGTGGGCCTATGGACCACTTCATCTTCACGGTCCTCTTTGGCGCCAGCCCTATTATGGATGGTGGCAGTCTTTCCGCTGATCGAACTTCTGGATTACTCAACTCCATATGAAGGCGATTTCTGATCGCCAACCAACCGCAAGTATTGTTGAATTCATTGACAAGATCGTCCCGGGCCAATAGCCTGATGTGAAGACCCAGACTCAGAGCTGGATCTGCTGCACACCGCGTTCTGGGAAACAGTCTCGCCCAGCGCGATTGGCGACCGACACCGAGGATGTGAGATGGTTGTTCGTAAGTACCAGCGGTTCCCCGTCACGATTCCAAGCACCATTGTCCAACGAGACAAGTTGCGATACACGGGATCGGTGAAGGATCTCTCCCAGAAGGGTTGTCGGATCGAGAGCGTAATCCGCCCCTTTACCGGCATGCAGCTCGAATTGCAGATCCAACCGCCCGGCGAATCTACGCCGATCACGATCAGCAACGCGACGGTCCGATGGACCGGCACCCACGGCATTGGGTTCGAGTTTCTGACTCTCGCATCCTCTGACCAAGAACGACTCAACCGTGTGGTCGCACAACTTGCGTCATCCGCCGGAAAAATCTCGCTCCCTTCCTGAAATCATCTCCTCATCAGCCGCATCCTTCTAGGCCGTCGCACTACGCAGAGGGCTGGAACCCACGCATCGTGCATGCCCCCCGATATCGAATATTGACAGGATCTTAGTCCGGAAGACGGTCTGGCAGGCTGGCGAGATGCAGCTGGAATCGGCCGCTCGTCACATCGTCGACATAGCGCCGGAGAGCCTCGCGCACGACCGGAAACGCAATCTGCTCCCAAGGAATCGCAGAAAGAGAACACAGACGCACGTCCAAACTTTCTGCTCCCACCTCATAAGTCGGCGAGAGCATCCGTCCACGGAAGACAAGATACACCTGTCCGATATGAGGCAAACTGAGCACGGAATGGAGCGCAGTAATCTCTACATCTGATTGAGCCTCTTCCTTTGTCTCACGGATCGCCGCCTGCTCGGTGCTCTCACCGATTTCCATAAACCCGGCCGGAAAGGTCCAGAGCCCACGCCGCGGCTCGATTGCGCGGCGGCACAGGAGAATTTGATCCTCCCATTCCGGGATACAGCCGGCGACGATCTTCGGATTATGATAGTGAATCGACTCGCACTGCCTGCACACATGCCGAGGCAGGTTGTCCCCCGGTGGAATTGTTTGAATGACTGGGGCACCGCACTGGCTACAGTAGTTCATATTTGGGATGTATCTGGTTGCTCGCGCAATGCGTTCACAATCTGGAAGACCGCCTGGATTGAATAGCACACCCTCAGGTTGTTTTGCACCAACGGGAGCGCGACCGTGAACCAGGTCACGCTGTGAGCCTTCCGCTCCCAGTCGGCGCTCCCGCATGATTTCGACTGGTTAGCACCGAGGCTTGCCTCCCGCGCTTGACTTCCTGAAGAACAGACCTATCAACATTCCTGTGACGCAACTACGGGTGTCTTCCCATGACCGACCAGAGAGGATGATTTTCACGTGAATAACAACCCGTTATCGATCTTGCCTCTGCTCCCTATCAAGCGGACGGTATTGTTCCCCGGCGTCATGATGCCGCTCACGATCGGGCGGGAACGGTCCATGGCGGCGGTTCAGGCAGCCATGAAGACGGAGGACAAGACGATCGTGGTCGTCGCGCAGCGGGATCCTCAGACCGAAGAGCCTTCGCTCGCCGATTTGTATACCATCGGCACCAAAGCGATCGTCAAGCAGATCGGGCAATCATCGGAAGGCTCAATTCATGTTCTGGCGCAGGGTGTCGAGCGCGTCGTCCTCCTAAAAGAGGAACAGACGACCCCTTATGCTCTTGCCAGAGTACGCCCGCTAGAACGCCCCTCGGACAGCGGACCGGAAGTGCAGGCGCTGCGCCGGGCTATCCAAGAACTCGTCTCAGATCTTCCGCGCTTGATCGAGGCACCCGGCATTCAGGAAACGAGCGTCGTCCTGAGCAATGAAGAGGACCCGGTCGCCCTGGCGTACCGGATTGCCTCCCTCGTCAACTTGACGGTCGCCGAAGAGCAAAAACTGCTGGAGACGTCCTCTACCGCCGACCTCTTGCGCGGGCTCTATGCCGCGCTTTCAAAGGAAATTCAAATTTTACAGTTGCGCGACAAGATTGCCAGCGAAGCCAAGGAGAAGATCAGCAAGAGCCAGCGGGAATACATCCTGCGCGAACAGCTGAAAGCGATTCAACAAGAATTGGGCGAAGGCGAGGGCGAGGAGAGCGAGATCGCCTTGATCAAGAAACAAGTACAGGAGGCCGACCTCCCGGACCATATCCGCAAAGAAGTCGAGCGTGAAGTGGCGCGATTGGCCAAGGTGCCGCCATCATCGCCTGACCATCAGGTACTGAGAACATACCTGGAGCTGGTACTTGAGCTGCCGTGGAAGAAGGCCTCCGAGGACCATCTGAATCTCTCCACCGTCCGCCAGGTACTGGAAGAAGATCACTACGGCATCAAGGAAGTGAAGGAGCGGATCGTCGAACACCTCGCGGTCTTGAAATTGAACCCGACGGCCAAGGCGCCGATTCTTTGCCTGGTCGGTCCTCCGGGCGTCGGGAAGACCAGTCTGGGACAGTCCATCGCGCGCGCCATGGGAAGAACGTTCGAGCGGTTCAGCCTGGGTGGCGTGCATGACGAAGCC
>JABMDL010000046.1 GCA_015903945.1 Nitrospira sp. | reverse complement strand
AGGGTAAGTGTCACAGATGCGGCACTTCGGTGAAAAGTATTTCAAAGCATTACGGAAGGTCCTGACGGCAACAACGAGATCGGATAAACTGGTTAAGTTGGCTGTGGGGCTAAGTAATGATGAATAAGTTCACGCTTGATACAAATTGCATTATAGATTTAGAAGAGAATCGACCCGATGCCGAGCATATACGGAAAATAATTCAAGCATGGAGAATCGGGAAGATAGAATTAGCCGTCGTCGCTGTGAGCGCCTCAGAGAATCAGAAAAGCGGAATTCCAAATAGGGATTTCTCGGAGTTCGAGAATAAACTGATCAATGTCGGACTGAGTGGCGTACAACATCTACTACCGTTAGCGTTATGGGATGTTTTCTATTGGGATCATGCATTGTGGTCTAACAACGACATGGAAAGGTTGGCGTCCGAAATACGCGGGATTCTGTTTCCCAATATGTCGGTCAACCCACCTGAAGCAATAGATCAGAATAGTAAGTGGCGAAGAAACTTTTGCGATATCCTAGTTGCATGGTCACATGCATTTCACAAATGGGATTATCTAGTTACGCGCGACGAGAATTTTCATACCCTCAAAACCGAACTCAACAAGATAGGCATAAAGGAGGTTGTATATCCGAAAGAGGCAGCGCGGCTAACTATGTCTTAGCAGTCTACACGGTTCCTGGCTTCTCATCGTTCAGGGTAAGTGTCACAGAATAGTTATTGGACCAGTTCGGCAGGTCTTCCTTGAATTCGTTCGTTGGACAGGTATGTGATTCTGGAATCTTCCTCGCCTTATTCAGGGACTCGGGGTACCAGACGCACGGCAAACACCCCAGATTCTGGCACATTCTCACGAACCTCTAGAAATTGATCCTTGTCAGGGTGCTGGTCGTCGAGGGCAGCAATGAAATCCCCCAGACGGATCAGGACAGCATCATCATGGACCGTTGAGAAATCATGGTCGAAGGTCTTCATTTGTCCCCCTCCGTTTCCAGCAACACCAATTTGGCATGTTTCAGGCGTTTCGTTTGCACCACGCGGGTGATTTCTCGATTGAACTGTTCGAGGTTTTGGCGCAATGCAAGCGGCATGGTGTCGCAGGACAACTGAAGGGATGCAAGGGATTTGCGGGCGAGCGTTATCTTTTCTGTCGGTGTCAGTTTCATTTCGGCTACTCCTCTCCGTTCGTTCCAACGGTGTGAAAGATTCTCATGATACGGGTCCCTGATTCGGCATAATGTTTTCTCAACAGGGGCATTTCGACATTGCGGCAGATATCCAGGTTCCTGAGAATTGACTGCCTGACGAATTGTGATTTGCCGCAATGCAATTCCTCGCAGATGGCATCAATCTCCGCGTTCATGGTTTCAGGCATTCTGAGCAACATTTTCTTCATGGGTTTCTTGGTAAGGATCATCAAGGGTCTCCTGTTTCCGCGATAACCTATTTATAGCGTCTGGTTCCTGGCGTTCAGGTTGTGAAGGTATTGAGTTACGGCAGATCGAATCAGGGCTCCTTTGGAGAGGTTCAGATGCGTCGAATGACTTTCTATCGCGGCATACATGGTCCTGGTGAACAGAACATGGAAGACTTTTTCGAGTGACTCATGGCACTTGATTCCATCTTGGGTTGTTACTGTTGTCCTCATACTTGATATCTCCTTGGTTGTAGGCAATATGGTTGCTTGTCCTTGGCGCTATTCGGCGACAAGAACATGGTTCCTTGTTTAGTTGAAACACCTCACATCCCCTAGTTGGCATCGCACCAATCCCATTGGGATATGCGGCAGAATCCTGGTCGCATTGGTTCATGAGGCAACGGCTGATTCCTTCAAATGCGTTGCATGGGTCAAAATGATGTTCTGTCCTTGGGTTCCCCAATACTCTTTCGTGATATAGCGGGCGACGGCGGGCAGATTGCTTACTTCCTCTACCTTGGCTAAACGAGGAGTCATGGATATGTCTCGCTTGTTCATTCGATACCATCGGTCCTCACATAGGTGGACAAAATCGACAGGGCTCATTCCGTTCGGTACCTCCATCACAAAATGCATGTGCGGTAAATCTGGCATTCCAATCAGCGGGATCGATTGAACCCGTGTCCTCATAATTTCTTCACCTGGTGTCTGCTCCATGACAAAGATTCGTCTAAGTGGTTCTGAATGTGACTTGCAGGATCGGCGAAGAACTTGTTCGGTATAAATGCGAGCAGATTTTGGAATGTCTGCGAGATGGGGCTTTCGTGGATAAATCAAGCTTCCAAAGACACTCCTCCGGTTCTCAAATGCCGTGATAATCCATTCGATCCAATGGCGGCGCAAATCAGATTCCATCATTTTGCTTCTCCTCTGTCGTGGCAGGACAATCCCTTGAAGTCTGCACATACACATGTCCAGGTATTTAGTCGTCGAGAAGCTCAAAACGGGGGTTTGGATCGGGAAAATCGAAATTTATTTTCACACCATATGCGGTACAGAATAGGTAACAACTACACAACATGTAGTACTCAATCCGCACTATGCGATGCGTCGAGGTTCCCCCCCTTCCAGTTGTTCAGCAATTCAGCAAAACAAGGTTCCTGCTTGGCATGAACAGCAGGTGAGGTGGGTGTCGAGGAGCGAGGGTAATTCCTTGAAAATGGGTCCTAGATGATCAGAATGACAGGTTCATAATGTCGTCATTCGTGGGAGATGAGGCTATTGCGGCAAATCAAGAACTTGTGGGAGTGGCAAGCTGCGGTTTGAGGGGGTTCGGCAACTTATGACATTTCGTGATTCTCTTACTTGCCCGATAAAAGGCGAGCTATTCTGGGGCACTGCCCCAGGATGGAATTTCGCTATCAGTTAGAAGTGGTAGCCGATGCCACCGACAATGGTGTGCGCGTTATAGGTATAGGACAGGATATTGGTGTGTGAGATATTTGCGTAATTGTATTTCCACTCCGTGAACAGTGAGAGGTTCTGATTCACGCGATACCGAGTCCCAACTTGCGTGTTCAGTCCTACGTCCGTGCTGGAACTGGAATTAGTACCATCTGAAAGGTTGGAAAAGAATACACCAAGCCCCACTCCTGCGTAAGGCTCGAATAATTCTCCTTGATAACGGACTAAGGCGACCACCGGTGCCCATGTCAAGACGCGATTATCAACCCCTTCCGCCGTCCCTGTGAAGCCTCCTATGGTAGCCACTTGCTGCTTAAAATGAGGCGTTGCATTGAATACCTCGGTTTCTACGCCAAGATTGAAGTTCCCTAACTTCACCTGATCAAAATAATACCCTACTTTCGCGCCATACATCAGGGAGCTTTGCAGCGCGAGGTCACTCCCGCCGATGGTACGTCCAGCTACACTGAACTCCGGGTTGCTAGCGTCATTGGGCTTGTGCATTCCAATTTGACCTGCAACATACAATTCTGCCTGTACGGGGAGCGTCAGACAGAAAATCCCCATAGCAACAGAACACACTCCGAGTCTCGAGCGTAAGTGCCTCATGTCTCACCTCATAATGATCTCGCGTGAAAGAAAGCTGAAAATCTTTACGTGTAATGACGGTGTTGCAAGCGAAGTGCCTGCTGGAGCTTATGTGGCTCAAAACATAATCTTGCTGTTTATCGCGGCATATGGGCGCAACTATGCAAAGCAGGCAAACTAACGACTGAGAATGGGGCAATGTGCGACGGGCGGCAGACCCAAGTGAGGGGCATTACGCTACAATGACCCAAACTCCAAACTATGCTCCTATCCTTCATGCGGCGATAACTGCTTTGCTCCCACAGTGAGTTTCACCAGTTCATCCGATTTCATTCTGGCTGTCAGATGCTTCCCGTAATGCTGCAAGATGATTTTTACAGAAGTTTGGACAGTTATGGAGAGGGTGGCGGCGGATAACATCAAAACAGCGGTCAGTCTTATGCAGTTCGGAGAGAAAAGGGCGGCAAACCAACTGGCAACTTACATAATACAATTACATAACTAACAATAAACGCCTTACTATCAATTAGTTGCAATATATTTTACTGAGCTACGGGCGCACATGGCTACATGAATCATGTAATGCGAAGGCTTGTCAAGGATATGATCCGGCACGAGGAACGTGGCGAGAATCAGCTACAACCGGGCAAGAATCTCGTCTGCAATTTGCGCGATCGATCGCCCATCGGTCGTGATGACATGATCCGCCGCAGCCTCATACTTCGGCGTCCGTTCGCGGAGGACGTCTTGTACTTCGTCGACAAACGACTTGGTGCCCGTGAGCGAAGGACGTTGGGTGTCCCGGCCAATCCGCTTCGTAATCGTGTCAACCGACGCGGTCAGCCAAAACACGACGCCATGGTGCTTCAACCGCTCGACGTTTTCCGAGCGGAGAATCACCCCGCCGCCAGTGTCGATAACCAACCCTTCTCCCTCTGCCTGATCGCGACAGACCTGAGACTCGAGATCACGAAAATAGTCCCACCCATGCTGCGCAACGATTTCCGGGATACTTTGTCCGGCCCGTTTCACAATTTCCGCGTCAGTCGAGACCATGGTCCGGCCGAGGCGCGCGGCCACAACTTTTCCTACCGTGCTCTTCCCCGTTCCGCGATACCCGATGAGCACAACATTCATTGGAATCGGGACTCCAGCACAGCACGCATCACATCGACCGGAGCGGGTCGGTCGGTCCAAAGCTCGAACTGCGCGACGGCCTGATTGAGAAACATTTCGAGGCCTGGAATCGTCCGGCAACCGGCACACCGGGCATCCGCAAGCAACTTCGTCTCCCGCGGAGTATAAACGATATCCATCACGGCAAGTCCGCGGTGCAGGAGCGAAGCCGGCACACAGGTGGCATCGGTCTTGGGCGACATGCCGATAGGAGTGCAGTGAATCAGGACCTGCGCTTCAGGTACTGCCCGGCCAAGGGTGCGGTCGTCGAGAAACGCATCTTCAATGGCCACATTGGTCTTGGATCGGAGATCACTTGCTAACGTACTGCGTTCCTTGTCGTCGACTCCGAGCACGGTCAGCTTGTCTGCTCCGGACTCCGCCGCCAGAGCAAAGGCGATGGCCCGCGCGGCACCGCCTGACCCCAGTATGACTATGCGCCGTCCTTCGAGAGTGACCCCACCCTCTTTTAACGCGCGCACGGAACCGGTCGCATCCGTATTGTAGCCGATCAGCCGCCCTCGCACCGCCACGATGGTATTGATCGCACCGATGTGCCGCGCCGTTGGTTCCAGATCGTCCAGGAACGGTACGGCCGATACCTTGTGCGGAATGGTCACACTGGCACCGCGAAAGTTCCCGAGTGCGCGGAGTCCCTTGACCGCATCGCCGATCGCGTCAACTTTCCACGCGAGATACACAAAGTTAAGACTGAGTTTCCTGAAGGCGGCGTTATGGATCGCCGGAGACAACGAATGTTCCACGGGATTACCGATGACACCGCAAAACTGAGTCTGAACGTTGATTTCCATGATACCGAATGAATCCGCCTGGCTTAGCTCCCGGCGGCCTCACCACACCGTCATGCCCCCATCGATGGTGAACGTGCCCCCGGTCACCCAAGCGGCCTCATCGGAGGCAAGGTACAGCACCATGGCAGCCACTTCCTCCGGCTTACCCGGCCGACGAATCGGATAGTGGGCGAGAATCGGATCGAGCTGTTCAGGATTGGCCATCAGCGGGGCCGCCATCGGTGTGGCAATCAGCCCAGGATTGACCACATTGCACCGAATACCGTCGCTCGCGTAATCGATGGCGATGGCGCGAGTGAGCGCGTCCAGCGCGCCTTTCGAGGCAGCGTACACCGGCAGATAGGGAATCCCGACCAGACTCGCGATCGAAGAAATATTGACGATTGCGCCACGCCCCTGCTTCAGCATTTCCGGTATCGCCGCACGGGTCATTCGAAATACACCGGTCAGGTTGACATCTAACACGCGGGCCCAGGTTTCATCGTCCAGCTCATGGAGCCGGCGGCCGAACTCGCCGACCCCCGCATTGTTGATCAGGATGTCCACCGCACCGAAGCGCTGAACCACTTCGGCCACTGCCGACCGTGCATGGCCGTCGTCCGTCACAGAACCGGCACATGCAATGACCCGACCGCTGTGTGGCCCAATCTCACGCACGACACGGTCCAGCTCCTCTTGGCGCCGGCCGGTAATCGCTACTGCCGCCCCTTCCCGAACGAAGGACTTGGCAATCGCCTCGCCGATCCCCGCGTTGCCGCCCGTCACCAGAGCGACTTTCCCCGCCAACCGGTTCATCGCTCCGGCGTCTCCTTTCCCTCATCAACCGACTCCTCGTTTAGCGCTTCGGTTTCATGGTCCCGGCTACTCGTCTCACTGACAAAGCCGGGGTCAACTTTCCTCGCCACTGTGATAAACCCCGAATGGGCGACCATTCTGTGATCGGGCCGCACGCTTCGGCCTTGGACCGACCAGGTGCGCAACAGCGTTTCAAACGTTTCCACCATGGCGAACACCGCTGTCCGCTCAAGCGCCTCGACCGTTTGTGTGACTTGGGGAACCGTGGGAACGAAACTCAAATAGATCCCTCCGGACCGCAGGGCAGTGGCCGCATGAGGAATCACCTGCCACGGCTCCGGGAGATCGAGAACCACACGGTCGAACGGGATTCCATCGTCAAGCAGCACGATGCCCTCATAGGCATTTTTTCGCATCGGCATCAAGTTGGGCATGGGTCCCATATACCGGTCGATATTGAGCAAGGCGGTGCGGGCAAAATCGTCCCGCATTTCATAGGTCACCACCAAGCCTTTCGGCCCGACTGCCCGCAAGAGCGCCATCGTCAATGCGCCCGAGCCAGTGCCAGCCTCGAACACCCGCGCGCCGGGATAGACATCCGCCCACATGGGGATGAGCGCGAGATCTTTGGGATAGAGCACTTGCGCGCCGCGCGGCATCTTGAGCACGTAGTCACCGAACGTCGGGCGGAGGGCCAGCATCTTCTTGCCACCGGACAACGTCACCAGCGTACCGTCCGGTCGCCCAATGAGGTGATCGTGTGCGATGGTCTGGCCGCTGAATTGGTACGTTTCTCCAGCCTTGAGTGTCAGCGCGTACTGACGCCCCTTTTTATCGACAAGATGAATCCGTTCACTGTTGGAGAGCTTCGACATGGCGGGCATTCTAGGAGGTTCGTTCGATCGTTTGCAACCAAAGGCCTTGCCTTGACTCGTCTCACAGTGGGCCGTATGATCCCTTAACATTCCCTTGTTTCAGTAAACTCCCCGCGCACGGAGCCTCTGATGCGTGGACCATTTCTTCGATATGGCTCAGAGATTCTTCTCGCCCTCTTCCTTGGATTCAGCACATCGACGCCGGTATGGGCAGGGCTGACCGGGGAAGCTGTCATCGCCACATACGAAGGCATCATCAATCCTGTCGCCGCCGAATATCTGCACGATGCGATCGCATCCGCCCAGGAGACGGATGCCCATGTCCTCATCATCAAGCTCGACACGCCCGGCGGCCTGGACACCTCCATGCGGCTCATGGTGAAGGACATCACGAATGCGGCGATTCCTGTTGTGGTCTTCGTCGCCCCCTCCGGAGGGCGCGCCGCGTCAGCGGGCGTCTTCATCACCATGGCGGCGCATGTCGCAGCGATGTCGCCGGGGACGAATATCGGCGCCGCCCATCCCGTGACCATGGGCGGCGGGGAGATGGACACCACGATGAAGGAAAAGGTGGAAAACGACTCCGCCGCCTACATCAAAAGCATCGCGGAGCAGCGGGGACGAAACGTGGCGTGGGCCGAGGACGCGGTCCGGAAAAGCGTCTCGGTCACGGAACAGGAAGCGCTCAAGTTGAAAATCGTCGATCTGGTCGCCGATGATCTGCCGGATCTGTTGACGCAACTGCATGGACGCAGGGTTGCGCTGCCCGGCGGTCCGCTTACGATGGTGACCGCGGGACTGGAGATCCGGCCCTTTCCGATGGGTCTGCGACTCGAACTCCTGAAAGCGCTCAGCGACCCCAACATCGCCTATCTCTTGATGACTATTGGAACGATCGGCATGCTGGCAGAGCTGTATAACCCGGGTGCCATCCTCCCCGGCATCGTCGGCGCAATCAGCTTGATTCTAGCCTTTTATTCGCTCCAGTCATTACCGGTCAACTACGCGGGCGTGCTGCTGTTCATTCTCGGCATTGTCTTTTTCGTCCTCGAAGCGACCGTCACCAGCTATGGACTGCTCGCCATCGGGGGGGTCGTGTCCCTGACCCTCGGATCGTTGATGTTGATCAAATCGGACGCAGAGTTCTTCCAAGTCTCGTGGACCGTGATCGTGCCTGTGATTATCACCACGGCGGCCGTGTCACTCTTCATCGTCGGCATGGGGGTCCGTGCTTTACGCCGGTCTCCCCAAACCGGGGCCGAGAGCATGGTCGGCGCCGTCGGCGTAGCCAAGACGGCCTTGTGCCCCGACGGGAAGCTTGCGATCCACGGAGAACTCTGGGACGCCGTCAGCGACACCCCGGTCCAACCGGGTGGGTCCGCAAAAGTGCTCCGTATCGAAGGGCTCACGCTCTATGTCACGCCAATTTTTCAGAAGAAAGAGGCCTAGCTATGCTGCTCAGCCCTGTCGGAGTCGTGCTTGCCGTCATCTTCTTCATCGTCCTTGGCAAACTGACTTTTAATGTGCTCCCCGAATATGAGCGCGCCGTAATTTTCCGGCTCGGCAGGTTGTCGCGCGGCATCGTCGGCAGCAACGGTCCCGGCCTCGTTGTCATTGTCCCGCTCATCGATCGTCTGATACGGGTCAGCCTTCGCACCATCACAATGGACGTTCCGCCGCAGGACGTCATCACCAAAGACAATGTCACCGTGAAGGTCAATGCAGTAATTTATTTCCGGGTCGTTGACCCTGAGCGCGCGGTCGTCCAAGTCGAAGATTATCTGTATGCGACGTCGATGATGGCCCAGACGACGTTGCGCAGCGTACTGGGCCAAAGTCAGCTCGACGACCTCTTGTCGAAGCGGGAACAGATCAACACAGACCTCCAGCGGATCATCGACCAGCAAACCGAACCCTGGGGTGTCAAAGTGACGGCGGTCGAGGTAAAGAACGTGGATCTCCCGCAAGAGATGCAACGAGCGATCGCCCGCCAAGCCGAAGCGGAACGGGAACGGCGGGCCAAGGTCATCCACGCCGAAGGCGAATTCGAAGCCTCGCAGCGCCTGGCCGACGCCGCCGATGTCATCAGCCGGAACCCCGCCGCGCTGCAACTGCGTTATCTTCAAACGCTAGTCGAGGTCGCAGCGGAAAAGAATTCCACCACCATTTTTCCGATTCCCATCGACACACTTGCGCCGTTCATCAAGGGGATGCAGACCGGCAATAAGCAATAAATGGTGTGGCGGTTCAGCATCTGAGTGTAGGCAATCCCGCATAGTTGCCGCACATCTGCAACAACATCCCCTCTTCTCCCTCATTAGGCATCTCTAATAGTTCTGCATTTTCCATATGATTTTGCAGGCTCATTCTCATCTTCAATCCAGCATCGCTTTTGCTTCGTAGCATGACTGAGATCGGTGAGAATCGGGTGAATCCTCGCGGCTCGATATGTCTCTAACGAAATGCATCGATGCGTAACCAACAGCTGAAAGGTGATGCCATGCATGACGAAGAACTGCGGACAACGGACGACGCACAGGAACATGAGCGCGAGTCGGTCGACAGAGACGCCGATAATCCACACGCGAGCGTCCTCATGGAAGCGATCGGCCGTGGGGAAACAGACGAACCTTCCCAGAACACGGACAAGGCTGCGCCGGTCCTGCGCACAAGTCACGGCGCCAGCCCGTTTCTTTTGGAATCGTTGTACTTCCGGTCATTTGGCGAACGGCCGCTCCTAACCCGCGAGGAAGAAATCGCGATCGCCAAGCGTGTCGACCAGGGCACACGGCGTATTCGTATCGCCCTTCACCAGGCCATCAAAACGCTGCGCCGTACGAAACGCACTCCGGCTTCACTGGAAACGATCAAGAAACTCCAAGTGGTCAAGCGGTTAAGCGGACTGTCCGCCACGGCGCTGGACGGTACAGAACAAGCGTTGCTCACCGTCCTGAATCCGCCGGTTCGTGAGATGAAACCGGCCGCCGCGATAGAGAAGCGGCTCAAGACGTTGATCAAGGAACTCCGGTCTGCACGGGCCCTGCTGGAGCAAGGCAAAGACGAACTCGTGCGCTGCAACCTGCGCCTGGTCGTCGATGTCGCCAAACACTATACTGGACGAGGCTTGGCCTTGCTGGATCTGGTGCAAGAGGGCAATATCGGCCTGATGAAGGCCGCCGAGCGGTATCAATATCGGAAGGGGTTCAAGTTCAGTACCTACGCCACTTGGTGGATCAGGCAGGGCATTACGCGTGCGCTAGCGGATCAATCGAGAACCATCCGCATTCCGGTCCACCAGACTGAAGCGTCGCATCGGATTCTACGGGTCACGCGAAGATTGGGACAGCAGTTCGGTCGACCGGCCAAGTTGGAAGAAATTGCGCATGTACTCCGTATGAGGCCTGAGCGGCTTCATGAGACGGTCCAAGCGTTCCAGGAGCCGGTGGCACTGGAAACACCCATTGGAGACGGAACCACCCAGTTCGGGGACATGATTCCCGATCACTTGGCCGTTTCTCCCGACACCCACGTGCACCGGACCGAGATGACAAAACAGTTGGACCGAATTCTCAACACCCTCACGCCAAGGGAGCAAACCGTGATTCGCCTTCGATTCGGGATCGGCGTCGAGGAAGGTCGCACATTGGAGCAAGTGGGCCAGAACCTCTCCGTCACACGTGAACGCATCCGCCAGATCGAAGCGAAGGCGCTCAAGAAACTCAAGACTCCTGAGATTCGAGAGCTCTTCGCCGCAATCAGATAATCTCCTCCCATGCTGGGGTAGGGCGCGCCCGCCCTACCTCTGTTCAAGTCTTCCCCCCACATGGTCGGTTATGCGACAATGCGCGCCCGTACGGATGCAGAAGGTGAGTCGGTGAATTCCTCCGGAACCTCGAGAGCCCTCATAGAGGCGTCAGCTCCTGTTGTTCGCCGTTCCTCGGAGGGCGTCTTGCTCACCTTCTCCACGCCGGTGCCCTATTCAACTGCCTGGGAGTTACAGTCCCGGTTCCACCGTGAGCGGCAATTGGACCTGCGGCCGGATACCGTCTTGATCCTGGAGCATCAGCCTGTCTATACGTTGGGGCGCACCACCAAGCTCTCAGATTGGGGTGGCAATGAGGCCGCTCTGCGCGCGAATGGAGCGGACCTGTGGCATGTGAATCGAGGCGGGTCCGTCACATACCATGGCCCGGGACAGATTGTTGCGTATCCGATTATCAGACTAAGCCAACATGCAGCCGGCCCCAGACAATTGGTGTGGCAGCTGGAAGAGGTCATGATCCGCCTCCTGGCAGAGTGGAACATCGCCGGCAGCCGGATCGACAAAAGGCCCGGCGTATGGGTGATGAAACCCACGCCGGCGAAAATCGCCTCTATCGGCCTTCGAATCCATCAAGGAATCACGTTGCATGGATTTGCCCTTAACGTCGATATGGACCTTGAGCCCTTTCAACGGATTCATCCCTGTGGAGTGCCCCACTGCCCGGTGACCTCCATGGCAACCCTACTGAACACAGAGATTCCGATGAATGAGATCAAGAACGATCTTGCCCACATATGGAGCACCCTGTTTGCCATTGAGTGGACACTGGCAGTCGGCACATTGGACGGATGCGTCGCCGATGCCGGTGAACCGACACCGATCACCGCATTCCTCTAGCAACGTCACGAGGTGCCATGCAGGAGCTCGACACCCATACCTTTCGCCTGGCGGTCGCCCAATTCGATCAAGCCGCGGAGGCCATGAAACTGGACCCGAATCTACGGGAACGGCTGAAGCTGCCCCAACGTTCGATGGTCGTCAGCCTGCCGGTGCGCATGGACGACGGACGGGTTGAAGTCTTTACGGGATATCGCGTGCAGCATGACTCTGCACGGGGTCCCTGCAAAGGAGGGATCCGGTACCATCCCGGGGTGAACCTCGGCGAAGTCGCGGCGCTGGCGATGTGGATGACGTGGAAATGCGCCCTGGCCGGACTACCCTACGGGGGAGCCAAAGGGGGGATCCAAGTCGCCCCCAAGAAACTCTCCCGCGCTGAGCTGCAACGACTCACGAGACGGTATGCTGCGGAGATTTTCCCGCTCATCGGGCCGGACAAGGATGTCCCGGCACCGGATGTGGGAACCGATGCGCAGGTCATGTCGTGGATCATGGACACCTACAGTCAGCAGGTCGGCTATGCCGTACCAGGTGTCGTGACCGGTAAACCCCTGTCGCTCGGCGGCAGCCTGGGCCGCGAAGAAGCGACCGGACGCGGGGTCGTCTACGTGACACTGGAAGCCCTCCGCCATCTGAATCTGCCCATCGAACAGGCCACCGTGGCCATCCAAGGATTTGGAAACGTCGGCTCCCACACTGCGCTCATCATGCAACAACAGGGTGCGCGCGTGGTCGCCGTCAGCGATGTAAGCGGAGGCATTTACAACGCCAACGGGCTGGATGTGCCCGAACTCATCCGGCGGTACCGTGGGAGAGACCAGACGCTGCATGACACCAAGTTGGGAGATGCGATTACGAACGACGAGCTGCTTCAACTGGACTGTACCGTGCTCGTCCCAGCCGCGCTGTCCGAGCAGATCACCGACAAGAACGCCGCCCGTCTGCGCTGTCGGATCTTAGCCGAGGGAGCCAATGGCCCCACAACTCTCGATGCCGATCGCATCCTCGAAGAAAAGGGCGTCTTTATTATTCCTGATATTCTGGCGAATTCCGGCGGCGTGATCGTGTCGTATTTCGAGTGGGTACAGGATCTTCAACGGTTCTTCTGGAGCGCCACAGACATCCAACGTCGGCTGCAAGACATCATTACGTCAGCCTTTCAACGCACCTTGCACGTTTCAACCGAGCGCCGGACGTCGATGCGCATGGCCGCCCTCATGAGTGGGATCGATCAAGTGGCCCAAGCCCATCTCGAAAGAGGACTGTATCCATGATTATGCCTCAAACCTGGCCATCGCGGGACGGACACGAGAACCCTCGATGACTCGACAGTTGATCGAAACGGCATGGAACCAACACCGCGGAAACGACTGGCCCCAATTTACCAGCCCAAACCAGGGCCAATTGATGACCCTGGATACCGTGATCAGCGGGTGTGTGGTCTTTTATCTCGATAGCCCAGATGGCCTCGACCGGCAACGTGTGGCCATTGTGCAGGATTGCTTGAACGACCTGGATGACCTGACTGGAGAACTGGATGTCGATTCTCAGGCCTATTTTGTTCGTCTTCGCCGGCTCGGCGAATTGCTGTTGGCCACGGCACCGCACGACTAACCACTGTCCAGAACAGAGAACACCCCTAATCACACATCCCAGACGACAAGGGTCAACGTCACGGGACAGAGGAGTCACGCAAATGAAAACGAGGAGTCATCGTGCGATATGGATACTGGCCTTGGGACTTGCGGGGGGTCTCATCGGACCTCCTTCCGCCAGCTACGCCGAATTGTATGAGCTGAGTAAAAGCGACGTGATGGAGCCGAAGGCGATCGCGAGCGTCGAGGTGTCGCTCTTCGGCGTCAAACTCGGCGACTCAGAAGCCACCGCCGTTGAGATGCTGGTGAATGAGAAGATCGCCGGCATCAAAGCCGAACAAGAATCGACCTTCATCTTTCTGCTCGACCAGCGAAAACCTACCGGCCCTATGGCTGGCGTGCGGATTCAAGACGGCAAGGTCGATCTGATCTTTATCAACAACCGGTTTGCGTACAAGGCCAGAGGCGTCTTTCGCAACGTACTCAACAGTGAAAGTCCCGACGACATTCGCAATCTGTTGGGCAAAGAAGAATACGGAGATGAAAACGTCATGGGCGCCGTGCTGGCCTACGACAAGCAGGGCTTTCAGGTCAACTACCTCGGCAAGGACGTCAACATCGAATTCACCCCTCCGCGTTGATTCAAAGCAAGCCTCGTGTTCGGCGACTCCATCCCCTCGGGTGGAGTCGCTCGAACGAGCGGAGTTCCTCTGTTCAGTGTATACCGCTGCCTGGCGCTGGAACGCCGGGCTTTTCTCCGCCCACCGCTTTCGGATGTCCTTTCGCGCTGATTCGCTCACGAATCTTGTCATAGATGCCATTTGATAGAACCTTGCGCACCTTCAATTCATCAACAGAAGCATAGGGCCGGCCTTCTACAATCTTGCGGGCGTAGGCAGTCCCGATGCCTGGAAGCGATCGAAGGTCCGTGAGCGTGGCTGAATTGATGTCGACCAACTTCGTGCCTCCACTGCCTACGGCCCCAGCCTTTACGGTTTCTGATTGGGGCAGTGGCTTCGGCGCTGTGCCTGCCGTGGCGGTTGACGCCATCGTGAGCAGGGCTGCTGAGAGGACCAGGAATCGGACAGAGTCAATCATGGCATTCCTCCTTGATTGTAAGAACCGTTGGAAAGTTGCATGGATCTCAACCGTGCGCCTCGGTTGCAGTTGATCCGTTTCTTGCCGGCACCGGGTTTATTGCGAGATTCGTTCCACTATCGAAGGCGAGGAGAAATCCGATGATTGACCGATGGGCCTAGTCCGAGTCGTATCTCGCAGGAGGAGGCTCGTATCGGGAGGGATACAGCCGAGGATCTGGGACTGTACGGATCGCGGAAGAAAATAGAACCGGTTACTGTACTGTCTCGCTGACGCGTAAGCCGTAGTTGATGAGACTCTTGGCCATGATCCAGCGGCGGTTGGAGTTGAGGATGACGAGGAGGAGATCACTGCCGTTTTGGGAGACTTTGGCGATGAGACAGCGGCCGGCTTTCGATGTGAAACCGGTCTTGACCCCTTCGACCCCGGGAATACGGCCCAGCAGGCGATTGGTATTGTGCAGTAGATAGGGGCGGTGGCCGCTCACGGGCATGATGAGGTCCCGTTCTTCCCGCACGAGCTCACGGAAGACCGGATTCTGCATGGCAACTTCACTGAGCTTGGCGAGATCCTCAGCCGTCGAGTAGTGTTCAGGGCCGTCGAATCCGCAGCCGTTGCTGAAATGCGTATCGAGCAGCCCCAGATGCGAGGCCTTGGCATTCATCATCTCAACGAATTGCTCTTCCGTACCCCCGACATGTTCGACAGCGGCCAAACATGCATCATTGGCGGAGACGATCAACATCGCCTTTAAGAGATCGTCCAGCCGAAACACCTCGCCCGTTCGCAACCGAAGATGCGTCTTCGGCGCACGCGCGGCATTCTTGCTGATCGTGGCATGCTCATCCAACCACCCGTATTCGAGAATGACCAGCGCCGACATAATTTTGGTCAAACTGGCCGGAGACAGCCGCCTTTCAGACTCATGCTCATAGAGCACACGCCCGGACCGAAGCTCTTTCAACAGGACGCTGTTCGCCGGAACTTTTTTCCAGGGGAACTCCTGTTGAGATAAGCCGACGGGATGAATCGATGCTCGACTGTGACGGAGGTCCTTTGCGGACGCCGATGCCGGAAGTGACGTGATCAGGCAGAAGAATAATGTCGCTCCGAGGCCCATGATGCCGATGGACTGCCGCAGTGTGCGAACCCCTCGACTGATTCGGCCCCGCTCCTGTTGTGCGATCATCATCCTGTCTTTCACAGTGAATAGGTCTCCCGGACCTTTCCGCCCTTCAGCCCGCTATCGATCACCTTGTGAAAAAATCGAAGGAGATCAGCCAGGTCGATCCAGAACCCACAGTTGAGACAGCGGGCATGAATCCTCCGGTTGAGAAGGGTATAGTGCCGCTCGACCAACATGAATCCCTTGCACCTGAGGCACTGCATACATGTCCTGTTTCCACAGGGGTGTCAGCGAATGCGGTTCATCACCAGCGCCACACAACCGGCGAGCAACCCTCCGCCAAACAGGGTCGTGCCGAAGTAGACAAACACGTTGGTATCCCCGGTCGGCTGAGTCCCCTCCCATAAATCGCGCACCCCACCCTGGACCATCAAGACTGCAAGGGTCAGCAGCGATCCTAGGACAAACCACCATGCAAAAGATCG
>JABMDL010000086.1 GCA_015903945.1 Nitrospira sp. | reverse complement strand
CCAAATGGGCTATATGATCATGGAATGCGGCCTGGGGGCCTTCTCGCTCGCCGTGTTCCATCTGATCGCGCACGGTCTCTTCAAGGCCACGGTCTTTCTCAATTGTGGAAATATCATTCATAAGGCGCGACAGGAGCCGCATTTTCCACATGTGGACCATGCCGCCGAGGAGGCGGGATTTTCTCGCTTGGCTTGGTCGACCGGGTTTGTGACGACGCTATTTACTCCGCTGCTCATCTTGCTGGTCACGCACGGAGTCCTGCGCATTCCCTTGCTGGAATCCCAGGGAACCGTCATTATCCTCTTCTTCATCTGGATCACCTCGTCGCAGGCGATCTTGACGCTCATACGACTTCGTGCCGTGGCTTCGTGGAAAGTGTCGGCCATCATGCTGCTGACGCTCCTCTTCATCGTGTTCGTCTACCTGTTCGCCGTCGAGTCGTTCACCGCATTCCTCTACCCCAACCCGGAAGAAGTGGCGTCGTATTTCAGAGCCGCCGATCTCCCGGACTGGCTGTTCGACCTCATTGTCGTGATGGCCGCGCTCATGACGGTCCTGGGCTGGACCTACCTGTACATGCGTGCCCACGGTCGGACGGTCTGGATGCCGGCCTGGATCGAAGGCCTAAGAATTCGACTCTATACGGTGTTCCTGAACCGGATCTATGCCGATGAACTTTATCAGCTGATCAGCTCGATGACCGCGCAACTGGTTCATCGGCTCGACAAGCTGGAACGCGGGTGGTCTCGATGACAGACCTGGTCATACCATGGGTGTTGGCCGGAATTCCGTTCGCGGGTGCACTCGTCTGTCTGGCTTTTGGGTCCGATCCCTACCGTGTCAAGATGTGTGCGATCGGCTCGTCTGTCATCAGCCTTGCGGTGACTGCCGTGGTGGCCAACCGGCTTCCGATTCCGTCCGATGGTCTCTTACCGCTCTATCTACTGCCGATCGCAGCCGTGGTGGCCACATTAGGCCAGCCGGTGCACGAGCACCATCGGCTCTCCTGGACCCTGACCTTGATCTTTCTCGGTTTAGGAATGGCCGTGCTCACCGGGGGCAATACGTTCGGCCCGCTCTGCCTGATCTCGATCATGCTGATGATCATGTTCCTCCTATACCGTCATCACACGACGCTTTGGCCCATCTCCTGGTGGGGCATCGGTTCCTTCGGTGTCGGTGTCGTCGGCGCGGGCCTTTCTCTCGTGGCGGGACCGCCCGTCTCGTCGGTGGCATCCCTGGCAACCTGTGCCGTTCTGTTACCGCTCATGCCCCTTCATGACGGATACCTCACGGCGCTGACCAGGCTGCCGGGCAGCCTGCCCCCGTTCATTGTGGTGCTGCTGCCCGTGCTTGGCCTTCACGGACTGGCAACCGCCATGCCGACGATGCCGAATGAATTCGTCGCGGTCGTCAGCCTCCTGGCCCTGGCCAGCTCGCTGTACGGCGCAATCAAGGCGTTGGCCCAATCGCGGGTCCGTCTGTTGGTGGGCTACGGAAGCGTCTCGTTCTTTTCGATCCTCTGGTGGTTTGTGGCCGGAGCCCACACGGCGACGCCGCGCGCGGCCGTACTGGCCGGAGCAGTCGGCCTCGCCACCAGCGGACTGTTGGTTGCCTGGCAGGTCATCCGCACGAGATACGGCGACGATGTGGACCCGCAGGCCGTCAGCGGCCTGGCCGCGGTGATGCCGAAATATGCGGTCCTGTTTTCTCTGTTGGGCCTTGCCGCGATGGGAATCCCGCCCTTCGGGGTGTTTGCTGGATTCATGGGGTTGCTGCTGACGGCCCCGCCCTCTTCAACGATCGGCCTGTTCATCGGGCTCACGGCGTGGCTTGCCGCCTCGTGGTACATCATGCACATGGTCCAGCAGTTGCTCTTCGGCACTCGCCGGCCGGATTTACGTTATTCGGACCTCAGGCATCCCGAATTTACTTCCCTGCTGATCGTGGTGCTGGCCTTGCTCGCGCTTGGCTTGGCCCCGATTAGCTTGTATGCGTCGAATCAGGATCCGAATAAGACCGCCGCCACGGAGCAGTCTCTCGCATGGAACCGATAGAGCACCTGACTGAGATTGAATCCCGGCGGATGGAATTGCGCGGGGTCGTCCGTCTTGCAGGGGAAGTCATCGCCCAGTACTGGCCGATGAGGACTTTCGTCCACCACAATCCATTGCATGGCATCGAATATCTACCGTTTGAAGAAGCCGTCAAACGCGGAAAGCAGTTCATGGGCGGCAACGGCTATCTTCCCAGCCATCTGTATCGCGAATACCTCAAGACCGGCCGAATCCGGCCCACTCATCTCAGTGACGCACTCAAGTCGCGAGTCATCGATAAGCATGTGACCATCGGATCGCACACCGTCACGCACAGCACGGTCTTGCATGCCTGTCTGGCTGATGGACTTTGTGCCCCGGCCATGGAGCCGCTTGACGATCAGTTGGAAGATCCCGACAGGCCGCTGATCGACACACTCGCCCGTAAGTTGGAGTGCATGCTTCTTCCTTTTTCATTGGATGATCGCATCCGAAAAGTCGTGGATGAAAACCAGGCTTCGCTTTGCCGATGGCTCACCCTCTCGCACTGGTGCGACGACACGCTCGGCACACAAATCGTCCAGCAGATCAACGATCAAATGATCAAGTGGTGCGGCGCCTTTCTGGACGAGGGCCATGCCACATGGGTCATGCCGGGACGTGAAAAGGGTCTGTATGAAGCCTGGAAGGCCATGGCCTCCCACGAATGGTCTCCCTGCGGGATCAAAGACAGTAGCAAAAAAATCGGGCAGTTGCCGGACTATCCGGAAGACGCGCTCCTCGAAAGCCTGGATGCACTGGGGATTCCTGCTGAACTTCTACAGGATTACTTATCGTTACAATTGACTGCGCTGCCGGGCTGGGCCGGCTTCATCAAGTGGCGTGGAGAGGAGCGTCACTACCCCTGGCAGCAAGCCCACCCGGTCGGCCTGGTGAAGTTTCTGGCGATTCGTCTCTGGTACGCACGGGAACTCGTGCAAGCGGCCTGTCAGGACTATCTTGGCATTCAGGGTCGATACGACGCCATCTCTGCTTACATGCGCGACTATCCCGAAGAATATTATCTGCGACGGCAGCGGGTGGCCGGCCGGTTGCCCGCCCTCTATGCCGAGGAAGTCGACCGGCTCTCGCATCGTAAGGGGCAGAGCTGGAACAATATCCTCACACGGTACCGTGCCGAAGTCATTCCCCGGCTGCAAGCGGCCGGGCGGCGTGGGGCCGCGCGCCGGCTTCTCGCCCTGGCCCATTCATTGACCATTGATGTCACTGCACTCGTTGAAAGTTCTCCCGAAGACTTGAAGCAAGTCGTCGACTGGATGGAGGCTTTCCCCGAATCGGGCCATGGACCGGTATGGCTCAATGCCCTGGAGGCCGGCTACCAGGAACAGCTATTAGAACACTTGCACGCACGTACCGAAAACCCCGCTTCCCCTGAGACAGCGCGCCCGCACTCACAATCGGTCTACTGCATCGACGTGCGGTCGGAACCGTTCCGCCGCCACCTCGAATCAGTCGGATCACATCAGACCTTCGGCTTTGCCGGCTTCTTTGCCGCCTTCATCCGCTATCGGGCCTGGGGGAAGGAGCATGATACGGAACAGTTCCCGGTCATCATGCGGGCGAAGCATGAGGTCCGGGAGATTCCGCGCAGCTATCTCGATCACAAGGTATCGCTGCATGCGGCGCGGGCCAAGTGGATGCATGCAGGTCATACGCTCCTGCACGATCTGAAAGAAAATGTCGTAACCCCCTATGTCATGGTGGAATCGCTGGGCTGGTTTTACGGTCTGCCGATTTTCGGCAAGACATTGGTCCCGACACTTTATCAGCGCTTGACCACCTGGTTGCGACGGCTGTTCGTCCCCTCTCTGGCCACAACACTGACAATAGACAAGCTGGCCCCGAGTGAAACTGCGGAGATGCTCGAAGCGGAACAGCAGGCCACGATCAGGGAGGCCTTGCATGAACAACTCGGGCTTCGCAGTTCCCGTATCACGCCCGCGCTCGTTGAAGGTTTGCGGCAGCGGGCGCTGACAGTGGAAGGAGACCCGGAGCCGCCGATCCCTGCCGAAGAAATCGAGCGGGCCGGACTCACGCTCGAGACGATCAACGCCTTTGTCGAAATTTTACGGCGGCAATACGATCTGACGACGCGATCCGCGTCACGACACAAAGAACGGCTCACCAGAACCGGTTTCACCTTGGAAGAACAGGTCCTGACCGTCGACACGGCTCTGCGCATGATGGGACTCACCAAGAACTTCGCGCGACTCGTCCTCTTCTGCGCCCACGGGAGCACGTCGGACAACAATCCTTACGAATCCGCGCTCGATTGCGGCGCCTGTGGCGGCAATGAAGGCAAGCCCAATGCCCGTGCTCTCGCGATAATGGCGAACAATCCCAAGGTCCGGGAGCGAATCGCCAATCTGGGGATTGACATCCCATCCGACACGCATTTTCTCGCCGGCCAAATGGATACGACGACCGATACCATACTGCTTTTCGACCTCGAAGATGCCCCGCCGACCCATCGCGCGGACATCGCCCGACTCCAGGAAGATCTCAAAGAAGCCTCCGCGCTCACCAGTCAGGAACGCTGTGCACGTTTCCCTGATGTCCAACAGGTTCTCGAGGAGACGGCGGCCGAGGCGCATGTCCGC
>JABMDL010000005.1 GCA_015903945.1 Nitrospira sp. | reverse complement strand
CTGAAAATGAATCGGCTGTGAAGTTTCGGAAAGACGTCCGCCCACTTTCCAGTACCAATCGGGATTCCGAGGCAACGGCGAATGGCTGTTCACACCCTGTCGCTCGAGTGTCACCCAAGAGGGGCGGAAATAGCCCTCTTCATACACGTGGGTCCTCACACCCAATACCTTCCCGTGCTCGATCGCCGGTCGATGCACTGGACGCCGATCCCCGAACAACACCTGATCGGTAATTTCCAATCGTCGATAGACGCCATCCAAGAAATCGCACAAATCAAAGGCCTTTCCCCTGTAGTTCAAGTTGCATGATCGCGGACCATAGAGCCAATCTCCCGCATTAAAATTCAATTTGAAGACCCGATGGCCCTCAGACCGCAACCGAGCGGCCAGGTGTGCGAAAAACGGGGTCGCCGGACCCTGCAGCAGTAAAAACGTTCTTCGCATGTTCACCGCGTCCCAACGACCTTGCGCAATACCACACGCAACGACTTGCGCCACCAGGGCGTTGCACCGCCTCTCTCAGCTCGCCACGCCAGCAGTTCATCCACTGCTTCCTCGGGCGTCTGCCGTAGAAATCGGGCTCTGCTGAAGTAGAGGGGGTAGTCGATCAAGGCTCCGGCCACCAGTTCATCAAGCGTCAACCGTCTCGTACGCCGAGGATGTGGCACCACATCGGATGTCAGTCCCCAACCGGCGTAGAATGGCTGACCATAACAGGTCACGTTTTTACCTCGAAGGAGCGCCTCAAACCCTGCCAGCGATGTCATCACGTGCACAGCATCCACCGAATCCAGCAAACGATCCAGGGTCACATCAACAACCACCTCGTCGCACCAGAGCGAGGCCAAGTGCTCGCCTATCCCTATGGCTCGAAGCCGCGCCGTCACATCAGGGTGAGGCTTGTAGATTACATACGCGTTTGGATATGTTGTTCGCACGGCATGCAGCAAATCGATGTTCCGTCGAATTTCTGGCGCCCCGCACGCCAACGAGGCATCGCTCTCTACCTGTCCCAGTACTAGGATGACGCGCCGCGCCGTTGATGGCGGCTGCCATGTCCGATGACCGACGTTATATTTCGTCAGCTGGCCGGCCACAATACGTTCTCGCAACGCGCGAGCGCGGTTGAGTGTTCCGATATCAAACGAGCCGGCCTCAAGCAATGTTTCAAGATCAGAAGGTCTTGTCGCGTCATAGTAGATACCCTGAGTATCGACAACCCAAGAGAGCGGTCTAATCAAATCTGCCCCCAGACCGACCGATCGCAGGAAACCATCCTCCAGAATGAGAAGACACACGTCACGGCGCATTCTGACTGAAGAGTCCGCCACTCCCCAGACGGCCAGACAACCATGTTCTGGCACCTGGCTTATCCGAGACACAAATATGACGGGTCTGTGCGGGAAACACTGCCGGACAAATGTCCGCTTCCACGCCGAAAAATTGAGCGCGTACACTACAGGCGGCATAGAGGGTGGAGGGACCCGTGCACAGTCAGTTGCCGACATGCAGTCTCCGCATAAGTTGTTCGACTATCGAAAAATGTTCATCCCATGTCGGCGGACGGAATGCCCGCATACGCCGGAACTGGGCCGACCGGGCGAGGCTGAGCGGCTGAGCATAGTCTAAAATCGCCTGTTTCCATCCCGCTCCGTCATGAGGGTCGAGATAGTCCGGTATCTCCTGGGCGATTTCACGGAAAACCGGAAGATTGCTCGCAATCACCGGCACCTGATGAGACAACGCCTCCACGATCGGTAATCCGTACCCTTCGGCAAACGAGGGAAACAGCAATGCCTGAGCGTGTCGCAACCATGTCGACAATTCCGCATCGCGGCAATATGACCGCTCTATGACAAGCCCCCGCAAGACCGTGCATCGTTCCAGCAAATCCACGACCTGCTCGCACTCCCAGCCTCGTCGACCGATGATTACGAGATGTGGAGCCGCTTCTCCCATCTCATGGGCCAGTTGTCTCCACAAATGCAGCAAGAGCAGATGGTTCTTGCGGGGTTCAATCGTGCCCAAGATCACGAAGTACGGCTTTTCTAATGGACTGTGGGTGTCCGGTTTTGGCAGAGGAGCGGGAGCCAGCGGTGCAACCACACAGGGAGGAAGCGGCCATCCGCACCTAAGGGCATACGCTTCGGCGGCCTCCCGCGTCGCCGCGGAATTGACGATGAGCCCTTGGCCTGAGGCACATATTGTCATCAGCCGGCGGCAATGTCTGTCCGCTTCGCCGGGCCTGCCATATTCCGGATAGCTGATCGGGATCAAATCATGGAGAAAGAAAATCGGCTTCCATCCTTGACGGCGTACGTGAGCGGCATAGGTGTCAGAGTCCAATCCGCTATGACCCGTATTAAGTAAGACGGATGGCCGGCTACCTCCTCCCCAACTAAGAGCATAGCTGCGTCCGACACACCATCGAATCTCATTTGAAGTATCTTCACCGGGCTCGAGCAACGCATCGAACACCCGTTGTGAATCGCCATTATTCACCACGACCCAGCGGCCGCCCACACGCACCAAGGCACGGGCGTGCGCGCGAAAATGGCGGATATATTCCAAACTGACCCGATCGACCCCGGTAGGTAGCGTTCCCTGAAGCCTTCGGTCAGCCAATCTGGTAACATCGATCAACATCGAACATCGTCCGTCGCTCACAACACATCGGAAAATGCCCTCTTCGCCCACACCTGTCTATATAGAGACAGGACCTCAAGGTCGGCTAACGTGCGAGGAGGAGTCCGTAGCTCGCTCCAATGCTCGCAGGAACCAGCACTGAGGACACCAAGTTCATGAACTTCTGCAACTCCGCTGCGGGCGCATTGGCGATATAGATCACATCCTTGTTACGAACAGGGAAATTTTGGGCTATCAAAAATGTGCGCGGGTCCTTCAAATCAACACGATACACAATGGGCGCCTTTCCTTCTGGCGTCAGCAGCATCGGCTTGTCCGCAGACACGATCGCGGCTGGGTCCTCAAAACGGAACACAAATACCCCACGGGCATCGGCTCGCTCATCTTTGAGCCCACCCATACGCCCTAACGCCTGCGCCAGCGTAATCCCCTGGGTCTCGAAATAAATCTCTTCATTCTTTCCCGTCGCTCCCAACGCGGTAAAGCTCCAGGGCTGATGCAATGCCGTGATCACATCTCCCGGCTGGAGCACGATATTTTGTCTGGGATCTTGGATGATCGACTCAAGCGGCATCGCCAGGACTCGGCCTCCTCGGCTTAGCTGAATCGTCATCTTGCCGACAGGCTGTCGCACCCCTCCAGCCGCCACCAGCGCGTCGAGCAACAATTCGCCCTTCGCAGTAAGCGGCATCCTCACGCTTTGCCCCAACTCCCCTACGACGGTGACCGTTGACGTCGCATTGCGCAGGACACGTACCAGCAACTGCGGCTGGTGCGCTTTGCCTGAGAGGCGCTTCGCAATATCCGTTTCTATCTCCCTCGGTGATTTCCCCGCTACCGGTACGGATCCGGCAAACGGCACAGTGATCGTGCCGTCCGTTGCCACCATCTGCTCGGGAAACGTCGTCACCCGCGTTGTCGCGGGGCCGGCGCGCGGATCGAGCACTGTCGCCCCGAAAAGCGTCGCCGGCGGAGCTTCCCACACGGACACTTCAACCATGTCGCCTGGCCCAAGAAGATATCCCGTGGCAAACTTATCGGGAAACGCCTCGGAGAAGACGGTGCGCTTTTGTGCCGCCAACACCTGACGAGCCACGTGTTCGCTGATTTCGACCACCGGGATCGGCGATTCGATCTCTTCCTGCTCAACGACTTGATATTTCACGGGACCGGAACTTGGAAACCAGGAATGAAAGAGCGAGCATCCGGCAAGAACCGGTGGCAACATAACAGCGGCGACCATCCGCATGCACAACCGAATCGTTTTCATCATAGAGCCTAGATCGTTCAACTCATTCTTGAAAACACCAAGCCAAAACAGGTCGTTGGAAATCCATCCACCATGAGTTTGAGGTGAAGTGCGGACAAATTGGGCTGCCAATAGTGTTTGTCGTGCGGATAGGGGGGAACATCAACAAAAAAGTCCACTGGCGTATCGCCGATGTCAAAGTCTATCGAGGGAATCGCGTACCCTTTAGTGACCAGCCTGCCAGCGAGCGTTTCCAAATCTTTTCTTCGAAACAGCACAGTCCCCCAATTATCAATGGTTTCGTCATTTGATGCATAATTGAATTCCGTCGTGTGGACTGACACGCCGCCAGGTTTCAAGAGCTGTCCTGTCTTCTCCACAAACCGCAGTCCGTTTTCAATCGAACCCAAGTGTTCGAACGCACACACCGACCAGCAAAAATCGAATTGCCCGTCCCACTTTGATGGAATGTTGTTCATGTCGGCAAATTCAAAGGTCACCAGGCGATTAAATTGATCTCGCGCGACGAGATCGCCGTGAAAGATCTTTTCAAGAGAACCGTGCTGGGCGGTTTCGATCCAACCCTGGGCCGACGATGCAGCTGGATCAAGATCAGTCGCCAGGATGGTGACGCCCAAGGAGGCGAAATATGACGGCAGGCGTTCCTGGCCGACTCCAAACACGATCCCCCGTTTACCAGGAACCAAGACGCCGGATTGCGCAAGCGAGTTGACCACGAACATTTCCTCCCACAATTTTCTATGGAGGATCGGCGCCAGGTGTAGCCGGCTGCATGCCTCGATAAACCAGTTCTGCAGAAAGTCCTCGAACCGTACGGCTTTCCAGCCCAATTTAAAGGCGTCGCTGCGCTGAGGCATTCGCGTTACCCTCACGTCGCCATAGTACTTGTGCGCCAACTCAGCCCCCAGGACCTTCACATTCCACAGCAGAGCATCCAGGTTTCTGAATCGCTCATTGAACACCGAAGTATTCGGATGACCGTTCCCGTTCGTCAGCGAGAACATACTTGCCGCAAGCTGATCGAAAACAATTGGCGCTTCTGCCGAAGCACTTTTGGCCTTCCCGATCATGCCAACCTGGGCAGGCTCGATATTCTTAATCTTGCCGGCCCTGTCCGGCTCCAGACCAGTAATGGTGCTGTCGGCCGTATCGTCCTGGCTGTTCGGATCATTCTGAGCCACCGTTTCCCCCTTCATTTCGTCCACCTCATGTCTTCAATTCCCTCCTCGCACCACCTTAGCGGGCCGTCACAATCGATCTCAAAGCTACTCTCGCCCATAGAGTATCCACGTCTTGATGCGTGGCCACAGCCCAGTCTCCGCGCGCCACTGTGCGGCATCCGCGTTTAGCGCCTCCATCACTTGCTCGACGGTAATAGAACGTGCGCAGATGCTCTCCCGGCCATTGTTCAAATGACAAGGCTTGTGTTCGTGACGCCAACAGGGATAGCAGGGATAGTCCTTCTTTTTGGGAACACAGAGACGCACATTTGGATAACGGCGCGTCCGCACGCGCCCGCTGATGGCAACGAACACCGCGACTGTCGGGATATCGAGAGCCGCGGAAAGGTGCAGAAACGACGAGTCGACGACGACGAGTCTGGCACATTGCTCTACTAGCGCCGCACATCGTCTGAACGTCTCCTTGACTTTCACGACATGATCGAAGTCGAACCCAGGCACGTCCTCATGATGAAATACCAGCACCAGATGGTCGCGGGAGAGGCGCCTGACGCATTCTTCCATAAGCGGCCAATTTCTATAGGTATCGGCCGCAAACGGCTGAACGCCCACGACCGGACGTCCATCGGGATTGATACACTGGAGATGCACCTGAGCCCACACTCGCTCGTCAGGCCGCACGGTATAGAAGGGCTTGAAGCCGGCGGTCCGCCGCAGCCTCCATCGACTGATCCCCATCGCCCGCGCAAAGATTTCAACCCGATTCTTTCTGACGTTCGGATACTGCTTCGACTCCACACGGCCGGCAGGACACTGGGTGAGATTGATCCAGCGGTGATAGCGAGAAAGATCGATTTCATCCTCGTTGATATCGAGGAGGCGCACCGCCTTAAATTCATCGAAGGTCGGATGGAAGGATTTTGGAATGGCAAAGTCGATCTCAGCCTTCGGATATCTCATGGACAGCGCCTTCAGCCCCGGTGTCATCATGAGCAGATCGCCGAGACCTCCCATAGCCCGCGTGACCAAAATGCGCTTGGTCGGTGAACATTTGGCCCCGAAGGAGGGATCCCCCATCGACTGCGGATTGTTTTGTGGCCCTCTGACCATGCGCTCAAACTTGGCCGGCTTTAAGAAGCCAATCGCGTCGAGCGCGTAAAGACAGGCCCTGTACAACCCACGCAACGGAGCTTCGGCCCGGACCACCGCGAACGGTGGGAAGGCACGGGTCACTTGGGCCAGCCAAGCGACCAAGAACGGGAGCCTGAATATCATCGGGATGTCTCGATCTGCAAAGACCCTCGCCATCCCCCGGTATGTCTTCACGATCTGCACAACGAACATGTCGCGCAGCGCCCCATCCACGTGGAAACTCGACACACCTTTCCATAGCACTGATCGGTATTCCTTCAAATGGTTCTCTGCTGCAAGAATGAACATCATCTTTTGATAGACACGAGGAAGCTCACGCCGATCCGGCAGCAAGTAAGGCCTCTGTACCAACCGCAAGGCAACCTTCGCGGCCTTATCGCCGCGCCCGGCGAGCGCATCGAGATAGGCGGCGTGAACGGCCAACGATTGTGCCACGCGGGGAAACTTGGCGACCCCCGTTCGCAATCCGATGGCGACGGCTTGCCGGGCTTCCTGAATGTAGTAGCGATCGGTCAATGCTCCCGTCAGCTGCTCGATCCCCCGAAACCACTCCTCGGACAACGCCGTCCGCCCTTGCTCGAGCCAGACGATGATCGTCATGAACCATGTCACGAACCCCTTGGCTTTTTCGATATCCTGCTTGGCAAGATCGCCGATGTACGCACCGAACTGACAGCAAACCGAGAAGAACACGTAGCGATCGCGCATGGCCTCACGCCGGTCTCCGTCGGAAAGATTGAACCAGGCATGAAAGACCAGCGCATGGTGGTTTTCAAAGGCGACGGACCGCAGGTTCAGGTTCGCCTGTGCCTCGCATGCCTCTGCAAGCGCCTCGTCACGGCGCGTAATCGGACCATGTCGGACACTCTTGTCGATTGCGATCACGTCCTTGCCCCCCGAAGCTGCAACACGTCTTCCATGTAGTAGCCGAACGCGTCGTCAACGCTGTCGAAATTCGCGAGCGACCCGCGATGCAACACCGCCGCGCACGTGCAATATTTCCTGATGAATTCGGGATCGTGCGACGCGATGACGAAGGCTCGATTCTTTCGCTTCTCAAACAACTCATAGGTGCATCGCTCGTGGAATCGGGCGTCCCCGACCGCGATGATTTCATCGATCAAATAACAGTCGAATTCGATGGCAAGTGACAGTGCAAACGCCAACCTCGCCTGCATGCCGCTGGAGTACGTCTTGACCGGTTCCCGAAAATAGGCGCCCAGATCAGCAAACTCTTCAACAAAACCACGGATCGCCGTATAGTCCACGTTGTAAATCCTGGCGATGAATCGCACGTTGTCCAAGCCCGTCAGGCTTCCCTGAAACCCCCCTGAAAATGCCAGAGGCCACGATACGCTCATCTCCCGTTTCACCATGCCCATGTCCGGATACTCCTGCCCGCTGATGACGCGAATCAGCGTCGATTTTCCAGAACCGTTTCGTCCCAGAATACCCAGCCGTTCGCCAGGCATGACCGTCATACTGACCCCATTTAACACCGTGTGCACACCCGTTCGTGACCGGTACCGTTTGACAATGTCCCGCAGCGCAACCACTATGTTCTCCCGTCCCTCATGTCATCGATTTCAAGCGACGATCTGCCAGAGAGAGCATCGCGAGCAGGGTCATACTCAAGCACACGAGAAGGATGTACCCGACATCAAAGTGAAACCTGGGCGAAGGTCCCCAGTATGCGGCCCGCATCATTTCGATCGGATGCACCATCGGGACCCACAGCACCCACTCTTGCGCCGCGCGAGGCAGCCAATCGACCATATAAAAGGTCCCGCTGCACACCAAAAGAAAATAACTGATGGGGTGCCAGATTCTGTCTACCAAGTCGGTGTGCTCACTCCAGCATCCCAACAAGATTCCCAAACACACACTGAACCAAGCCATGAATGTCCAGCCCAGAAGCAACAACGTGAAATCTCTGGGCATTTTCATGAGGTCGAGCCCGATAATGGCTATCAAGAGAACCAGGAACGCCGCCGTCACACCGGCAACCTCCAACGTCATACGCGCAATGAAGATATCTTGGACCTTGACCGGACGATGATGCAGAAGGCTGCGGTTTGGCTCGATCGCCTTCAGGCCACGGAACGAGCAATTTCTCCAGAGAAGAAGACTCGCATAGCTGATCACGATAAACGGCGTCACTTCTACACGGAATCCTTGAATTTGGTGCGTCACGTTCCACAGAATCACGACACCCACCGTAAAAAGAATTGGTTCCAGCAGGAGCCAAAAGAAGCCGACATTGTGTCTGCCATACCGGGTGATGATTTCGCGCAATAGCAAGGCGCCGACCACCCGCAGCTGCACCCGTAGTGCGACCCAGAGCGCAGATCCTCCGTTGACCTGACCAATTCGATCACTCATGATGCTCACGGATGCCGGCCACCAACAGGCTCACAATTCCCCAGATGATCAGTGTCACCAGAACAGTGCCCGCCACCCCCTTGATACGCTTCGGTTCTGTCGGAGAATCAGGCTTGAGCGGCTGCGTAATACGTTCAATGTACAGCTGCTTACGCTGAGCTTCATTGCGCGCCTGCTCAAGGGAGGTCAACGCAATCGCAAGCTGTTTATCGGAAAAATCCTTTTCAAGGGAAAGGCGCTGGAACGTTGCGGCCTTGCCTGCGAGCGACTGACGGCCTCCGGCCACCCGGCGCCGTTCGAACCCGATTTCGGTCTCTAGGGATTGCGCACGCCGTCGCAGCACGGGAATCTGGGGAGAGTCTGGCGTCAACATTTCCAATTGAGCAAGCTGGATTTTGGCGGACACCAGATCGTCCTGCATCTTGCCGATCTGTTGAAGGGGAATAGCGGACTGCCGCTCTGGGTCAATGACGCCTTGTTCATCACGGTAATGAGCGAGGGCGAGCGCCGCTGTCTTGGCATTCTGTTCAGCTTCGGCCACTTCGCGGGAGGCAAAACGAATCATATCCTGCCGACCACGGTCGTTGAGCTGATTGACTAGCGACTCGCTCAAATCAAGAAGCAATTGATTCATCCGAACACTGTCTTCCGCGGTATATGCGCGAGTCGACAATGTGACGACGGACGACACGGCGTCGTGCTCGACATCCACATGCCGGAGGTAGTATCGGTGCAGTGCTTCAAAACTCTCGTCCCACCACTCAATGCCCGGGAATCGGCTTACGATGTCGACATTCTCTCTGGTAAAGGCTTCACGCAAATGCATCTGTTTGTCGAGCGCTCGCAATGCGTCACGTGAAAGGATGAAGTTTTGAACCGCATATCCATCGTCCTGGGAGCGAATAAAGCCAGCCCCTTTGAGGAACGTTCCCAGCGGACCTGCTACCTGCTGTTCAGGGCCTCGGATAACAAAACTCGACTCGGAAATATATCGATCGGAAGCGAGAAACCCAAAGTACAGGAGGGAAAGCAATGTGGGGACACCCACAATGAAGAAAAAGAGAACATTCATGCCCTTGAGACGTGCAACCAGCCCACGCCATAAATGTACGCCGCCCTTGGATGGACGGCTCTGTACCGGGGCACTCTCTGGCACCCCTTTGATACGTGCCAGGAGCCCATGACCGATGGATTTGAGGCCTTCTACAGATGTGTGCAGCATTGGAGTTGCATCAGTGGTCTCTTCTCTTCTGCTTCCTGCTCTTGCCTGCCGGAAAGGGGCTCCTTAGCCTCTTGCGATCTCGTCAGCCAACAGATCCACAGTACGCCGTATTTGCTCTGCACTATGCTCGCACGAGATGAAAAATCTTAGCCGCGCCTTGTTTTCTTGGACGGCCGGGTACAGGATCGGTTGCACATTGATCCCCTGCTGGAACAATAGATTGGCCACGTTCACAGTCCGCAACGAACTGCCTATGATGGCTGGTACTACTGCAAAGCCGGCGCAGTACCCGGTATCGATGGCCGCGTTGCGAGCCAGTGTGAAGAACAGCCTGCCGTTGTCCTGCAACCGCGCGACTCGCTCAGGGTGGGTTTCAATGTACCGCAATGCCTCCAGTGCTGCTGCTGCCATCGGCGGTGCCATACCGACGCTGTACACAAAACCTGGCGCGCGATACCGCAGGTGTTCGACCAGCGCAGTCTCACCGGCAATATACCCTCCGCAGCTTGCCAGCGACTTGCTGAGCGTTCCCATCCAGATATCGACGTCGCGCCCATCGAGGCCGAAATGTTCGCGGATTCCTTTGCCCGTCTTTCCCATCACTCCGAAAGAGTGCGCCTCGTCGACCATGAGCCATGCGCGGTGCCTTTTCTTGAGTTCGATAAATCGAGGCAGGTCCGGGTAATCTCCATCCATGCTATATATGCCTTCAAGAACGATGAGCACCCGTTCAAAGAGCCTCCGCCGCTTGGTCAATATCGCATCAAGTCTGGCCCAGTCGTTGTGAGGGAACGCCAATCTCTTTGCCCCGGAGAGGGCTACCCCTTGCAGCACGCTGTTATGAATCAGCGCATCATATAAGATCAGATCCTTGGGGCCGAATAGGTGGCCGATGGTCGACGTATTCGTCGCGTGGCCGCTGACGAAGACAATGGCGTCGGCTACGCCGTAGCTGCAAGCCAGTGCTGCTTCCAGCTGCCGGTGCAGCGGCCGTTCTCCAGAAACCAGCCGACTGGCAGACACCGATGTCCCGTACCGACCAATGGCCTCAATGGCAGCCTGGGACACGCTCGGATGTCCCGACAATCCCAGATAGTTGTAGCTGGCAAAATTGATGTACTCACGGCCATTTATCCTGGTAGTGGCCCCTGCAACACCTTCATGCGCCTTGAAGAAGGGATTCCCCGCCCCTAAGCGTGCGCCGACTTCTTGAATCAGCCGAATTTCTTGATATCCAGGATGACGATCGAAGCGATCCCATGTATCAGAGGCTTCCTTCCTCATGTCGATGTCACGTTCGACCGTGACTCCTGACTGATCCGCAATTCTCCCCATGTGCTCTGCCGCCTGCCGGGCGAGGCAATCCTTAAGCCGGGAGGTATGTTGGAACCCTTGTGCGTTCGCCATATTGATTTCGCTCATTGATGAGCAGACACCCACGTGGCATTTGCAAACTGGCTGGTCTCCATATCACCAGCCAATCGCGAGAAGATCACACTGTTCAAGTCCACGCCGTGCCGCCTCGCAATCTGCTCAACTGTGGATGAGGTCGCCCTGAGGTGACCCGGATTGACAGACACCTTTGAACGGGGACAGGATTCTCCCAGGAGGTGTCCGATTGGTACACGCAAACAGTTCACGTCAGAGCTTATCGGCACATTCACGCCTCATTCTCGGCTCTCTCAATTCATAGAAATCCTTGCCCATCATGCGTTTGCAGCCATTCACAAGAGTGATCTGAGTCTATTAGCAATACGGGGCATGTGCCATTCCTCTTTTGAGGGGAAAAGAGCACTACCCCTACTAATGAGTTAGCGGCTTTGTGTTACTGCTCACGCCTTTTCGGCGCATGGCAATGACGATACTTTTTCACTAGACTGCCCTCGGACCTATTACGGAGTCTCCGTTTAACTGATTCCCCCACCGTAACAGGCGGCGACCTCTGCAGGATTAGACGACCATCTCGTCAGCATGTAAACGATGCGGCTTGTCGGGACGGATAGGGCTCTCCGGTATGAGAGTCGAAGTTGCCGGTCTGTTCGTCGGCCAGTACCAGATTCGGTATTTGCATCAGAGCCCGCGCAATTGCCACCCGCGCTGCTCGCTTTCAGGCAGCTCTTCAGGCTTGCAATGAGTCACTTGCCTAATCCTACTTCCGTGCGCAGCGCCGATGCGTTGGCCTCGACGGAAGCAGCGTTGCGCAGTTGCACCAGGGGCGGGATCCTTGGGAGCGCTGATTATTGTTGGGAACACCAGGACCGTACTAATGCGGGAGGGAAAAGTGGAGTGCGCACTTCACCAGAAAATAGACGGCGTTACCGGGCAATCACCCTGGGAGCTTGGAGACGGGCGAGACTGTCTGGCCAAAGAGTAGCCGGGTCTTTGCTGAAAATGTCGATCCCCTCGAGCGGCAACACTCCCCAGGATCCTTGGCGCATTTCAACTTCCAGTTGTCCGGGCGCCCAGCCAGCATACCCGGCGAAGGCCCGGAAGACCTCGGTTGGCTTAGCCTCGGTGAGGACGCGCTCCAAAAGCGCCGGTGTACCCCCGACATATAATCCGTCAATCACCGGCCGTGCGTCTGCGGGGGCCTCCTTCAGTCGGAACAACAAAAGAAGGCGTGTGGGTTCCACCGGCCCACCAACAGACAGTCGGTGATCGGTTCCCTTGAGTGCCGTGAGGTGAGGCAACACCTGAGACAGGAGGACGTTTGTCGAGCGGTTCAGCACGAGACCAAGCGCGCCCTCAGATCCGTGCTTGACGAGCAAGAGGACTGTGTGATGAAAGTTCGGATCATTGAGCGACGGGCTGGCCACCAGTAGTACGCCCTTTGTGAGCGGCGATGGCAAGAATGTTCCCTCAGCCGAAGCCGACCCCACAGAGAGGATCGTCAGGAGTCCGCCCCACAGACATGTCTGAAGCGTACTCCGCGCAACACGCCCACAAATGCTTGGTGAATGCCGAGACGCCGACAAAACCAGACATCGCAACAGACTCATGCGACTCTTCAGCCTCTTGGCGGGAACGGTTCGACCCAAACTACGACCGGCAACGGCAGCTGTCAAGAGAACGGTCTCCCCATCTCGGCGAACGTCCTCGGCCCCACGCGCACTCTGTGCTACAGTGGAGCCAGTCCTCTATGCCTATACGCTTTCAATCGTACAAGAAGAAGGGAGCGCGTATCATGCCAACCAGTCTGAGAATGTTCGCCGCGATGGCAATCTTGAGCACCTTGTCTGGATGCATTGATCCGCCCAAATCGCCCTATGTAGCCGTCCATGACCTTGTCGCGAACATCGATGACGCACGGGCGACAGCTGAACAAGGCAGTTCCGAGGATCAATATCGCCTGGGCCTGCGGTACGAGCAATCGGTCCGCGACTACGGCGAAGCGGTCCGCTGGTATCGCATGGCGGCCATCCAGCAGCACTCGGAGGCTTTCTACCGGCTCTGTCTCCTGTCGGATGCGGGACGCGGTGTGCCGCAAGACTATCAGGAAGCATTACGCTGGTGCCGTCTTGCGGCAGACCACGGTCATCCACAGGCGATGTTTACGATTGGTGCCTACTTTGAAACCGGACGCGGTGTGCCGAAAGACTCGGTACAGGCGCATCAGTGGTATAACCTGGCGGGAGCCCACGGTAACGAGGACGGCGTCAAACGGCGAAATCGGCTGGCCCAGAACATGACTCCCGGTCAAATCGCACAAGCACAATATCAGGCCAGAAGTTGGCGAGGCAAATATCAAGATTCCTCTCAACGCATGCAGCTCGATCAGCAAGTCCCTCCTCCGTGAGAGCTCCGTCCCCCCATCCGCATCCAGCGCCGATTACGATATAGTATCAGCATGGCTGCTCGTTCCAATCGGCGTGTGGGGCAACGCGTACGCCGTCGATCGCGCCCGTGGCCCAGGCTGAAGGCCGTTCAACGTTTCGCCCGCCGGCGATGGCGAGAGGCGGGCACCGTTTTCCATGCCGTCTCAAAAACCCCATTGGCCACGAGAGTCTTTATCGGCTCCGTGGTGGTCCTGCTTCTGTTCCTGACCGTTAACTGGATCTTTCACGCCATCACCAAACCAACCGAGGTGTTGTTCGCGCTGGATCGGTCTCTGGATAAGAGTCTGACTGAAAGCTGGCAGGAGTATGGCCCCCTGTTCCGCGAACACGCCACGTCGGTCATCACGCCGGAATTACTCGCTGCACTTGCCCAGCTGGAAGGCAACGGCAATCCTGTGGCCCGGACCTACTGGCGCTGGAAATGGAGCGTGAATCCCTTGACCTGGTATCAACCGGCTTCCACCGCCGTGGGAATGTTTCAGCTGACTGATGCGACGTTCCACACAGCGAGACGATACTGTATACACGACCATCATGTGGCGGAAGACGGCCCTTGGCATGACCACCATTCCTGTTGGTTTAACAGCCTCTATACCCGTGTGATTTCAAGCCATGCCATTGAGATGACTGCCGCCCTGCTTGACCACCGTGTCACGCTAGAACTCGCCATGCGGCCGCAGGCCACGCCTCAACAGAAGCACAACCTCGCCGCCGTGATTCACCTCTGTGGCGCCAGAGCAGGCCATGATTTTGTTTCACGTCGCTTCCGTCTTACATCCCACCAGCGGTGTGGAGACCACGATGTACGAACTTATCTCACGCGCGTACAACTCTTGAAGCAGCAGTTCATCACGTTGAATACGGAACGATGAACCAATCGGTATCGGCTATTCCTCTGGCTCTTTGATCGGACCGGCCCACTCTCCTTTGGTCAGCGTCACTTCTTGAAACCCTCCATCCGGCCACTGAAATTGGCCGACCGTGTCCACCTGCACGATGAATGGGTCAGCCTCATGCGCCTCCCCACGAAACCAGTACCAGCCGGGCTCGGTCGGTTTATCCTTCGTCCATTGATACATGACCGGCGCACTCCTTCTCCGTGGTGCCGCAGTCGCAAGTCTGTTACAGTCCGTCCGTGACGGCGAACCCTACCATGTCCCGCCTGCCAATAGAAGATGTGTTTCCCGCGTTGCGCGATGCGCTTGCAAATGGACGCAACGCCCTCCTCACCGCCCCACCCGGAGCCGGAAAAACGACGCGTGTGCCGTTGGCGCTCGTCGACCAATCGTGGGTCCTGGGCAGAAACGTGCTCCTGCTCGAACCTCGCCGGCTGGCGGCCAGGGCCGCCGCTCACCGTATGGCGGACACGCTCCAAGAATCCGTCGGCGCAACCGTTGGCTATCGCATGCGGCTCGATACAAAGGTCGGCCCCTCGACACGAATTGAGGTGGTCACTGACGGCATTTTGACCAGGATGCTTCAGCACGATCCGGATCTGGCTGCCTACGCAGCAGTGATTTTTGATGAATTCCATGAGCGCAGCCTGCAAGCCGACACGGGCTTGGCCCTGGCCCTCGAAACCCAGAAGCTGTTCCGTCCGGACCTCCGCCTCCTCGTCATGTCCGCCACGTTGGATTGCGGACCGGTCAGCGAATTGTTGGGCCAGGCTCCGACAATCCGGTGCGAGGGTCGCATGTTTCCCGTCGACACCTGGTATCTCGATCAATCTCTCACCGGTCGCCTCGACACGGCCGTTACCCACGCCATTCGACGCGCGCTGGCCCGTCACCAGGGCAGCGTGCTCGTGTTTTTGCCCGGCATGGCAGAGATCCGCGGCGTCGAACGGATGTTGCGCGATGCCAGCCTGGGACCGACGGTTCACATCATGCCCCTCCACGGCGACTTGCCGCTCCAGACACAGGATGCCGCGATTGCGCCGGCCCCGCCCGGCACGAGAAAGGTGGTGTTGGCCACATCGATTGCGGAAACCAGTCTCACGATTGACGGTATCCGCATTGTGATCGACGCCGGCCTCCTCCGCGTCCCGCGATTTGACCCGCGTTCCGGGCTCACCCGATTGGAGACGATCCGGATCACGCACGATTCCGCTGAACAGCGTCGGGGGCGAGCCGGCCGTGTGGAACCGGGCATCTGTTATCGGCTCTGGACGGAGAAAGAACAGGCGGCGCTCGCTCCTCGACGTCCGCCGGAGATCCTCAATGCAGACCTGGCACCACTCCTGTTGGACTTGGCTCAGTGGGGGACGGCCGATCCGTCGGAATTGTCCTGGTTGAGTCCGCCGCCTGCGGGCCCAGTGGCGCAGGGCAAGGACCTGTTGATTCGCCTGGGCGCTTTGGATGCCACAGGCCGGATCACCCCGCACGGCAAACGCATGGCGGAATTCCCCCTCCATCCACGCCTGTCCCATATGCTGTTGCGAGCCGTCCCCATGCACTGTGCCGGGCTGGCCTGCGATCTTGCTGCGCTGCTTGGCGAGCGTGACCCATTCCGCGGTCCGTCGTCCGCAAAGCACGTGGATTTCAGAAGCAGGGTCGACCTGTTGCGTGACGAACGTGACCAGCTGGATGGATCGACGGCTGATCGTGGCGTACTCCACCGAGTGAAACAGACCGCAGCGTTGTGGAAACGGCAGCTGATCCAAACTCCTGACCGCTCACCAGCCGACCGCGATACGGGTCTGGAGCAGGTGGGCCCCCTGTTGGCGCTCGCCTACCCCGACCGGATTGCCCAACGTCAACCGGGCACCGAGGCGCGCTACCTCTTGACGAACGGCCGGGGTGCCCTCTTTATCCACCCGGACCCGTTGGCGTCGGAACCCTATCTCGTCATCGCTGACCTGGACGCCGGGTCTCAATGGGCACGCATCGACCTGGCTGCCCCGATTTCGCGTGAGGATATCGAGGATCTGTACACGACCCAGATCGTCACGGCTGAAGTAGTCGACTGGGACGAACAGACGGCCTCAGTGCGCGCGTCACGGCAGCGGCGGCTCGGTTCGTTAGTGCTGTCTGAACAGGCGCTCTCGAAGCCGGACCCCGCCTTGGTCATCGGAGCCCTGATGAATGGCGTGCGACGGGCAGGTGTGGAGACATTGGCTTGGACACCGGAACTGCGGCAGTGGCGGGCAAGAGTCGCCTTTCTCAAACGCATCGAAGGCCCCGATTCTTCCTGGCCGGACCTGTCGGATCCAGCCTTGCTCCAATCGCTTGAGGGGTGGCTCGGCCCCTATCTGAACGGCATGACGACGCTTGAGCGCGTCCAACGGGTAAATCTGACGCAGCCCCTCCAATCTCTACTCACCTGGGAGCAGAGACGCGACCTGGACCGCCTCGCTCCGACCCACCTCACCGTGCCCAGTGGATCGACCATTCGGATCGACTACGACACAACCGATCTGCCCGTGTTGGCCGTGCGATTGCAAGAAATGTTCGGCTGCAAAGAGACCCCGCGGGTCGCCGGAGGAAAGGTTCCGGTGCTGCTGCACCTGCTCTCGCCGGCCAAACGCCCGGTGCAGGTCACGCAAGATCTGGCCGGATTCTGGACCGGATCCTATCACGACGTGCGCAAAGAACTGCGTGGCCGCTATCCGAAGCACCATTGGCCGGACGATCCGCTCACGGCACCGCCAACGGCGAAATCCAAACGGGCAACACGATAATCCCCGCCAAGTGAGTCACTGTTTAGTCGCCGTAAAGCTGACATCGGTCGCCGTCGTCGCCTCGACGGGCGGAAACCGTCCTTCATACTTGGCTGGAAACACATAGAGTCGCTCCTCAGCCGAAAACAGCAGCTTGTACTCCTTTTCGGCATTCCCATGCAGGTACACGGTGAGTAAAGAGGAGGGGGATTCTTTATCGGCCCGTGCCCAATTTATTCCCAGTTGGACCGGAACGACATATAAACCGGTGGCTATGAGGACACAGGCGATATAGGCCATTGTCAGATCCATATCCGAGTCTTGCGTCATAAACCGGACGACCAGAAGCTCGAGCGCCGAACCCAGCAACCATAGAAGCACCACGATAGAAATGACCGACAACACGATGGCAGCGAGCGTGGCGCCTCCCAGGCTGAGCAACGGGATTGTCGCTAACAGCAGGATGAACAGCCACGAGCCGTAGTGGACCACGAAGACTGAGATCTTGAATTTGGCACTCGCGGTCAGATTGCTCTGACTGTCGATCAACCCGAGGTTCGTTGTGGCCAAATAGACGAAGAAGAGAATCAGCAGCAGCGGAATCCAGCTTTGGCTGAAGTATATCGCCGTCGGAACCTCGTCCAAAATCCATGAGGCGCCGAATTCGGCAAAGTAGGCTCTGGTATAAAACGATCCGGCGAGATAGGCCAGGCCGCTTATCACCGCCAACCCGGCCAGGGCTATCGGGGTTTGCTCGATCAGCCGCCGAGCTCCGGCACGGGCCTTCTCAGCCTTGTGGTTATCATCGCGCGGCATGCTACATGACTGACGCCCATCAACCGGACATGAGCCTATACCGCCAGCAGATCCAGCTCAATCGTGGGATCGAAACAACACTCAGGCTCCTCAAGGCGCAGGGTGGTCACACCGGAATATCACGCGTGCCGTCATAGGAGGCTCGGGATTGATAGGCGAACTGCACGGTGTCGCCGTCACGCACCGGTGAATCGTCCGTTCCGATTCTCTTATTGATGGTGATCAACGTTTCGCGGCCGGCGATAAACGGCAGAAGTGCCCCGAGTCGCGTCTGGTTCGCCTCGACAAGTTTCTTCACCGTCGTGGGGCCGGATAACACGACGTCGATTTCACTGTCCCCCACCGCATCGCGCAACACATGGCCGAGCACCAACACCGTCACCATAAGACTCGTTCCTCGTATCTCGTCGTTCGTATCTCGTTGCTTGAGTGCCACTTCACGAGATACGCTTCACGCTTCACGAACAACAGGCTTTTCTGCCGCTTCATAGGCCTCATCCAACATCTGGGCGACATGTTTGACTTCCACCCCTTCCCGTAATCCGTTCTTGAGGCGGATGATGCATGCGGGACAACTGGTCGCCACGACATCGGCTCCAGCCTGTTCGACCGCGCGAGCCTTGCGCGCGAAGATTAATTGCGAGGTATCGTAATCCTTCACGATAAACGTCCCGGCTCCCCCGGCACAGCGATCGGCGTCCGGCATTTCAGTGAAATTGACACCCGGCAAGGAGGCTAAGAGCTTCCTTGGTTCCTTGGTCACACCGGCGGCCCGCAGGTGGCAGGACGAGTGGTAGGTCACTCGCTTGGTTCGCCCGGCGGTTTGCGCCATCGGCGGAGCCTGGGGAGAGCGTGCGACAAATTCAGTGATATGGACGACCTTCTTCGCCAACTCATCCGCCCGGCGACGCTCCTCCCCCTCGGCGAAGAGTGTCGGATAATCTTTGAGCATCAGCGTACAGGAGGCACAACCGGTTACAACTGTGTCATACCGCGCCAACGAGTTGAGATTGAACCGGGCTCCCTCGCGCACGAGATCCATGTGCCCGTAGGTTTGAATGGGGGTCCCAGAGCAACGTTGCGGCGGCAGGGCCGGTTCCACTCCATGCTTGCGGAGGACACCGATAACTGCATCGCCGACTCCGTCATCGAGATAATTCGCGGCACACCCGTGAAAATAGGCGACACGGCTCGATGGAGCCTGGGGCGATTCAGCCGGAATCAAATTCGCATGGCGGTCCCGCAACTGTCTCTCCGCAAATTTCGGCAGAACCAGCTCGTGAGGCAATCTCGCCGTGGAAGCCAATCGGCTCATGACCGGCTTCGTGACCCATTCCAAGAGCCGCCGCCACAGCGGACGGTCCCAAAGCGGCTGGGTTTTTCCCAGCCATCGCAGCACTGCTTCAAATCTCGCTCCGTCGGCTTGGAATCGAAAGATCCAGCCCGCCAGTCGATTCGGATGTTCGGCTCGTTTTTGCAAAATTAGATCGGACACGTCCACTCCCGCCGGACAGACTGTCCGGCAGGACTTGCAATTCAGGCAGGCCTCCACCACCCGTTTCGAATTCAAATAGCTGTAATCCTTCGAGGTCACAATCTCGAACCAGCCCCGCGAACTCATATCCTCGGATTGAAAGACATCGTAGACGGGACAGACGGCGTTGCATTTGGCGCACGTCGCGCACGACTTGGATAGTCGCGTGTAATCGATGTGGTCGGTGAACGGCCGGTCGCTGATCTTGATTCCCGGATTGAGAATGTAACCCGGATCGAATGCCTGTTTCACCTGCACGAAGAGACCGTAGAGGTCCTCCCCAAACATTTTCTTCACATACTCGGCTCTCACCCGACCGTCGCCATGCTCTCCGCAAATTGATCCGCCGAAGCGATCAAGCACCGTCGAATGAATCTCATAATATCCTTGAACCATTTTGTTGAAATCATTGTGGTTATTCACATTCAACAGCGGCACAATGTGGGCATTTCCATTCCCGATATGGCCGAAGATGGCCACGGGCACCTGTTGCCCCTCAAAGAAGTTCTCCAGATAATGGATCAGTTCGCTAATACGTTCGGCACGAACCACGACGTCATCCACGAAATTAATGGGCTTTTTCAGAGGATCGTACCGATAGAGAGTGGGGTACAGGGCTTTTCGCGCTTTCCAGAGCTGCTCTCGCCGTTCCAGATCGAAGGCCAGGGTCAACTCGGAGGCCAGCCTGAATGGACGGCAGACAGCCGCCATCTGTTCGGCGCGGTCATGGAGATCGTCATCTAGGGAATCTGCGTCCACTTCGATCAGTAATGTCGCCGCCGCGTCGGGCGGGATCCCGTGTTTGGCGCGCCCGATGAGGTTGAGCGTGTTGGCATCCATGACCTCCAAGGCGCTTGGGTTCAATTCGAGTAACCGCGGCACCGCCTCCCCCACTTCTTGAAGATGGCGAAAGTGAATCAGCGCGGTCACGGTCGCCTTGGGTGTGTCGACAAGCTTCACGGTCGCCTCGCTCACGACGCCCAGCGTCCCCTCGCTGCCCACCAACAATTTGGGCAAATCAAACAGACCTTCCGCCAAGCCGTCGGCCAAGCCGAAGAGATTGTATCCACAACTGTTCTTGCTGACCGTCGGCTTCTTCGCGCGGATCATGTCCGCATGCGTCTGCACAAGTACAAAGATTTCCCTCAACGCCGGGATGGCGGTCAGCAACCGCTCGAACGCCGGATCGTTCAACTCATACGCCTGGGCATCCACCCATGTTCCGGACACCAAGCAGGTCCGGAGGCGCAGGACGTTGTCCTTGACTGCGCCATACCGCAACGTATGCGGCCCGGACGAGTTATTCGCCAGCATGCCGCCGAGCTTGCACATATCGCCGCTGGACGGATCCGGGCCGAACAGCAGGCCGTCGCGGGCCAATTGTCTATTCAATTCAGCCAGCACTATTCCCGGCTGAACCCGGGCCCACCGTTCTTCACGATTAACTTCCAGTATTCTGTTTAACCTAGAGATATCTAGGATAATTCCTGATCCTATTGCGGAACCAGTGAGATTCGTGCCGGCGGCTCGTGGCGTCAGTGGAATGCCGTTCGCGGCCGCATACCGAACTGTTGACGCAATGTCCTCTTCTGATTCGGCAAGCACAACAGCTTTCGGCTCCATACGATAGATGCTGGCATCGACCGCATAGGCCGTCAGCGTCGGGCGATCGTCCTTTACCCTATCAGAACCAAGTTTGGCTCGAAGATCGGCGGCAACGGCGCGGGATCGTTCGGGAAGGATCAGAGTTGGAGCGGTCATAGCGGCAATGCGGCGCATTCTAACAGGATGTGACAAAAACCGCATCCTCTGCGGCTCTGTCCGACCGACTCCTGGATGTGAATCACTATGCGCGGCACCGATTTGTCCGACATGTCGTTGTAGAGAGTCGGACTCATTTGAGCAGATAGGCCACCTGCTCGATACGGACGACCGGCATGACCATGCCACGCCCTTCCTCATCGTGCGAAAAGTCGTAGACGATGGATTCGGTAGGGATCAACGTCCCGACCAAGACAACCGTTACGTCTACTATTTCCCCTTTGGCCAAGCGGCTACGAATCTGAGCGGCGAGTTTCTTGCGTGGTCTGGCTCTGAGATTACCGGGTAGATCTTCCGGCTTGAACCTCACGATGCCCCAACTGGTCCGGTTGAATTCTGGCCCGAGGGACACCGCATAACTCCGACTCTCCGGATCGAACCGTGATAATTCTCCCGGCCACACAAAGGCTACACGGCGGGTCAATGCCGCCTTGCCCTCTCGCGCCGCATCCCGCTCTCGGTTGAGGTTGAACAGCCGTTCGTCATGATCCGCATCATGATGGCCATGACCATAGACGTTGGCCCAGTCGGGAGGGGTTCCATCCAACTCGGCCAGAAAGGCCTCGATGGCGCTGCGTTCAATTAATACCTGCGTATCCCGAGGGAGCTTCGTGCCGATCTCTGCCAGAGGAATCGCCCACAAGGAACCGGTGCCGGACGCATCCTGCGCAGATACCCCTGCAGGAATGCCCCATACGCAAAGAAGCCACAGGAGGAAGATCCGGGGCATAGCACGCCTATTCGGATGCTGCGAGAGCGATCGCCCGATCATAGGCTGCGTTGAGTGACGTGACTCCCGGGTGCTCGTTTGTCAGCACGCCGGCATCGATCAGAACGGCAAGCCGGGGTGTGGGATCGAGCCGCCGGAGACAGGATCGAGTGAGACCATCCGTGGCCAGGGCCTTTTCATAGGCGGCGAGCCAGGATTCCGTGATCGCGCGCAACCCCGCATCTGTGGGTTTCATGCGGCCGAGCCGCACTTGGTGCAGCAGCTTGATCAGAGGGTCAGAGTGGGAGATGGCCGCGATGGCGCGGGCCATCGCTTGCTCGGCTGGCGTACCCATGCGCAGTTAGTTCATTGAGCACGAGCCGGGTCCGCGAGGATCACCGCAACTTCCGCAGGGTCCCGGACCGCTGGATGAGGCCCACCCGGCCGTCGCTCCGACGCCGAACGCGGAGAATTGTTTGTCGAGTTTCGTCGTCCTGCACTTGGGACAGGCTGCTTCCGTGGCTCCCTGAATCAGCAGCTCGAAGCGATGATTGCATTCCCGACAGACATATTCGAAGATAGGCATGGCAAGACTCCTTGATGATGGCTCATTATAATGTTGCGCAGGCCGGATCGCAACGAGAGGACCGTTATGTATCAAGAAGACAAGACGTTCACCCTGCGATTCTGCCTGGAAGTGCGATTCCCGGACGATTACGAGGGCGACGACGACCACCACGCCTGGGTACGTGCCTGGGAATCCCGCATGAAGCCGGAACTGATCAAGACCGTCTTCGATTCCCTGCGGCGGACGCCGCACTGGAGCGTCCATACTCGCAACCGCGGCAAGTCGGCGGAGGATGAAATCGAAATCGTCCTGGAGCGGGACTTTTCACAGTCCCAGCCCTTCTCCCTATGACTATTCAGCCGCAGCGCGACATCGGCCTCTACGTCCACATTCCATTCTGCAGGCAGCGCTGCCAATTTTGCGCGTTCTACCTCGAGGTCGCCAGGGCTGATCGGATGCAGTCGTTCTGCACGGCACTCGCACAAGAAATCGATCTCTCTCGTCAGGAAGCATTGGGGGGGCGTCGTCCATTGCGGAGCATCTACTTCGGGGGCGGGACACCGACGGCCCTTCGTGCCGCACAACTGGCTTCGCTGCTCCGGTTGATCCAGACAACCTGGCCGACGGAATCATCAGTGGAAATCACGGTGGAAGCCCATCCTTCGACCGTGACACCCAGGGATTTGAGCATGTTGACCGATGCCGGATTCAACCGGATCAGCTTCGGGGCGGAATCCATGAACGAGCAGGACTTTGCCCGGATCGGTCGACCCGGACAAGTCAAGGACACGGAAGACGCCGTCGAAGCCGCACATAACGCCGGCTTCTCGAATATCAATCTGGACCTGATGTACGGACTGCCGGGCCAATCGCTTGCCTCATGGACCGAGACCGTGCAATCGCTGCTCGTGCTGGAGCCAACTCACGTGTCCTGTTATGCGTTGACCATTGAAGACGGCACCACGCTGGCCCAGGACATCGCCAAGAACCTTGCGCCGCGACCGGACGAGGCGCTTCAGATTGACATGGAATCCGCGGCAGAAACTATTCTCAATGAGGCGGGATTTGATCGGTACGAGATTTCCAACTATGCCAAACCCGGTTTCTCCTGCCGTCATAATTTGCTCTACTGGACCGACGGCGATTATCTCGGCCTCGGCCCCAGTGCCCAATCGTATGTGAACGGAATCCGGTTCGGCGCTGTCGCCGATCTCACGACGTATGTGGATATGCTAACCGCCGGCCGCCGGCCGATCGTTGAACGCGTCGGCCTCTCGGATATCGAGCAGCAGCGAGACGCGTTGGTATTCGGGCTTCGACTGGTGGAAGGAGTCCCCCGGCATCTCGTTCGTCCCGACATGCCGGAATACCAGGTCCTGGTCCGGCTCACTAGCCGCGGCCTGGTTGAATGCACCGAGGACCACATTCGCCTGACCACGTTAGGCAGACGGTACGCAGACTCGGTGGCCCAAGAGTTGTATTAGCACCGGACAACGGGGTATCCGGCAGGATTGACAAGCCACAGGATCCGATTGGACACTATGGGTTGAACAGGAGATACCGCAATGCCGGTGAATATGGATCCGTCAAAAAAGCGCCGCCGGCTGAACCAGTCAGCAGAGCAGGCTCACGCGAATCACCAGCAAGCGGCGTTCGGAGAAGAAAACGAAACGGACCGGGAAAAAGACCTGGCTGATGCGGAGGCGAAGAACCTGTGGGACGCGACGGAAGTGATCGATATGGACAAGATATAACGACGAGCCGATCGGCTGTCATGCCGGTAGAAAAGAGAAGACCCTCATCGCATCGCGCCCTCCATCCAGTGAGACTCCGCGTCCCTTAGGGGCTTGCGCCCCATTGTCACCGGGATAACCAGTAGAAACACGTCGAGTCAGGAGCTACAATTCGCCGCACAACGGAAACCCAGCATGAGTACTATCGTTGATCGATCATTGTCATGACACGATCCGGCGTGTTGTTTTATCCTTTTCATCTGTGCCACGAGCGCACCCTGCAGAGGCTGCTGGAGCGGTATCAGCAGGTGCATTTCCGGGACTATATGGCCCTACAAGTCAGTCCATTCTGCGGGACAACAGCCTTTCCCGACCGTATGGGAGATTCCTTCCCCGACCTCCTGGTAAGCGAGCGACTGGTGCAGGGTTACAATATCAGCGGACCGCTCAATCTGGAGACCTGTATCGCCGTGGATCGTGATCTGACCGATTCAGCCTGGCGCGTGCTCTTTCATCGAGCGCTGGTGGAGAATCGCCGATTCCAACGGGGTCTATTCGATGGCACAGATATCACAGGGCGGAACAACGATGGCACTACCGAGCAGGCCTTGCTGGTTCGCTTGAAGGATGTCTCGTTCGAGACGACTCCCTTTACGGTAGCCCGCATCCGTGAACTCAGCCGGCGACGGCTCATCGGCAGAGAAGCCGACCTCTTCGACTATGGCCTTGCGCTGCTGAAAACCTCAGCCTCACTGGTGTATACGATACAACTGGCTACAGCGGGACAGCTTGCCGTTGCCACTGACTCGCACGCCCATTTCACATTACTCACCGGGTGTATAGAACGAATGGGCATCACGATTGAGAATAGGTTGGTCGAACACGGTACGTCTTAACCATTACACTCAGGTCTGCTAGAATTTCGGCCCATGCCTGCCCCATCGACGCCCCAGACAATTCCGGATACCACAGAGGACATTGAGACCGGCATCGGCAGCGGATTCGAGTCCCGCGTCGTCGTCTTTAATTGCGATTGCCATACCTACCAGCAGGTCATCGACCTCTTCTGCCGGTTCATTCCCGGCATGACGGCGACCAAGGCCTTCGAACTGGCCTATCGCATCGACCATGAAGGAGAAGCGGTCGTGTATAGCGGGGCCACCGCGCAGGCGGAGGAGATCGCCGCCAAATTGGCCGGAGGTGGACTCAAAGTCGTCGTCCAGTAGCGGAACCTACTTATGCTTAGGCTTGTGCTTAGGCTTGGGGTTGGGTTTGTGCTTGGGTTTGACCGTATCTTTCTTGGCTGACCTGACTGGGACAGGTTTCTTACTGACCACTTTCGGAGCTGCCACCCGTTTCTCTGGTTGAGCCTTGACCGGTTTTGCAGGACTCTGCTTGGCGGCCTTTGCCGACCCCTTGGCCGAGGATTTCCCGCCTTTTTCTGGAACGACCGGGGCCATGTACACCATGGTCCGGTTGACCTTTGCCAGTTGCTCTCCGCTCAGCACACGCACTTGGTATAGCTCAAACAACTTGCTGATGGCTTTCGTGTCCCCTCGCCGAGCCGCATTCAATAACTTGCGGCGTTGATTCATTTCTTCTTCTTCAGTATGAGACGCAGCGCGCCGTTCCATGCCCATCCTTTCTCAGTTCCCGCCTCTTGCCACTCGTCCCAACACTGATTAACGACACAAAGGCGGTCAGAAAAATGTGCGGAGTATAGCAGAGTCAAGCAGAGATTTGGAATATACCGGCTTCAGAAGAATTCCCAGAGGGTTTGCCCTGTGCAACCAACATAACGCGTCTCATCAGGGAGAGCACGGCCGGAGAACAATGTCTGCCATTGAGCGTGCTGTGATCCGGCAGGTATAATCAGCCGCTGAATGAACGAGTCCTTAACGTTGGAGATGCATGATGAGCCACCATACGACCGCACAACCGACCGTAGCAGACGACCCTCAAGCCCGCGAGTTACTGCGCCGGGCGTTCGAGAACACCGCGCGCTGGCCGAAGGGTTTCACCGGCTTTACTGCCGATCTCACGGTAAACATCAACGGAAAGGAAACGAGCGGTCCGGTGATGGTGAAAGGCCCGCGGGAAGTCTCAGTCCAACTTGGCGACGCCGATGTGCAGAAGTGGGCACAGGAGCAACTCGGCATGATCGCCGTCCACCGGGGGCCGCGCAGTTTCGAAGAATCGGACGGCAAGTATACCTTGACCATGGAAGAGGACGGCCACCCGATGGGCACCAAACTCGTCATCCATGGCTCAAACTCGTTCTATCGACTCAAGGACAACCGCATCACGCAAATCAATCGCAGCATGGCGCATCCGGGCATGACGCCGTTTGCCTTCACGATCAATGTGGAAGAGAGTGCCCTCACGCAGGACCAGAAACACCTGACGACCAAGTATACCGTTTATTATTACTCCCCGACCGATGGCAAGCTGAACAACGTCGAGAGCTTTACCGACAGCCACGTGCGTGTCGGTTCATCGGACCTCCCGGCGACACGGCGCATCATTTCGTTCGAGAACGGCACTGTGATCGTCAAAAGTCTGATTTTCAAGAATCACAAGCTTGTGTAATGATGGACTTACGCACCGGTTTTCCTCGCAGCATGAAGGTCAAGATTGCAGGCCATGTGCACGTGGCCCGCATGATCGACAAATGCCGGGCGGTGCTTGCCGGCACAGAAGGCGAATATATCTACCCCTGCCCGATGGATGAGCGGTTGCTGGAGTTTTCCGCCCTCACCAGCGATCAGTTCACGGCCGCCGTCAGGGCCAATCCCACCGACGAAGGAGTCGCGGCGTGGTTTGCACGGGCTGCCAAGCGACACTCGCCTGCTGAATTGGAAGAATGGAATCAACAGCTCTTGGCGCGCGGGCCGAGTTCCACGGAAAGCGAAAAAAAGTTCAAGAAATACCTCGACGCGATCGATCCGTCACGCACCGACATCACCGCCTGGTCGGATCTGCAAGATCTGGAAGAAGGGCGGGTCGTGCCGAGACGGGAGTCTGCCGCTTAGACCACTACACTTTCGTTTTCGCAGGGGACTACTGAATAGTCAGGCCGAGATGCTGTTCGATGGTTCGAACGCGCTGCTCCAACCGCTCTACACGTTCCTGAATCTGGCCATATGAGAGCTGGATGAGTGCGCGTGTTTCGCGGAATTGTTCTTCAAGGAAGGATCGATCTTCGGCATGACGCCGGTCGAGATGCATCTGAAATCCTTCGGCCACAAGCTGAAGTTCATGACGGAGCCCTTCCGCCAGAACACCGGCGTGCCGTTTGGAGTCCGCGAGTTCTCCACGAAGGGTGTTAGTCGATGCGGCGATGAGTTGCTGGATTTGCGTGAGCGATTCTTGATCCATGATCTTTCTGGAAGACCGGCGAAGTCTAGAGATCGGCGCAAAAGAAGTCAATGAGGCTATCCAATGAGAAAACTCTGATGGCAGCGCACCAACCAAGTCAATGCGCACGCCACCCTCACTTCTTCGCCCCCAATAGAGCTACACTGCGCCCCAGGCGACGGCGAGCGCTAACGCTTGGTCGACTGCCCACGCGTTGAATGTGCCGGGGTCGTACGTGCTCCCAACCCAGTTGCGAATCTCCTCGTGCCGTGGATGGCTCTGATCCTTTAACGCCTCCATCACGTCCATGAACCCCGGCGGTCCGCCGGCGTCTTCCGGCGGTGCAGCTCGTTCGCCATCGAGAAGCCGAGGCGACCAGTCTGGCCCGTTTTTCGACGGCATCGGGAGTACCGCCTCCACGACAATATCGTGCTTCCACCCATCGCCGAAGTCGTAGACGTAGGTGAGCTGTGAACCAGGAGAGAGAGCGAGATCACAGAGCCTGGTGGCCGTGGCATCTTCGGCCTCCGATTCTGGGTCCGGAGCCTCAAAGTGACGCAACTCCAATTCGAACGCATAGAGGTGGCAGTCGAGGTGGCTGAACACTATTTGCAGGACGCGATGCAATTGATGCAAGGTAAATCGATCCGGCACGCGAATCAGGCGCCAGATTGACGGAGTGATCTCCGCCATTGTTATTCGCAGCAGGAGCTGCATCGGCTTACGGCCCTGCCTTTGTAGGCGTAGGCCGCTCGCTCGCATAGTGTTGCGAGATGGCATCTTGTGCGGTTTAACGTGCCGCATGAGCAGACGGAGTCGGGGTCGCGAAGCGACGTTGGCGACGGTCCGCTTTGATTCGGTTGTTAGCTTGCAGCGGCGTCACTGGCGTAGGAGCTCCTCGAGAGAAGCACACGTACCTCCGTACCCCTTCGTAACTTTGACTAGATCCGTGTCGTCAGTCACGAGGACGTACCCGCCCTTTATAGATGTCTCCCCAATAAGTGCGTCCTGTACGTTGTTGGGTTTGCGTTTGTTCAGTGTGTCAAGACTTGTCTTGATCGGTGTGTAGAGGTTGTCATTCCCCGTCCACTTGGCTTCGCCCCAACGCGAGACACCCCAAACCGCAGACTCTGTTGGAATGACACGCTCCCCACCCAAGCGAGCTTCGCCTAAACGCGACACGCTAAGCACTAAGGAATCTGTGGGCACCGACGCTGAAACAACGTCCTTGAATATCTGGAGAAGAGCCGACCTTCGTTCGAGGTTTTTCGTATTGCTGATCTCGTCGCGCTGGACATGTGCGGCATACGCCGTTACACGATCTTTCAGGCTCTCAAGCGGAAAGCCTTCATCCAAAATGAGGTTGAAGGCCCTTGTGTCAAACATGCACTTCAGCACGGCGACCATCCTGCAACCCAACAATGTTTCGGCCGATCCTCTTACACCAATTGCCTTACCGTCAGGTTCAGCAGCGGCGCTACGCGGCATCGGCTGCAACCAGTCGTTAGACAACATCCTTATCGATCTCAGTAGGTGAGCCCCACGTATTTGCCGAGGCAAGTAGGATACTCGGCCTGGGCCACCATGAAGTGAGCCACATCCGCACGGGAAATCGCTCCGACCTTCATTCCTTCCACCAGCTTATCCAAGACTCGATAGTGACCCGTTAACGTACCGTTGGTGAGCCGGCCGGGACGCACGATCTCCCAGCGCGGATAGCCGGCAGCAATCACCCGTTCCTGCTCGCTCTTGTCGGCGTACACCTTCTTGAGGAGCAGCGTGAACATGAGTTTCATAGGGAAAGTGTTGTAGGCCCAGCTGTCGCCTGCACCGAATCCGGTCAGCACAATGAGCGTTGGGGAGGAACCCGTGTCTTTGAGCACTTGGAGCAGAAGCCGTGCAGAGTCTGAAAACAGCGTGGTGGCTAACGGGCTTTTCACACCGAGCGTGACAAGGATTGCTTCGGCCCCTTCCACTGCAGTCCTGATATCGTGCGGATCGGTCGCACTGCCCTGCACCCGTCTCAACTTGGCATGATCCGGCAGCGGGACGATCCGGCGCGATAAGGTAGTAACCTCCTGCCCCTTCTCAATCGCGAGGCTGGTGACCTGAAGCCCGATCCCGGCTGAAGCTCCGATCACTGCGATGTTCATGTTTCCAGTTGCCTGTTAGCAAATCTTCGAATCACGGCCCATTCTCAGCCTCTCCGTTAGCTCCGGTCAAGCATCGCTGAGTTGGTCATTTTCCCTGTCCCGCACGGCCAATGAGTGCTTTTAACCCGTTCAAATCCAATGCACCAGGCACCAGTTCTGTCCCCACAATAAAACCGGGCGTCCCTGAGATGCCGAGCTCTTGCGCGAGCGCGCGGTTCTTATCAATAACGGCCTGCCATTTGGGATTGGCCATGTCTGTTTCCAGCCGTTTCGGATCGAGACCGACGGCAACAGCGATCTTCAAGATTTCGTCCTTGGTCATGTCGGCGTGAGAGGCGAGCAGCGCCTCGTGGAAGACTTGATGTTTGCCTTGGGCCTGCGACGCCAGCGCAGCCTTGGCAGCGAGCTCTGATGGCTCGCCCAGAATGGGCAAGTCTTTGTAGACCACCCGCACCCTGGGATCGACCTTTTGGAGTTCAGTGACTGCCGACGCCGCCTTCTTGCAGTAGCCGCAACGGTAATCATAGAACTCGACCAACGCGATCCCACCCTTCGGATTGCCGCTGACGGGAGAGGTTGGATCGTGAAGCAGTTCGTTCTGCTTCGTTGCGAGCGCTACTTTTTGACGTTCCCGTTGTTCCGTTTCACGCTTCGCTTCCATCGCCTGGAGCGATTGAACAATGACTTCCGGGTGGGTGCGAATATAGCGTTCAATCGCCGCATCAGTGAGGTCATTCGAGGGGGCCGACGCAGGCTTGGCCTCGTTGGCCGTGACGGCACACCCGGCTACGCACAGGGCAAGGATCGCGAAGCCCATCAGAGTCAATGTATGTCTCATGTTATCGATACCCCTCCCCGCTTGTGCCGCCACCAAATCCCCCCCAGTTGCCGCCGAATCCACCTTGGCCGGTCCCCCAATATTCTCCCTTCTGAATCCGCCGATAGGGATGGCGCAGATCAGGCCGGCTGATCCACCAGAAGAACGAGACCACCGCAATGGTGGTCCCGAGCGTAATCCACAGGCCGAGCCCCTTAATCCGGGTCCGTGTCGGGGGCGTAAGGCGCGCCTCTTGTGCCGGTGTCGCCAGCGCGACCGCCGTCCGATATAACCCTTCGCCGAATTGCCTTCGTTCAATCGCAGGCTGAAGATACAGACGGCTGACCTCACTTCTGATCGTCGGCGTGATGACTGGAAACATTTGTCGCCCCAGGGCCATCGCCGCCTGCCGCTCCTCCACCGCCACCAACACCATCAGCCCATGGTCTTGCTGCGTCGAGCCGATTTGCCATTTTTCATACAAGGCGTCGGCATAGGCCGTCGCCGAGGGATACGGCTTGATGCTGGGCACCGTCACGATCACCATCTCAACACCGCTTTTCTTTTCCAGATCGATGCAGACGGAACGGATGCGCTCCTTCCACGCCTGTTCCACGACTTGCGCATGGTCGCTGACATAGCCGATGGGGCTCGGAAGCGGCACACGTTCCTTCGGACGATCGTAGAATGAGGCCTGCGCATCACCAGCCCAGAGCACGAGGCTCAGGCTCAGGACGGCGAAGCCGGTTTGTCTCTCCATGCACACCCTCATATGGTGATCCGCGTTTCCGCAGCCGCGGCAAGGCGCGTCAGGCTCTCGATGTATCGATCCATGAGCCGCGGAAGCTCTTTCTGGCCTGGAGAGATGTGCCCCCGTTTCAGAAGCCACGCATCGCGGAGTCCCGTCAGATCGAGGTCCACATGAGATTCGAGGTCCTTTAACAATGATTCTCCATGAGACAGTACAGGACGACTCAGCAAGCGCTGCAGCCCTCGAAGCGCCGGCAGGAGTCCGGTAATCGAAAGCGACAAGAGAATGGTGATCGCTTCCTCGGTGCTCCGTCCTTCTACGAGCCGCTGGCGGAGGCGGAGCAGATTGCCCCGCAGGGCCTGCAACACTTCCATCGCCAGATGACGGGTATCAATGTGAAGCCCGACAAAGGGATCCTGCCCCCACAGCAATCGATGGTAATCGTGAATGTCCTGATACTCCAGAGGGAATACGGACGCAGAGGACTGGACATCTGCGGCAGTCAGGAATAGCGGCACGACCACCTGTTCCTTGCTCCAGCGCTTATGAATCCCGTTATACTTTTTCAAGACCGTAAGATCATAGGATGACATCACTAGCAGAATGTTAAGGTTGGACCGGCCCGGCATGAATTCACCCCGGACCGCGCTGCCATAGAGCAATACCCCGTTCAGTTCATTTCCATAGGTTTTCACCACATCATTCACGTATGACTTTAAGAGTTTGTGCGTGCCATCCGGCAAACCCTCGATCGTCCAATCTCCTGCCAGCATCATCCTACTGAGCGCCTCCTACCGCGATCCTGTCCGCTGACGGATCGGGCAGCAATCCCGCCGCCATCAGGCGATCGAGCATGCCGAATGGAGGGCTGTGGCGAAGACCTGCTGTGGTCGAGAGGACGCGATAGCGCAGCCGGGCATTGCCATCCAACGTGCGAAAGACACGGTCACGCAAACAGGCAATAACCGGGTTCGCGGTATTCCAGTACACCACTTGTTCATCGGCCAGTTTCTGAAGCATGGTGACCTGCGGTCGGCGTGTGGTCTCGAATTGTTTGAGCCGCCCTGCCGAGTAATCGTTCGCCGTCAGACAATCCGGTAAGAGGTCCGCCAGCGTCATGGCATCCACCATGGCCTGCATCCGGCCCTGTGACGCATGCGGATTCATGGCATGGGCCGCATCCCCGATCAGCACCGCCCCGTCGGCAACCCATGTCGGGGTGCGGACGCGGCCGGTCGGCATAAACGCGGTCTGCTTCCAATCGGTCAATGCCCGAAACAGAGATTCACTGGAAGGGTCGATCGCGGTCCAGGCCTGCTGCAATGCCGGCAGTCCTTGTGCTTTCACTCGATCATAGGACCCGGTATCGATCATGTAAAACAGATAGACCTTGTTCCCGGCGGCGGGAAACATACCGAGGATGGTCCGCTTGCCGACGAAATATTTCGCCTCGGTGATCGGCTCAGGGGCATCGATAATGGCGATCAAATAGCCCTGTGGATAGAGATGCAGATCAGCGGGAATGTGCAACGCTTCCCGGACTTTGGAAAAAGCTCCATCGGCGCCGACCACCACCCTGGCCTTCACCGTGACCTCGTCCGTTCCTCTCTTCGCCGTGAGACCTGCTACTCGACCGTTTTCTCGAATCAGTGCGGTGAACGAGGTGCCGTACCAGAGCGCGACGGATGCTTCCCCTTGGATGGCATTGAGAATGGCGTGATGTGCCACGTTCGGCAACGTCACCACAGCCCGATTATACGGCGGCGGCAGATCTCCATAGTCCACCGTGCAAAGCCGTTCACCGCCGACGCGGCAAAAGTGGAATTTACTGACGGTACGGGTGGCGTCCGCCGGCAGGGCATGTAACAATCCCAGCTGATCGAGAACCCGCTGCCCGTTCGGCTGGAGGATTTCTCCCCGCAATCCGCTCGGCGGTCCCGGGGCCTGCTCCAGGACAATGGTCTTGATCCCCTTCTGAGCCAGTGCGAGCGCGAGCACGGCCCCGCCCCCACCGGCACCGACCACCACAATGTCGGTTTCTTTGATATTCACTGCTAACTCCCCACCCCTAACCCTTCACCCGCTATTTCCATTCCTCAAAGCGGTCTGGGTCTTTCCACATCGAGAGAAACTTCTCACGGGCCTTGGCTGACACAACATAGTCACGAATGACATCCACCCGCTCATCGTTGAAACGATTGCCGCTGGTCGTATGATTCATCGAGCCGTTCGTATTCACTTCGTCGTCGATCACGACCTGTTTCAGGTGCATCAGATTGTCGTGCCGATTGATCTTGATGGGGATCCCGGCTTCGCGCAACGCCGCCAGCGCCGCTCGTTGTTTGCCGTCATTCATCCGTTCCCGATCGGTGATGACCCGGACATCGACGCCCCGTCGTTCCGCCGCGATCAGCGCCTTGACCGCCTGTGGAGACGTCAGCCCATAGACTGCGACAAAAATGTATCGTGTCGCTTGCTCATAGAGTTGAACGATTCGTCGGAGCGGTTCATCTTCCGGGCCATACCAGACCTCTACGGAAAGGGCGGCAGCCTCCCGATTCGGCATGAGCGAAACGAGTGCTACCACACAGAGGAGAACACCGGCACAGGATTTCCAGACTCTGTTGGTCAGGGAGACGCGGCTCATTCCGGTTCAAAGAGGTCGCGGACGTGGTCCTCGGTGGATTCCCAGGCTTGCGGGGCATTGTCTTTCAGCCATTGCTTGAGGAACCGCTTCTGACCGGGTGCCAGCATCTGCTTGATCTGATGCGAACGCCCCTGGAGCGGCTGGAGAAACGCCACCTGTTTGGCCACATCCAACGCGGCGGTTCGGACATACACATTGGTGAAGGCCGACGGCTTGTCATCTTCCCCATCGCCTTGCACCCAGACGGAGAGAAACCGGTCCAGCGTCAGCCCGGCACTATCCATCGCCGGTTCCGTGTCATGAAACAGCTCGTTCTCTGACTGTGTCATCGGAGTGGACTCGGACGCGCGAAAGAGAAAATTTTTCTTCCACATGACGGGACTCCAATGGAAGCGGCATAGTGGCGGCGGAGGCGGATTAAAGTCAAGGCTGCTGTGCTGGCATCAAATGCGCAAGCGGAACCAGAAGGTCAGGCGCGAGCAGATGCTTAAATCACGCGTCAATCAAATCAGAATGTCCCTATTTCTTCGCCTCTGGTTTCAGTTTCATTACTTCGGCTATCAGATCTTTCTTGCTCATAGTTTTTACCTCCGACTTTCATTAGGCGTAACGCTCGAGCTCGCCCGCCTGCGGAGGCGGGCAAAGCCCGCTGTAGCAGGTCGGGGGCAGCGATGGGTTAGATGCCAGTTTCACATTCCCTCCCGAATGCGAGTGGCGACTTCAATCGCCACATCGATAATGCCACCATTGAACGGCACGTGCTCCTTTCCTTTCACTCCGTCAATGACAGGGTGAACGTGTGGCCCATGCTTGAAATCCAAATCCCACTGGCCGAGAAGCTTGTGCATTTCATCCTTGAGCTGGACGCTGAATTTGACGAGCCGTTGGTCCGAATTGGACTGCTCGACACAATACACACGACGGAAGCACTCGCCTCTTTGGAATGTGTTCACCGCACTTGACATTGCATATGTGGTTGCACTCGGTCTGTCATAGATGGGGCGAAATAGACACAGCGATCCCTCCACAGTGGTAGCTGTAATGCCTACACCCCGGACGTTCACCTCAATGAGATGCATTAGACGTAGGACTTCAGCGGCCGTCGAGGTTTGCATCGAAGTACGTTGGGGCCGATCCGCATACGAGCCAGATCTGCCAGTTCCTGTCCGCCTTACACACTGCTACTGTTTGCGAACAATACGCCACAATTGTTGCTGCTTCAATGGGTGCAGCCGCCTGGCCATTTAAAGGGGCGTATCCGGATCGGCATAACGGCCATCCTTGTATATGCCTACATCCCATCCAGCAGGATGCGGACATCGGACGGCCCTGAATGAGGAACATGCGCATAGATTAGGGACGATCTAGGGAGTCTGCCCCTTTGCTTCTCTCAGTCGAGGATCAGGAATGCACTATCTGGATCAGAACAGAAAGTGCCTACATCATCAGTGCGACGACGGAGCAATGCTTCGATCGTGGCTGTTGACGCATTGCCGACTCGAACCCAAATTACTTTAGGCGGGTGGCCAAAGAGAAAACTACGTTGATGAAAATCAGCGTCCTTCGTCACAATGGCAAAGCCCTGCTGCATGGCATATTGCCAGACGACTACATCAGTCGCCCCGTGCAAACCGACTTCGCGGACGTGCCGGGAGTCAGGATAGTCCTTCTGCAGGGCGTGAACCAGACGATGGGAAAGATTCTGATCGAACAGCAGCTTCACGACGGGGGAATCGACACCAGCTTCCGTTCCCGGTCAGCTGCAAAAGCCAGACAGGCGCGGATATCTTCTCGTGTCAGGTCGGGAAAGTCTTTGAGAATGTCCTCTTCGCTCATACCGGAAGCAAGATACTCCAATACATCGTACACGGTCATGCGAAGACCGCGGATGCAGGGCTTGCCGCCACGCTTCTCAGGATCGATAGTAATGCGGCTTTTCCAATCCATATGATGCAGGGTAGCTTGGGAATTCACAAAGATCAAGGCTGTACACCGAAGTCGGCACACGACTCATTCTCTCCTCCCTGACAAGATCTGCTCCTGTATGCCGGGCGGAATGAATCCAATCTTCCGTTCATGGCTCTAACGACCCTCGCGGTTACCTTGACAAGCGTCGAGCGCCTTTGTTACGTTGGCAAAATCCCTAATCTCTATGCCAACTTGGGAGAATTCATGCAGGTCAAGATCAACGGAAAATCCGAGGACGTGCCGGGCGGAACGGTCCTCGATTTGCTTAATAGCAAGAAGATTGAACCGCAGATGGTTGCCGTCGAAGTGAACGACAAAGTCCTGGATCGAGCTCACCTCGCCACCACGTCCCTCAACGAAGGAGACCAGGTCGAGTTTCTCTTCTACATGGGAGGCGGCCGGTGACGACGCTACTCCACAAAGAAATCACGGAACTCATCGGTAACACTCCGCTGGTCCGGCTGAACCGGCTGTCGAAGGTCGGCGCCGCGACAATCTACGGGAAGGTCGAATTTTTCAATCCCGGCGGCAGCGTCAAGGACCGGATCTGCCTCAATATGATCAATGAGGCGGAACGCCAGGGCAAACTCAAGCCGGGCGGCACGATTGTCGAGCCGACCAGCGGGAACACCGGCATCGGGCTGGCCTTGGTCGCGGCGGTGCGTGGCTATAAGCTGATCCTCGTGATGCCGGAAAGCATGAGCATGGAGCGGGCCAGCCTGCTGTCGTCCTATGGCGCGCAGCTGGTGCTGACACCGGCCTGGGAAGGCATGAAGGGCTCGATCAAGGAAGCGGAAAGCATTTTGGCGCAGAATCCGTCGTATTTCATGCCGGATCAGTTTTCCAATCCCGCCAACCCGGCCATGCACAAAATGACCACGGCCGTTGAGATCTGGGATGCGTTGAACGGAAAAATCGACGCGCTGGTCGCCGCGGTTGGCACCGGCGGGACCATCACGGGATGCGGTGAGTTCTTCAAGGAAAAGAACGCGGCCATCAAGGTCATCGCCGTGGAGCCGGCCACGTCCCCTGTCTTGTCCGGCGGTGATCCGGGCCCGCACAAGATTCAAGGGATCGGCGCCGGATTTATTCCTAAAGTATTGAATCGGAAGATTCTCGACCGCGTCATTACGGTGACGGACGATGAGGCCTATCAGACGGCCAAGCAGCTCTCGAAGAAGGAAGGGTTGCTGGTCGGCATCTCGGCCGGCGCAAACGTGTGTGCCGCTCAGAAGGTCGCGGACGAATTGGGGCCCGGCAAGAATGTCGTGACGATCCTGTGCGACACCGGCGAGCGGTATATCAGTATCGAGAAATATTTCAATATTTGAGGAGCTGACAGGCACGAATGCGAGCAAGCTGACATTCGGTCCCTGTATCCTGTCAGCCTGCGACCCTGTCAGCCATATTGATCATGGACTTTACGGAAGAGCAAATAAACCGGTATAGCCGTCACATACTCCTGCCCGAGGTCGGCGGTAAGGGGCAGAAGAAGATCGCCAAGGCGAAGATTCTGCTTGTCGGCGCCGGAGGGTTGGGCTCACCGGCCGCCCTCTATTTGGCGGCGGCGGGTGTGGGCCGGATCGGCCTCATCGACAGCGACGTGGTGGATCTGACCAATCTACAGCGCCAGATTCTCCACCATACGCCGGATGTCGGACGGCCCAAGGTTGTTTCGGGAAAAGAAAAGATCCAGGCCTTGAACCCCGATGTGAACGTGTCAATGTACGAAGAACGGCTGACCGCAGGGAATGCGCTCAAAATATTCGCCGACTACGATGTGATCATCGACGGCGTCGATAATTTCACGGCCAAGTTTCTGATCAACGACGCCTGCTTTTTCGCCGGCAAACCGTTGGTGCACGGCGGCATCCTCCGTTTCGACGGCCGGGTTACCACGATCATCCCCAAACAATCGGCCTGTTATCGCTGCGTGTTCAAAACACCGCCGCCGCCCGGCTTGGTGGCCTCGTGTCAGGAAGCAGGAGTGATCGGGGTCCTGGCCGGCATTATCGGCACGATCCAGGCGACAGAAGCGTTGAAACTCATCCTGGGTATCGGAAGGCCGCTGACGAACCGGATGCTCGACTTCGACGCGCGCAAAACGCAGTTCCGTGAAATCAAAGTCCGACGCAATCCCAATTGCGCTCTCTGCGGTGACCATCCAACGATCACCGAGTTGTTCGACGATGGGGATCCTTATGCCGGATGCGCCGTCCGTCCATAACAGGGCATTGAAAAAGCCCGCCAGCTTTGTTCTCGCATCGCTCAGGCCCTCAACGTACCCCAGAGGGTACGCCTCGGGTCTTCGCTCGCTGCGGCCGCGCTGGACGGACTTTTTGAACGCCCTGATGATTCCATTCAGATCTCTTCATATGAGAGAACTATTCCGGAAGTCTGTTCAGACTCAACAACTCACTGTGGTGCCACGATGAGCAAGATGAAAGCGCTGGTGTGCCGCGAGTGCGCAAAGGAATATCCGACGAAGGCCATCCACGTGTGCGAGATGTGCTTCGGCCCGCTCGAGGTCAAATACAATTACGACGAGATCAAGCAGACCATCTCGCGCAAGAAAATTGCGGACGGCCCGCACAGCATGTGGCGCTACCTCGACCTGTTGCCGGTCGAGGGGACCAACTTCGTCGGCCCCCATGCCGGGTTCACCCCGCTGGTCCGTGCCAAGAATCTCGGTGCCTATCTGGGATTGGACGAGCTGTATATCAAGAACGATACGGTGAATCACCCTACCCTGTCGTTCAAAGATCGTGTGGTAGCCGTCGCCCTGACGCGCGCGCGCGAACTGGGATTCGAGACCGTGGCCTGCGCTTCGACCGGCAACCTGGCGAATTCGGTCTCAGCCCACGCGGCATCGGCGAATCTCCACTGCTACGTCTTCATCCCCGGCGATCTGGAAGCCGCCAAGGTGCTAGGCAATTTGATCTATAAGCCGCATGTCGTCGAAGTGGAAGGCAACTACGACGACGTGAACCGGTTGTGCAGCGAGATCGCCGGCGAACATGGCTGGGCCTTCGTCAATATCAACATCCGCCCCTACTACGCGGAAGGATCCAAGACCCTCGCGTTCGAGACGGTGGAACAGCTGGGGTGGAAGACCCCCGATCAAGTAGTTATTCCAATGGCATCCGGCTCGCTTTTGACCAAGATCTGGAAGGGCCTGCACGAGATGAAATATGTGGGGCTAATCGACCAGGTTCGCACCAAGATCAACGGCGCCCAGGCGGAAGGCTGCTCCCCGATTTCGACGGCCTTCAAGGCCGGCCGCGACTTCTTCAAACCGGTCAAGCCGAAGACGATCGCCAAGTCGCTCGCGATCGGCAATCCGGCGGACGGCTACTATGCGCTCAAGGCCACCGCTGAGAGCCACGGTGCCATGGACATGGTGACCGACGAAGAGGTGGTGGAAGGGATCCAGCTGCTCGCGCAAACCGAAGGCCTCTTCGCGGAAACCGCCGGCGGTGTGACGATCGGCGTCCTCAAGAAGCTGGTTAAACAGGGCATCATCAAGAAAAACGAAGTGACAGTGGCCTACATCACAGGCAACGGATTGAAGACGCAGGAAGCGGTCATCGATGCCGTCGGGCGGCCGACCCGCATTCAACCGAGCCTCGTGGCCTTTGAGAAAACCTTTAAGCTCGGGAAAAACGGTGGTGGTGACGCATGATTAAAGTCCGCATTCCGACTCCGCTGAGACCATTGACGAAGAACCAAGGCGAAGTCGACGTGGCCGCCGGCTCCATCACGGATCTGGTCAACACGCTGGAGGCATCCTACCCCGGCATCAAGGCGCGCCTCTGCGATGACAGCGGCGAACTGCGCCGGTTCGTCAACATCTATGTCAACGAAGAAGACATCCGTTTCCTGAAGGGTAAAGACACCGCATTGAAGACCGGCGACGAAGTCTCCATTGTCCCGGCGATCGCGGGAGGCTGACCATGGCACACGTCTCACACTTGCGGTTTCATGTCCGATTTCCGGAAGACAAGGTCAAAGAGCCCATCATTTACCAGATTGGCCGCGAGTACAACGTCGTGACCAACGTGCGGCGGGCCGACGTGCGCGAAACTACGGGCTGGGTGGATGTCGAGCTCTCAGGCGAGACAGCGGAAATCGAGCGTGCGCTCGAAGGCCTGCGCAAGAAGGGGTGCGTCGTCGATCCGATCGAATTGAACGTGGTGGAATAGAACAGAAGGAGGCTGACAAGATACCAGGTTTCGAGCTGACAGGTGGATGGGACCCTCCGTCGTGTCAGCTCGCTTTCATGTCAGCCTGTTAGCAGAATTTATGGAACTCACTGAGTCGGAAATTCAACGCTACAGCCGTCACATCATCCTCCAGGATGTCGGCGGCAAGGGGCAGCTCAAGTTGAAGCGCGCCAAGGTCCTATTGATCGGCGCCGGCGGTCTCGGCTCCCCGGCCGGCCTCTATCTTGCCGCTGCCGGCATCGGGACCATCGGCCTCGTCGACGGCGATGTCGTGGACCTGTCGAATTTGCAGCGGCAGATCATGCACTCGACCGCGACATTGGGCACACCGAAGGTCGAATCAGGCAAGAAGACACTCTCGGCGATCAATCCGGACATTACCATCAACGCGTATCACCAACTGGTCGATGCCGAGAACATCCTGTCCCTCGTCTCCCAATACGACATTGTGCTCGATGGGTCGGACAACTTCACGACGCGTTTTCTCGTGAACGATGCCTGTTTTTTTGCCAAGAAAACCCTGATTTCCGCCAGCATGTTCCGATTCGAGGGACAGCTGACGACGATCAAGCCCCATGCCGGTTACCCGTGCTACCGCTGCCTCTACCCGGAACCGCCACCCGCCGGACTGGTTCCGAACTGCCAGGAAGCCGGCGTTCTGGGTGTGTTGGCCGGCACCATGGGGATTTTGCAGGCGTCCGAGGCCATCAAAGAGATTCTCGGCACCGGCGAAACCATCGCCGACAAACTGCTGATCTACGACGCGCTCGACATGAAGTTCCGCAAGGTCGGACGCCCCAAGGATCCGGCCTGCCCGCTTTGCGGGCCGAACCCGAAGATCACAGATCTCAGCATGGACTACACCGTCAGCTGCACCATCTAACCCCCTAAAACGTCAAGCGTGAAACGTCAAACGTAATGCAGGAACGGAAGAACGTGGCCGTGGCAGACCTCGTCATTCCTCAACAGATTCTCGACGACATGATCGCCCACGCGCGCGAGCTTGCGCCGTACGAATGCTGCGGGATCTTGGCGGGCACCCACGGTGTGGTGAGCCGAGTGTACCGGATTAAGAATATCGTCGCCATGGAAGGCGCACAGAATCTCTCCTCATTTGATCCCGCCAAAGTCGCCCACTTGGAGCGGCTGTCGCCGGCTGACCGGGCGGAGATTGCCTTTGTCATGGACATGCAGGATTTTTCAACCGCCAAGAAAGACATGCGCACTCACGGACTCGATCTTCAAGTCGTCTACCATTCCCATCCGCACGACCCGGCCCGTCCGTCCGTCACCGACATCAAGATCGCGACCGACTATGAAGAGATCTGGCCGAAGATCAATCTGCCCAACCCGACGTATCTGTTGATTTCACTCATGCATCCCACACCGGACGTCAAGAACTATTGGATCACCTCCGGCCAGGTCACACCCGCCCCATTCACCATCCGCTAACAGGATGCTGAAAAAGTCTGCCAGCGTCGTTCTCGCATCGCTCAGAGGCTCAACGTACGACAAAAAGTACGCCTCGCCTCTTCGCTTGCTGCGGCCTTGCTGAACAGCCTTTTTGAGCATCCTGCCGGCATTCCTACGTCCAGGCGAGACTCTCCTTTATGCACGATCAGAATATTTTTCCGCAGCCTGCTTTTCTCACGGCTTCCTTCTTTCGAGCTCGAATGCGATAATGGCGCGCATGTCGGTTTTTGGGGAAGGAGCGATCTCATGCGCATCATTCTGCTCGCCGTCCTCCTGAGCATGGCACAGGTGAGCACTGGTCATGCCGTCGACAAAAGCTACTACAGCCCCGTCATCTATATCGACGTCGAGAACCATCGCATCCTGATCTCCGAACTCGGCGGCGTCTTCTATATCGATGTCCCGCCGGTCGCTCGCCCGCATATGGAGAAGCTGCCGATCTCAGGGCTCGTTGATTTCGTGGTGGAAGTGAAAGGCGAGAACGAAATGCCCGTGCTCAAGACCTGGAAGGTCAAATCCGGGGAATCGACGTGCCTGTACTTCAACGGGAAGGAGTGCAAGTAACAGTGCTGCCAGTGGCACGACAATGATCTCTCGCTGGACACCCACTGGCGCGGTTCTGCTTTTTCTCGCGCTTGCCGGCTGCACCGCGGCCCAAAGCCTGAATCCCGTTACCGCTACTCCCGCTATCAGCCACCCGCACGATCCGATCATTCAGCGCATCAAGGAGCATATTCGAGAATGGTTCCATCCCGCATTTTCAGATATCCACGCAAAGATAAGTATGGCCCACGACGCCATCGACACACTTCCCGGCCGCTTCAAACATCGATTGGCTGTTCAGCCCCTACAGGACCCCTGGGAAGGTTTGGCTCATCTCGAAACCCGGGCGCTTCTGGTCGCCAAAGCCGTCAGCACCGACGGCTCGAATCTTCAGAGGGTGTTGAATGTTCTTGAGTCCAGCTGGGGGGATCCTTCCCACCACGAGAGCGAGATTCCGTTTCCCACCGGCAGCGCTCCCCAGGAGTTTCTCGAATTCATGGTCAAGAGTTTGGACCAGGCATCCGCGTATCGCAACCTGGCTCTGGCCAACCTCACGGAATCGGAATACCGCTTCCTATTCAGGCACGGCGCTGTCCTCGCGGATGAATTCACGCCGCAAGTGTCTCGCTTCACCAGAGAGAAGCTCGCGTCCATTGATGACACCGCCCGGTTCGCCGCGCTGTTCACAGAACGGGTGGACTCTAGCGCACTGATGGCCTCGGCACAGGTGCTGGTGCGTCTGGCGGATGACCGATGGATGCGCCACCTGCCGGAGGCCTTTCCAGGACCAATCCCTTCTGCGGACATCCCCTCCGGTATTACGGGCGACGTGCGGCTGATCCACCACACCGCACATGGCCTCATCGTGATCGGTGGTCCGGGCCCCAATACCTATGATCTGGATCAGCCGGTCGCGTTGGTCATCGACCTCGGCGGGGACGATCTGTATCGCGGGCTGATCGGCGCATCCGGCGACGAGGACCATGGGAACGCCGCCGTCATTGATCTATCGGGAAACGATACGTACGAAGCTGCTCCGCTCGGTCTCGCGACAGGCCGGCTGGGCGTCGGCTTGGTCATCGACTACGCCGGCAACGATGTATACCGGCTCCAGTCTGGAGGCGGAGGCGTCGCCTTCGCCGGTGTCGGCATTCTGCTCGACCGGCAGGGAAATGATCTCTACACAGGGGAACGGTTCACGCAGGGGGCCGCCATTGGAGGACTGGGGCTGTTGTTGGATCTGGAGGGGAACGACCGGTATGCCGGTCAGGGTTTCGCTCTCGGCTTTGGTGGACCCCTGGGAGTTGGCGCAGCCATCGACGCAGGGGGTGACGACCACTATCAATGCGTCAACGGATTACCGAGCGCTTATAACGCATCGGAGGCTCCACAAGCCAAACCGGGCGATCCATCATTCCAGTACGATTGTTTTGGCCTCGGTACAGGGTCGGGACTCCGCGTGTTTTCCAAACAGCGGGCACAGCAGATTCGGAGTCTCGCCGGAGGCTGGGGGCTGCTTCTCGACATGGGCGGACGCGATCATTACCACAGCGCCAATTTCTCCCAAGGGATGGGGTATTTTTGGGGAATCGGCACCTTCCTCGACATCGACGGTGATGACGAGTACCACGCCGCGCGATATGGCCAGGGGGCCTCCGCTCATTACGGCGTCGGCATGCAACTCGACTATCAAGGAAACGATCAGTACCGATCCACCGGTCCGTACTACAATAAGGGCGTGTCCTGGGATCATGGAGTCAGCCTCGCGATCGATGGTGGGAGCGGCGACGATCTCTATGCCTTCGATGCCTCTACCGGCCTCGGAAAAGCCAACCACATGGGATGGGCGATCTTCGTCGATGAGGGAGGGCACGACCGGTACACAACTCAATCGGGGTTCGGTGAGGCATCAGAGGGAAGCCTCGCGGGATTTTTTGACTTAGCAGGCAGCGACACCTATTCATTTTTGGCGGCGACACCGGTTCAACTCTCGGATGGCAACACGATTCCTCGGATTCCAGGAGGCCTCTTTGTCGACCGGTGACCCAGGATGCTCCTGGACCCATCGGAGCCTATACCCATGTCGCAGTCGTCGAACGATGAGCAACAACTTTCGTTTTTGCGCGTTCACGCGAACCAGCTGGAATTCAAGGTGGCGACAGCGGGATCAGGTGATCGGCTGGTGCTCTGCCTGCATGGATTTCCCGAATCTTCCTTGTCGTGGCGTCATCAGATGGCGTCGCTGGCCCATACCGGCTATTGGGTGTGGGCACCGGACCTGCGGGGCTATGGCGGCACAACCAGACCCGCCGGTCACGACGCGTATCGACTTGAAACCCTGCTGGAAGATGTCGACGCGCTTATCGACATCTCGAAGGCCCGCCGGGTCATCTTAGTCGGTCACGATTGGGGGGGCATCATTGCCTGGTACTACGCGATGCGCCGGCCGGAGAAGCTAGAGGCGCTCATTGTATTGAACGGACCACATCCTGCCTGCTTTGAGCGGGAGATACGCCACTGGCGGCAACTTCGTCGATCCTGGTATATGGCAGTGTTTCAGCTTCCCTGGCTCCCAGAAGCCCTGCTGGCGGCAGGCGGGGCGCACCTCATTGGAGCGATCTATAAGCGCATGCGGGTGAGTTCAGAGTATCTGCCGAACGGCCTCGTGCGCCATTACCGGCAGCAGGCTTGCGAACCGGGCGCCCTGACCGCGATGCTCAATTACTATCGTGCGGCCATCCGCGGTGGCGGCGCCGCCCGCCAACGGACGATGGGATATCCAGCCATTGATCTTCCGACTCTTGTCATTTGGGGGCTGCACGATCAGGCGCTTGCAAAACAGAATCTTGACGGTCTGGACGGCTTCGTGACTGACTTAACCGTCGTGACGCTTGAACAGGCAGGACACTTCGTTCATCACGATGAACCTCGGCGTGTCACAGCCGAGATTCTAGGTTGGTTGCAACGACACCAGTTGCAGACGTCCTGAGCGCCCATTATGCAATTAACCGGACCGGCTCTGTCCAATCTTGCTTTCCGTCCCCTTCCACAGTCGTTCGATATTTCCCTTGTGTTTGATCGCGATCAGTCCACTGATGACGAGGGAGAAGATAATAAATCCGCTTGTCGGGCGAACAAAGCCCGCGATGACCGGAAAAAGTGCGAACGCCGTGAGTGCGCCGCCTGATGAGTATCGCCAGACCGCTACGGCTCCAATCCACGCCAGCAGCAATAAGAGACCGATGAGCGGGGCCACCCCGAGCACGGAACCGAGTGCCGTCGCGACTCCCTTGCCACCTGTGAATCTTAAAAATGGAGAATAGAGATGGCCGATAAACGGCGCGATGGCCACAAGCAGAATAGCCCATTCCGTCTGGTAGATCTGGGTGGCCACATAACCCATCACCCACCCCTTCCCCATGTCACCAACCAGAGTGAGGATGCCGGCTTTCTTGCCGGAGACGCGCAACACGTTGGTAAAGCCGACGTTCTTGCTGCCGACCGTCCGTGGATCAGGCAAACCCATCGCCTTCGACACGACGACACCGAATGGTATCCCCCCCAAGAGATAGCCGAGCAACACCAGTGCGCCGGTGAGTCCTGACAGATCCATCTTTTTCGACTTCTATCCCGTGGAAAGTAGCCTTACAGAAACTTCTCAGGATGTGACAAGAACTCGATCAGCACACGATTGAAATTTGGCCAGTCTCGATGGCCACCGCTTCCTTCGCAGTACAGCGTGGCCCCGCCGACGGCGCATTGTTGATAGGCCAGACACCCGCCCTCCAGCGATTTCTTTTTTGCATTGTCGCACCGGTTACAGGTAGCCCACCAGGCTGCCGTTTGGGCACCCCAACCGGGAAACACACTATCCTGCCGATTGTGCATAACCATAACCGGGAGAGGCGCCCGACATTGATAGGCTTCCAGGTCCTTGCCGGTCCACCCGGCTGCGCTTGGCGCGATTGCCGAGGGCACCTGCCTGGTCCGATCGAGCACGGCCAGCGCCAACGCCACGGTTCCGCCATCCGAATGGCCTGTGACAGAGACTCGTTTCTCGTCTATGCACCATTTCTTTGCAACTGCCCCTGGAATAGTTGCCAGTTGCTCGATTGAGGATATCCCAAGCGGGCGATGATCGGCATACACCACCACGAATCCCGCCCCGGTCGCCGGAGCCGTCAGTGCGGTCGTACGCTCCGATGCCAGGCCGCTCTGGCCCGCCGCCGCATAGACCAGCAGGAGGGGGTGCGCAAACGTCGCATCATAATTGGACGGGGTGCGCACGTGAAAGCGCACGCCATCCCCTGCCGCTTCGCCGTCGTTGACGCCAGTTTGACCGGCCCTGGTGCCGGTCTCGCACCGGCCCGTCACCACGGCGTTGGCATAGTCGTACTCCGCCAGTGGCGGCGGCCCAGTATCGCGACAGGCCGTGAGCGGGGACAACAGACTAATCCAGACGAGGATGCGGAGAATACACGTGGTGTTGCCCACAGCGGTGAGGTCGAATCGGTGAGCTCTCAGATACCTTTGGCCACGACCTGCTTCCAGAAACTCCAGACGTACTGCCCGCCCGATATGTAACCAAGCACCAAGGACAGGGAGAGGGTCGCCGTGCCCGCCAAATGCAGATTGCCAAACTCCGCCAAATCCGTCCCTTCTAGAATGAGCAAGACGATCGCCACAACTTGCAAGGCCATCTTGTACTTGCCCGTGGTCTCCGCCGCAATGATGAGCCGTTCGCCGGCGGCAATCGCACGGATCCCCGTCACGGCCAGTTCCCGAGCGATGATCAAGAGCGCCACCAAGGCGGTCACTCGATCGATATTGACCAAGAGAATGAGCGCCGACAGTACCAGCAGCTTGTCCGCAATCGGATCGAGGAGCTTGCCGAGCTTGGTGACCTGCCCGGTGCGTCTGGCGATATAGCCGTCCAACAAGTCCGTCACCGCCGCCACCGTAAAGATCACGGCGGCCACCAATGACCGATCCGGTGTTGGCGCCAGAAAGACGACGACGAAGACCGGAATCAGGCAAATGCGGACCAGCGTGAGAAAATTTGGCAGATTGATGGAGTCCTGCCCGATTTCCTTCCAGGTTTCCAGTACGCGATTCATCGTCCGCTACGTCCTCTAGACGATACCGTTCTTGAGCAGATCATGCAGATGGACCACACCTAAAATGGTCCGGCCATCGTCAGTCACCACCAGCGTCGTAATCGAAAACCGTTCCATCATTTCCACGGCTTTAGCCGCCAGATCATCCGGACCGATGGTCTTGGAGTGCTGCGTCGCCAGCTCTTTCGCCGTGGCACCCGCCAAATCCGTCCCTCGTTGGATGAACCGGCGGACATCGCCGTCCGTAATGACGCCTACAAGATGTCCGTCCTGATCAACCACCGTCGTCATCCCGAGCTTCTTGGCCGTCATTTCGAGCATGGCCGCCATGCCACCGACGGTTTCCGAGACCATCGGAATTTCCGGTCCGGCATGCATGAGGTCTTTCACTTTCACCAGCAGCCGGCGTCCCAAGGTGCCGCCGGGATGGAACAAGGCAAAATCCTCCTCCTTGAACCCTCGTTTCTGCAGCAAGGCCACCGCCAAGGCGTCGCCGAGTGCCAGCACTGCTGTCGTACTCGCAGTCGGCGCCAGCCCCAATGGACAGGCCTCTTCCGCAACCGACACGTCCAGGGTGATGTTGGCATTCTTCGCCAGCGTGGAATCCATCCGTCCCGTCAAGGCGATCACTGGGATGCCCATACGCTCCACATAGGGAAGCAGTTGCAACAATTCCTGGGTCTCTCCGCTGTTGGAGATCGCGATCAGCAAATCGCGGCGGGCCAACATGCCGAGATCGCCATGCACCCCTTCGGCAGGATGAAGAAAAAACGACGACGTACCGGTGCTGGCAAGTGTCGCGGCAATCTTCTGCCCGATCAGGCCGGACTTGCCCATCCCCGACACGACCACTTTCCCCTTGCACCGGACCAGCAGGTCCACCGCCTTGGAGAATTTCTCATCCAGCCGGTCGATCAAGGCAAGGACCGCACGTGCTTCGATTTCAAGGACGCGCTTTCCGTCGTTGAGACTGTCCAGCCCCTTGACGGTCTTGAGCGATGACGGAACGGAGAGCTTCATCTTTTCTGTTTTGCCGCGTCGCATATGCGCAAGATCCGTTCGAGCAATGATTTCAATTGGTGCAAGGGTACCATGTTCGGTCCATCGGACAAAGCCTCATCGGGATTCGGATGGACTTCCATGAAAAATCCGTCGACGCCGGCACCGGCCGCCGCACAAGCCAGCGGCTCGACGAACTCCCGCTGCCCGCTCGACTTGGTGCCTCCGCCGCCCGGCAACTGCACACTATGAGTCGCGTCGAACACGACGGGATACCCAAAACTCCGCATGATCGGAAACGACCGCATGTCCACGACCAAATTATTGTACCCGAACGACGAACCTCGCTCGGTCAGGACAATCCGCCGGCTGCCGCACTCCTCAATTTTCTTGACGGCATTACTCATCTCCGCTGGGGAAAGAAACTGGCCTTTCTTCACATTCACGACCTTCCCGGTATTCGCCGCGGCAAACAACAAGTCCGTCTGCCGGCACAGAAAGGCCGGAATTTGGAGCACATCCACCACCGTGCCTGCTTCCGTCGCCTGCGCTTCCGTATGCACGTCGGTCAGCACGGGGATTCCGATCTGCGCCTTTACTTTGGCCAAGATTTCAAGTCCGTGCCTGATGCCTGGGCCACGGAATGACGTGATCGACGTTCGGTTCGCCTTGTCGAACGACGACTTGAACACATACGGCATATTGAGCGATGTCGCGATTTCTGCAATCCGCCCCGCCGTCTCCATGACCAATTGCTCGTTCTCAATCACACAGGGGCCGGCAATCAAAAACGGAGACTGCCCTTGGCCGACTTTGAAGGAGCCGATGTCAACAAGCTGCGCCATAGTTCTGGATTCGCTTAATGCCCCAACTTTTTCCGCAACGCTGCCCCGACAAACCCGCTGAACAGCGGGTGGGGCCGGTGCGGGCGTGAACTGTACTCCGGATGAAACTGGGTGCCCAGGAACCAGGGATGATCCTTGAGTTCCACGATCTCGACCAACCGGCCATCCGGAGACAGTCCGCTCAACACCAGACCCTTGGCCGTCAGCTGCTCACGATACACATTGTTGAATTCAAACCGATGCCGGTGGCGTTCACGGACCTCGCTCACCCCGTACATTTTCTGGGCAAGCGTGCCTTCACCGAGCCTGCACAGATACGACCCGAGCCGCATGGTGCCGCCTTTTTCGGTCACACCGTGCTGATCGGGCATCAGATGAATGACAGGATGGGGCGAGGACTCGTCGAACTCCGAGCTGTTGGCTCCGGCTAACCCTGCAACGTGACGGGCGAATTCGATTGTCGCACACTGCATGCCCAGACACAGTCCGAGAAACGGCACCTGCCGCTCCCTCGCAAATCGGATCGTGGCGATCTTTCCTTCGATCCCCCGCGCTCCGAACCCGCCCGGAATCAGAATCCCGTCGGCTTCGCGCAAGATCCGCTCGGTCCCCTGCCGCTCGATATCCTCTGATTCGATCCAGCTGACATTCACCTTGGTCTCATGGTCGATCCCCCCGTGCACCAGAGCCTCGCCAAGACTCTTGTAACACTCCTTGAGCCCGGCATATTTTCCGACCAGCGCCACGGAAATTTCATGTTTGGGCCGCTTGATTTTTTGCACCATCGCGTCCCATTCACGCAAATTCGGCTGCCCCGCGTCCAAGTGCAGTTGCCGTACGATCAGTTCGTCCAACCCTTCCTTCCGGAAGACGATCGGCACTTCGTAAATCGTATCGACGTCTTTTGCCGTAACGACGGCATCTTTCTCCACGTTGCAGAACATGGCGATCTTGCCCTTGAGTTCAGGGGGGAGATAGCGGTCGGTACGGCACAGGAGAATATTCGGCTGAATGCCGATCTCACGAAGCTTGTTGACCGAATGTTGCGTCGGCTTGGTCTTCAATTCTCCAGCTGCGCCGATATAGGGCACCAACGTCAGGTGGACATACAGGACATTGTCGCGCCCCACGTCGTAGGGCATTTGCCTGATCGCTTCGAGAAACGGCAGGCTTTCAATGTCGCCCACCGTACCGCCGATCTCGACGATCGTGACGTCCATGCCCTTGGAAATGCGCATGATGGTTTGCTTGATCTCATCCGTCACATGAGGCACCACCTGCACGGTTCCACCCAAGTAGTCTCCGCGCCGCTCTTTCGTAATGACGGAATGGTAGATCCGTCCGGTCGTGTAGTTGTTTTCCTTCGTCAGAGACAAGGAGGTAAACCGTTCATAGTGCCCGAGGTCAAGATCCGTTTCAGCCCCGTCGTCCGTCACATAGACTTCACCGTGCTGATAGGGATTCATTGTGCCGGGATCCACGTTGATGTAGGGGTCCAGCTTCAGAAACGTGATCTTCAACCCGCGGCTTTCAAGCAGATTCCCAATGGACGCCGAGGCCAATCCCTTTCCCAGCGACGACACGACTCCGCCCGTGACAAATATAAACTTGCTCATGGCTGCCTCCACCATCTGAGCTCTGACAACTCTGATCCGCATGACCTTCTCATCGGGCCCACACCGCCCCCTTGAGCTCACGCTTGAGGGCGTTGAATTGCTGCAGTTTCTCGGCAACACCCGGCACATCTTCCGGCTGATCAACCCGAAGGGATGCGTGCCCGGTTTCCCAGACTCTCATGCGCATACCGTTCTCCAACGCCCGCAGCTGTTCCAACTTTTCGGCTTCTTCCAATGGACTGGTCGGCAACGCGGCATATTTCAGCAGCGTTTCTTTCGTAAACATGTAGACGCCCAGATGGATGTAGTGCAGTCCACCGATGGCGCGGCGGTGAGGATCGTCACGAACAAACGGAATCGGCGCTCTTGAAAAATAGAGCGCATAACCACGGGAGTCCGTGACTACTTTGACCACGGCCGGATTGTGCAGTTCCTCCGTTGTGTCTAGTACCCGTTTCAGCGTGCCAATTTCGGCTCCGCTCCTGATAAACGGATCAATAAGATCGGCCAATAGCTGCGGGTTGAGTGGGATTTCGTCACCCTGCATGTTCACGAAGAACTCTCCCGCGAACATACGTGCCACCGCAGCAACTCGGTCGGTTCCAGTGTTAAAATTCCCGTCGACCTTGACGACGCGCCCTCCGAACCGTTCAACCGTCTCCTTGATGCGGTCGTCGTCCGTCGCCACCAGAACGTCCGAGACCGACTTGCAGGCCGCAGCCTGTTCATACACATGCTGGATCAGCGGCTTGCCGTTGATCGAGATCAGCGGCTTGCCAGGAAAGCGGGACGAGCCGTACCGGGCCGGAATGACGACGATGACTGGACGCGAGGGCTTACTCATTTCCCAGCACCTCGGACAGCTGTTCGGGAGACACCGTTGCCGTACCTACCATGCCCACCACGATACCGGCCGCGTGATTGGCCAGGATCGCCCCGTTCTTAATGCTCGCGCCGGTCGAGAGCGCCAGTGCCAATGTGCCGATGACGGTATCGCCGGCGCCGGTGACGTCATACACCTGCCTCGCCTGGGTCGGGAGATGCCAGGATGTGCCGTCAGCTTCATACAAACTCATGCCCTTCTCACCGCGCGTGATGAGCACGGACTGGCATCCCAATCGCTGGCGAATCATGGCGCCGGCTTCATTGATGGCTTGATCATCATCGCCATGCACACCGGAAGCCTGCGTCGCCTCAAGGTGGTTCGGCGTAATGACCGTGACACCCTTGTAGTATCCAAAATGTTCGACTTTGGGATCGACAATGACGGGAACCTTCCGCAAGGCAGCCAGCCTGGTCAGTTCCGACATCAAGCCCGCGGAGATCACACCTTTGGCATAGTCAGAGACCACCACGCACGTCAGTTCCCGCAGGCGCGATTCGACATACTGAAGAATACGCCGTTGCAACACCGCCTTGAGCTCGTGTCTCCCCTCGACATCGTACCGTACGATCTGCTGGTGATGCGCGATCACCCGGCTTTTCCTGGTCGTGGGACGATCGTGATCGATCACCACTCCACCGCGCCCTGACCGTTTTGCGCCCAGCTCTTTCATCAAGAGCCGGCCGCTTTCGTCCGCGCCGATCACCCCACAGAGATCGGCCTTCCCGCCCAGCGCCAGAATATTGTTGAACACGTTGGCCGCGCCGCCGAGCCGCAGCGACTCGGATTCGACGTGCACTACCGGCACAGGCGCTTCCGGCGAAATCCGGCTCACCTTTCCCATGACATAATGGTCAAGAATCAAATCCCCCACGACAAGCACCGACGCCTGGGGAAACCGCTGAATATATTGCCTGAGCGCCTGCGGGGACGACAACTGCCCTCGGCTGCTCAAGTCACCCGCCGGCATGGAGGACTTCGCCTGTTTTTTCATTGAATGGCCTTGCCGAATCGTTCCCACCGGACCCACTCCGTCCAATTCCCCTGCCCACTCCACGACCAGTAAATCCGGAACGCTTTGCCGCGGATTTTTTCTTCCCGCACATACCCCCAAAACCGACTGTCCAGGCTTTGATCGCGGTTGTCACCCATCACGAAATACGAGGCTTCCGGCACCGTGACCGGCCCGAAATTGTCGCGCGGATTGATCGTGCCGTCGATCATGCCCGGATCAACGCGCTGTGTAAAGGCCTTGTCGTCGAGCGGCTGCCCGTTGACCAGTACGACCTTGTTGCGCACCTGCACCGTATCGCCCGGCGTGCCGACGATGCGCTTGATGAAATCCTTTTCCTCGTCTTCAGGAAACCGGAACACGATGATGTCGCCGCGCTGCGGCTTCCCGAACTCGATCACTGTCTTGGATGTATAGCAATTCACCGGGGGGAAGTTCCATTGCAACTTGCAATCAGCCGGCCACTGCAATCCGTACGAGAGTTTACTGACCAAGATATGGTCCCCGATTTGCAGCGTTGGGATCATCGAGCCGGACGGAATCTTGAAGGCTTGCACGACAAACACGCGGATCGCAAAGGCCAACAACAACGCGACGATGATCGCTTCCGAATATTCTCGGATGATCGATTTCGCTCCGGCCTGGCCGGTGCTCTGTTCCGATAACTTCGCCTCGGGCTCAGCGGCCGGCGAACCACCACTTGAGGGGCCGGAAAGCTTGTCAAGGTTTGCCTGGTTCGGATCGACGCTCATTCTTCACCGACTTTGAGAATCGCGAGAAACGCTTCTTGCGGGACTTCAACACTGCCAACGGCTTTCATCCGTTTCTTGCCTTCTTTTTGTTTTTCCAGCAGTTTGCGTTTGCGCGTAATGTCGCCCCCGTAGCATTTGGCGGTGACATTCTTCTTCATCGCACCGATCGTCTCGCGCGCAATGATCTTGTTGCCGATAGCCGCCTGAATTGCTATCTCAAACATCTGCCGGGGGATCAGCTCCTTCATTTTCTCCGCCAACTGGCGCCCACGCGGATAGGAGCGCTCACGATGAGTAATGAACGAGAGCGCGTCCACCGCTTCCCCATTGAGCAAAATATCGAGCTTCACGAGATCAGACTCCCGATAGCCGAGCAGCTCATAGTCGAGCGAGGCGTACCCCTGCGTGCGCGACTTCAGTTTATCGTAGAAGTCGAGAATGACTTCATTTAACGGCATTTCATAGCTGATCATCACACGGGTTGGATCGAGGAACTGGATACTGCGTTGAATCCCCCGGCGCTCCTGGCATAGCTGGAGAATGGCCCCCATGTACCGCTCCGGCGTGATGACCGTCGTCAGAATGAACGGTTCCTCGAACCGCTCGATGCTGCTGGGCGGCGGCAGTTCGGCCGGATTGTCGATCTCCAAGACTTCTCCTTTGGTCGTCGTCACCCGGTAGACCACGGTGGGCGCCGTGGTGATGAGAGTCAGCCCATATTCCCGCTCCAGCCGCTCTTGGATAATTTCCATATGCAGCAGGCCCAAGAAGCCGCACCGGAAGCCGAAGCCGAGTGCGAGCGATGTTTCCGGTTCATAGACAAAGGACGAGTCGTTGAGCCGTAACTTCACGAGTGCATCGCGCAGGTCTTCATATTTCGCCGTGTCGGTCGAATAGAGTCCGCAAAAGACCAGCGGCTTCACCTCCTTATAACCGGGAAGCGGTTCGGTTGTCGGCTGAACGGCGTCTGTCATCGTATCGCCGATCTTCACGTCCGCCACTTCTTTCATGTTGGCGCAGAGATAACCGACTTCACCGGTCAAGATCTCTGTCTTCTTCACCCGCTTCGGCGTGAACTGGCCGACCTCCATCACTTCAAAGACGCGGTCGTTCGACATCACCTTAATCTTCATACCCGGGCGCACAGCACCGTCCACTACACGGATCAAGACGATCACGCCTTGGTAGTTATCAAACCAGGAATCGAAAATCAGCGCCTTGAGCGGCGCCTGCGGATCGCCGGACGGCGGAGGAATCCGTTCGATGATTGCCTCTAAGACTTCCGGAACGCCGCGCCCTTCCTTGGCGCTGATCGGCATCGTGTCGGTGTCATCCAACATCAACACTTCGGCAATGGATTGCTTGGTGCCTTCGACGTCCGCGCTGGCCAAATCGATTTTGTTGATCACCGGAATAATCACGTGCTTGTTGGCCATCGCCAGATTGACGTTGGCGATGGTCTGCGCTTGCACTCCCTGTGTCGCATCGACCAACAAGAGCGACCCCTCGCAGGCGGCCAAACTTCTGGATACCTCGTATGTGAAATCGACGTGCCCCGGCGTATCGATCAAATGCAAGGCATAGACCTTCCCATCCTTGGCCCTGTACCGGATCGCCACCGCGTGAGCCTTGATCGTTATGCCACGTTCCCGTTCAAGGTCCATGGCATCGAGAATCTGCTCTTTGGCCTCTCGGGCCGTGACTGCGCCTGTGGCTTCGAGGAACCGGTCAGCGAGGGTTGATTTGCCGTGATCGATATGGGCGATGATCGAGAAATTGCGTATAAGGCTTTGCAAATCCTAGCTCATTTCTAAAAATCGGCACATTATAGTAACTGCCCTCCGGGTTGTCAAAGAAATCGCCCGCCCGTATAATCCGCGCCGCACAGGCTTCGTCAATCGTCAGGCGTCACACGTCAACCGGCAAGCAATCCGATCCCTCCCCGCGATTGACGAATGACGGTTGACGCATAACGCACCATGGCACACAAACCGGCAACACGACAACTCGCAGACTGGGACCGACAATATCTCTGGCATCCCTTTACCCAGATGCAAGAATGGGAACAGGAACAACCGCTCATCATTGAGCGCGGCAAGGGAGCCTACCTCATCGACACCGAAGGCAACCGCTACCTCGACGGCACCTCGTCGATCTGGGTCAATCTCCACGGGCATGGGCATCCGACTCTGAACCGTGCGCTCACACAGCAACTCGGGAAAATCGCGCACTCCACCTTTCTGGGGCTCTCCAACCCACCGGCGATTGAACTCGCCCGTGCGTTGATTCGGATAGCCCCAAAGGGTCTCGCTCGTGTCTTCTATTCAGATAACGGCTCGACCGCTATTGAGATTGCGCTAAAGATGGCCGTGCAATACTGGCAGCAACAGCATCCCGGGGCCGGTCCGAAAAATACGTTTCTTCATTTGAAACTTGCCTATCATGGCGACACCATTGGCGCCGTCAGTGTCGGTAACATCGACCTCTTTCATTCACGCTTCAAGCCCTTGCTCTTCCCAACCCTGGAAGCAGAGCCGCCCTACTGCTACCGCTGCCCATTGAAATTGGAATACCCCTCCTGCCGCATGGCCTGCCTTGATCCCATTGAACAGCTGCTCAAAACCCATCACCGGGAATTGGCGGGATTCGTCATCGAACCGCTGATACAGGCCGCTGCCGGCATGGTTGCCCATCCTCCGGGCTATTTGAGACGAATCCGCGATCTTTGCACACAGTACCGAGTGCTGTTGATCGCAGACGAAGTCGCCACCGGATTTGGTCGTACGGGCAAGATGTTCGCCTGCAACCACGAGGACGTGACACCGGATCTGATGGCTATCAGCAAAGGCATGACCGGCGGCTACATGCCGCTTGCCGCAACCCTCACGACCGAGGAAATCTACAACGCGTTCTTGGGGAAATATGAGGAGTTCAAGACATTTTTCCACGGCCACAGCTACACCGGAAATCAACTCGGCTGCGCCTTAGCTCTGGCCAATCTAGAGGTTTTTCAAAAGGAGCGGACTCTCGCCCAGCTGCGTCCGAAGATCGCAGCCTTCTCCCGCCTCCTTCGGCCCCTGGCAAACATGGAGCATGTGGGAGACATTCGGCAACAAGGATTTATGGCGGGAATCGAACTCGTGAAAAACCGCAAGTCCAAAGAGCCGTACCCGCTTGAAGCCAGAATCGGCCATCGCGTCGCGACAGCCGCACGGACGAGGGGCCTGATCATCAGACCAATCGGAAATGTACTCGTGCTGGTGCCACCGCTGGCTACATCGTTGGTGGAACTACGGCAAATAATTGGAGTACTAAAACTCTCCATTGAGACATCAACCACCGGCTGATGAGAGATCGGCAATCCTCCATCCAGAATTGCACGAACCGCTAGACCTATATGGCGCTTCGAACCGCATGACCAAGTGCCGTCTATACCATCCCAGCCAGAACAGGCCAGCGATGAATCACACAGACTGAGCCCTACGTTCCCCTTTCGGATGTCTCATAACAATGAGAGAATTGAGGTCGCAACATGGTGGAAAACCTTCGTGGGTTTGAGTAGACTGCCCCGCGTGTCGTGACTCTCATTTGCGTACGGCTCAAGGAGGTGCAATGAGTCTTCTCGTCCGGATTTTCGGCATACCGTCGTTTGCCGGCTCCACAAATGCCTTATTGGTTGAGCTGACCTTGCCGACGCTCACGGATCTCCAGCGTGCAGAATTGAAAGCCCGAGCGATCCAATTTTTGCAAAACATCAGTTCGCCCGGCATGTCTGCGGAAACGGCATTAGCCGACCTGAACCAGGCCTCGCGCATGACCCAGTTGAATGTGCTGGCACTAGCCATGAAAGAATTGGGATACAAGCCCGCCCTGTCATCGGAGCGCCTCAGGAAAGTCCAGGACCCCTTTGCTCCAGACCTTGTCAATGAGCAAGCATTGCGGGCGGTTGCTCGACGATTGAAATGGAAGTACGGCGTCGAGGCTTCTCTCAGCGTCGAATCCATCACCTTTGATTCATGGTAGCGGTTTGCTTGACAGACCAGTACTGCGCGGTTATTCTGCCGAGGTTCTTCTTTCACCAACGGTTGTAGAAGGAGTGTCCATGCGAATCGCTGTTCTGCGGATGGTGTGCGTTGCGTTGTTGACTCCCCTGATGCTCGTGCTGTGTTCGCTACCCGGCTATGCGTCCGACTCCTTCAAAATGGGGGTCGTGGATCCTCAAACCGTCTTGGAAAAATCAAAAGCCGGCAAACGAGCCCTCGACGGGCTGAAAGAATATGTGACCGTTCGGCAAAAACTCCTATCCAAGGACGAGGAAGAGCTGCGCAACTACGAGAAGCAGATCAAGGATCAGTTGCCGAAGATGAGCGAGACGGAAAAGAAAGAGAAAGAGACGCAGTTCCGGACCAAGGTTCAGGATTTCCAGAAACGTGCGCAGGACTTTAACCAGGAGCTTCAGAAGAAGCAAAAGGAACTGGTCGACGAGTACATGAAGAAGATTTCGGCGGCGACCAAGACCACCGCGGAGAAGGGAGGGTTTTCGCTCGTCGTGGACAAGGGCAGCGAACAGACCGTGAAAATCGTCATCTACAACAAGGATGCGATCGATTTGACGGAGCAGGTCATCAAGGAGTTTGATCTGACGAACAAGTAGCCTTCACATAGCGGAAGACGGCTTGTCCAGAGGATAGCCCGCCTCCCGCCACCCCCGGATCCCTCCCGCCATCGAGACCACGTTGCCATATCCCATTTGTTGTAAGGCGTCAGCGGCCAACACCGACCGAAATCCGCCGCCGCAATAGAGGACGATCGGGGCCTTTTTGTCCGGGATCACTGTCTCGATGTCGCGTTCGATGATTCCCTTCCCCAAGTGCCGCGCTCCCTTCGCATGATCCGTTGCGAACTCCCTATCCTCACGCACATCGATAAAATGAAACGCCTCTCCCCGATTGAGCCGCGCCATGACCTCACTCACCGTCTGTTCCTTGACACGCTGCTTCACTTGCTCGACCAACCGCAAGAACCCCGGATGGTGGATCATCATCCCTCCATATCAAAACAATACCGTCTGCTCACTGCCAGGACGCCGAAAGGTCCGGGGCATGGCGCCGGCGTCTTCCTCGACAAATCCGGCCCGCCGCTTGGCCAACGAAAACAATTGCTCGATCACATCCCAATATGTTCCCTGCCCCCTCTGCCGCCGGAAGAATTCACTCTCCGTCAGTGTGCCTCCCCGTACCTCCCGCAATCGGTTGACGATCTTTCCGATTCGGTCTGGAAACGCCTCCGTCATGCGCTCCAAGAAAACCGGCTCAACGCTGCCGGATAATCTGAGCAGAGCTGCACAGGCGGTGCGTGCGCCGGCCTGATGTGCGCGGTCCAACAACTCAGGGATATCGTCCTCGTTCAAGCCGGGAATCACGGGGGCAATGGAGATTCCTGTGGCAATCCCTGCATCCGCCAGTGCCTTCAGGGTCTCGAACCGCTTGATGATCGATGGCGCATGCGGCTCGACCCTGCGGGCCACCTCGTCAGAGGCAAAAGGAACACTGAGGTAGACCCGCACCCAGGCCTCCTCGCTCAGTTGTTTCAAGATATCGATGTCCCTCAGCACCAAGGCGCCCTTTGTAATGATGCCGATGGGATTGCGATATTCCGCACACACGGATAGACAGGCCCTGGTGAGGCCATACGTCGCCTCCAACGGCTGATAGCAATCCGTGTTCCCTGAGAAGACGATCAGCTCTCCGCCCCATGACTGCCGGTTGAATGCGTGCCGCAACAGCCGCGGCGCATCGTCCTTGACGATGAGCTTGCTGTCAAAATCCGTTCCCGCACCAAACCCCCAGTACTCATGCGACGACCGCGCATAACAATAGGCGCAGGCATGAAAACATCCCCGATAGGGATTCACACTCCATCGGAAAGGCAGGTCCGGGCTGTCGTTCCGGCTTAGAATTTCGCGTGTCTCGTCTTCATAGACGGTCAATTTAGCCGTACGAACCGGTTCCAACAGTTCGCGATATTGTGATTCAAACGGATTGGGCGGGTTAGAAACGGTTCGCATGCTCCATCCTGTCCCTTGCCCCCACTTGCTGTCAATTCCCCCGGCGTAGTCGCCGGCGCCATCCGGCTCAGCACGCACCGGTTTCGTTGACTCTCCATAACTCGAATGCTAGATTCCACACGCCTTTGCAAGGACGCGCCATGCACGACCTCAAATATCTTCGTGACAACTTGGACTTGGTCCGCACCTCGCTGGAACGGCGCGGGCGGGACGTTCCCTGGGACACCATCCAAAAGCTGAGCGAAGAACGGCGGACCCTGACGACACAGGTTGAGCAGCTGCGCCACGAGCTCAAAAAAGGCTCCGACGACGTGGCACAACGCCGGCGGGCTAAGCTACCTGCCGATGAGGCCATCGAGGCGATGAAGCAGGTGGGAGAACGGATCAAAGAAATTGACGGGCGTCTGCGTGACACGGAAGAGACGTTGAACGGCCTCGCGTTATGCATCCCCAATCTCCCGCATCACACCGTTCCGCAGGGAACCGACTCGACCCAGAATGTTGAAGTGCGCCGGTGGGGCACCATCCCTTCCTTCTCCTCCCCCCCCAAACCTCATTGGGAGATCGGGGAAGCCTTGGGGATTCTCGATTTCGACCAGGCCGCGAAAATCGCTGGGGCTCGATTCGCTGTGTTAAGCGGGGCTGGCGCCAAAATGGAGCGCGCCTTGATCGATTATATGCTCGATCTTCATACCACCCAACACGGCTACCGAGAAATCCTTTCGCCCGTATTGGTCAATCGGCAGACGATGACCGGAACCGGCCAGCTGCCCAAATTCGAGGAGGATCTCTTTCGATTGCGCGATGAAGACTGGTTTCTGATCCCCACCGCCGAGGTGCCGCTGACCAACCTCCATCGTGAGGAAATCCTCAGTGAAGACCGCCTACCCATCCGATACACGGCTTGTACTCCCTGTTTCAGACGAGAGGCGGGTTCGTACGGCAGAGACACCCGCGGTCTGATCCGCCTGCACCAATTCAATAAGGTGGAACTCGTGGCCTTCACAACCCCTGATTGTTCGTATGACGAGCTCGAGCGATTGACCGGCCATGCTGAGTCCATCCTGCAGAACTTGAATTTACCCTATCGGGTCGTCACCTTGTGCGCCGGCGACATGGGATTTTCGTCCGCGAAGACCTATGACCTCGAAGTCTGGCTCCCTTCGCAGGGGCAGTATCGGGAAATTTCATCCTGCAGCAATTTTGAATCGTTTCAGGCCAGACGGGCCAACATCAGATATCGCGTCGGTGGTGGGAAGAAAGAGGCCAAACCAGACTTTGTCCATACGCTAAACGGGTCAGGCCTTGCGGTTGGCCGAACCCTGGTAGCGATTCTAGAAAATTACCAACAGCCGGATGGGTCAGTCTTGATTCCTGAAGCGCTGAGACCTTACATGGGTGGAAAAGAACGCATTGTGAAAGAGTGACCCGCTGGTCTGACGAAGTGCGGTTTGGAGGGGTGCCGGAGCGGCCGAACGGACCGGTCTTGAAAACCGGAGATGGGGTAACTCATCCGCGAGTTCAAATCTCGCCCCCTCCGCCATCCAGTCTGGAGGAGTTTTTGAGGTTCTCCGAAGGACGAATATTTGGCCCAATTCCCGCGACATTGGCGGTTTCAACTCTGTGAATCTCCGCTGCCAGAGAGGTGCGTGGGCTGGTGTTGGGGACCTTTCTCTGTGGGGCTATTACCCAGTCTAGTTGGCCTCTCACATTTCGCGCCTACCGAGTTCGAGCTGAGTGCCGAAGCCGGGATTTTGAGCCTATTCAGCGGCGATCATGCGTGAGATGTTCAAACCGTTCGACACCCAAGGCCAGTCCATACCCCCCAGGTTAGCCGCATGTTCACGGCAGAATTTGATGATCAGAAGTCTTCGGAAAGAGGACCAGTAATGGGGCAAGCGTGGCAGGCAGTTCCATCAGTTCAACGTAGAGTCGGAGCAGAATGGCCCCCGCTA
>JABMDL010000045.1 GCA_015903945.1 Nitrospira sp. | reverse complement strand
GCCGATCATCGAGAATCTGCTGGCTTCTCCCGCCCGATCATAGTCGTACAGCGGGAAGAGATAGGAATGGCTCGCATCCGGGCCCCTGCCATAGTTGAATAGGGTGATCGGTTTGAGCCCCGCCAAGCTCAGCTCCATCATGGCCGTCTTGTCATCGCGTTCGTATTCATGCAGAGGGGGGAGTGTATCGAGAAGATGAGATCCCTTTTCCACGTGCCGGTACAGAAGCAAGGCGGACCAATTCACTTCCTTCGTTTCGTCATTTCGCTCAAAGCGGTACAACGGGAACAGGCGGGTCAAGAAATACGTCGGTGCGCCTCCCTGTTCGTAGATCGACCAGGCGAAGTCCTGCTCGCGAGGCGGGAATCCCAATAAGGACAGCCTCCACTCGCCTGAGGGAACGCTCTGATAGCCGTAGAAGGGGAAGAGGCGGTCGGCGGTACGCACCGGACTCGACTCATGGTGGAACCACGTCGCCGGCTTGATGCCCAAGAGATCCAGTTCCCATCCCGGCTGCTGTCGCTGCCACGATGCCTCCCAGAGCAGCAGGAATCGATCATCGCCCTTTTCTGGGGTCGAATGGTGCCGGTGGACAAAGAGTGTCTCCATCGTGACGTCGTCATCGGCAAGATCGTGGCGGTACCGATACAGGGGAAAGAGGCGGTGGGCGAACCGCGTCGGGCCGCTTTCTTGATGGAACATCGAGAAGTCTGATACCCCGATGACCGACAACTCCCGCCAGTCCCCATTGCGCCTCCAATCGTACAGTGGAATGAAGCGGTCGTGGACGGAGCCGCCTTTGGCGTCATGGCGATAGAGAGACAGAGGGCCGGAGAACAATGCAGACCAGTGCCACTCCTCGGCCTCAGGATGATCATAATCATAGAGCGGGAATAATCGGTGACCGAGGCCCTCCGGGTTCTTCCAATACCGGAAGAACGAGAGCGGGCCGAAGCCGAGGGCATCGGTGTTGTGCGTCTGTGTCGTGAGATCCTCGGTCACTCGATACAGTGGCATTACCTGATGCCACCTCATGCTCGGGTCATGTCCGTATCCGGCCAGGGAGAATTGATCGAGGCCTAGCACAGACCATCCGGTGCGGTTCGCTTGGCGGTCATCTTCATAGAAGTACAACGGGAACAGACGATGAGCGAGGAGAGTGGGGCTCGTTTTCATCTGAAAGAGGACGATGAGGTCCAGCTGACTGAGATCTTCTGTGATTGAATATGAGTAGCGATAGAGTGGAAACAGCCGGTGCGAGTAGAAAGTCGGCGTCGAGGTATGCTCATAGAAAGCCAGGGCCGGAGCTGTCGTTCGTGGCAGCGGCGGCAGTCCAAGGACTGAGGTGCGCGATTCCTGAGTGGATGTATCGGTCATCGAGCCGTAGAGCGGGAAGAGATACCTCAGCTGTGTCTCGGGCGTGACAGACTCACCATAGAGAGGGAGCACATAGAGATAAGAGGTCCCCTCCTTGTGATTCTTGCCGGAGAAGTAGAGCGGTAAGACCCTGGTCTCAAACCCGTTCTGGTCTGACCCATAGTGGAACAGCGGGAAGAGGATATCCCACTCCCGGAGATCGATCTGGGTGTCATACGTGGCGATCGCTACCGGACCGAGCACGTAATACCGGTGGTAATGGTCACCGCGCTGATGATGTCCATAGAGCGGGATTACGTACGTGTAGCGTCGGTCTTCAGCGGCGTAGTCGAAATAGGCTGGGAGGAAGACGGTGTAGCGTCGTAACGGGTCCTCCGCATGCCAATACAGCGGCAGAAGCTGAAAGTACGAGGCATCACCCTTGCGCTCGGAAATCCCGAGGGGCCACAACACGCTCTGCCGAAGGTAGCCCACGGCCGGATTCATTTCGCGGGAGTAAAAGGGGATGAGTGTGAGGCGGGAATAGCTCCCGCGTTCTTCCGTGGAGTAGAGGTACAGAAATGCTTGGGTAGAAGTTGAATCTCCTTTTGTTTCCCTGCAGTAAAGAAAGCCCTGGCAAAAACGGGACCGTTCTTCCGTCTGCTCGGCTGCTTCCGACAATGGAAGGGGTTCCATCCACAACGACACTCCTCCAACCAGTTGGAGTTGAAGCAGACCGATGATCAAGAATCTCCGGCACGCATGACGAATCAGCACACAAACCCTCCCTCGGAAACATGACCAACCACACTGGTCATGGGACCACACCCACTTCAGTCGTCTATTGCTCCAACAGCCTGTGACACTCATGCTGAGGTGCAAGCAAAGTGCCTATCCCGTCAGCGCGTGGTTAACAGAAGTGGTCTGTGGCGGTCGGAATGAGAAACCAGCTTACCTCGATCGCAAGGGCACGAGTGTACCTGGTGCAAGGCCCGCGTAAGAATCGTCCACTGTTGCATCTTGCATCACAGAGCCCCACTTCTCTGTAGACGCCTACCCCAACCGATTGCCTGATCCGATGCCCTGCTTCGCATCTCCACAAATTAATCATAGGAATCCGTGAAAGATCTGTCCATGAGCGCTGTGGCATCGAGATTGCTCAAAACTTATGTCTAGGCAGGAACTGTGCTCATCGTCATCACAGAAGAGGAATACCGCCATGAAAGTCACCCTCAGCGTCATCAAGGCCGATATCGGCTCAATCGGCGGCCATATCTGTCCCTCGCGGCAAGTGCTGGAAAGCGTACGGAACCATGTTGCTCAGCATGGCTCTTCGTTGTTGATCGACCATCATGTCAGCAGCACCGGGGACGACATCGCAATCTTGATGAGTCACCGGCACGGCGTGGGACACGAAACTGTCCACAAGCTGGCCTGGGATGCCTTTCTCGCCGGGACGAACGTGGCCAAACAGCAGGGGCTGTACGGTGCGGGTCAGGATTTGTTGAAAGATGCTTTTTCAGGCAATGTGCGCGGGATGGGACCGGCGGTGGCGGAGTTCGAATTCAACGAGCGCCCGAATGAGCCCTTTCTGTTCTTCGCGGCCGACAAGACCGATCCCGGCGCCTTCAATCTGCCGCTGTATCTGGCCTTCGCCGACCCCATGAACACACCGGGCCTGATCCTGGCGCCCAACATGGCGCAAGGGTTTCGTTTCGTCATCATGGATGTGAATCATACTGAAGGTGACCGGATCATCGAGCTCAATACCCGGAAAGAATTGTACGAAATCGCCGCGCTGCTGCGGGACACCGAACGGTACGTGGTGGAATCGATCTGGTCGATCGCCAGCGGCGAACAGGCAGTGGTGGCCTCCACTTCACGGTTACATAACATCGCCGGGAAGTATACCGGCAAGGACGACCCGGTGATGCTGGTGCGGGTGCAGAAGGATTTCCCGGCGACCGGCGAGGTCTTAGCACCCTATGCCATCGGTCCTTATGTGGCCGGTGGGATGCGCGGCTCTCATCAGATGCCCTTGATGCCGGTCCCGCTTCAGTCTGGTATCAGCTACTTCGATGGCCCTCCGGTGATTACCTGCGCCGCGTTCGCCATGCATGAGGGACGGTTCACCGAACCGGTCGATGCGTTTGCTCATCCGTTCTGGAAGCGGGTACGCGACACCGTCTCCGATAAAGCCATTGGCATGCGACGCCAAGGTTTCTTTGGTGCTGCCATGCTGCCCATGGCGGAACTGGAGTATACCGGCATCATGGAAAACCTGAAGGCGCTTGAACCACGATTCCGTGTGCGTACCGATTCGTGATCGGACGCGACCGACCTGTTCTGCGTCGCCCATGAGATCATGGCGTTGAGCCAGGCTGCCGGTCACCGGAGGGTTCCGCTCACGATCTTCTCCACCGCTTGTTCCGGCGTAAGTCGCCGCGGTATCAACGGTTTTGCAGCGCTTGTCTGCTGGCCGGAGTGCCTATGAGTTAGGGCACTCCGTCAGGGCAAGCCGAGCTGGATCTTGGCTGACTCGGACATCATGCTTCGGTTCCACGGCGGATCCCAGACCAGATTCACTGTGACATCCGTCACGCCGGGAACAGAACGGACCGTCTTGTCGACTTGCCACAGGAGCGCATCCGCGATCGGACAGGCCGGTGCGGTCAGGGTCATGCGGATCGTGACGGCGCCGGACAGTTCCACGGCGATGTCGTAGATCAGGCCAAGATCGTACAGGTTCACCGGGATCTCGGGATCATACACGGTGCGCAGCGCCTCAATGATGTGTTGCCGGAGGTCAGATGTCCCTAGGGAGGCAGAGGGTTCCAGAGCTGGCTGGGGCGTTGGGCCTGACTCGGTCGTCACCGCTTCCGGTCTGCTTTGGATGGCGGCACGGAGCGTATGCCAGGGCAATGTGGCGCATTTGACCCGAATAGGAAATTCACGGACACCGGCAAAGACTGCGAGCTTCCCGAGGTCGACGGGCTGCGACCACCCGTCAGTTTCTCGGGTAAGCAAGGCATGGAAACGTTCAAAGAGCGTCAGGACATCCGACAAGGTGCGTCCTTTCACGCTCTCCGTCATCATCGAGGCCGACGCGATGGAAATCGCGCAGCCGGAGCCCTCGAAGCCGATATCGCTGAGCAGATCGTTCTCGATTCTGAGATGAACCTTGATCTTATCGCCGCAGAGCGGGTTGTACCCTTCGGCTGTCCGGTTGGCACCCTCCAGCTTACGGAAGTTTCGTGGCTTCCGGTTATGGTCCAGAATGGCTTCCCTGTAAAGCCCCCGCACATCCAGCGTCATCTGAAGAACTCGATGGATTTGTGAATGGCCGCCGCGAGTGCCTCGATGTCTTCCTGGGTGTTGTAGAAGGCCAAGGAGGCTCGGGCTGTGGCCGGCACGCCAAAGCGACTCATCAATGGTTGTGCGCAATGGTGACCGGCGCGAATTTGTCCAGGAACGTTCCCAGATCGTGGGGGTGCACGCCATCGACGACGAAGGAGATCACTCCCGCCTTTTCTTTGGCCGTCCCAATAAGCCGCACTCCTGCGATCTTGGAAGCCCGATCCATCGCGTAGGCCAACAGTTTCCGCTCATATGCGGTGATCGCCTCCAGGCCGATGGCTCTCACGAAAGCGACAGCTGCGCCGAGTCCGACAACCCCCGCGATATGCGGCGTTCCCGCTTCAAACCTGTCCGGTACTTTATTATAGGTGGTCTTCTCGAACGTGACGGATTGAATCATGTGGCCCCCTCCTTGATAAGGAGGCATGGCTTCAAGGAGAGCGGCTTTGCCGTAGAGGACGCCGATGCCGGTCGGTCCAAACAGCTTGTGACCGGAAAAGGCATAGAAATCGCAATCCAGTGCTTGGACATCCACTGCAAGGTGCGGCACAGCCTGAGCGCCGTCAACAAAGACAGGCACGTCATGGCGGTGGGCGAGTTCGACAATCCTGCGGATCGGGTTGATCGTACCGAGTACATTTGACACATGAGCGATCGCGACCAATTTTGTTCGCGGCGTCAGGAGCTTCTCGAATTCATCGAGCAGAAGCTCACCGCCATCGTTGATCGGCGCGACGCGCAAGACGGCGCCGGTCGCTTCGCACAACATTTGCCAGGGCACGATGTTGGAGTGGTGTTCCATAGTCGAGATGAGGATTTCGTCTCCGGCCCGAACGTGAGTACGACCGTAGGTTTGCGCGACCAGATTGATGGCTTCGGTGGTGCCTCGGACAAAGACGATCTCGCTCGCCTCAGCAGCGCCGAGAAACCGTTGGATGTCCGCGCGGGCCGATTCATAGGCTTCCGTGGCCCGTTCGCTGAGCCAATGGATACCGCGGTGAATATTGGCGTAACTCGTCGCATAGAATTGGCTGAGGGTATCGATCACGACCTGCGGCTTCTGAGCGGAAGCGGCATTGTCGAGATAGACCAGTGGCTTCCCTCGAACCTGCTGCTTAAGAATCGGGAAGGCTTCCCTGATCCTGGCCACCTCGAACTGGTGAGATGGTGACCGTTCATCGCCCGTCTTGTCTTGGTTCGGTCTCATGCCGGGAAGCTTTCACTATATGTCTGTGAGGTCCATCGGGGTAACAGCTCCGTAAACCGGTTCCGAATCCTGTCATGTGCGATAAAGCGAATCAACTCGCTGCCGAACGCCTGGGTCATGAGCCTGCGCGCATCCTCCAGATCGAGACCGCGAGAGCGCAAGTAGAAGAGGACATCCCGATCGAGCTGTCCGACGGTCGCGCCATGGGAACACTTCACATCGTCGGCAAAGATCTCAAGCTGCGGTGTCGTGTGAACCACGGCATCCTCGGAGAGCAGCAGGTTGTTGTTGGTCTGTCTGGCGTCGGTCTCGTGTGCATCCTGCCGAACCAGAATCCTACCGTGGAATACCCCGCTCGCATGCCCGCTCAGAATGCCTTTGTAGAGCTGCCGGCTCGTGCATCGCGGCTTGGCATGGTCAATTCTGGTGTGGATGCCCACATGCTGACGGCCGGTGGCGCCGTACAGCCCGCGGAGCGTGCAGGTGCTGCCTTCGTCAGCTAACAGCCCATGGACCTCGGTGCGAGCCAGTGCACCGCCGAGCGCAAGGGAATGGGACGTGAACGTGCTGTTGCGACCCTGATGAACAGCGAGAGTTGCGATGTGATAGGCCGCCCGGCTTTCTTGCTGCAGCAGATGGTGGTCGAACACGGCCTCCTCACCTAGGACGACTTCGGTGACGACATTGGTGAAATAGAGACCGTCTTTCAATCCTAGATAACTCTCGATCACCGTCGCTCGGCTGGAAGGACCGGCCACGATGAGGACCCGCGGGTGCGAGATGGCGGCTTCGCCATTTGGGCAGGAGACAAACACCACGAATATCGGCTCCTCGACCATCGTGTTCGGAGGGAGATACACAAAAGCGCCGTCGTTGAGAAAAGCCGTGTTGAGCGCAACGAACGCCTGGTCTTCATAATTGGCATGCCGACCCAGATGGGGTTCCAGGAAATTCGACGAGATCGTGCAACTGTCCGCCAGGCTTCCGGCAATCACGCCCTGCGGCAGCCGCTCGAGCACAGACAACAAAGGCGAGAAATGGCCGTTCACGAATGTGAGTTGGTGGCGCGGCCCGGCCCACGACACCGCCGGCTCCAACTCCGCTTTTGTGATGTCCGGTCTGCGCTTCGCGCATGAGAAGGGATTCTCCACGATGGGAGTCACATCGGTATGTCTCCACTCTTCATGGTGAGTCGTAGGAAATCCCAAGTCGGCGAAGCGGGCGCCCGCGGCTTGGCGAAGCTGTTGCACCCAGGCCGGCATGGTTCCGGCAGGCTCTCGCTCGAATCTCGACAATTCTGAGCGGTAGAGATCGGTGACTAGTCCAATGTCCTTCATGGCGCAGCCTTCTCTTCGGAAGTCCGGGCATCCGGCCCCTCCAGCCATCCGTAACCCCGCTCCTCGACGGTGAGGGCGAGCTCTTTCCCCCCCGACTGCACGATGCGGCCGTTCAGGAGCACATGGACATAGTCGGGAACGACGAAGTTCAACAGCCGCTGATAGTGCGTGATGAGCAACATTGCGCGGTCCTGCCCGCGCAGGGCGTTCACTCCTCCCGCCACGATCTTCAGCGCGTCAATGTCGAGGCCTGAGTCGGTCTCGTCCAGGATTGCCAGCTTCGGGTCCAGGAAGGCCATTTGTAAGATCTCGTTGCGCTTTTTCTCACCGCCGGAAAATCCCGCGTTGACCGGCCGGTTCAAGAAGTCCGCGTCCACGTCGAGCAACTGCGCGCGCTCCTTCACGAGGGCCAGAAAGTCGATGGCATCGAGTTCTTCGAGCCCCCGGTGTTTCCTGATGGTATTGAGCGCAGCTTTGAGGAACTGCATCGTCGTCATCCCGGGTATTTCGATGGGATATTGAAACGCGAGGAAGAGCCCCTCCCTCGCGCGTGCTTCCGGCGGCATGATGAGGAGATTTTTCCCTTCATAGCGTATGGTGCCGGCGGTCGCCTCGTATCCCTCGCGGCCTGCGAGGACATAGGCCAGCGTGCTTTTGCCGGAGGCGTTCGGCCCCATAATGGCGTGCACCTCTCCGGCGCGGATGGTCAGGTTCATGCCGCGCAAGATTTCCTTGCCGGCGGCGGACGCATGCAACTCTCTGATTTCCAGGATTGGGTCGGGCATCGCCTTCAACCGACAGTCCCTTCAAGGCGGACGTTGAGCAGTTTCTGCGCTTCCACGGCAAATTCCATCGGCAGTTCTCTGAACACCTCATGACAGAACCCGTTCACGATCAGGGAGACGGCGTCCTCGGCCGAGAGCCCCCGCTGCCGGCAGTAGAAGATCTGGTCTTCACCGATCTTGGTGGTGGACGCTTCATGCTCCACCCGGGAGGAGGCGTTCTGCACTTCAATGGAGGGGAACGTGTGGGCACCGCATCGATCGCCCAGCAACAGTGAGTGGCACTGGGTATAATTGCGGCAGCCTGTCGCCTTCTTGAGAATTTTGACCAGGCCGCGATATGTGTTCTGGGCATACCCTGCGGAGATGCCCTTTGAAACGATGGTGCTCTTGGTGTTCCTGCCGAGATGGATCATTTTGGTGCCGGTATCGGCCTGCTGGCGGTGGGCGGTGAGCGCGACCGAATAGAACTCTCCGATGGAATTGTCTCCTCGCAGGACGACGCTCGGATATTTCCAGGTGATGGCCGAACCGACTTCCACCTGCGTCCAGGAAATTCTTGAATCGACTCCCGCGCAAATTCCCCGCTTGGTGACGAAGTTGTAGATCCCGCCTTGGCCCTCGCTGTCGCCCGGATACCAGTTTTGAACGGTCGCGTACTTGATCTGCGCGCGATCGAGCGCGATCAGTTCCACTACCGCCGCGTGCAGTTGATGTTCCGCCCGCATGGGGGCGGTGCAGCCTTCAAGGTAGCTGACGTAACTTCCTTCCTCCGCGATGATCAACGTGCGCTCAAACTGGCCGATGAACGGCGCGTTGATACGGAAATAGGTAGACAGCTCCATCGGGCAGCGCACGCCTTTCGGGATATAACAGAACGAGCCGTCGCTGAAGACGGCGGAGTTCAGTGCGGCGAAAAAGTTGTCGGAATCGGGCACGACTGTGCCGAGGTATTTCTGGACCAACTCCGGATGGTTTTGAACCGCCTCCGAAAAGGCACAGAAGATGATGCCGAGCTTGGCCAGGTGTTCCTTATAGGTGGTGGCGACCGAAACACTGTCGAAGACCGCATCCACGGCGACCCCGGCAAGCACCTCCTGCTCGCTCAGAGGGATCCCCAGCTTTCCGTAGGTAGCCAGCAACAACGGGTCGACCTCGGCAAGACTCTTCGGCCGCCGTTCTGTCTTTGGTGCCGAATAGTAGACGATGGCCTGATAGTCAATCGGTAGGTAGTGGACGTTGGCCCACTGCGGTTCCTTCATCGTCAGCCAATGCCTGTAGGCCTTCAGCCGCCACTCCAGCATGAACGATGGTTCGTTCTTCTTGGCTGAGATCAGCCGAATGATGTCTTCATTCAACCCGGGTGGCGCGGCCTCGGCCTCGATCTCCGTCGTGAACCCGTATTTGTATTCATACCGAGCTAGATCTCGAATCCCATTTCCTTCAGCCATGATGCTCCCTAACCAAGCATGGTTAGATGTTCGACCTCGGAGATGTGACTAGGAGAGGCGGGCTTCGCAAGCACCAAGCCCCATAACCCTTCCTGCATCATACATGCCCTGAGTCGACCTGATCTTAGGACATTGGCACGTGCGCTGGATTCGAACCGTAGCATTCTGCGGCAAACAGACTGGATTCGTTGGGGAAATAGTCCCCACCGTTTCAGGCCCGGCCATCGACCACAGATCGCGGGATCCGGCTTCAGCCTGATTCATCAACAATTTCGCAGTGGAAATCGGGATGGCACTGTCGTTGCTGAGACGGACAATGGGTGAGAAGCTGGCTGGCCCCAGGCCGCCTGAGTTGATCACCCACCACTTACCCCTCAGCAAGGAGGATGTGCCATGGCCAAAGCAGCTGCAGAAGACAAATCCATCGCCACCAAGAAACCCGGCGAAGTCGCGTCGCGGACGGAGGATTTCGAGCATTGGTTGGACCACCTCATGGAGGACATGTGGCGGCGTCCGTTCCCCGGCCTGTTCGGGCGGGACCGCTGGCTGCCGATCCGGTCGCTCTCGATCCGCATGCCCTCTCTCGACGTTTATGAGGAGAAGGACTCCGTCGTGGTCAAGGCCGAGCTTCCCGGGATGAAGAAGGAAGACGTCGAAGTGAGCCTTGCAGGGGAGAACTTGACGATCAAAGGCGAGAAGAAAGAGGACAAAGAGGTGAAAGAGGACGACTACTATCGCCGAGAGCGGTCCTATGGGTCGTTCTTGCGGACTGTTGCGTTGCCCAGCGAAGTGAAGAGTGATGAGATCAAAGCCTCCTTCAAAGACGGAGTGCTGGAAATCCGAATGCCGAAGACGGAGGAAGCGAAGAAGAAATCCATCTCGGTGAAGATCGACTAACCGCAGTTTCTCTCTGGGGCACCTGTGACACTCCGATCCGGAATCGTACTGTGCGCCGTTGTCGTCGGACTATCCGGTCTCACTCTCTGTCAGCCTCCGAGGCCCAGGATCGCAAGCGTCACAGGGTTTCCAGTCCCGGCGATCGACGGCGCCAAGGCGCAGGGCACTGTCACCGGTTCAAGTCGGACTGAACGGATGGTCCCAGTCCGCCGTCCGGAGGCCCCCTCACCCGCCTCGTGATCCGCCCTCGGGACCTGCTTGCGGGCAAGGCGAACATGCCGTAGAGTGTATCTGTCCCACCGGTCCGTTCTTTGATCTGTTCAACCGGTACTGTAAGGAGTAGTGATGTGGTCTCGTGACAAATTTCTGTTGATCGGATTGCTGTTCTGGTACGCGGCGCTTTCGGTCTGGACGGCGCAGTCGCCGACCGACCCCCAGTTCTGGCTGATCTCAAGTGTGTTGCCGGCCGCATTCGTTGTGGGTCTGATCGCCACGCACCGTCGGTTTCCTCTCTCCCACGCCTCTTACACGCTCATCACCCTCTTCTTGACCCTCCATTCGATCGGCGCCCATTACACGTATGCCCAAGTGCCGGTCGGCCAGTGGATGGACCAGGTCTTCCATCTTGGCCGGAATCATTTCGACCGAATCGTCCACTTCAGCTTCGGCTTCTTGCTGGCCTATCCGATGGAAGAACTGTTCCGCCTCGGCGCGGGGGTGCGAGGCTGGTTATTGTATTATCTGCCGGTCATGACGGTCCTGGGATTGAGTGGGCTGTGGGAAATCATTGAATCCTGGGTGGCGAGCGCCCTCCATCCGGAACTGGGCATCACCTATTTGGGATCTCAGGGTGATGTCTGGGACGCCCAGAAGGACATCGCCGCCGCCCTGTACGGGGCCCTGCTCTGCGTCACGATCCTGGCGGCCATCCGCGCAGCTCGAGGGCTGCACCAGCCGTCCCCAGCCCAGCCGGTCGTCATCGATCCAACCGCGTAGGATGAGCGTCGGACTCCCAGATCCGGGTCGCGTAGAGTCGACAAGCCACCCCCTGCTCTCCGGACTCTTGCTCTGGTATGGGCTCCTCTGGACCTGGTTGGCCGTCGCGCCTGTCGATCGGAGGGATTGGCTCCTTGAAAATCTGCTGGCTCTCACGCTGGTACTGCTGCTGATCCTGACCTATCGCCGGTTTCGCTTTTCCAACCTGTCCTATTGCCTGATCACTTTCTTCCTGACACTCCACGCCGTGGGCGCACACTATACCTATGCCGAAGTGCCTCTCGGTTTTTGGCTCAAAGATGTATTCTCGTTGAGCCGAAACCCTTTCGATCGCATCGTCCACTTCGCCTATGGGGCGCTATTGGCCTATCCGGTACGAGAGGTCCTCACGCGTCTGGCCGGCATTGGAGGCCCCTGGTCGTACTACCTGCCGGCCAGCCTGATCCTTGCTCAGAGCGGCCTGTTCGAAATCATCGAATCCGTCGTAGCGGCTCTGGTGAGCCCTGAACTGGGGAGCGCGTATCTGGGCACGCAAGGAGATGAATGGGACGCGCAGAAAGACATGGCCTCCGCCTTCTCCGGCGCCGTACTGGCCATGAGCTTCACCTTTGTCATATCGAAAGACACCTGACAGCTCAGCATAAGAAGAGAGTGCCGATGCCGGTTGGCGAATCCAAACGCGACTATTATGAGGTCTTGGGCGTGGACCGGACCGCGACCCGCGATCAGATCAAGCACGCCTACCGGCAGCTGGCACTGCAATTCCACCCGGACAAGAACAAAGATCCCGGCGCTGCCGCCAAGTTCCGCGAACTCGCCGAAGCCTACGCCGTCCTCTCCGACGACACGAAGCGGAAAGAATACGATACGACGGGCCATGCCGGCGTGAGTGAACGGTGGTCGTCGGAAGATCTGATGCGGGATTTTCAGTTCGGGGATTTTTTCGGAGGCCGCTTCGGCGATCTGTCCGGGCTGTTTGGCGACCTCCTCGGGCGGCGCATGAGACCTGGCACCGGCGCGACAAGAGGGGTGGATCTGCGCTACGACGTGGAGTTGACGTTGGAGGAAGCCGCTCGCGGAGGCGAGAAGGAGATTTACCTCACGCGATCGGAGCGATGCGCGGATTGCGGCGGCAGCGGGGCCAAGGCCGGCACGAAGCCGCTGACCTGTCCCGATTGCCGAGGCACCGGACAGAAACAAGACGTGAAGACAAAGAAAGGCGTGCGCCTCGTCACGTTAACCTCCTGCTCCCGTTGCCAGGGGCGGGGGCAGATCGTCCAATCGCCCTGCCCGCTCTGCCAGGGCGGCGGCTACCGGTTTCTCCCGCATACATTGAAAGTCAAAGTCCCGCCGGGAGTCGATGACGGCATGATGATTCGGCTGCCTGGTCAGGGAGAGGCGAATGCGAACGGCGGCCCGCCTGGCGATCTACTGATCCGGCCGCACATCCGGCGCCACCCGATCTTCGAGCGGCATGGTGACGATCTGTATACGATTCAATCCGTGACGTTCCCCGATGCGGCGCTGGGAAGAACACTCCGCGTGGCGGGATTGAGCGGAGAAACGCTGCAAGTCACGATCCCGGCCGGGACCCAAAGCGGCACCGCGCTTCGGCTGAACGGGAAAGGGATGCCGAAAGTCGGGGAGAAGGGGAAAGGCGATCTCTTCGTGGTGGTGGAGGTACGGACTCCGACTGAATTGTCCGATCGCGAGCGGGTGCTGCTGCTGGAATTGGCCAAGCTCCAGTCAGGCCATGAGGTCAAGGCGTCCGGCTCACAGATGCCCTGACCTCGTCAATCTATCGCGAATCTGAGCAAGACAATCCGGGCAAAAGGTGTGGGTGAACAACAACTGCTTCGACTGCACGTGATAGGCGTGACGATACTCCTTCAGTGTGATCCATGTCGTCCGGGAGGGAACCGACCTTGTGTCGTCCCTGATCAGCCCACAGACACAACAGGCGGGGAGCACGAGAGGCGCATCGGTCCAGTCCCCTCGCCATGGTGTTCTATCGGACGACACGTCGTGTGAAAAATCTCTGGCCATGACCTTTCTTTTCTCCTTCTCCGGGTTCCATCCCCTACTCCGGTTCGATCTGCTCCGCTGCTCTTCCTCGCCTCTTCGGTTTACATCACCATGCGGCGGCGCTGAATGGCAAGCGGCGGCACACGATGCATCGGGGATCGTTCCTTTGCCGATCGGAAGGAGAAATACGCTCCTCCCTGTTGCATCCCCCGATTCCGCAGTACCAGCTCATCCACATAGTCTCCACAGTTCACGCAACGCCATCCGATCACGTCCTTCCCGATGTCGTCAGGACTCGCCACGTCGTCGTAGGATTCGACCATCGTCCCACCGCACCGGAGGCACTGGTGTAATGTCTCTCTCATAGGCTTCTCCCTTCAACCCTGAGCCGCACCGTCATGGCTCGATGGGCACTGACATGGGCAACTGGCATGCCCAGGCAGGTTGAGATTGAGTGGGCGAGCGAAACACGAGAAACTGTCAGAAGTTAGACTTGTCCAGGCAAACATGATGAGCAACGGATTCAACGCTCGGGTGAGGCCAATGTCACCATGCGACCGACAGCTCTGGCGCAAGAGGCGACAGGTGAACCGTCAGATCACGCCGACAGCAAGGGGCCGTATGCCGGGCTCACCCGCTGTGGGTGATGTGTAATCGGCGCGCGACCGAGCGCTACAGGACACCAAGGGCACATCGGGACAGGACCAGCACAATTCTTGTTTCTTGTCGCTGGGGACAGGGCACTGGAAAGCCTTCCACGCGAACCGGTTGCGAATGCGGTCCGAGGAGACGACTGACTCGCATGATCGGCGACTGTGGACTGCTGTCGCTCGCGGAATGTTGGGCTGCGATCTCTCGGGCAATGGTCAGAAGACCAGGGGGGAGCACTCCTGTTCCCGTCGGTGGAGAAAAGTCCGGATCGAGCGTTCCAAGCAGATCGATGGCGGTCCGGTCGATGAAGAGGAGACGACAACACGAAGACAGGACGACCGTGCCGGTGAGACCAAGACCTGCCGTATGATCGTTCTGAAGAGACTCCGCAGCAGGACAAGGCATACAGACTTACTCCTTGCATGGTTGATGGTGCCCGAAGAAATTGAGTTGCAGCGAGCAATTCATAGAGAAGGTTGAACGAGAATACTTAGACCAAATCGACGGCCTGCGGTACTAGGCATTGCCCTAGTCATCGGTTCAAATCGTACTAGAAGTCTCCTGATTCCTCCGCAAGGCAGCCTGACCTCCTTGCGAGGCCTTCACAAGGAGGTCTAGAATCGACTCCTCCTATGTCGTCCAAGTCCGCTGCAAAGAAACAGCCCTCTCGGATATCCGATTCATCACCCGTGCGCCGTCCTGCCGCGCGTCCGCATAGACCGACCGCCCTCCTTTTGAAAAAAGAGTTTCTGGCCATGGCGTTTCGCCTGAGTCCCCATCCAATCGGCATCACAGAATTGGAGACGGGACGCTGTCTCGAGATCAACGACGCCTGTCTGGAGATCTTTGGATTTCGACGCGAGGAAGTGATCGGACGGACGACCCTCATGTTGGGTATTTGGCCAGATCCCGAGGAACGGGTGCGGCTGATCGAGCGCGTGAAGGCCGAACGGTCGGTGCGGAATACCGAGGTGACGATGCGGATGAAAGACGGCGACCTGCGCCGGTTCCTCATCTCCACCGGACTGATCAAGCTGGGGAAGAAACGCTGCCTGTTGACGATCGGCAACGACATCACCGAGCGTAAACAGACCGAGCAAGCGATGCGGCATCTCAATAAGACGCTCGAACATCGCGTCGCCGAGCGTACAGTCGCGTTGCGTGAAAGCGAAGAACGGTTTCGCGCCTTCCTCGACCATGCCCCGAATCTTGCCTTTATCAAAGCGCTGGACGGCCGGTATCTCTATACGAATCGCCGCTTCCAGGAGGCCTTCGGCCTTGACCAGAAGAATCTTGTTGGCAAGACGGACACCGAGCTCTTCCCCCGCGATCAAGCCGACCAGTTTCAATCCAATGATCACCAAGTCCTTGACTCGGGCCAGTCCCTGGAGTTTGAGGAGATTGCGCTCTACACGAACGGACCGCACACGAATCTCGTCGTCAAGTTCCCCATGCGAGATGAATCAGGCTGCATCTATGCGACGGGTGGGATTGTTACCGATATCACCGAGCGCAAGCAGGTCGAGGAGGAGTTACTGCGTAACCAAGAGACGCTCCGGCAACAGCGGGTGCAACTGGAAGATTTGACGTCCAAACTGATCACGGCCCAAGAACAGGAGCGGCAGCGCGTCGCACGCGAGTTGCACGACGATCTCAGCCAGCGGATGGCCGCCGTGGTGCTCGATATCGCAACAATTGAACAACAACCACCCCTCTTACCCGAACGGCTCACTGATATACTCTGCCCCATTCGAGAGCGTTTGGAACAGCTGTCCGATGACATCCACAACCTGGCCTACAAACTCCATCCGTCCCTGTTGGAGCACGCGGGACTGCAACCGGCGGTGGAAGACCACGTTCGCGAGTTCACCAAGCGAACGGGACTCCCGGTATCATTGAAGGCGCAGAATGTTCCGGCTTCCCTATCGCTCGACCATTCGACCGGTCTGTTCCGTGTCCTGCAAGAGAGCCTGCAGAATGTGGGGAAACATGCGAAGGCGACACAGGTCTCGGTGAAATTGAGCGGTTCGTCAAAAGGGGTCGGCCTGTCCGTCACGGATAACGGCACAGGATTCGACGCACAGGACACGAGCGCCCGTCGAAAGGGCCTGGGGTTGATCAACATGCAGGAGCGGCTGCGGCTGCTGGGCGGGTTCCTGCGGATCCATGCGCAGCCGGGAGCCGGCACAAAAGTCTGTGCGTGGATTCCGCTGAAAGGCACGTCCTCATGACACGCCCCCGCATTCTCATGGCGGACGATCACTCGCTGGTGCTCGCCGGCCTTCGCAAACTGGTCGAAGGGGAAGGCGAGGTGGTGGGCACCGTAGAAGACGGCCGCGCGCTGGTTGAAGAGGCGCAGAAGCTCCGCCCGGACATTATCTTGCTCGATATCTCCATGCCGCTCTTAAACGGCCTGGATGCGGCTCGTCAACTCACCAAGCTGGTGCCGGAGGCCAAGCTCATCTTCTTGACGATGCACGCGACACCGACGTATGCCACCGAGGCGTTCAAGGCCGGCGCCTCGGCCTATCTGATCAAACGGTCCGCGGCTTCGGAGCTCAAACAGGCCATCCAGGCCGTGATACGCGGCCAGCACTACATCACGCCGTTGATCACCAAAGACGTGCTGGTGGCGACTCTACATCACCCGGAAGGACAGATGCGCCAGCAGCCTGTGACCACACTCACGCCACGGCAGCGGGAAGTCTTGCAGCTCGTGGCGGAAGGGAAGACCGCCAAGACCATCGCTTCCATTCTCAATATCTCCGTCAAGACCGTGGAGTTTCATAAGGCTCGGATCATGGACATGCTGGACCTGCATTCGACAGCCGACCTTACCAAGTACGCGGTGGCGGAAGGCCTGGTCAGCCTGTAATGTCTTGCCCGGTCGTGGCACCAACATCGGCGCCGCGTCGAACATCCCGCGAACGGCCCTAGTGATATTTCTTCGCGTAACCAGTGCTTTGCCGAGTGTCCCTCCGAGATCGGTTCACGTACCCTGCGCCTCATCGACAACGAATCTGATCGAAGGAGGTGGCCTATGGCAGTCTCTGCCATCATCGCGCGCGTACACGACGCACTCGAACAGCTGGGCACCGACTGTTCCATGGAAGACATCCCGGCGCTCTGTCCGGAACTCACCTGGAACCAGGTGTTTCTGGCTATCGACTACTTGAGCCGGACGGGACAGGTCCGTGTCACGCTGGACCCTGACAGAACCTACAGGGTACGGGCCTCTCGTGCCGCAGCAGTCGAGGCGACCGGCCTGATTCCTACGCACTAGACCCATCGTCAAGTGGCACACTGGGAGATTCCCTAGTCCCCTCCTACTGCCGCATGTGGTAACGTGTGCGCGTACAATTCAGTCTCACGATATATGGCCGGAGTATGTCGATGAATCAGCCTCGTGACGAGTCAGGACCTGTCGAGCCAACGCCCCTCGCAACGGAGGTGCTTATGGACACTCAGCTGATTCAAGTACCCGATCGGATCACACGCATCTCTGGGGCGAACACAGGCTGCGCACACCAGCGGCTCATCGATGACGTCCGAACCAGAAGCGGCAACCCAACCGGAAAGGTGCGCTGCCTGGAATGTGGCGTGATCTTCGACGATCCCTGCCGGAGTGTAGACTGACTCGCCGACTCAATGGCCATCGAGTCCCCTTCCGCTCTCGTGACGCGACCCAGATGAGTTCTCTCATTCCGCGTGAACATGGTTGCGACGCCATTTCCCTTCCTTCGGTTCAAGATTCGACCGACTCCTTCTCTTTCGAGGGTCATTGAACTCTCGTTCAATGCAACTGTAGACTGGCAGAATGTTGCCTGATAACACCTCGTCACCGAATAATTGGGCGCTGAGGGGCATCATCGCGCGATCGCTCGGTATCGTCGCCGTTGCTCTAGGATTCGTCATCGGCATGTACGGACTCGATGACCCTGCCTCACCATGGCTTCCGACGGCACTTGGGTTACTCGTGACCGGGCTGGTGGCCCAAGGCTTCGGCCTATACTGCTCGATCAAACGGCGACTGAACTCCTGATCATGACCGGACGGGGCATGAAGCGGTGAGAAGCCCCCAAGACCTAATGCTGTGCGCTACTCGCCACGGTTGTATCAGCGGAAATGGAAATCACGCACTATACAGTGCGTCAGCAAGGCTCCATCCTCGCCGGTGCGTACGAAGCCTTCTCTGACGCCGTTGACTCAACGCAACACTAGCCTACCTTAATCTCGATGGCTTTCGGTTTCGCCTTCACCGATTTCGGGAGATGCACCTGGAGCATGCCGTCATTGAAGTCGGCAGTCACCTTACTTCCATCTGCATCCTCCGGAAGAGAGAAGCTGCGCACGAAGCTCCCGTACGCGCGTTCGACCCGGTGATATTTCCTCCCCTTTTCTTCCTTTTCGAATGTCCGCTCGCCTGAAATCGCCAGGACATCGTTCTCTACCGTGAGGCGCACATCCTCTTTCTTCATATCCGGCAATTCGGCCTTGATGAGATATTCCTTCTCATCTTCCATAATGTCCACCAGCGGCGACCACTGGGTCACCGTCAAGGCTTCCTTTCCTCCGTTGCCTGTCGCTTCCCGACCGGCAAACAGCGTCGCCAAACGGCTTTCTAGGTCATCCCGATCCTTGAATAAATTCCATCGAGTTCTGCTCATCGGATCCCAGCGTAAGATTGTGTTCATGGCCTCATCTCCTTGTCATCATAATAATAGAATGGATGTTTCATACTCCCAGGTTCCGTTCCGCATTCAACCAGTCTTCCAAGGCCCGGCCTTCTTGCCGGCCTCGTTTTTCATATAACTCGTAAGCCAGCTGCGCAATGCGGTCGTGCGTCCAAGCTCCCTTCGAGGCCTGCCCAGCAGGACTAGCCTTCTCACCGGTTGAACTGGTCCTGGGCGTGCCGACCGCCATGGCCGGCGTCGCTTGATTTGAAACTCTTTCCTTGCTCATCGCATGCCTCCTCACGTTGCCGTCCTCATACATGTGAAGTTCTAGTCGGACGGCTTTCATCGATCGATTCCGGTCACTGGGTCTTTTTCCCCGTCTTGTCCGACAAAGCCTTGTGGTACCACTGATCCGCCCACTTCATCAGCTCGCGCTTTTTGGCGCCATACCGTTCCTGGACCTTGCCGACAAACTTGTCGTAGTTCTCTCCGATCTCCTGCAAGTCATTATCGGTGAATTTGCTCCACTGTTTTTGCAGGTCGCCTTTGAACTGCAACCATTTCCATTGGAGTTGATCAGCGTTCATCCATCCTCCTCCTTGCGTAGCGATTAACATTGGAACCGGGTCGTCACGCCGGAAACCGACGGACAACCAGACAGGCCCCGGTTACGTCACTCGAGCGGTTCGCCCTGTGACCAGATGAATCACCAACAGTACGATCCCGATCACGAACAGAATCCACGAAATCTGCACCGCGACCATCGAAACGCCGGCGAGATTCAGCGCGCCGGCAATCAAGCCGACGACCAGGAACAGCAGCGCGTAATTGAGCATGATGGCTCCTCTCTTGATGGAATGCGGGTGTGAGTCGAGTCGTCCTCTGCGGCACGGCCGGCGTCCTGGCCGCCTCCATCAGCAGGCCATCACGCCAAACCAGCAACGAGTCAGAGAGACGGTGATGTAAACGCGGCGGAGACTGGGGAATCGGTCACGCTGGGAAGAGTCAGGAAGCGCGAGAGATGGGACAGCCAGCGGGGCTTCACACCTGACACCATCACCCTGGGCGCAATGAGCACAGGAGTCAAGCACTATAATGTGTGCGGGGAGAAGTCACCGCTCCAGGCATGTTTCGACAGTGAGACTCAAGGGGAGGAGGAAAGAGCAGCCGGGTGCCGTGCTCGTTCACAGGAGTGTGTCGTAGAAGCGGGGCCGTTCAGCACGCGCAGGCACGGCACCGCAGGCAAATCCCCGGTCATAGATCCTCACGGACGATTGGTCATGACAGGGCACATTGGGGTTGAGCCAGTGACTCGCCCGATGCTGATGGACTGCAGAATCATGCAACGATACCGTCTCTTCCCCTTAATATCGCTTGACTCCTGTGCCTAATGCGCCCAGGGTGGTCCTATGACGTATTGAGCCACGCCGACCGTCCTATCCTCGCGCGTCACTTTCTCTCCCTCTCTTGCGCGACCGATTCCCTGGTCTCCGCCGCTTTTGCGCCGCATGTTCCTCGAAATACCTGTGTCGACGTCTTCTGTCCAAGCACCATCGTCGCTTGGGGTGGCAGAGGTACCTCCGCATAGGAGTGGAGCTGAGGTCAATCAACCACGCCGGTCACTAAAGAAAAGGAGCTACACCATGATTACCATCACACCGACGGCAGAAGAAAAGATCCGAGAGCTCATGCAAGGGGAGAAAGACACGGTCGGCCTGCGCGTCTACGTGAAAGGCGGTGGCTGCCATGGCTACCAGTACGGGATGGCCTTCGAGTCCACAACAAGCGATGACGACACGGTAATCGAAAAAGGCGACGTGAAGGTCATCATGGACTCCCAGAGCGCCCCGCTGCTGGCCGGCTGCGAAGTCGATTTCCATGACACGGTTCAAGGCTCCGGCTTTGCTATCAAGAACCCGCAGGCGAAAACAACCTGTGGCTGCGGCAGTTCATTCAGCGCATAAGGTCCTCGCGTTCCGACATCGGTCCGAACGCGCAACCGGATCATGAAGGAGACTGGATCATGGACACCACGTCAATCATCGGCACCAAGAATAGAAAAGCCCAAATCATTACCGATCCGCGCGTGATGATGAACGAGGCTCCGCGTACACCGTCGTTCTTTACCGGCAGCGAAGTCATCAAAGAAGCCGTCCGGCGCGCCAACGTCGATATTATGGTGGCCTATCCCATTACACCCCAGAGCGAGGCGGCCGCCCTGTGCGGCGAGCTGTTTGCCGAGGGCTATATCGGTGATTACTTTCGCGGGGAGAGTGAATTTGCCGTCATGTCGCAGTGTGCCGGTGCCGCCTTCGGCGGGGCCCGCGTGTTCACGACGACCGCCGGGCCGGGGACCATGCGAGCCATGGAAAACTTCCCGATGTGGGCCGGAGCCAGATTGCCGATCCAATGTATCGTGACCTGCCGCGGGATCAATTCTCCGCTGTCGATCCAGCCGGACACGATCGAGATCGCCTACCTCATGAATACGGGCATGCTGGTCTGGCATGCGGAAACGGCACAGGATTTTTACGACTGGATTCTCAAGGGCTACATGGTGTCGGAGGAGCCGGATGTACACCTCCCCTTGGCGCTTTGTTGCGATGGATTTTTCGTGACCCACACGAAGGACACGGTCGACCTGACTCCCGTCGAGATGTGCCTGCCGCCCTACGATCCCTATCGGTCCCCGG
>JABMDL010000085.1 GCA_015903945.1 Nitrospira sp. | reverse complement strand
TGGCGGCTCTGAGTCCGAGATTTCTATGCGCAACTCCAGCGCCGTGCCGGGCTTGACTGGCGTTGAGGTGAAGATGCGGCACCCTCCGCTGGACAAATTGTTCAGCAAGCCGACACCAGAGATGATATTGGCGGAACTGAATGAGCTGCGGAAGTGCACGGAGAAACGCGGATCTTTTCGATTGTCCATATGGCGTTGCCTCGCCCGGGAGCTGAGCCCTATCCTTTAATGTTACCGATCGGCCTGAGTTCCGCCACCTTTTTTGTGATCCCGGTTCGATCGACGGTCTCAACCACCTCGGAAATGTTCTTGTATGCAAAGCCCGCTTCTTCCGCCAGGCCAGACATCGAGACGGCCTTCACAAGAATCCCGCGCCGTTTCATGTCCTGCTGAAGCTGTTCCCCGCGGATCGACTTCTTGGCCTGCGCCCGTGACATCGTCCGTCCCGCCCCATGCATCGTGGATCCGAACGTCTCGTGCACCGCGCGGTCCGTGCCGACCAGCACATAGGAGCCGGTTTCCATCGATCCGCCACAGATCACCGGCTGCCCAATCTTCTGAAAATCACGCGGCACGTCCGGACTGCCTGGGCCGAATGCTCTGGTCGCCCCTTTGCGATGCACCAGCAAGTATCCCTCTGGATTGCGTTCGAGTTTGGCGATGTTATGCGCCACGTCATACACCAACTCCATACCCAACTCTTCGGCCGACCGATCGAAGACTTGAGCGAACGCGCCGCGGATCTGATGAGTGATCACTTGGCGATTGGCGAACGCTGTGTTGGCCGCGCAATTCATCGCCGCGAAATAGTCCTGCCCCTCAGGCGAACGGAATGGGGCACAAGCCAGCTGTTGATCCTTCACCGTGATGCCGTAGCGGCGCATGGCTTTTTCGAAGGTCTTGAGATAGTCGCTCGCCACCTGATGGCCGAACCCGCGCGATCCACAATGGACCATGACCACAATCTGATCCTGGCCGGTAAGGCCCAATACCGCCGCCGTCTCAGGATCGAATACCCGGTCGTTCGACACCACCTGGACTTCCAAATAATGGTTGCCGGACCCCAGCGTCCCCAGCTGGTTGATACCCCGCCCCACCGCATGTTCGCTGACCGTGGAGGGATCGGTCCCCCCAATGCACCCGCCTTCTTCGATGTGCGCCAAATCCCGGTGCCACCCATACCCTTGTTCGATACACCAGCAGGCGCCACGCGTCATGACCGCGTCGAACGCATCCCGATTCAACCGGACGAATCCCGCCGCCCCCACCCCGGCCGGCACGCGGCGGAACAATTCAGTCATCAGGCGTTCCAGTTTCGGCTGCACGTCTTCCAACGTCAAGTCCGTGCGAATCAGACGCATACCGCAGTTGACGTCATACCCCACGCCGCCCGGCGAGATGACGCCGGTCTCGAGGTCGAACGCCGCGACGCCGCCGATCGGAAACCCGTAGCCCCAATGCCCATCCGGCATGCAGAGCGCATAGCGCGTAATGCCGGGCATGCAGGCCACGTTCGTCACTTGATCGAAGACGCCGCGGTCCATCGATTGCAGAATACCCTGCGTCGCGTAAATTCTCGCCGGCACCACCATGCCGGACTTCTCCGTGGCGGGGATTTCCCATACCTCGTCGGTGATCCGGTTGACCCGCATCTCAGTGTTCAGCGTCATACGTCGACCACCACCCGCGCGTACCAGCGCGATCCTTCCTGCCTCACGTCATACAGATGTTTCGTGATCCCCTTCACATCGCTGCGAAGGGTCTGCATGGTCTGATCGACAGATGCCCCGCGCAGGACCGCCTCCAGTCTCCAGGTTGATCCCTCCTGCCTCACGGAAAGCTCGGCGTCATGGAACACCACTCCGGCCGCGTCCTTCCAATACACGACGTCCGACAGCCAATCAAAGAGAAGATCGGCCGGATCCTCGCTGACTTTCTCCATCCGCCGCTCCCAGGTCGCAGCCACCGTCGCAGGATCGGCCAGGGTTTCGAGAAGCGCGCCGGTAGCCGAGCAAAACAACTCCTCGACGGAATCGCCCTCCGCTTCGAAAGCCAGATCGGCCAGTGCGATGTCGTCGAGAAATTGAAAGGAATGGGCCATGCCTGCGCCACGACCTGCGGCTAGGATCCGGCCAGAGCACCGACTCGGCTGGAGAGAACGTATACCCGCCTGTCAGTCGAGCTGGAATTGCTTCGGAAAGTTCGTGAGATTCCGACACCCGTCGCGGGTCACCAGCACCATGTCTTCGATGCGGACGGCGCCAAGGCCGGGATAATACAGGCCCGGCTCCACCGTGACGACGTGCCCCTCCTGTAACAACGAGCCGGTGCGGCTGATCCGTGGCGCTTCGTGAATGTCGAGCCCGACTCCGTGGCCTGTTCCGTGAAAATAGCCCTGCATCCTGCCATTGACCATGCCTGTCTTGTAGCCGGCTTTCTCGAACCGCGCACAGATGCCTTGATGGATTTTCATGCCGTCGGCGCCGTCCTTGATCTTCGTGATGGCTTCTTCCTGCGCGTCCTTCACCGCCTGATACAGCTTCACCAACTCGGGACCGGGCTTGCCGCGCACCACCGTACGCGACATGTCGGCGAAGTATCGCGTCACCGCGGAGCGGGGAAAGACGTCGAAGATGATGCTGCGGTGGGCCGGCAAGGGGCCACTGCCTTCGTTGTGCGGATCGCAGGCCTGCTCGCCGCCCGCCACGATCGTATGCTGGGCGATGCAGCCCCGCTCCATCAGGGCAACGTTGATGAGCTGCTTGACCCGCTCCGAAGTGACCGGCGCGCCGTCGAGCCACAACTGCCCCGCCTTGGTCTCCGTCCGGCGCAACATCGCATGGGCCGCAGCCACGGCTTCTTCCGTCGCCCGCTGTGCCTCTTCGATATGTCGCACTTCCTCCGCCGTTTTCACAACGCGCTGTTCGTAGAACGGATCGCGCTTCGGCTTCAGGCTGTATCCCAGCTCCTGCAAGCGTGTGGCATGAATGAACGGAAAATTCGCCGGTACCAGGAGCTGGCGGATTTTGGACTCTTTCAGGACAATGTGCACGATATCAACCGTCGTCGGAGCCTTGATACCCCGGCTTTTCGCTTTGCCTTCCACCTCGGAATAGGACAGGACCCGATCGACCGTCGCCTGAGCCTTGGCGCGATCCATTTCGAGATCGCTCATCACCAACACCCGCTCGCCTTTGATCTCGAGGTAGATGAATGGATCCGGCGCCATAAATTTGGTCGCATAATACAAATTCGAATCCTGTTCGCTGGCGGCGATGAACAGAGTGGCGACGTCCGGCTGTGCAACGGAGGTGCGTTTCATGGATGGCGGCGCGTGAAGAAACCGGCTGACATGTAGAATATCCGCATGTGTGTGGGCCGATGCTAGCATGCAGCCAGGGGGCGGTCAAGAAACGCAGGGAGTCGCGTGGTGAATCAGTCGCATTGACCCCAGCGGAGTAGCGATTACTGCTGCCGGATGGTATCGTGAGATCGACATTTTGATGGAGCTTCGCATCCATGACAGCATTGACGAGTCAGGAAGTACATGAGGCGTGGACGGCGCTTACGCAGGATGTCCGCACAGCCGTGCTACTGACCATGCGACATGGACGTCCGTTCGGATCCCACGTACCCTATGTGTTTGGATCGGACTGGACCAGTGCCTATCTTCACCTCAGCAGGCTGGCACTGCACACGCAGCACCTGCTCACCGATCCCCATGTGTCCCTGTTCATCGCTGAACCGGACGGGCCGGGGAAGAATCCTTTGGCGTTGAGGCGAATGAATCTCCAGGGTGAAGCAGCGATTCTTCCACCCGATGCGTCATCATACAACGCTATCAAGGCGCACTACCTCGCTCGATTTCCACAAGCCGAGATGATGTTCGGGTTTAGTGACTTCGCCCTATGGGAGTTGCGACTTGAGGATACCCATTTCGTGCTCGGCTTCGGCCAAGCCTTTGTCTCGACGGCGGCCACTCCATCCCGGTGGGTGCATCAGCAAGTGGACCGACCCCCTGTGCGCTTCACATAAGATCAAGAGCGCCTGCGCGTATTTTGTTAGCCTCGCTTGCATTCCTAGGCGAAACTCGTAGAATCCGCGGTAGCCATTGCCTGGCCCGGCTGGCTGCGACGGTGTCCCGTCCGGCTGTCCGGTAGGGGTTTCAGGTCCGACTCGCCAGTCGTTTTCACCTGAATCGAGTCAATTTCCTCTCCTTGACCGGAACGATTTCACCATCCTTTCGCAATTTCTTTCGTGGTCCGTCTGTTTCTTTGTCCGAAACCACCTCACGGCGCTGTCTGAGGACACACCTCGCCGGACATCTGCGTCGTTCGTCTCTCGTCGTTCGTGAAGCGTGCGAATCCGGACACGAGATACGCTTCACGTTTCACGCTTCACAGCAGCTTCCCAGACCTCTGCCGGGGTTCGCCCCTGCAAGTGATCATGCGGGCGGTCATGGTTGTACCAGGTCCGAATGCTTGTCAGCCTGTGCTTGAACTCCTCGCCGCCTGTCAGCGCCTCTTGCCTCAGTTCTCGTTTCACCGTCCCGATGAACCGTTCGACCCGGCCATTCTGCCACGGGCACCCTGGTTGAATCCGCTGCTGGCGGATACCCAAGAGCCACAGGCCGAGTCTGAAAAGACGTGACACCAACACCGCCTCGTTATCCGTTCGGATGAACTGTGGCCGACCATAGCGCTTCACCGCCTGCACGAGTTCTTGGAGTAGCCGAAGCGACGACTTATCCGCCAACTGCTGCAAGCGCAGGCAGGCGCGGCTGCCATGATCCAGGATCGCCAGGGCGAGATGGGTGCGGCCCTCGGAGTCCGTCTTCGCGAGCAGATCACAACCCCATACCCGATTCTTCCGCATCGGCCGCGGAACGCGATGTTT
>JABMDL010000044.1 GCA_015903945.1 Nitrospira sp. | reverse complement strand
GGGCCAGATAAAAAATGGGATGCAGATTCCCGTCGAACATCTCGTTCCATCCATCGACGGTCTCTTCGAGCAGGTTGATACGATGGTACGGGCCGGCGCTGTTGATCAGCGCGTCGATCCGGCCCCATTTGTCCTCGACCTGCGCCACAACGCGTTTCACCGCATCCGGGTCCGACACGTCGCACTGAATCGGCCACGCTTCTCCCCCCTGTTCCTTGATGGCCGTTGCGGTGTTCTGCGCGTCGGCTTCGCTGGTTCGATAGCAGAAGGCGATCCTCCAGTGTCGGGCGGCGAGATCCAGGGCGACGCCCCTCCCGATGCCTTTGGCTCCGCCGGTGATGAGTGCGACGGGCTGTACCATAGCCTGCTCTCCGATTCAGAAGTGGTAAACCATTATGCTCTCGTCCGTAGCCGTTTGGCGAGCAGTTGCAACGCACCGGCGGTGCGGCTTGAGAACGACTGCTCGCGCTTCGACTTCTTGGCATCGAGCGCGCTGGACTCGATGAGCGCTTGGAGGTCGGCAATCGTATCGACGTCGCGCCATGGAGCGAGTAGAGCCGTTTTGAGTCCGAGCGCTCCGGCCTTCTCTTGTGTCAGGGCAAGCACCTGTTCAGTGGACCAGGGGATGTCGGTGAAGAGATCGGGAAACGGTCGGTTGAGGCCAATCAGGTAGTAGCCGCCGTCAAGGGCCGGGCCGAGCACCAGGTCGTGGGTTTCCAGCAGCGTGATAGCGTGTTTGTAATACTCGAGCGGGAGTGATGGCGCGTCGGTCCCGACGATCAGTACACGCTTGTATCCCTGCTTGAACAAGGCCTCGAAGGCCTGATTCATCCGCGATCCGAGATCGTCGCCCACTTGATCGATCACCCTTACGCCCTGCCGTTCTTCCATGATCTTGAAAAACACATGGGTGGAAGACGGGGCGCAGGCGAGATAACGGTCGAGCGGCAATTTGAATTTGGAGACTGCCTCTTTCGTCCGTTCCAGCGTGTCGAGGACGAAGCTCCCGTGTAGTGTGGCGGCTTCGTCCGGTGTCAGCGGGGGGCAGAGGCGTGTCTTTACCTGGCCGGGAACGGGGGCTTTGGCAAAAATTACCAAAGCCGTACCGAGGACTGAGGACTGAGGGCTGGGGTTAACACCCGGCATGCGCTACCTCACCACCCGATAGGCTTGAGCGAGTCGATGGGGACGGACTCCTAACCAGTACAGGAACCGCAAGGTCCACATCAAGAGGATGGTTCTCAGAGGCCCTTGGGCCTCCCACCGTCGAAACGAAGTGATGACGGTGTCTCTGAGCGCCGCGATCCGTCCGGCTCGCTTCAGGCGCCGGCTGAAGTCGATGTCTTCCATGAGCGGGATATCCGCGAAGCCGCCCAGCTGTTCAAATACCTGGCGGCGGACGAAGAGGGCTTGATCGCCGGTGGAAATCCCCGTCAGGCGCGATCGGCGGTTCATGAACGCACTGATGATCCGGCTCCACACGGAAGCACTGTCGAATCGCACGTCGAAGCGTCCGCCGACCACCGCGGGGTCGGCGAAGGCCGAGTCAATGATTCGTCCGGTATGTTCCGGCAACTGCGTGTCGGCGTGGAGAAACAGCAGCACATCGCCCTGGCTTGCCTTGGCTCCTTCATTCATCTGGCGGGCACGGCCTCGTGGAGCTGTGATGAGATGCGCGTTGAGTACGTTGGCACAGAAGACTTGGGCTGTGGGGACCGTCGAGTCCGTACTCCCTCCATCGACTACGATGAGTTCGCCCACCTGCAACGCTGACGTATGCGCCAAGGTCTGTGCCAAAACAGCTTCTTCATTGAGCGTGGGGATGATGACGGAGATTGTCATCGGTGCAGGATGGCGATCAAGGCGTCGGGCTTCGTTCTCACGTCATTCAGAGGCTCGATGTATACGAAACATACACCTCGCCTCTTCATTCGTTGCGGCCTTGCCGGACACCTTGTTGGCCATCCTGCAAGCTCATGGTGTGGGTTTCTTCGGCTCGTTGAACATAAAATACATGACGATGATCACGGTACCCCAGAAAATGACCTGCTTGTGCCAGAATAGAATCTCGCCGAACTGGAGAAAGCCCAGCGCAATCGCGATGGCTCCAATCGTGACTCCCCATCGAAGCAGGGGATGCTCCATGACGGCGTTGGCCCAGATGGCCAGCCCACCGAAGTACAAGAGCATGGCCACGACGCCGCTCAACTCGAATCCGCCGCTGATCGACAGGAAGATCTGCAAGAAACCCAGAAACATGAAGGCCGTGCCGACCATCTTGCCCAGCACGCGCATGTGGTGGTCGCTGCCGCTGTCCTCCCGGTCCGGTGGAGCAGGATGGTGCACCGGCGGGCGCGTTTGGTCTTGTGGAGTGGGAGGGTCGGGCGGTGTCATGACTTAGGCCTTGAAGTGTTTGCTGAGCGTCAATGCTTGCTGCTGATAGGATGAGCCGAGGCCGACTCCGTATAACTGTTCCGGCGCGTCCTGCATGCGGTCGTAGACGACTTTGAAAAACGTTTGCCCATCGTGAATCAAGAAGGGCACGTCGTGAGGCCTCACTTCCAGGACGACCTGAGTCCCCTTGATTTCCCCTCTCGCGCCATAGCCGAATCCCGGATCGAAGAATCCCGCATAGTGGGTCCGCAGTTCCCCGCAAGCCGCCTCATAGGCGACCATCTCGGCGGCGTAGCCGGCCGGCACACGGATTCGCTCTTTCGATGCGAGGATATAGAACTCTTCCGGTTCCAACAGCAGGCTGTCGTGTCGATGCCGGTGGAGCGGCTCCCAAAAATCCCCGGCGGCGTAATGGCCGACTTTGGCAAGGTCGATCACGTGGCTATTCTTTTTTGCGCGATAACCGATGACGCGGGAATCGGTCCGGTCGTCCCCCTTGAGGTCGATGCGGAGGAACAGCCCGTGCTCGGCTCGAAAATCACGGCTGCCTACGGCTTTCCTGGACGGATCATTGTGATAGAGCAACGGTGTGCGCCGGTGCAGCGTGCGCAGCATCGTGTCTGTGACGGTGGCTTCACCGCGGACAAACCGGATTTGGTTGAGCGATTGTCCGGTGCGTACCTTGATGGCGAAGGAACGGGGGACCACTTCCAAAAACAACGGGCCTTGGTAGCCGGCGCGGATTTCATCGAATCCGGCGTTGAGATCGGTGACGATACGAGTGAACACGTCCAGCCGGCCGGTGGTGCTTTTCGGATTGGCCCGCGCCCGGATAGTTTTCGGGAGTTTCAAAGTCTCCAACAAGGGCACCAGATAGACGTGGCCTTTTTCCAGAATGGCTCCGCCGGTCAAGTCCATCTCATACATCACGAGATCGGATTGGTAAAAATCGAGCACGTTGAGGCGGGAGGAAATCGTTGAGAGCTCCGGCAAGAAACTGCTGATGAGTCGATAGGCTTTGCGACCGAGTCGGAGATCAAGACTGGCCGGCTGGATTTGCCGGGCTTCAATCGGCGGGGACGCTTCGATGGTTCGGGCAGCGATCAGCCGCTTGATGTCCTGATACGGGAGGATGCCCGCATGGGGCGATGCAGTCTTCACAGGTCGTCCGCGTCTCCGCCGCAGCTATTGCCCCAGGATGCATAGCTGTCACGGTCTGGATAGCTGTCGCCGCAGGCCACTAACTCTTCCGGCGAGTTGTCATGCGGTGACCGGGCACCGACCATGGGCAGTTCACGCCGGATATCGGGAGTGGGTTGCGGGTAATGGAAGGTCTTGTTCTCGTAGTTCCGGAGCACGGCTCCCTGTTCGTCCAGATGGACCAAGTAGTCGGCCGGTAAGAGGGGAATTTTGCCGCCGCCGCCGGGTGCATCGATGACGAAATGGGGTACTGCCATACCGCTGGTGTGGCCTTGGAGCGCCTTGATGATGTTCAAGCCCACTTCGACCGTCGTGCGGAAGTGATTCGTGCCTTTGGTCAAATCGGCTTGATAGAGATAGTAGGGCTTCACCCGCGCGAGCAGCAGTTGATGCACGAGTCGCTTCATAATTTCCGGATCGTCGTTGACGCCTTTGAGCAGGACGGTTTGCGCGCCCAGTGGAACGCCGGCATCGGCCAGCATGCCGCAGGCGGTTTTCACTTCCGGCGTGAGCTCATCGGGATGGTTGAAGTGCAGGTTCATATAGATCGGGTGGTACTTCTTCACGATCTCACACAGTTTCGGGGTGATTCGTTGCGGTAACGTACCGGGCACTCGCGAGCCGATACGGATCAGCTCCAAATGTGGAATGGTCCGAAGGGCTTTAAACACCCGTTCGAGGAGATAATCGGGCAACAATAAGGGATCGCCGCCGGACAGAATGACGTCGCGGACTTCGGTGTGTTCCCGAAGGTAGGCGATGGCCCGGTCCAATTCGCCTTTCTTGAGGAAGCCCGGTTTTCCCACCAGCCGTTTTCTTGTACAGAACCGGCAATAGATCGGACACTGATTCGTGACCATGAGCAGCACTCGGTCCGGGTATCGGTGGACCAAGTGCGGCACGGGGCTCATGAGGTCTTCTTCCAGCGGGTCGTCTTCCGCGTCGAGATCGGCCAATTCGGCCATTTCGGGGATGACCTGCTTCCAGATCGCATCGCCCTTCTCTTTGATGGTACCCAGCACGGTCGGGGTGATCCGCATTGGGTACGGGCCGACGATGGCACGGATTTCTTCTTCGTCGACGCCAAACCGCTCTGCCAACTCCTTCGGCTTGACGATGCTTTTGGCGAGAATCTGTTTCCAGTCTTCCATGGAATCGCCTCTCAGTTGATTCTGCAGGAAGGATGGTCGTCGTCTTCGCCTAGCTGGTCGGGCGACGTGCGGGTCTGAGAGAGGAACTTCCCTGTTGCGCGTTTCGCCCCGCCCTGCCCGTGCTGTTCATCCAGATAGGCCAGTATGTCGGCAGTTTCAGTCAAGATGAGATCGCCGTCTTTCAGCACCGGCACGTAATACTGACCGGACACGTCGTAGACCTGCTTTCGCATCGACCTGCTATCGGGAACAAGGATGTCCTCGTAGTCGAGTCTCAAGTCGGCCAGTTTGCGACGAACGACGTGGCAATCGGGGCACCACTCAACATGGTAGAGCGTGAGAGCCATAACAGGATTCGTCGGTCGTCAGTCATCAATCGGTGATCCAGCACGAAACGTGGCTTTGTGCCGGTTGCGTTACGATTGATGAGTGGTGCTCGACGCGTGACCTCCTTGCCGGGCATCAGAGGAGACGGCACACGGTACCATGATTGCGTCCTTCATCCCGTGAATGACTTTTTTGTCTGCCGGGCAGACTGTGGCCAGGATACCAGCCAACTCCACCGTTTCGCCAGTGAGGAAATAATAGGGCGAGAGCCGCGCCCGCCCGGCCATGCGGACCAACCTGCCGGTTCCCTCGTCCAGATAGTCCAGCTCGAACAGTCGGCCCTTATGAAACTCTTGTACGAGGTAGGGCGTGGTCTGAAACGATGCCAGCGCGTGCTGGAGTGCGCCGGCCCATTCGGTCTGCGGCAGGTCATGCCCAATTGAGACGCCTCGGCTGCCCCACGCGAGTTCTGAGAATCCGGACGGTTTGATCACGAAGTGCCGTTCCTTCTGGGTAGCGGTTTCCAGATCGCTCCAATTCGCAACCGCGCGTTCTCCGATGTGGAGGCCCGGGATCGTGGCCGTGGGAGGAATCGGCGAGGGGTCGAGCAGCCAGGTTTTCGGCATCATGGCCGTTAGATGAAGGAAGCAGTCCGGGCCGAGTTCCTTCTTCCAGTAGGAGTGCAAGACGGGATGATGCAGCAAGGCAAAAGCCGATTTTTCCTCCAGCGCCGGCTTATAAGGCGGCGTCACTGCCACCCAATCTTTCTTCACAGCGTATTGAACCAATTCGGCCTTGGGTATGTTCAGCAGGTCGAACAGTTCGTAGAACCGGTACACGAGACCGATGGCTTGGTCGCCGCTGTCCGTGGGGAGGCGCAGCCCGTCTTCCGTAAAGCGGATCTCGCGCGGCTCGATGCACCAGACCGGCAATCCCTGTTGGCGGAGTTGCGCGGCCAGCCATGTCATTTCCGGTCGGTAGTCCTTGGCTTCCTCGGACACCACGATGGCCACACAGCCGGCGTGTTGTCCCTGGGCCGATCGGAGCATTGAGGCATAACCTCGCACCATTCCGTCCCGGCCTCCGACAAGGTCATAACAGGACTGAGGACTGAGGACTGAGGACTGAGGCGCAAGATCGGCGTAGATCCGGCTCATTGCCGCAGTCAGGCCGATGCCGCCGGGCACGGAATCCAGTTCGGTAATGACCATCCCGTCTTGGGTCGGAATCACGTCCGGCCTGATGACGTGCGGCACCGAGTCTCGAAACCGCTTCATGCGGCTGTAGTTCACCAGCGCGTCCGGTTTACCTTGATCGAGCCAGCCTGCCACCCAAGCCGGCTGGGTTCCCTTGACGCTCTACGACAGGAGCTGCGGGCCCAGCCGAGTGAAGAATGTCAACTGGTCTTGCGGCAGAATCAACGGGGTCGGGCTGATTCGCCACGATGCGGTCGTTTGTGAAAGGGAGGGTGCATTCTCCGTTGCCCCGCGTACAGACGAAGCGAGCAGGTTGGCTGCGTACAATCCTGCACGAACGGCTGCACAGCGGCTGAGTGCCAGTTCAGTCTGCGGCGGGGGACACAACGGCTCAGTCTGTGCCAATGAGATAATCCTTTGGTTAACCCGCATCATTCATGAACGATTCTGCTGCAATTGCGGATTCGCTGCTGCGACGAAACGTCGACGGCAAAAGGCCTCTCCGCCGCGATGTGATCGAACGCGGCGGCACGAGCAAGCTTGGTTTGGCGGGCAGGCTCGCCCCTCCCAACCTCGACATACTGTTTCAAGTATGCCTCGGCTTCTCAGGGCTCCGCGCGCCCGTCTCGCTACGCGACTACGCCGTTTCGCGACGAACCGCCATGAATAATGCGGGTTAGTCGCCCGCAGATTTCAACGCGGTGTGCGTCGAATGCTAACACGCACTGTATGGCTCCACAAGGGGCTTGGGCTTTGTGGAGGTTGCCATTCTCCAGGGTGTGGCATGAATGAATGCGAGCCATGCTTGCCACGATGTGGCATGCGTCGTATGATGGGGTCGATGGGTCTCCTTGTAGCGGAGTCCGAACCATCCGTGGTCGCGCCGAAATCACTGCCTCAATTGGTGCCCAACGCCGCCTGTTTCCGCTGCGACGTCTGTTGCCGTTTCCCTGAAGCCGACAGCTTTCTGCGCCCCTATTTTGCCGGGCAAGAAATTGCCGCGGCGGTGGCGCACGGCCTGCCTCGTGAGTCCTTTCCAGATGAGTCCGGTTCACAGATCGATCTCAGGCACGATCCATCGGGAGAAGGGTACGTCTGTCCTGCCTTCGATTCTACGACCGGCCGATGCGGGATTTATGAGGTCCGTCCGCTGGACTGCCGTCTGTACCCCTTGGCTCTCATGTGGGATGCGGCATGCAAAGGCGTTGTGTTGGGGTGGGATACCAAGTGCCCGTTTCTGAGAGACACGGCTTCCGATACGATTGCCGCGCACGCAGAACGGGTTGCCGGTGAGCTGGCGGCCGAAGACATAGTCGAGATGTTGGTTGCCAATCCTCGCTTGATCGGACGATTCCAGGACGATGTCGTGATTGTGCAGCCTCTCCCGCAGCTCACGGCCCGGTTGAAGAAGGCACATCCTGATCCCCGACTGCAGCCTCTGACCCCGTCGGATGCTCCGCGATTCGGACAGGCACTGGAACGGGCACGACTGCTTGCCGATGACGCACTGGCCGCCTATGCGTTCCCTTACCATTTCATCTGGACACCGGTGCTACCCTCCTGGTGGATTGAAACACACGAGACGTTCTTCTTGTTCTCCCGATCTCCGGACGGGTGGTTCATGCCGCTCCTTCCGCTGGGGGCGGGACCGCTGGACGATGCCGTGCGGGAAGCGTTCCAGCTGATGCAGGAGTGGAACGGGCCCTCGCCGGTCAGCCGGGTTGAGAATGTGATGGGCCCGCAGAAGCGGGCGTTGGAACGAGGTGGTTTTCAGTTCCGGCCGAAGGAGGCCGACTATCTCTACCCCGCCGAGGCGCTGGTGCAGTTGGCGGGCGATCGGTACAAGTCCCAGCGGGCGTTGTGCAATCGTGTAGAGCGCGAACACGCGATCACGGTCGAGCCGTATCGTGCGCATCACCGGACCGGCTGTCTTGCGCTGTATGATTTTTGGTCGTCGCAGAAATTGAGCAAGGAACACCAGTCTCATGATTCGATGGGACGGCTGCTGCTTGAGGACGCCAAAGTTGCGCACGGCCGCGTTCTGGCCGAACCTGAGCGGATCGGCCTGTCAGGGACGGTGGCCGTCATGGAGCGCAGAATCATCGCGTATACGTTCGGCTATTGGTTGACGCCACGCACCTGGTGTGTCCTGCTGGAGGTCGCGGATCGATCCATTGCCGGCTTGGCTCAGTGGTTGTTCCGCGATACCTGCCGTACCGCTCTCAATGGGGGGGCCACCTCGATCAATGCCATGGATGACGCCGGACTTCCCGGCCTGCGCGAAGCCAAGCGGGCCTATCGCCCAAGGACGCTGATCGAGAATTGGGTGTTGAAGGGATGAATGCATGACTCTTCCGGCGACCACACAGGTGCCACCCGCCGCTCGCCGATACGGCTGGCTGCCGTTTCTGCTCCTCGTCATCACGGTCGTGGCCCTGGGTATCGGGATATTCCTCCTTGATCAGGTCGGACGCGGTGTTGCCGCCGCCGTGTGGTTCCCTCTCCTGGCACTTCTCATCTGGTCAGCGGTTCGTTTGCGTATGGAATACCGCCAGGCGCTCCAGGAGAGCGCCTGGGCTCGGGCAGCCGAGGCGGCGTTGCTGCAGAGCCAGGAGCACAACCGGTCGATCGTCGAGACCGCGCTCGACGGCGTCATTACGATCGATGCGTCCGGCATTGTCACCGATTGGAATAGCCAAGCCACGGTCATTTTCGGATGGGCTCGCGAAGAAGCGAAGGGAAAACCGCTTACCGAGACGATTATTCCAGATCGCGACCGGGAAGCGCACGTGCGGGGAATTCAGGAGTATCTCAGGACGGGAGCAGGCCCCGTTCTCAATCGGCGCATCGAGGTCACTGCACGGCACAAGGATGGCCGGGAATTCCCGGTAGAGCTGTCGGTCTCACCAGCTCGTATCGGCGAAGTGTATTTGTTTAGTGCGTTCGTCCGCGACATTACGGATCGGCGGAATGCCGAACGGCGGCTGGCTTCGCAATATGCTGTGACGCGGGTGCTCGCCGACGCAGTAACGCTTGACGACGCGGTGCCCAAGATCATTCAAGCAATCGGCGAAAGCCTGGAGTGGGAGCTGGGCGCATTTTGGAGGGTAGACAGACAGGCAGGGGTCTTGCGATGCGTCGGTGTGTGGAATGCCGAGACGCTAGCCGTGGAAGAATTCGTTCATAGGACTCAGGAACAATCCTTTAAGCCCGGGGAGGGCTTGCCAGGACGGATTTGGGATACGGGCCGGCCGGCATGGATACCGGATGTCCTGGCGGACGGCAATTTCCCCCGATCGGAGACGGCGGCGAAAGCCGGTCTGCACGGCGCGTTCGCCTTTCCGATCCGAGTCGGCGGCGAGGTCGAGTGGGTGATCGAGTTCTTCAGCCGGTATGTGCAAAAGCCGGATGAAGAGTTGCTCAATATGATGACCGATGTCGGGCTGAAGGTTGGGCAATTTGGCGAACGCACCAGAGCTGAAGAGGCGTTGCGTCGGACGGAGGCGCAATTGCGCCAAGCGCAGAAGATGGAAGCGGTCGGACGGCTTGCCGGGGGGGTGGCCCACGACTTCAACAATCTGCTGACCGTGATTCGCGGGTACAGTGAGCTGACCATGCATCGCCTCGATCCCGGCGATCCGTCCCGGTCGGACATTGCTGAGGTGAAGAAGGCGGCGGATCGGGCGGCCGGTCTGACAGGACAACTACTGGCCTTCAGCCGGCGCCAATTCGTGTCCCCCAAGATCGTCGATGTGAATGCCATTGTGCTGAACATGGACGGGATGCTCCGGCGGCTGATCGGCGAAGATCTCATTGAACTCTATACGGACCTCGAGTCGCAATTGTGGTCGATCAGAGCTGATGCCGGGCAGATCGAGCAGGTCATTATGAATCTGGCCGTCAACGCGAGGGATGCCATGCCGACGGGCGGGCGGCTGACGATTGAGACGCGAAACATCACGGTAGGGGCCGAGAGTCGCCAGGGGATGATGACCCTTGAAGCAGGGGAGTACGTCATGCTGGCGGTGAGAGATTCCGGCCATGGCATGAGTGAGGAGGTTCAAGCGCATTTGTTCGAGCCGTTTTTCACGACGAAGGAAGCTGGTAAGGGCACCGGTCTTGGCCTTTCGACCGTGTATGGTATCGTCAAACAAAGCGGCGGCATGATCGGCATCGACAGTCAACTGGGGCAGGGAACGACGTGCAAGATTTTCTTTCCGAAGGCCGAACCCGTGGAACAGACTGTGTCCGTCACGGCGGCAACGGCCGACCAGGCCCGGGGCCGGGAAACCATCTTGATCGTCGAGGACGATCCGGCGGTTCGGGGTTTGGTTGAGGAAGCCCTGCGGTTAAAAGGCTACGATGTGCTGATCGCACGTCACGGGATCGAAGCCTTGGTGACTGGCGCCAAACATTTGGGGCCGATCCATCTGTTGTTGACCGATGTCGTTATGCCGCAGATGAGCGGGCCTGAAGTCGCGGAGCAGCTGGCGATTGTGCGTCCCTCCATGAAGGTCATGTATATGTCGGGCTACCCCGACCATCCTGTATTCTCCAAGGGTGGAGTGAAGGAAGGCACGACGTTTCTCCAGAAGCCATTTACGGTGGAGGCATTGACGCAAAAGGTGCGTGAAGTATTGGATGGAGCGACTGTCGCGCGGACTTGACATGGACTGTCGTCCTGCTCTGATCGCTTGATCTTGGGCCCCGTTGTGTTTATTGTGGCCTCCGAGTACTCGGGCCCTGAGTCTCGGAGAACGACCATCGGACGAGAGGGCGAGAAAAGATTCCATGATACATCCAGGACGTGAGCGTGATATCGGGCAATATCGGATCGAGCGGGAGCCGTTCTACGCCGAGGTGCGCGGAGAGGTAGGGCTTTTCTCGATTGCCGCGCGCAACAAGATGCCCGTGATGCTCAAAGGGCCGACTGGCTGCGGTAAAACCCGGTTTGTCCAGCACATGGCCTATCGGCTGGAACGCCCGCTGATCACTGTGGCGTGCCATGAGGATCTCACAGCACCCGACCTCGTCGGCCGCTATCTGCTCAAAGGTCAGGAGACGGTGTGGATGGATGGACCGCTGACGCTCGGCGTCAAGCACGGCGCAATTGTCTATCTCGACGAAGTCGTGGAGGCTCGAAAGGACACGACCGTCATCATTCATCCCCTCAGCGACGATCGCCGCGTGTTGCCGATCGAGAAGAAGGGCCAGATTCTGGAGGCCGCCGATGACTTCATGCTCGTGATCTCCTACAACCCCGGCTACCAGAGCGTGCTCAAGGATTTGAAACAGAGCACGAAGCAGCGGTTCATGGCGATCGAATTCGAGTATCCTTCTCCGGAGATCGAAACGACGGTGGTTGAACGGGAGGCGGGTGTTAACCAGGCTCTTGCGGGCAGCCTGGTGAAACTTGGCGGCAAAGTTCGAAACCTCAAGAATCATGGGCTGGATGAGGGAGTCAGCACCAGGTTGTTGATCTATGCCGGGACGTTGATTCGGCAAGGCGTGCCCGCGGAACGAGCCTGCGATGTGGCGATCGCCAGGCCAATCACCGACGACCCGGATATGCAACGCAGTATTCTGGAGTTGGCCAAAGCTATTTTTTAGCCAGTACCCTGTTGTGAATTCCCTCCCTACGATCGTGCAGGACGGTCGGAACGGTGTCGTCCTCACGGTGCATGTCCAACCTAAGGCTTCCCGTACGGAATGTATCGGGATCCATGGCAACGCACTGAAGATTCGCGTGTCGGCTCCGCCCATCGACGGTGCGGCCAACGACGAGCTGGTCCGGTTTTTAGCCGAGTGTTGTGCGGTGCCATCGGGGAGCATTTCCATTCATGCGGGAGCGAAGAGCCGCTCTAAGCGAGTGATCATCAAAGGCATCACGGCCGAGGCGGTCCTGACGCGACTGGCGATCCCGAAGAGAAGATGAGGAGGCACGGAATGAACGCAATACGAAAAGGGGCTATAGTCGGCATGTTGTTTCTCACTGCCTGCTCCAGCGCGCATCCTGTCTTGTATCCCAATCCCCATCTGCAGTCGGTCGGAAAAGAAGCGGCGGATCAAGATATCGAGGCCTGTAAGCTGGCGGCTGAGGAGGCTGGTGCTCAGGCGGGGGGAGGCACAGCAGGCCGGGTGGCGACGAATACGGCGGTCGGCGCCGGGGTTGGTGCCGCAAGCGGGGCGGTCGGTGGCGCCATTTCAGGAGCCGTCGGAAGGGGGTCGATGATTGGCGCGGCCAGTGGTGCTGTGTGGGGTTTGCTGACAGGGCTGTTCCATGCGGCTGGCCCCTCACAGCCCAGTCAGGCCTACACGAATTTCGTCAACCGGTGTCTGCAAGAGAAGGGATATGAGGTGACGGGATGGCAGTGAGAGGTGTGCGGGGCGCATCCGTCGATGCTCCTTGCTCGCTGCCCGCCCACGCAAGATTGTATTGGAATGAGAGCTTGAGGGCGGTGGTCGGTCAATGCGCGCAGTGGAGCATCGACGGATGCGCCCCGCTAGATTGAAAAAATTGAAGATGTTCCTCGGGAATTCCCATAGAAGCTCCGAACAGGCCGGACGGGTGAACACTCGTGCCTGCTGTCCGCGCACGACCCGGGTAAAGCGGAGTCTCGGCGACGCGGGGTTGGGCGGATGGAATCAGCGGTGCTCGGCCAATGCGCGCAAGGGAGTGCTCCACTATCGGGCCTAGAAGAGAAAAGGAAATAGCTCGATGAGATGCCCCGGACAGGCTATTCTTAGGCACGGTCGGGAGGAGAGCAAGTGGCGATGCCTGCAGGCAGCAAATTCGTCGGTCTATTCGTCGTGGTGTCGTTCCTCGCGGCTTGTGCGGGACCGGAGCCGCTGCTGCAGTCCACCAAGCAGCTACAACTGTACGGCAGAGAAAAGGCTCGCCAAGAGATCGATGTGTGTCGGAGAAAGGTGGAGGCCGCGGGGGTAAGTACCGGAGTGCACCAAACCGGAAATGCCGCAACAGGTGCTGTGCTGGGTATGACTCTGGGTGGAGCTGTCGGGGCCTCGGCGGGCGTGGTCGGTGGTTTGCCGGGCGTGACGATTGGCGCCGCCGCCGGCGCTGGATTGGGCCTGGTGATCGGATTACTCGGGGGTACCTTCAAACCACTGGTGCCTGACCCGCCCTATGCCGACGCGGTTGAGAAATGTCTGAGAGAGAAGGGCTACGAAGTCAGCGGCTGGGAGTAACGATCAGTTCAAAGATAGGGCCTCAGCGGCTATGTTCCATGGCCCCCGCTGCGCAGGAAGCTGCGGCTCAGAATCCGCCGGCCTGTGCACAACGGGGGCTATGCCAGTAACTACTCCTCCATGGACAACACTTTATACGCGATCCCTAAGACAACAGTGACCGCCAGTACGAGAATGATTAATGCCGGCATAGTTGTGCACCTCCTCCAAATGTAATGTCACCACTCTACCTCCGCTAGATGAAGGCGCCATGATGGGATCATGAAGAATTCTTCATGATCCGAACCTCTTGTGAGCAAAACGGCGATCGTTGCAGTTGGGGCTATTGAGAAACTATCGACGCGGGAACCGCCTGCGTCTGACGGGTCAGGATGGGCAACCGCAGTGTGAAGACAGAGCCTTTGCCGACTTGGCTGGTGACTGAAATGGTGCCGCCGTGAGCCTCTGTGATTTCTTTCACGATGGGGAGGCCCAACCCGGTGCCGGCGGCATCCTTCGATCGGGCCCAGTCGGTTCGGTAAAAGCGCTCGAAGAGATGCGGAATATGTTCCGGCTCAATGCCATGGCCGGTGTCCTCGACCGCTATTGAGATCTCCTGGCCAGCTGCCTGCAATCGGACGGTGACCGTTCCACCGGAAGGGGTATAGCGCAAGGCGTTGTCGAGCAGATTGATCAGCGCCTGTTTGAGCCACTGGGCGTCACCGAGTATCGGAGGGACCGGTTCGGACTCGAACAACAGGGCGATATGCCGATCGTCGGCCAGTAGCGTCAGTTGGTCCACGAGCTCCTGGATCAGCGGTTCGATCTCGAGTGGCGCAAGCCGGACGGGCGATTTGCTGCTGGTGAATTTCGCCAAGGTCAACAGGGGGCGGGTTAACCCGATGAGCCGCTCCACTTGCTCGAGGTTGTTGAGGAGTACCTCACGATATTCCTCGGTAGTCCTGGCCTTCAGGAGTGCAACTTCCAGGTTCCCACGCAGGATGGTCAACGGCGTTTTCATCTCATGCGCGGCAATCTCGCAAAAATTCCGCTGGATCTCGCTGCTCCGTTGGAACTGATCCAGTACCGCGTTGACGGCTTGGGTCAGCCGCCGAAACTCCTGATAGGGCGAATCCATTGCCAGCCGTTTCCCCAGATCGGCCTCCGACATCGTTTCGGCACCTGAACATAGCGCTTCGATCGGGGCCAAGACTTTCTTGGTTAGCCAAAGACTGCCGATCCATGTCACCAGCAGGGTGGTGCCGGATCCGAGAGCCAACAGCAGCACCAGATCGTTCAGCGCTGTTCGGTAGTGGAGAAGGGACGTTTCCGCCTGGAGGATGTATTGCACTTGTCCCTCCCGGGCGCTGGCGATGAAGAGGTGCCGGGCTGGCGTTCCGTCCAGCGAGTCGATGGTCTCATACACGGTCCGTTCGATCAGGACTCGTTGAAGCAAATGTGACGGAACAAACAACTGCACCGAGGCATTAGGGCTTTTCCAGATGAGCCGCCCGTCAGGCGAGAAGACCCGTAGAGCGTGAAGCACCCCCGGCAGCTCGCGCTGCTCCTTTTCGTTCGGACTTGCCTTGCCGGAAAGCGAGAGATCCGTACCGCTCTGGTCGATGATGTTGGGGTGGTGCTCGACGAGCTCGGCCAGCGTCTCCGCTAGCGCCAGTAGCCGTCCATCCACGAAGCGGTGTAGCAGGGCATCGCTCGCGAGGTACACGAGCGCGGAGAAGAGGAGGAGTCCCCCCAGCAGGATGAGCGTCGATCGGCTGATAAGGCTGCGTAAGGAATTCATGCGGCTGCGTTCGGCTCTTCCAGCATGTACCCTGCCCCGCGCACGGTGGCGATCAACGGGGGCGAAAAGTCACGGTCGATCTTCGCCCGCAAGGCCCGGATGTGGGCGTCCACAATGTTGGTCATGGGGTCATAGCTGATGTCCCACACGTGTTCGATGATCACCGTTCGCGTGAGGACTCGGTTCTTGTTGCGCAACAGGAATTCGAGCAGGGCATACTCCTTGTTGGTCAGAGAAATTTCGTGTCCGGCTCGCCAGACGCGGCGGGTTGCCGGATCAAGGGTCAGATCCGCGGCTTGAAGGTTCATGGCAGGCTGTTGGCCGCCTCGGCGCAGCAGGGCCCTGATTCGGGCCAGGAGTTCTACGAAGGCGAAGGGCTTCGGCATAAATTGATCTGCGCCGATGTCGAACCCGGACACTTTGGTCTCCAGCGTGTTGCGCGCAGTCAGCAGCAGGACGGGGGTGGTGTGGCCCTTAGCCCGGATTCGGCGGCAGAGTGTAAGGCCGTCCAGCTTGGGCAGCATGACGTCCAGAATCAACAGGTCGTACGGGTTATTCAGGGCTAACTCCAATCCCGCTTCACCGTCGGCGGCGAAATCCACTGCGTAGTGCTCCTCCTTGAGGCCCTTGCGAATGAATTGTGCAAGGTTTACATCGTCTTCAACCAACAGAATCCGCATCGCCTCTCCCGACACTTGCCGTCGCTTGAGCAGGAGTCACGCAGCACAGAGTCTTGCGCGGCCGGCACTCCTCACCGAGATGGCCCCCATTATATGCCATCTTGGTTGGGCAGGTGTGAACGGAGCGTGAAGGAATGGTGAAGAAGTTCTAATGCGCCGGGCGAAGAATTTTCCGTCTTGACTTTGTTCTAGCTAGGACTAATATACTGAAAGTGATATGGCTATCGATAGGCGGGGTGTAGCGGGCATGGCTGTGATGAATCGCGGGACGGTTTGAAGCGATGCCGGGAAACGGCTTTACAGGTCCGCGTTCGGGCGTCATCATGCGAAGGTTCGGGGCCGTGTTCGTTAATGGCGGTGCGATTAAGACGCGAGAGTGGCATTGAACAGAGAGGGAGGTTCCATCATGTTTGTGGTCGTCGGTGCAACAGGCAATACAGGATCGGTGGTCGTCGAGACCTTGTTGGGTAAGAAGCAGCCGGTGAAGGTGATCGTCCGCTCGGTTGACAAGGGATCAGCATGGAAAGCAAAAGGGGCGGAAGTGGCCGTGGCGTCGCTTGACGATGTGCCGGCGTTAACCAAGGCATTTGAAGGCACAAAGGGGGTTTATCTGTTGGTGCCGCCGAATTATGGTGCGGAGGCCTGGTTGGTGGATCAACGACAGAGAATGGATCGCGCTGCAGAAGCTGTTCAGAAGAGTGGAATCGAACATGTTGTGTTTCTGTCGTCGGTCGGGGGGCATCTGCATGGAGGGACGGGCCCGATTCGGGCAGCGAGTTATGGAGAACAGGCGCTCGGTTGTATTGCCAAGCGCCTAACCATTCTTCGTCCATGCTATTTCATGGACAACTGGGCACCGGTCATTGGGGCGGCCAAGGCTCAGGGGGTCCTTCCGACGTTCATTGCACCACAGGCGAAGATTCCGATGATTTCGACCAAGGATATTGGCAGGATCGGGGCGGAGCATCTGATCACCGGTGGATGGGGTAAGCAGATCGTGGAAATGGCGGGTCCGGAGGAGTACAGCCCGGATCAAGCGGCATCGGTACTCAGTCAGGTTCTTGGGAAAGCGGTGACCGCCCAACATGCACCACTCAGTGCCGTGGTCCCGACGTTCAAGTCGTTTGGGTTTTCAGACGAAGCGGCGAAGTTATTCGAAGAAATGTACACCGCGTTCTCAAAAGGTGCGATCGGGTACGAACATCCCGACAAGCTCGTGCGCGGAACGATCACCCTGTCAGAAGCGTTACGTGGGATGGTGTGAGGAGGGCACTGTCATGAGTATCTCTACTGTGGCTGACAAAAAGGTTGTCGAGATTCATCAGCACGGCTCCCGCCATTGGGTGGGCGACGGGTTTCCCGTTCGCAATCTCATTCCTGGGAACACGGTGGGCGAGCAGCTTTCCCCGTTTCTCCTGTTGGACTATGCGGGTCCTGAGAAGTTTGATCCGACCGACAGCCCTCGCGGTGTGGGCGAACATCCGCACCGGGGATTTGAAACGGTCACCATTGTGTACGACGGTGTTGTGGCACACCGGGATTCGACCGGCAACGGTGGCCTGATTGGACCGGGCGACGTGCAATGGATGACAGCCGCCTCCGGCATCGTCCATGAGGAAATGCACGAAAAGGAGTGGGCGAAGAAGGGCGGCGCCTTCCACGCCATCCAATTGTGGGTGAATCTGCCACGAGCACACAAGATGTCCAGCCCCGGCTATCAGACTCTCGCGAGTCAGGCTATTCCCGCTGTGGAGCTGGTTGGTGGAACCGGCCATCTTCGCGTGATTGCTGGAGAGTTCCAGGGTATCAGGGGACCGGCAAAGACCTTTACGCCGGTCCATCTCTACGATATACGTGTGAAGGCCGGATCGATGGAGGAGATCACGGTACCGTCGAGTTTCAATACTGCGGTCTTTGTGCTGCAGGGTGAGGTTTCCGTTAACGGATCTGGGCCGGTGAAGGAAGCCGAGCTGGCCCGCCTCGATCGCAATGGAGAGCGCATCACCATTGCGGCTGCGACCGATACAATTTTGCTCGTGCTGGCTGGCGAGCCGATCAACGAGCCGGTGGCCCGCTATGGGCCATTCGTTATGAATACCAAAGCCGAATTGGTTCAAGCAGTGAATGACTATCAGGCCGGCAAGATGGGTCACCTGTCATGATCTCGTTGTTTGTCGTTCGTGAAGCATGAAGCGTATGAATAGCCAGGACGTAGCGCTCCACATCGATGTGTACTCGGATGTGATCTGTCCCTGGTGCTATGTGGGCAAGCGGCGGCTTGAACGGGCATTACGGCAAGTAGCAGACAGGGTGAACGTGGAGGTTGTTTGGCGCCCGTTTCAGTTGAATCCGACGATGCCCAAGGACGGGATGGATCGAACGGCCTATCTGGAAACCAAGTTTGGCAGCCTGAGTGTTCTTGACGAAATGCAACAGCGCTTGTCGGAGGCAGGACATTCTGAGCAGATCGCGTTTGCTTTTCAGAAGATCACCAGGACACCGAACACCTTTCTGGCCCATCGGCTGATTTGGTATGCCGGGCAACAAGGCTGTCAGGATGCGATGACTGAGCAGCTGTTTAAAGGATATTTTGAAGAAGGGCGTGATGTTGGTTCCACGCCGGTGCTCGCACAATTGTCCGAGCGAGTTGGCCTGAAAGCCAGTCAGTTTCTTGAGAGCGAAGAGGGCGTGGCAGAGGTCAAGGCTGAAGAATTGGTCGGCCACAAATTAGGCATCAGAGGGGTGCCGTACTTCGTACTCGATAAGACCTATGGCATCTCAGGTGCGCAACCGGTTGAAGTTTTTCTTTCCGCCCTGGAAAAGGCTCGAATGAGCGTATCCACAGCCAGCAGATCTTGAAGGCAGGAGGTGCTCATGGCGGTTCAGGTGTACGGCTGCAACCACGTGGTGATCGAAGTCACCGATGCCAAGAAGGCCGTGAAGTTTTATTCCGATGTCTTTGGCCTGAAGATGTTGCGAGGTGGCGAAGGGGCTGCCTGGTGCAAGCTGGGCGAGCATCAGTTCATGGCGATTTTTGAAGTCGAGCAATTACAGCCGGATCGCACGAAGCATTTTGGGTTGATGGTCCGTGATGCGAAACAGATCCAGGAAGTCCGTCGGAAACTGACGAAGAAGTACAAGCTGAAACTCCAGCCGAACTTTCGTTGCGACTTCCGAGATCCGTGGGGCAATCGGATTCAAGTGGGCGATCTGAGTGATGAATCGCTCGTGTGGCTTCTCCCGTATCAGGAAGTACAGAAAGCCGGGATCACGTTTAAGAGAACAAAATCATAATGCGTAGATCGTGAAGCGTAGTTCGTCGGGTTAATTGGTTGGAGATGTTCTTTGGCGAGGGACGAACGATGTTTTACGAGGGAAAAGGGTGATGTATGAACGCCCACTATCTCGGTCATGTCGTCTTCTACGTGCAGGACCTGGAACAGTCGCTCGCCTTCTATCGCGACCTGTTGGGGTTCAAGGAAGTCGGACGGATCTTCAATGGAATGGCAGCGGCGCTCACGTCGGGTCGTACTCACCATGAGCTGTTGCTGATCCAGGTCGGTGACGCGCCGGGGCCATCGTCCGGGAGGCGACGTGGGCTCTATCACATCGGGATTAAGGTCGGCGACAGTCTCGCTGAGTTGCGCCACGCCAAGAGCGAGTTGGAGCAGGCAGGGATCTCAATAGATGGCATGAGCGATCATACGGTCAGCCAGAGTCTCTATCTCAAAGATCCAGATGGGAACGAAGTCGAGTTGTATGTGGATGCGGACGAGTCGCTGTGGAAGAACAATCCGGCGGCAGTCGTATCGCCGATCAAACCGTTGGTGCTATAAGCAAACAAAGGAGGTTCCTCATGAGCACCCCGCGCATTGCAGCAAAGCAGCCATCTGTCATGACCTTGGAGGCGGGAACGTATTACTGGTGCGCGTGTGGGCGATCAAGGGACCAGCCCTTCTGTGACGGAGCCCATGAAGGAACCGGGATCGAGCCGCTTGAGTTCACGCTGACGGAAACGAAAGAAGTGGCGTTGTGCCAGTGCAAGCACACAAAGACTCCGCCCTTCTGTGACGGCACGCACCGGACGCTGTGACACAGTGGCGAATTGGAGTGGCGAAGAGGTACACTGACAAACTCTTGTTATGGAGCGATGCTTCGATGCCGTTAATGACAGGACGCGTTCCCGTTGTAAGTACCCTGGCGGGTATAGTCCTCGCTCTGGCAGCTGGCTGCAAGCAGGAAGCCGGATCGATGCCGGCGCAGCCGGTGCCGCAGGTCGAAGTGATTACCATTGCAACTCAACGGGTGCCGGATGAGCCGGAGTTTATCGGTCAGGCGGAAGCGTCGCGGCCGGTCGAAATCCGCCCGCAGGTGACCGGGATTCTCAAAGCGGTCCTGTATCGGGAAGGACGAGACGTCAAGCAGGGCGATCGGCTCTACCAAATCGATCCCATCCCGTTCCAAGGCGCCGCCGCCAGCGCCAGGGCCAAGATCGCGCAAGCCGAGGCGAGATTGGTGCAGGCCAAGCAAGATCTCGCGCGCGTAAAACCGCTGCTGGCTGAACAGGCCGTCAGCCAGAAGGATGTCGATGACGCGGTGGCCGGCGATCTTGCCGCGGAAGCCGCGCTCCAGGGCGCCAAAGCCGATCTTATCAAGGCGCAGTTCGAGCTGGACAACACGCTGATTACCGCTCCAATCGACGGGCTGATCGAACGGAGTCGCTTTTACGAAGGCCGGCTTGTGTCGGCTCAAACGGATCTCTTGACCGTCATCCACCGTGTCGATCCGATGCATGTGGTCGTCAGTGTGCCTGAGACCTTTATCCTGCGGCGACGCCGGGACGTGGCGGCGCATCGCATCGAGCACCCCGGTGTGTACAAGCTCCGCGGCGTGCTCACGTTGATGGACGGCACGGTCTATCCGAACGAAGGGGTCTTGGATCTGATGGAGCCAGGCCTCCAGACTGAAACAGGCGCGCGACAGTTCCGGATCACGTTTCCCAATCCCAAACGGATCCTGCTGCCGGGGCAGTTCGTCAAAGTGCGCTTCACAGGGGACGTGAAGACCGAGGCGGTGCTGGTGCCTCAGCGGGCGGTGCTGCAAGGCCCCACCGGCCCGTTTGTCTTCGTCGTCAACGACCAGGAAAAGGCCGAAATGCGGGATGTGGTCGCCTCGGATTGGAAGGGTTCAGAGTGGCTCATCGATGCCGGATTGAAGGCCGGTGATCGCGTCGTGGTCAATGGGCTGATGAAGATCGGCCCCGGCGCACCGGTCAAGGCCGTGCCGATGATGCCGTCGGCCGATCCGCCTGCCTCTCCCCCCGTACCCAAGCAAGGCTGACACATGATATCGCATGCCTTTATCGATCGGCCGATCATGGCCTCGGTGGTGTCCATCGTCATCGTGGTGATGGGCCTGTTAGCCATGCAGTTTCTGCCAATCGCGCAGTTTCCGGAGATCACGCCGCCGGTTGTCCAGATCGATGCCGACTATCCCGGCGCGAGTGCGGAAGTCGCGGCAGAGGCCGTCGCGCGTCCGATCGAGGTGACGCTTCCCGGCGTCGATAATTTGCTCTACTACGAATCGACCAGCAGCAATGACGGCCATGTCTCGATCAAGCTCACCTTCGAGATCGGCACTGATCCGGACATTGCTCAGGTGCAGACGCAGAACCGCGAAAAACTCGCCGAACCGCAGCTTCCCCCTGACGTCGTCCGTCAGGGAATTTCCGTCAAAAAACTGTCTCCGGATCTCGTCGTGGTCATCGCACTCAAATCGACCGATCCGCGGCATGACGCGGTGTTCTTGTCGAACTACGCCACGCTCCGCCTGGTCGACGATTTGAAGCGGGTCAAGGGCGTCGGCGATGCGCTCGTGTTCGGGCAACAGAATTACAGCATGCGCATCATCCTGAATCCGTTGCTGATGGCGAAGCTGGAGCTGACGCCGAGCGATATCACCGGGATCATCCGCGAACAGAATCGCGACTATCCGGCCGGAACCATCGGGAGGGAGCCGGCGCCGAAGGGAACCGAGTTGACGATTCCGATCATCACCAGAGGCCGCCTGACTGACGTCAAAGATTTCGAGGAACTGATCGTGCGCGCGACGCCGGACGGTTCGACGGTCCGGCTCAAGGATGTGGCTCGCATCGAGCTGGGGGCGCAATCCTACGCGCTTGAAGGCCGCTGGAACAGCAAGCCGACGACGTTCATTCTCACGTTCTTATCTCCGGGGGCGAATGCGCTCGACACCGTACGCCGCACACGCGCGCAGATGGATGAGCTGGCCAAGAGTTTTCCGCCCGGAGTGTCCTACGATACGCCCTATGACACCACGAGATTTATCGAGATCTCGATCAAGGAAGTGGTCAAGACGCTGGCGGAAGCCATGGCCTTGGTCGTGCTTGTCGTCTACGTTTTTCTCCAGAGCTGGCGCGCCACCATCATCCCGACTGTCGCCGTGCCCGTCTCCCTCATCGGCACCTTTATCGGGTTGGCGGCGCTGGGCTTTTCCATCAATACCATTACCTTGTTCGGAATGGTCCTGGCCATCGGTATTGTCGTAGACGATGCGATCGTGGTGGTGGAGAATGTCGAGCGGCACATGCGGGAGGACCGCCTCTCCCCTAAAGAAGCGGCAAAGCGTGCCATGAGCGAAGTGACCTCGCCGATCATTGCGATTGTGCTGGTCCTGGTGTCCGTGTTTGTTCCCGTCGGCTTCATCGGCGGCGTCACCGGTGCGCTCTACAAAGAATTTGCCGCCACGATCGCCATCTCGGTGACCGTGTCGGGATTTGTGGCCTTGACGCTGAGTCCGGCGCTCTGCGCGTTGGTGCTGACTCCTCAGCACGGGGCCCGGGGCGGATTCTGGTCGTTGTTCGACCGGATATTCGGGCGGACCCAACGGGGCTACGCCTGGTCGATCGGAAAGATCCTGGGGCGGCCGGCGTTCGCCATGCTGGCTTTTGTCGGCCTGCTCGTGGTGTCGTTGGGCATGTTTCAGCGGCTGCCGCAGAGTTTCCTTCCGGAGGAAGATCAAGGCTACTTCATCGTGGTGGCGCAACTGCCGGATGGCGCCTCGAAACAGCGGACCGATGCGGTGCTTGAGCGGGTGGAACGGTTTTTCCAAGCGATCCCGGCGGTCCATTCGACCGATGCCTTAACAGGGCAGAATTTCGTATTCGGCACCAGGGGGCCGAACTCGGCGACGATGTTCGTGCCGCTGGTGCTCTGGGATGACAGACCGGAACCGCAGTATCATGCGAAGGCGCTGGTCGGCGCGGCCTACGCCGAGTTTGCAAAAATTCCTGAGGCGTTGCTCCTGGCGTTCAACCCGCCCGCTATTCGCGGTGTGGGTATCGTCGGCGGCTTCTCGGCGCAATTGCAAGATCCCGGCGGAGGGGATTTCAAGAAATTTGCGGCGGTGGCACAGCAGTTCGTCGAGCAGGCGCAAAAGGAGCCGGCAATCGGGAGGGTCGGGACGAACTTCCGGGTTTCCTCGCCGCGCGTCTTCGCCCATGTCAACCGGGAACGGGCCAAAGCCCTGGGGATACCGATTTCAGACGTCTTCGACACCATGCAGGCCTACTTCGGAAATTTCTATATCAATGATTTTGTGAAGTTCGGCCGTGTGTATCACGTGCAGACGGAGGCCGAAGCGGAATTCCGGTCCACGCCGCAGGATCTCTCGAAGATCTACGTACGCGCCCGGCATGCCGGGGGCACCAACATGATTCCGCTCGATACAATCGTCACCACGGAGTATCAGGGCGGACCGGATCCGGTGAATCACTTTAACGGCTATAATACCGCCGTGGT
>JABMDL010000084.1 GCA_015903945.1 Nitrospira sp. | reverse complement strand
TAGTCCTTCTCCAGATTCCAATTGGTGATGTCGGCGTTGACGCCTTCGCCGCCGACTTCGCCGTCGGTTCCAAGAGACAGGACCTCGTAGTCACCCTTTTGGCTTGGGCTCAGGTATTTGTAGGGATTGCCCCAGGGATCTTCCGGGAGTTTCGGCAAGTACCCGCCGACCTTCCATTTTTTCGGAATGACGCCGACAGTGGGCTTTTCCATCAGGGCCTTGAGCCCCTGTTCAGTCGACGGATAGACGCCGTTGTCCAGTTTGTAGAGCTGCAGCGCGCCCTCGATGTTTCGAATCTGCACCTTGGCCGCGGTGCGTTTGGCGTCGTCGGTTCGGCCCATAATGCGAGGGACCACCAACGCAGCGAGAATGGCCAGAATAGCCACCACCACCATGATTTCGATGAAGGTAAAACCGCGATCATTGCCAAGTAGGCGGCGTGATGGGTGATGGGTGATGGGTGATGAGAGGAAATTTAAAGTTCGCTGCCGTCTCTTCCACATTCTCCATGTCCCGTGGACCTCTTCACGTATACCCATTGAATACCTCCATTCAGTGTTCCAAGCTCGTGTTCGCTCTTCTCTCACCACCGATCACTCATCACCCATCACCCATCACAGATCACTCTCTTTACCGCACCATTTGTCCCATTTCAAAAATGGGCAGAAGAATCGCCACCACGATAAAAAAGACAATGACGCCCATGGCCAAGATCATGATGGGCTCCAGGAGCGACGTCAATCGGGTGATGACCCGCTCCACTTCACCGTCATAAATCTGGCTCACGCGGCGCAGCATCTCTTCCATCTCGCCGCTTCGCTCGCCGACGGCAATCATGTGGGTCACCAGCGCCGGAAATTCGCCGCTCCGTTTCAGCGGGTCGGCAATCGTCTCGCCTTCGCGGATATTCTGTCTCGCGCCCTCCACGGTCTCTTCGAGCACCCGGTTGTTCATGACCCGCTTGGACACATCCAGCGCATCCAAAAGCTGGACGCCGCTGGCTAGCATCGTCGCCAAGGTACTGCTTAATCGGGAGATCGAGACCATGCGCGCAACGTCGCCAATCAACGGCAATCGCAAAATCAGGCGGTCCGCCGCGATCCGGCCCCTGTCGGTTCGAACCGATCGCTGCACGAGTACGATACCGACGATCAGAAGGCCGGCAAGCAGAAGCCAATAATCCGCGAAGAACTGGCTCACCGACATCAACGCGACAGTCGGCCAGGGGAGCGCCTGCTGCATGTTGGTGAATACCGCCGTAATTTTCGGTACGACGAAGGTCATCAAGAAAAATAGGACGGACATCCCCACGAAGAGCATCAGGGCTGGGTAGAGGAGTGCATTGGTCACTTTGTTCTTGAGCGCCAGCTGTTTTTCCAAAAACTCCGCCAGACGAAACAGAATCTGATCCAGTGCGCCGCTGGTCTCCCCGGCTCGGACCATGTGGACGTAAATGGGGGAGAAGTCCTTCCCGTGCAGTTCCAAGACGTCGCTCAGCGCTTTTCCGCCACGAATCTGCTCCCGGATGTCGGCGAACAGCGCCTTGACCGGTTTCTTTTCCGCCTGATCGACGAGCACGCCCAACGCGTCGACCAACGGGAGTCCGGCAACCAGCAGTGTGGCGAATTGCCGGGTCATCAAGGCGAGATCGTTGGCGGAGAGGGAGGGGAATCTGCTGGGCCGGTAGCCGACGGTGACGCGACTGTGATCCTGCGGCCGTGCTGCCGCGCCCTGTTCGATGACATCGGTCGGAAACACGCCGTCCTTGCGGAGCTTCAGGCGCGCGACCTTGGCGTTTTCCGCGTCAATGATGCCGGTCGCGGAGCCGCCGTCGTTCCGATAGCCACGGTATTGGTACACTGGCATCGTCCGCACACTCCTGCCACGCCGTATGATTCACGGCTCTTCTACTGCATCACCGATGCGTCGCTGCTTTTCATCGCGCGTATTTCGTGAAGCGTATCTCGCAAACACGGATGAAATGTAATCTCTTTCCATCTTGCGCTTCACGCTTCACGAGATGCGCTTCACGCCTTCACATCAGACTTCGATCTCCTGCTGGGTGATGCGCATCACTTCTTCCAGTGTGGTATGGCCTTGCAGGACACGCTCGGCGCCTTCTTGCTTGAGCGTCACCATGCCCTTGGCGACGGCCGCCTGCTTGATGGCCGTCGAATCCGCTTTCCCCCCGATCAGCCGCCGGATATCGTCATCAAATATCATGAGTTCGAAAATGCCGGTGCGCCCACGGTAGCCGGTTTGCGAGCAGGCTGCGCACCCTGCTCCCCGGTACAGGGTGATGGCCGTCCCCGGCGCGAGGTCAAGGCGGCTCAGTTCCTCTGTGCTTGCCTGGTAGGAGCGTTTGCAGTCCGGGCAGATTCTTCGAAGCAGCCGCTGCGCCAGCACGGCAACGACCGACGATGCGACGAGAAAGGGTTCGATCCCCATATCGATCAACCGGGTGGCGGCGCTGGCGGCATCGTTCGTGTGGAGCGTGGAAAAGACCAGGTGCCCGGTCAAGGACGCGTGGATCGCGATCTCCGCTGTTTCGCGATCCCGAATTTCTCCTATCATGATCACGTCGGGATCTTGCCGGAGGATGGACCGCAAGCCCGTGGCGAACGAGAGATTGATTTTAGGATTGACCTGCATCTGGCCGATGCCGAGCAACTGATATTCGACCGGGTCTTCGACCGTGATGATGTTCTTGTCCGGCGCGTTGATGTGGCTCAAGGCGGCATACAGGGTTGTGGTCTTGCCGCTGCCGGTCGGGCCGGTTACGAGAATGATGCCGTGCGCGAGCTGGATCAGTTGGTGAATCGCGGAAAGCCGGTCTTTGGAGAAGCCCATCTCCGACAGATTCAGCAGGCGGTTCTCTTTTTCCAGCAGCCGAAGCACCACCCGCTCGCCGTGGGACGTGGGCAGGACCGATACGCGCAGATCGACGTCTTTCCCGGACGTTCGAATCGCGAATCGGCCGTCCTGCGGAAGCCGTTTTTCCGCGATATTCAACCCGGCCATGATTTTGATGCGCGCGATGATGCTGGCTTGCAGCCGCTTCGGTGGGGTCAAGACCGGATAGAGCACCCCGTCGATCCGGTAACGCACGACCAGTCCGCGCTCGAACGACTCGAAATGGATGTCGCTGGCCCGCTGTCGAACGGCCTGGAACAAGACTGAATTCACCAATCGGATGATCGGGGCTTCGTCGGTCGCGTCCAGCAAGTCCTGCGGCTCGTCGAGCTCATGAGCCAGTTGATCGAGGCTCTCGCTTGCGGCGATGTCCTCCATCACTTCTTCGGCGCCCGCCGGGCTGGCGGCCTCGTCATAGATCTGGTTGAGGCGGGCGAGTAGAGAGACGCCGGTCGTCAATACGGACTTGACAGGTTTGCCGAGCAACAACCGCAGGTCGTCGAGTGCGACGGTCTCCAGCGGATCGGTGGAGGCGACGAGAATAATTCCGCCCTCGTGCCGGAGCGGGAGCACGCGGTACCGGCGGCAAAACGCGATAGGGACTTTTTTGATCAGCTCGTGATCGATGGCCGTGGAGTCCAATTGCGGCATCCAGGGCAACTCAAACTGGATCGCCAGGCCTTCCAGCAGTTCTTCCTCCCGAAGCGCGCGCAAGTGCAGCAGCGCCTCGCCCAGGCGGCCGCCTTTTTCCCGCTGATAGGCCAGCGCTTCTTCGAGCTTGCTGTTCGACAGATTGAACTTGTCGCCGAGGATGCGGCCTAGAAGGGGCTTCCCGTAGTTGGATTCCATGCGATCAGGTTCTGAAAATTTATCCACGTGGCGTCAGATCCGATTCTGCTGGACACTCCGTCCCAGCTGCCGGTGCCAGCCTCGCGGGCGGCGAAACGGCAGCGCAACTGCTTGATAACCATACTCTTCTCTTGAAGGACCTGGCAAGGATCGACGCGAAATACGCGTTCTGGTTTGCGCGACTCAGCGGAGTTCGTAGGTGATGGTCGAACGCTGGTCGTTGCGGACAATATCAAGCTTGACGACCTGTTCGTTTTTCAGCTGCTGGAGCAAACTGAGGATCGTGCCGGGATCGCGAATGTCAACGCCGTTGACCCGCTGTAACACATCCCCTGTTTGCACCCCGATCTTCTCATAGAAACTGGCGGGTGCCATGTAGTCGATCCGAAATCCATTGAGCGTGCCGTTGGTCATATGCGGTACCGCTCTCGCTTGGGTCAGCAGCTTGGGCAGATCATTCATGGCCGACTCGACTTCCCGCCGGTCGATGACCTTCCGAATGGGGGTACCCGGTCCTGGCGGTGCAGAAGGGGACGAAGTGGCAGTGGCAGCGGCTGGATTTCCGGCCACCACCTGTTTCTCAGCAGCCTCGAGCTCCAGCCATTCCTCCAGATTTCCCCGGCGAACGGCTATTCCATTGCGCCGGATGTCGGCGACTTCTCCCAAGTCAAGAATCTGGTCGTGGAGCCGATACAACACCTGCCTCTTGGAAGCCAGTTCTTCCGCAATTGCAAAGACGCCGCGTTGATCGCCCATCACGACTCCGATCAGCCGAATTTTCGTTGCTGCGCCAATCGAGGCTCGGGCCACCGATGCGCCGGGATCCTCACGCGTCGAACTCTGAGAGATCGCGGGTAGCGCAAAGAGTCCGCTATTGCGGATATCTTCCATGTACTGGGCCGCTGAATAAGCCGCCGGACGAATGAGACCATGATCGTCCGATCCTGCTTGGGCGGTCGGCACGACGTAGAGCGCATCCGCGACGAAGGCGTTGATCGAGTGAGCGACAAGGAGGCCGCTGACAATGATGCATGCGAGTATGCCGATGCGTCGGAATCGTTGATCGGGCGTCTGTGCCAAGGGAACTCCTCAGATCAAGACTACGGGTATAGTACCTGCTCATGCTCTCTCCATGCAAATAAACGGGGGATTTGGCGTATTCTGTGAACAACGGTTAGCGAAGAGAGTCTTCGGCCTCCAACTGGCTCTTGTATTGGCAAGGGGA
>JABMDL010000083.1 GCA_015903945.1 Nitrospira sp. | reverse complement strand
AAAAGATCCGGGCTCGTACCGTCCTGCCGCCTCGCGAGGTGTGAACCGTCATGCGTCTCTTCCGAGCAGTTCGCACTGCCTGCTAGGGACCAACAACTTGAAACAGGAGGATGAACTGTACGCGCGGTCTCTCCTCACGGCTCAATCACCCTGCCACAGACGTGTCCGCGTGGACGTGGGTGGGCGGTGGTGTTCTTTCAGCAAGCCCTGTGCCGTCGGTAGGGCACAACGCAGCAACTACTGAATCATCTCTCTTCACCTCCGGAACCGACAGGGCTGTGTGCCCGTCCCCTCACACACGACACTCGACGGCGGTGAATCCGAATCGATACACCCTGAATCCAATTCGATTCATGCCTCCTGCCTCGACATCCTGATTCCGGTCGGCAAATCCCACCCCTATCTGGGAATTCGCTGAATCGCGTGCAGGTCCCAGTCTGCGACTCCGTTGAGGCCCACTTGGCGCAAGAGCGTGGCCCGCATTCTTCGCAAGGCCGGATCGTTGGGATCTTTGACGATGAGGGAACAGACGCAATCCATGGCGTCGTACCACAGCCCGATCAACGCATTCGTCCGGACGCTCTCCCGGTCGCAGGTCGTGTTTGCGGAGGTCATCGTGAGACATTCGCTGAACTCGCATCGCTCGATCATCCCGCCGGCCACGATATCTTCGGAGTACGAGTCCGGATTGCGCCTGGCGGACACGAACCAGCGATACTGCACATTGGGTTCCAGCCTGAGCCCCAGGCTTTTGAGGTCGATCGATTGCACACCGGCCTCCGTCGGAGTGGGAAGCGGGCCCTCGTAGATCGGGAGGACTTTTTGCGTGTTGTTGAGGGTGAACCGCAGGGGATAGGTCGTGGCCTTTGACAGGTACCAATTCAGGGTCGGGGTCTGCTTGACGGTCAAGCCGACATGGTCCGGCACCAAGGCGACGATCTCCGGGTCATTGCCGTCCGTTCCGCGAAGCGTGCCTCCGACACGGGCACGGGGAGTTACTTGCTTGGGTGGACGATAGGTGGGAAGCGGGGTCTCGTCCTGTTGGCCCGCCACGGCCGTCATGGGCTGATCGGCGGTGGCACCGTGCCAGGCGGTGAGGGCGAGGACGAGGCTGATCGGGACAAGGACCAGATAGATCACGATGCGATCCTCCTCTTAGAGCCAATTGTTCAGCAAGAGAAACGGCGACCAGTAGGCCGGATGCTCATAGACATGGTCACGCAAGAGTCGTACCTGTGCTCGTTGTAAGGCGACGGCTTTGGATAACGACGGATTCTGTAGCTGTCGATAAAACTCGGTAATTAAGGTGGCGGAGGCCTCATCGTTGATGAACCAGAGGGTGGCCAGCGCACTACGAGCCCCGGCTTTCAGGGCCACTCCGGCCAAGCCAAGCGCGGCGCGATCGTCGCCGATTCCGGTTTGGCAGGCGCTGAGGGTCAGCAGCTCGAGCGGCTCCTGTCGGAAGCGGAACAGGCCGATGAGGCGGTCGAGCGTCGGCATCGTGAGTTTCCCGTCGAATGTCAGGAGATAGGACTCGTCGGCGTTCGTCGAAAACTTCCCGTGTGTGGCAATGTGCAACGCGCCGTAGCGCCCGTCGCGCAATTCATCTTCCAACCGCTGCGTGTGAAAGGCGTTGTTGAGTAATCGGTCGCTTGGATAGAACTGTTCGATGGAGGCCACTTCCTCCGCGACGTGGGGAAGAGACGGGAAGCCTTGGACGGACTTCGTGAGGCCGGCGGCCAGGAATCGCAACTTCTCGCGATTGAGCGGTCGCGGGTCGGTCAAGGTAATCCCGGGGGTCATCGCCAGGGCAAACTTGGCGATCAAGAACGAGGTGCCGTCGTGGAGCGCGGCCAGCGGGATCGTCCGGAGTGCGCTGTCCGGCACAAAGACGAGCGTCGAGATCTGCCGGTGCGATAACTCTGGTTCGAGGGGACGGATCAGCCAGTCGTACAGCTGTTGGGCGTGGGGCAGATACTCGCGGGAGGTGCGTTTCTCGACCAGTCGTCGAAACGAGCGGATTTCGTGAGTCACGCGATCGGCGGAGACCGGGACGGAAACGCGTTTCAAGCCGGACGGCAGGCTCATGAGAAGTTCCAGTCTGGTGGCGAACAGGACGGGATAGATCACCGCCGTGTCCGGTGCGAGCTTGTCAAGCAGGGTCAAGCGAGAACGGAGCGCATCGACACACTCATCGTTGAAGTAATCCCGGAGCTCGGCCGTCTTGTAGGCTTCGATGGCATCGCGTGCGGCCAGGAGATCGCGTTCCACGGCCGTGGCCTCATCGGTCAGGGAGGCCCGGCGGAGCAAGAGATCCGCGAGTTCAAAGAACAACGGCTTGACGGTTTCCTGGTCCACCACCGCCCCTTCGGACGAGGCCTTCGCCACCTCCGCGCGAATCGGATGAAGCGTTGCGGTGGCGTGCCGGTAGGACGTGATGGCGGCATCCACCTGCCCGGTGACCGCCAACTGGCGTCCCAATTGCCATTGCCAGCGATAGAGCGATTCCGGCGCATCGACCGATTGGGCGGCAAACAGCGCGCGTCTGGTGAGTTGCAATGCGTCATCCAGTCGATATTCTGTTTCGTAGAGATACCCCTGATAGCCGAGGGCATAGGACAACGTGCGCTTGTCGCCTTGATGCTCTGCGATCGTGATCGCTTCCTGAAGAACCCCGGCGGTCCTGAGCACCAGCGGATCGTGCTCCTGTGGCAGCAGCGGCAGGAGACGCTGGTAGGCGACGGCGATGCCGATGAGTCCGAGCGCTTTGGGGCGAGACGCCGGCAGATCGCGCAGGACATCAAGGGCTCCGTCCAGAAGGACACGACTGTTGGCCGGCTGGCCGATCCGGAGCAGGGATCGGGCCGCATTCGTGCGGGCGGTCGCAGCCAGCAGCGGGAGCTTGGCCTGCTGTGAAGAATCGATGCTTCCTTGAAAGGCCTCCAGGGCCTCCTTGTCCTGTTGCCGGAGGGCCGAGAGAATCCCCAGATCGTTCAGCACGGCGGCCTTCAGCGGCGCCGAGTCCTGTGTGTGCGCCAAGGCTGAGGCACGATGGAGATATTCGAACGCTTCGGTCAGTTGCCTGAGCGTCAAGTAGGTGCGACCCAGATGCCCAAGGACAGAGGCTTCCGCAAGGGCCTGCCTGCTCTGGTTCGCCACGGCCAGTGCCAGTTCCAGAGACTGGAGGGCCTGTTTGGAGTGCCCGAGTTCCATCGAGGCTTGAGCAGAGAGGACGAGGGCCTCGATCTGCAGCGGACGGTTGCCGGCGCCCTTGTAGAGATCCGCCGCCTGTTTCCACTGGGCCAATGCTTCGCCGAAGGCGCCTCGCTGAAACGCCTGTGTCCCGCGCTGCATCGACGCATCGGCTGTGACGTCGGGAGCGGCCTGAGCCGTCACAGGCAGGAGCAGCGCCATGACGAGGAGGCAGACCACACGCGACAGGAATGGAGTGAGCGCCGAGAGCAAACGAGTAGTCATCACCACGCCTGCACCACGGCCTGAAGGTGAATCCCATAGTCCTGTAAATTGCCGGACGGATGGGGTACATGGTTGAGCGGCACACCCCAATAGAGTTCGAATCGGGCTCGCTCTCGCGGGAGCACGTTCCAGCGGAGGCCGAGTCCGACACTGGCGAGGGTCTGTGGATCAGGGGTGTTGCCGCGTGAAACCCAGGCGTGCCCTAGGTCCACAAACTGCGCGAACTGCAGCATCTCTTCGCCGCTCGCGAACCTAAGCAGGGGGATGCGGGTTTCCAGCGAAGCCAGGAAGGCATTGTCGCGTATCAAAGTATTTTCCCGATAGCCACGCACGCTGAATCGCCCGCCCACCGGGATCTGTTCCAGCGGAAACAACCGGTTGTTGCTGAGTTGGAGATCCACCCGTCCTAGAATCTGGACTCCCCAGAGCCGGTCGAGCCGCTTCACCGCTTGTATCTGTCCCAGCCAGGAAAAAAACCGGCCGCTCGGGAGCGCATTGCCGTCCTGAGTCCGTTCATCACGTGAGTGGATGGTGGCGCCCAGGACATCGAACCCGACGCTGAAGCGGGAACGAGCGGCAATGACGGACGATGGCGTCCGGTGCTGATATTCCTGAACGAACCGGAGCGCATTCACCGTGCTGACGCCGGTGTCGGACGCGCCGGGAATAAACAGGGACGGTTGACCGGGCATGTCGAACGCGGACGTCACCTTACTGTACAAATGCTCCCCGGTAACGGCGACGGCCAGTTCGTCCGAGAGGGTGCGGTAAACCGGATGTCGGAGCGTGAACCCGATGATTTCCGATTCAGACTCTACGTTCAGCGCGCGGAAGGCATCGCTGATGACGATAAACTCATTCCGGCGATAGGCCGCCGTAAAGGTCGTGTCGTGACGGTTCAACGGGAGGGTATAGAAGGTATCGATGATCGGATGGACCCCGCGTGATCCTCCGGAGGTGAAGCTGAAGATATCGCCGTGGCCCGTCACGTTGTGATGGGCGAGTGTGATCAACCCTCGTTCCGCGCCGACGGTCGGCGTCTGGTAGTTGTTGAAATCCAGCCAGACTTTCCAGGGACGCGCTTCTTGGACCTTCACCGCGAGCACGCTTTCCCCACGCTGTTCGCCTGGGCGCAGCTCGGCGTTGATCCGCTCAATGCGGGGATCCCGTTGCAGCAATTGCAACCGCTCTTGGATCCGTTCCAGCCGAAGCGGGGTGGAGGCGCCGAGGGCGAGACGGTCGCTGATGTAGCCGGGACGAAACCACCTGGTTCCTTCCACCTCGGTCCGCGTGAGCGCCCCTTCGATGATCCGGATCGTGATGACGCCGCCCTCCACATCCTGATCCGGAATCACGGCGCCGGACGTGATGTAGCCGTGATTGACGTACAAGAGCGTCAGGGCCAGCCGGACCTGCTCCAAGTCCTCGGTCGTCAGGCTGCGGTGGCGATAGGGCTTGGTCACCGCGTCGAGATCCGCCTCTGAAAAGACGGTACTGCCCTCGACCTGAATGTGGTCTACAAAGACCCGCACCTGGTCGAGCTGCTGCGGGCTCCCGCTGTCCGACGGCTGCGGCACCGGAGGCAGCACTGGATTGGGAGGAAGCAAGGGCGGGGCAAATTCCTTCTTCAACGGGGCTGCACCGGATCGGCCGGCTGGATCAAAAATAGGAGGAGCCGTTTGTGCGAACAGGGGTGAGGGGGTTGTGAGGCCCATCATGATGCAACCTACGCTGAAGAGCGCGCGGGCGATCGGGCGACCGGTGGTCCATCGAACACCACCACCAACAGCGTCGGTCATGAGCGACAGCCTGTCGATCCATCGACCGCAAA
>JABMDL010000082.1 GCA_015903945.1 Nitrospira sp. | reverse complement strand
CTTCATTCTGAACCGTCGATTTGAGCTGCTCTCGAAAGAGATCATCAGCGGGCTTGGCGGCTTCAACGGCTGCCGCTTGATGGGGTGCGATTACAGCAAAGGGTATGCAGGTTCAGCCGGGGAACCCACATGATACCGATCCACGTTCAACACGATAAGGGTATGCGATGCGCATTGTGGTGACGGGTGCTGGCGGCCAGCTGGGCAGCGATCTCTGCCGAATGCTGGCGAACGAGACAGTGATTCCCAAGGATCTTCCGGAGTTCGATCTGACGAGGCAGGAGGTTGAAGACCAGATTTTCGATGCCAAGCCCGACGTCGTCATCCATGCCGGTGCCTATACGGATGTCGATGGAGCAGAGCGCACCCCGGATCTTGCCATGGCGGTGAATCGAGATGGAGCGGCTCGGGTGACGCGGGCTGCCGCCCGGGCCGGAGCCCGCCTGATCTATGTGTCCACCGACTACGTGTTCGATGGAACTGCTACAGTTCCCTACACTGAACAGGTTGCTCCACATCCGATCAACGCCTACGGAATGTCGAAATGGCTGGGCGAACAGGCCGTCCTCGCATCGGGCGCCGACGCCCTCGTGGTCCGGACAGCCTGGCTCTATGGACATCACGGGAAGAATTTTGTGAAGTCGATCATGAGCGCGGCCCGGCGAGAGCCCGCATTACGGGTCGTGAGCGATCAGCGAGGCTGTCCGACTTTCGCCGGAGATCTGGCCTCCGCGCTTATTGCGCTCATGGCGAAGAACGTGAGCGGGGTGATCCACGTCACGAATCGGGGAGACTGCACCTGGCACGAATTTGCCGAGGCGATTGTGCGTGAAATGGGACTCGCGGTTCCTGTGGCTCCCATCAGTACCGAGGCAGCGGGACGTGTCGCCAAACGTCCCAGGTTTTCGGTCTTGAATCAGGATCGCCTGGTGTCGCTGGGGATTGTGATGCCGGAATGGCGCCGGTCCCTGGCGCAATTCGTCAACATGGAAGCGAGCGGCAGTTTCGCAGGAGGGGGCGCATGACAACGAGAACTCGGAAGTCCGGCGCTTCCCGTCAACCCGCGACGAGCCTTTTACGGCACATCCGGTTATTTGCCACGGATGTGGACGGCGTGTTGACTGATGCCGGCATGTATTATTCCGAATCGGGCGATGAATGGAAGACGCGACGGCATGGGCATCAAGCTGCTCCAACGAGCCGGTCTGATCACGGCGATTGTCACGCAAGAGCGCACGAGGCTGGTGGCTCGCCGGGCTGAGAAACTGGCCATCCCGGAATTGCACCAGGGTGTCATGGATAAACTATCGGTAATTCGCGATATGGCCGCCCGACACGGAATTTCTCTTGATCAGGTCGCGTATATCGGCGACGATGTGAACGACATCGAAGCGTTGAAGGCCGTGGGCTTGTCTGCATCCCCTGCCGATGGTCTTCCGCAAGTCGTCCGAGTTGTGAAATACGTGTGCCGAAAGAAGGGTGGGGAAGGGGCAGTCCGTGAATTGGCGGAGCTGATTCTGAAAGCGCAAGGTCAGGTTTCAAGTTTCAAGGGGCAAGTTTCAAGTTCCGGAAAACGATCGTAGATCATGATGGGAGACTCAACAGATGCCTTCTCGTAGACCTGGGCCCTTGGGTTTTGATCTGAAGTCTTCTCTCTATCCGGTGATTATGGCAGGCGGAAGCGGGACGAGGTTTTGGCCCTTAAGCCGGCATTTGTTCCCGAAGCAGCTCTTACGCATCGGTGGGATCAACAGACGATGCGGCGCGTCTCCGGTTGTGCCAAGCCGGCCCATGTCTTGATATCCACCAATGCAGCCCAAGCAGAGTTGATTAAAGGACAATTGGCCGACTGGAAGGACGACATCAAGGACAATTTTGTGTTGGAACCGGAGGGCCGGAATACCGCTCCTGCCATTGCGTTAGCCGCCTTGGAAGTGCTCAGACGTGATCCGGATGGGCTGATGTTGGTCGTGCCGGCTGATCATGTAGTGACCGGACAACGTGAGTTCGAGGCGGCGGTCGGGTTAGCTTCGCGGTTGGCGATGGAAGGGTATCTGGTGACGTTCGGGATCAAGCCGGTCAGACCGGAAACAGGTTATGGATATATCAAGCCGGACAGCAAGGCTTTGTTGGGGAAGAAGGGTGCACTCCGCGGCTATCGAATCAGTAAATTCGTGGAGAAACCCAATGCCGCCAAAGCGGCTCAGTATCTCAAGGCGGGGGGCTATTACTGGAACAGCGGCATGTTCGTGTGGCGTGCGGCAACGATCCTTGATGAGATCCGCCTGCATCAGCCAAGTCTCGGCAAAGCGATGGATCACATAAATGACATGCAGACAGCCGGCGCAACCAGGCAGGTCATCGACGAGGCCTATCGGCGTGTCACATCTGTCTCGATCGACAACGGTGTGATGGAACAGTCGTCCAAGGCGGCTGTGGTACCGGTGTCGTTCAAGTGGTCGGATGTGGGCAGTTGGGGAAGTCTGGATGAAGTAGCGGCAAAGAACAAGGCCGGCAATGTGGTGACGGGGCGGGTCATCGACGTCGAAAGCACCGACTCGATCGTGTATGCCGACCGGCGGGTGGTGGCGACGATCGGTTTGAATGATATGGTTGTCGTAGATACGCCTGATGCCACGCTGGTCTGTCCGAAGTCACGCGCGCAGGATGTGAAGAAGGTCGTCGAGATCTTGAAGCAGCAACAGGCCCCGGAACATCTGGAACACCTGACGGTTCAGCGGCCCTGGGGGTCATATACCGTGTTGGAAGAAGGGCCCGGGTTCAAGGTGAAACGGGTGACGGTGAGTCCTGGCGGGCGGCTCTCGCTCCAATTGCACCACAAACGCAGCGAACATTGGGTGGTGATCGCCGGGACCGCGCGGGTGACCAGAGGCGAAGAGGTCTTTGACTTACGCGTGGGACAGAGCACTGCCATTCCGGTTGAAACCACACATCGTTTGGAAAATCCCGGCCATGAGACGGTGCATCTTATCGAGGTGCAGAATGGGCCGTATCTTGGCGAGGATGATATAGTCAGGTTCAAAGGACGAAGAGCTGACGGCTGACAAGCTCACAAGCTGACAGGTGCGCTGGTCACAGGGCATCCACTTGTCAGCGTTCCCTCTCGTCAGCTTGTCAGCTAGGTTGAGGAGACCTCATGGGTTTATTTCGTGAATATGACCTCCGCGGGATTGTCGGCACCGAACTGACCGAGGAGACGGCCGAACAACTGGGGCGGGCCTATGCGACGTATGTCGCCGGGCATGGTGTCAAGACTGTCAGCCTCGGACGCGATGGGCGGCTGAGTTCCCCGGCGCTGCACAAGTCGCTGCTGAACGGTTTGCTGGCCGGCGGGCTCGACGTCATCGACATCGGCATGTGCTCGTCACCACTCCTGTATTTCTCGTTGTTCACCTTGCCGGTTGGCGGCGGGATCATGATTACCGGCAGCCATAACGCGGCCGAGTACAACGGATTCAAGATCTGTGTCGGCAAAACAGCGATCCATGGTGAGGACATTCAGCAACTCAGGCGGGTGATGGAAACGGGAACGTTCGTCTCAGGGGCCGGGCGGGTGTCTGAACATCCGATTATTCCGGACTATCTGTCGTATCTCAAGAAGAGTTTTGCCCATGTGAACGCGCAACGGTTGCATGTGGTGATTGATTGCGGGAATGGGGCGGCCTCGTTGGTGGCTAAGCAAGCCTTGGAGTTGCTGGGGTGCAAGGTGACGGGGCTCTACTGCGATCTCGACGGCCGATTTCCGAACCATCATCCTGACCCCACCGTCCTCGAGAACCTGTCGGATTTGATGCGTGCCGTGAAAGAGCACAAGGCCGATGTGGGCATCGGATACGACGGCGATGCGGATCGGATCGGCACCGTCGACGAACAGGGCGAGGTGCTGTGGGGGGACCGGCTGCTGGTTCTCTATGCACGGGAAATTTTGGCTGAGAAGCCCGGCAGTACGATTATTTCAGAGGTGAAGGCCTCGCAGAGTCTCTACGACGATATCGCCGCGCGCGGCGGGCGGCCGATCATGTGGAAGACCGGGCATTCGCTGATTAAGGCGAAGATGAAGGAAGAGTCCGCCGTTCTGGCCGGTGAAATGTCGGGGCATATGTTTTTTGCCGACCGCTACTTCGGCTATGACGACGCCGTCTATGCGTCCTGCCGGCTCGTCGAGATCTTGGCCAAGAAGACAGCCACACTCTCCGCGTTGGTCGCCGATCTGCCGAAGACCATTGTCACGCCGGAGATTCGCGTCGATCTGCCCGATGCCGTCAAGTTCGAAGTCATGCGCTCGATTCAGGCAAAGTTCGCCGAATATCTGAAGGCCGGACAGAAATTAGGTCCGGCAATGCTTAGGCTTCGGGATCGACGGGGTTCGCGCCATCTTCGACGGCGGCTGGGGTCTGATCCGAGCCTCCAATACGCAGCCTGCCCTGGTTCTGCGGTTCGAGGCGAACTCAGCCGATCAGATGAACGCCATTCGTGCCCTGATCGAGGGCGAACTTGCCACTGTCAGGCGGGCACTCGGCCAGTGATGCCGACTGCACGCGCCCATTTCTGTAGTAGAATCCCCTTCATGCCGCTGTATCTCACTGCCATCGCAGTCGGGTGTGTCCTCAGTTGGCCGCTGGTCGTGCAGGCAGGCGAGGGGACACGTGGTTCCACACTGCCGTTCGACATCGGTGAACGGTTGACCTATGAAGTTTCGTGGTTGAGTATCGCCGCGGCCACGGCTGTGATGGAAGTGATCGGCACAGAGGGGCGGAAGGATCGGGCGCTCGCTCGGTTGGTGGGAACGGCCCAATCGAGGCCCATTCTCACAAGGTTCGATCTCGACGGACTGGTGCCCGAACACATGACGTTTCGCCGGCGTGAAGGGAAAAAGAAAGAAGACATCGAATACGTGTTTCACCAAAAAGAAGGGAAGGTTACGACAGTCAGAGGGGGGCTGACAGAATTGTTGCCGATTCCGGCGGGGACGCAGGACATCATCTCCTGCCTGTATTACACGAGGACCGTGTTGCCCTTGAAGCCGGGCGCGTCGTTGACGATGAACGTCTATCATGACAAAAAGAATCGGCCGGTCGAGGTCCGTGTTGAGGATCTAGAGACCATTGAAAGCCCTTGGGGAGACCGGGAGACGGCGCGGCTCCTCGTGATCATGCCGTTTCATGGGTTGTTCATGAATCAAGGAAATATTCGCGTGTGGGTGACCACCGACGACCGCCGCACGCCGCTGCGCATGAAGGCGAAAGTCATTCTTGGGTCGATCGTTGCCGATCTGGTCGAGGGCTTTCCGGCGAGGCGCACGGGTGGGCGGTAAATCAGGATAACGATTGCCCAGGCGGTTCATAACCCGCTATACTCCTCTCACATCATGAGAGAATTTCCTCTTACGCTAAGCCGCTTTATCATGGAGAATCAGGCGTCGCACCAAGGTGCGGAGGGATTTTCCAGTCTGGTGACGCAGGTCGGTCTTGTCGGCAAACTCATCGCCCAAGATCTTCGGCGCGCCGGGTTGCTCGACGTTCTGGGAACGACCGGCGACACCAATGTGCAGGGGGAAACGGTCAAGAAACTGGACGCCATCGCGAACGACGCCTTTGTCAAGGTCTTTCAACACAGCGGCTATGTCTGCGCCTTGGCCTCGGAAGAAATGGAAAAGCCGATCTCGCTGCCGGGTAATTGGCCGCAGGGCCAGTACATCATCCTGTTCGATCCGCTCGACGGCTCCTCCAATACGGATAACAATATGCCGCTCGGCGCTATTTTTTCCGTGCTCAAGCACGACCGGACCGATCGATTACCCACTGATGAAGAGTTGATTTGTCGAGGGACTGAACAGGTAGCAGCCGGGTATCTGTTGTACGGATCGAGTACCATGCTGGTGTACACTGTCGGACAAGGTGTCTACGGTTTTACTCTCGACCCCGGCATCGGAGAGTATCTGCTGTCACACGAGCGGATGACGATCCCGGATAAGGGGAAGGTCTACTCCGCCAATGAGGGAAACTACAATAAATGGCCGGCGGGCACGAAGAAGTATCTGGATTCGCTCAAGGTCATCGACAAGGCGACCGGCCGTCCGTACAGTACCCGGTATACCGGCTGTCTGGTGGCCGATGTGCATCGTCTGCTGCTCGGAGGCGGAATCTATCTCTATCCGGGCGAAACCGACAGGCCGGAGGGGAAACTTCGGCTGCTTTACGAAGCGAATCCGCTCGCCTTTGTTGTCGAGCAGGCCGGCGGGAAGGCCTCGACAGGAACATCGAGAATCATGGAAGTCGAGCCCAAGAAGCTGCACCAACGGGTGCCGTTGATCATCGGAAGCCGCCGTGATGTCGAACAGGCGGAGGCATTCATCCAGGGGAGAGCGTAAACAGACTCTCTACATGGTATCTTGTCAGGGGGGATTCGTTATGGGAGATCGAGTTCAAGACATTCTCGGTTGGTATGGCAGCGATAACGCCGGGACGAAGACCAATATCGCGCGCATGTTGCGATCCGGCAAGCTCGCGGGAACGGGGAAGTTGGTGATTCTGCCGGTCGATCAAGGATTCGAGCATGGGCCGGCCCGCAGCTTCGCACCGAATCCACCAGGCTACAATCCGCACTATCACTTTCAGCTTGCGATCGATGCGGGCTGCAACGCGTATGCGGCACCGTTGGGATTTCTGGAAGCCGGGGCCAGTCACTTCGCCGGACAGATACCATTGATCCTCAAACTCAACAACCATGACGTGCTGCACGACGATAAGGATCCGCTGCCGTCTGTCACTGGCAGTGTGAAAGACGCCCTGCGCTTGGGCTGCTCTGCCGTGGGCGTTACGATCTATCCAGGCTCGGCACACTGCAATGCCATGTATGAGCAGCTTCGCGCGATCGCCGAAGAGGCCAAGGAGAGTGGGCTGGCCGTAGTCGTCTGGTCCTATCCACGAGGCGCGGCGCTCAGTAAAGAGGGGGAAACTGCAATCGACGTGGTGGCCTATGCCGCACAAATCGCCGCCCAGCTTGGCGCACATATTATTAAGGTAAAGTTGCCGACCGCACATTTGGAACAGGCGGCGGCCAAGAAGGTTTATGAATCGGCACAGATTCCGATCAAGACGCTGGCGGAGCGAGTCAAGCATGTGGTGCAGAGTTCATTCGACGGGCGGCGAATCGTGATTTTCTCCGGAGGGGCGAAAAGCGAAGATAAGAACGTCTTCGAAGAAGCCAGAGCCATCAGGGATGGGGGTGGATTCGGGAGCATCATCGGGCGCAATTCATTCCAGCGGCCGAAAACCGAGGCCATCAAATTTCTTCAGACGATCATGGGCATCTACGCGGGCGAGATACAATAGGCCAGTGCTCAGCCAAGAGTCAGGAGTGTAGACACATCATGATGCACCGGTCGGATCTTGGACAGACACCGCAGCGCGGGGGGCGCAGCTGGATCGTCGCCGCGACCCTATTAACAGCGGGGATGATCATCGGCTTCGTCGTCGCTTCGGATCTCAATTGGTTCCCGACCGGTCACGCTGTCCCCGACGCATCGTCCGTGCCGATCGCGCGACCGGTAGCCACCGCGCCGCAGCCGGCCTTGCCCGGCGGGAGCGGGCAGACGTTTGTCGACATCGCCAAGGCGGTGAAGCCGGCGGTGGTGAATATCTATGCGACCAAAAATACCGGCCGGGGCGAGGGGCCGCACGCAACTCCGTTCGATGATCCCTTCTTCCGCAGATTTTTCGGGGATGAGTTTTTTCGGAAGTTTGAGCAGCAGCCGAAGGATCGGAAGGAACGGGGGCTGGGATCCGGCGTCATCGTCGAGTCAAACGGCCTGATCATCACCAACAATCATGTGGTCGGCAAGGCGGATGAGATTCGCGTGACCTTATCGGACAAGCGTGAATTCAAGGCCAAGCTGATCGGTAACGATCCGAAAACGGATATCGCGGTCGTCCGAATCGATGCCACCGGATTGCCGACGGTACCCTGGGCCGATTCCGATCGGTTGGAGGTGGGAGAATTTGTGCTGGCGGTGGGGAATCCGTTCGGCTTGACGCAGACGGTGACCCTGGGCATCGTGAGCGCCCTGGGGCGTGCTGCGGGGATCGCGGAGTACGAAGATTTTATCCAGACCGATGCGGCGATCAATCCGGGCAATTCGGGTGGGGCACTGGTCAATGTGCGCGGCGAGTTGGTCGGCATCAATACGGCCATTTTCAGCCAGAGCGGCGGCAATATGGGCATCGGTTTCGCCGTCCCGAGTAATATGGCCCAGTCGATCATGGGACAACTGGTGCAGAGCGGGAAGGTCGTGCGCGGGTGGCTCGGCGTGTCGATTCAGGATCTGACACCGGAATTGGCCTCCCAGTTCGGCCTCGGCGATACGAAGGGCGTGCTGGTCAGCGATGTCATGGAGGACAGTCCCGCCAAGAAGGCCGGGTTCGAACGAGCCGATGTGATCGTGGAGTATGACGGCAAACCGATGGACTCGCCGGCCCACCTTCGCAACGCGGTGGCGCAGACTCCGGTCGGGAAGAAGGTGACGGTCAAAATCATTCGCGACAAGAAGCCGAAAACCATCGAGTTGGCCATCGCTGAACAGCCCAAGACGATGGCGCAATCCGGCGAGGAGGATGGAGGCGAGTCCGTCACACCGACAGGCGTCTTATCCGGTCTGGATGTGCGGGAGCTGACGGAAGAGCTCGCCAGCCGGTATGGCCTGAAATCCGGCGAACGGGGTGTGGTCGTGGTCCGGGTAAAACCCGGCACCTCGGCTGAAGAGATCGGTGTGCGTGAGGGCGATCTCATCATGGAAATCAACCGCGAGGCCGTGACGTCGGTCAGGGCCTACGAGAAGGTTGCCGGCAAGTTACCGAAGGACCACCCTGTCCTGTTGTTGTTGAAACGGCAGGGGAGAACCATTTATCTCACGCTTCGTCCGTGATCGGCTCACGTTCATTTGGTCTATCTGGTCTGTCTCGTGTGTTTGGTCGAATGAAGCAAACCAGATGAACCGACAAACCAGATGGACCAGACAGACGCTCCTCCTCGTCAGACCCCGTTAGTTGTCGCCATCGTTCCCGCAGCGGGGCGGGGATTGCGCATGGGCGGCGCGCTTCCCAAGCAGTTTCTGGCCTTGGGGGGAGAACCGCTGGTCGTCCACTCGCTCCGCGTGCTTCAGGCTTCTCCGGTCATCGATGAAATCGTGCTGGCCGTGCCGCAAGCCGATCTCGACTATTGCCTCAACGACCTCGCCGTCCGCTTCGGGTTTTCCAAAATTACCAAGGTGGTCGCGGGTGGAAAAGAACGTCAGGATTCCGTCCGCCATGCGCTCGAGCATGTGTCTGAGGAGACAGAAATCGTGGTCGTGCACGATGCCGTGCGGCCGTTTGTGACCGCTGGCATGGTGACTGAGGTCGTTGAGGCAGCGCGCCGGGTCGGTGGCGCGATCGTGGCCTTGCCGATGCGCGACACGGTCAAACAGGTCGGAGCTGAAGGTCGAATTGAACGGACGGTTGATCGGCAGCCGCTGTGGCTGGCCCAGACCCCCCAGGCATTCCGGCGCGATCAATTACTGGCCGCCCATTGCAAAGCCTATGCTGAAAAGGTGCATGCCACCGATGATGCATTTTTATTCGAGTGGGCCGGCCATCCGGTCGTCGTGGTGGAGGGAAGCGGCGAAAATATCAAAGTGACGAGGCCGGAAGACATGATCATCGGGGAAGCGATTCTGAAAGCACGAATGAAGGCTGACAAGTGAACAAGCTGACAGACTGTCAACTTTCCCTCATGTCAGCTTGTCAGCTGTATAAAGGAGGACCATGCGCATTGGTTACGGCTACGATGTTCATCCGCTGGGGCCGGAGCGAAAACTGATTCTTGGCGGGATCGAAATTCCTCATAGCAAAGGACTGCTTGGGCATTCCGATTCCGATGTCCTGGTGCATGCGGTGTGTGATGCGTTGTTAGGCGCGATGGGGGAAGGCGATCTGGGCCGTCACTATCCCAGCTCCGATCCACAATACAAGGGGATCTCCAGCCTCAAGCTCTTGGAAGAGGCGAAAGGCTACCGGGTGTGCAATATCGACACGGTGATCGTGGCGCAGGCACCTCGTCTCGGTCCGCATCTGGCCGCCATGCAGAAGAAGATGGCGGAGACCGCCGGCATCGATGCCAGCTTGGTGAATGTGAAGGTCAAGAGCGGTGAAGGGCTCGATGCCGTCGGTAAGGAAGAGGGCATGATTGCCCACGCGGTGTGTGTGATCGAACCGATTGGAAGCTGACAGGCGTGCAGGAGTGCAAGCTGACACGATTGATTTATGGGAAGAGCCCATGGGTTTGAAGATCTCAAGGTGTGGCAAGCAGCGAGAGAACTTGTGCGGTCCGTATATCAATTGACGAGCAGTCAGAAATTCCACAAAGATGCGGCGCTTCGGGACCAGCTGAGACGTGCGGCAGTTTCCAGCATGGCCAACATTGCAGAGGGGTTTGAAAGAGGTTCGAAGCGGGAGTTCGGCAGGTTCCTTTACATGGCAAGAGGGTCTGCAGGTGAGGTGAGGAGCCATTTGTATGTGGCCAAGGACTTGGATTACATTACTCCATTAGAGTTTGATGAATTGAACGGTCAGGCTACTAGGCTTTCAAAAGGCCTGTTCCGCTTCATCCAGCACTTGGAATCGCCTGGATCAGTAACCTAGCTGCAGGCTTGTCAGCCTGATTCCTTGTCAGCCATGCTTCAAGCAATCAAACAAGACCTCAAAGCAATTTTCGATCGCGACCCGTCTGCGACCAGCACACTCGAGGTCGTGCTCACCTACGCGGGGTTCCATGCGCTGTTGGCCTACCGGATCTCACACTGGCTCAAGTCGGTCGGCGTTCCGTTTGTCCCTCGTGCGATTTCCCAACTGGCACGCTGGCTGACAGGAATTGAAATCCATCCCTCGGCGAAGATCGGGACAGGGTTTTTCATCGACCACGGCATGGGTGTGGTGATTGGGGAGACAGCCGAGGTCGGCGACTATGTCACGTTGTTCCAAGGCGTGACGCTGGGGGGCACGGGGAAAGAGCGTGGCAAACGCCATCCCACACTCGGCAATCACGTGGTGGTGGGAGCGGGGGCAAAAATTCTCGGCGGTATCAAGATCGGCGACAATGTGAAAATCGGCGCGAACTCCGTCGTCCTCAAGAACGTCCCGTCCAATTCGACAGTGATCGGCGTGCCGGCCCGCATCATCAAATCCCAGGGCGAGCGCCTCCCCGATGCCACAATGGATCAGGTCGATCTGCCCGACCCCATCAGCGACCGGTTCATCGCCCTTGAGCAAGAACTGATCGAACTTCGCAAAAAAATGGAAAACTTCGATTCCGGCCTTCCGCAATGAGTCCCAGCCTATTTCGTCCCATCTGCGGGGATCAGTGTGTTCCCTCGCTGACAAGAAGATAGCTGATAGGAATCTGACATCGCAACAATTTGTCAGCTTGGGATCCTGTTAGCAGAAGTCTTACCACTCGTAATTCACTCCTATTCTGCCCCCCCCCCCCCCCTCTCTTGAAATTCAGACCACCCTCACGACATGGTCCTGAGCGGATCGAGGAGGTGGCGAGATATCAGCAGACGCAAACAAACAATTTGAGCGGTGGACGGCCAAACGGCGCGTGGCGCTGGTGGTCAGTATCTTGAATGGCGAGATGTCCGTCGCCGAAGCAGCTCGGACTTATGAGCTGACCATTGCGGAGGTAAGTGACTGGTGGGAGAAGTTTCTGTTGAAAATGGAGAACGTCCTACGGAGTCGCCCGAGGGGTGAAGAGGCCGTGAAGAATGAGCAGATTAAGAAATTGAACAGAAGATTGGGGAGCTCGTGCTCGATAACGCCATGTTACGGGAGGCCTTGAAATCCTATCCTTTTAACTGGAAGACATCCGATGCGTGAGAGCCACGCTATCGGGTGTCTCGGAACGGCGGAGTTGCCGCGTCTTAGCCGTCGGATGGACCAGGCTGCATCGCTCCCCAGCAAGTCGTCGATGTCCTGCTGGCCGTGGACCTGCCGTGGGTCGAGCCGCTCTGGCAATTGATTCGGCAACGGCCCACGTTCGGCTATCGGCCGACGTCACCCTCATATTGAGTAGCGCGACGATTTAGAGTCCAATCCCTCAACCGAAAGGAGATTGGATATGAAGAAGCGGTTTTCAGAGGCACAGATTATCGGGTTCCTG
>JABMDL010000004.1 GCA_015903945.1 Nitrospira sp. | reverse complement strand
GGCCCTCGCGGCACTGGTGGCTGGGACTGGGTCCACGCTGCCGAGTGCGTACGCCGGAGGGACGATCAAGGCTGATGAGGATAAGTGGATCTCGGTCGGGATGGGTATCCGTACGAGCTTCAGTGCTGTAGAAGGAGCATCTCCAGCCGGGCACTACAGCAACGAGTTCAACATTGACAACGCTCGTATTTACATCAACGGGAAGATCCACAAGTATATTGGGTTTGAGTTCAATACCGACTGTTTCCAGTGCTCTTTTAAAGATGCTAGCGGGGTTACGGGACCGGGCGGAACCAGAGGAAGCAACTCATCGATCGGCTTATTAGATGCAATTGGAAAGTTCGAGTTCAATGAAATGTTCAATCTCTGGGTCGGGCGCATGCTGCTCCCCAGCGAGCGTGGTGAGTTGAACGGTCCGTTCTACCATGCCACCTACGATGGGTTCCGGACCCCGTTTTTTCCTTCTGACCAGAGTGGGAATTTCAATGCCGGTTCCGGTCTCTATGGCCGTGACAATGCAGCCACGTTTTGGGGCAAGTTTCATCCATTTGGGACGCACCTCTTGTATGCCGTCGCGGTCTCTCAAGGATTGCGTACTGGTGCGGCTGGCATCAACGGCGGGAATAGCCTGATGTACACAGGGCGCTTGCAGTGGAACCTGTTGAACGATGAAAAGAATCCAGGTTATTACACAGCCGGTACCTACTATGGTACGGCTGGAGACATTTTGGCGATCGCCGGTAGCGTGCAGCACCAGAAGGATGGAGCCGGGACTGGGGTCGCTGGTGGAACTAATAGTGACTTCACCGGGCTGTCTGTGGATGTGCTGTTTGAAAAGGTTCTTCCGAACAACATGGGCGTGTTCACGTTCAACGGTGAATTCAAGCGGTTCTTCGCAAATTATGGAGCTCCTACAGCCACGGGTTCTGTTGGTGCTGGCTGTTTCTGCATCTTCAATGGTCATTCCTGGACCGTCTATGCCTTGTACCTGATTCCGCAGGAAATCGGCATCGGCCGGTTCCAACCGTATATCCGGTACACCAGTATTGATCCACGCTACGGCGATAATCGGAATGAATGGGAACCAGGCATCAACTACGTCATTTCCGGTCACAATGCCAGGGTCTCGGCGTTCTACCGGTATGGCGATATCGGCAGTGGTCCTGGTGGAGGGAACTACCTCTCCGTTGCTCCTAATGCTGCAGGCCTTCATGGTAGCCAGAAGGTGGATTCATTCCACGTTGCCTTGCAGCTGCAGTACTAAGTCAGACAGTGTGAGCTGGCAACGGGGTTCGGCCTTTCTGTTTGTTTCACCTGTGTGGCGTTGTTCATGAATAGAAGTGTGTGGAATCACCACTGCTTATGGCGAAGCAGTTAGAGGACAACTCTCTCCACATCTATATGGAAGGTTCAAAAGAACAGTGCAGCCGTCTGGCGGCCTGTCGCAATGGCAGATCGCGTGTCCACAGTGTGATGCGATGGCGAAACGTCGATGCGAGGAGATGCGCATCGATCCATCCCAAACCTTGTCCAAATAGCTTATGGGTTTCAATGAACGTCAGCAGCTCTTCATGCTCACTCATGGGTAATGCTGGTAGTTCGGCAAGGGATGCGAGCACTTCGGTTCGGTGTTTCATCTGGCCGCAGGCTAATTCACCTATGATCAGCGGATGGCACACAATAAGATTTTCGTCCAGCATCCGGCGGAGTCCGGGAGAGTCATTGCGAAGGTGATCGATCCACACGGATGTATCGACCAGTATAGGCATGGATTGCTAGGCAGAACGGCGGCGGCGGATATCCTTGAGATGGGGCTCACTACCCCCAAGGCGGGCCAATCGTTTGGCGGCTTCGCGGGAAATAAGGGCCTCAAGCCCCAAGCGCACAAGCTGAGTTTTTTCCTGAACACCCGTAAGCTGAGCCGCGCGCTTGATAAGCTGATTATCAATGGTGAGCGTCGTTCGCATATGTACCATATGTATCATCACGAGAGGCTCTGTCAAGTATCCTCACTCCGGGTAGTCACACCAGCAACAAGCCAGCCGCGCGGGCTTTCTTCCAGGAAGAAGTCTCGATAAATGTGTTGAAAGCCGTGGTGCCGCCTGGGAAGGAGGATTGCGCGTTCCGTAGCAAAGGATAGGGCTGTGACGGGGTAGCCTGCGGTGTGCATTGCCCGATCAAGTGCTCTAACCACCTGGCCTGTTGGTGATTGAGTATGATGGCGCAGTCGCCGGATGGCCCTGAAAGTAGGAGGCGCGTTTTCTTTCCTGCCGGTTCATGGACTGGTTGTCCACCGAGCCAGACCATCCGCCGTTCAGCCCGTGGGTTATCCGCAATAAACCTGTTCTTAAGAAGGCGTGTAACCCATTGAAGCGGTGGTTTCGGCGCGCGTTGCTCGAACCATTCGCGCACGTCCATGTCGAACCCGCGCCCTTCGAGAAAATTGAGCATCGACCGCCGCAGCCCTTCCCCGATCCAATCCGGTGTCTCGCCGGCGCGATCCTCGTGCCGCAGATCGTTTTCCGCGAATCCTTGAAACTCCGGTCCAAGAATCCGCAGGCCGTGCGCAGCCGGCTTCAGGCCGATCGGACTGTGAGCGGTGGCGGTGAAGCGATGCCAGAAGGCGGATTGGATCACGTCCGCCGCCATCAGCTGCCGCACCCGTTCCAATGAATCCATGGTTTCCTGGATCGTTTCGGACGGAAAGCCATACATCAGATAGGCATGGACCAGAATCCCGGCGTCTTGAAAGGCGGCGGCGACCAGCGCGGTTTGATCGACGGTGATCCCTTTCTTCATCTTGTCCAAGAGGCGGTCAGATGCGGTCTCGAGCCCCGCCGTCACCGCGATACAGCCGGAAGCGGCGAGGAGGCGGCAGAGGTCCGGCGAGAACGCCTCTTCAAAACGGATGTTGCCCCACCAGGTAATCTTGATGTTCCGTTCGAGCAATCCCAGGGCCAGCGACTTGAGCGCAGCGGGAGGCGCCGCCTCATCGACAAAGTGGAATCCGCGCCGGCCGGTTTCGGCAATCAATCGTTCGATCTGGCCGATCAGCCGTTCAGTCGGCGTCTGCTCATACCGGCCGATATAGTTGAGCCCGACATCGCAGAACGTACATTGCTTCCAATAGCAGCCGTGGGCCACGGTGAGCTTGTTCCAATGGCCTTCCGACCAGAGCCGGTGCATCGGGTTGGCGCTGTCCAAGATCGTCAGGTAGCGGTCCAGGTCGATCCCGCGATAGGTCGGGCAGCCGATGTTATCCATCGAAAAGTCCGATACGGATGGATCATCGGCGAACAAGACGCGGCCCTGGTCTCGATAGAACGTGCGGCACAGGTCCTTGCGCGGGCGACGACCATCCAGGTATTCAATGAGAGCGAGCAGCGGCCGCTCGCCGTCGTCCAGCGTGATGAAATCCACATAGTCGAACACACGCGGATCGGCGATGCGGCGCAGTTCGGTGTTGGCATAGCCGCCGCCCAGCGCGACAGGCAGATCGGGCCGGCGCTGCTTGATCGCCTGCGCGATGCGAAAGGCTCCGTACAGATTGCCGGGGAATGGCACGGACAGGCCCACGAGCGTCGGCTCGACGCGGTCGAGATGGGCGTGCAGCGACTCCAGCATGAATATGTCGGTGAGTGTCGGCGCTGCGTGCAAGGCGGCGATCATGCCGTCGAACGAGGAGGCGGATCGCGCGATATGCTCAGCGTACCGGCTCAGGGCGAAATGCGGTGAGACGGTCGCCTGGACCAAGTCGGCCAGATCTTCAAGAAACAGTGTGGCCATATGTTTGGCCCGGTCTTCGGGTGGCATGGACCGGGCCAGCTGCGTTCGGCCTCGGAATCGCGGGCCGCGAGGCAAGGTTCCCGGACGGCTTAGCAGAGAGGCGATGGCAGGATTCCGCCCTTGAAGGAAGGAGACTACGGGCTCGATCCATTCGAGATAGGCCTGCTCCTTTGCAAGCATGGGGGTCGCTTCAGGTGGGAGGACATGATCGTGCTTTCTGACCTGGGTGAATAGGCGGCGTAGTCCAGCCCGGCTGAACAGCCGCAGCACCATCTCGATGCCGAGATCGGCTTGCTCGGCGGCAATGGAACGGGACTGCAGAAACCCCGTGAGGTAGGCGGTCGACGGATAGGGGGTGTTCAACTGGGTGAGCGGCGGCATGAGCAACAGCACGCGTTGGGTGGGCATGGGATCGACATAGCATAGAGGCAGGCGCGAATGCTACGCGGCAGGCGTGTCGCGAGTCGGTGTCGATTTTGTCGAACGCGTCGTTGTCGGCGCTGATCAGCGCCGACAGGAAGCTGATGAGACGATTGTGTAGTCTGGCCGTTCTTGCCATACCACCATGACTTTGATATGGTTTGCCATATGAAGACGACGCTCGTCATTGACGACCATATTATGAAACGCCTCAAGGTCGAGGCGGCGCGCCAAGGCCGAACGATTTCCGAGCTGGTGGAAGCGGCATTGCGCCGGTTGCTGGAATCGGCGCGAGAAACGCATCCTGCCAAGCTGCCGCCGTTGCCGTCCTGCAAGCTCGGGGGTGCGCTGGTCGACATTGCGGATCGCGAGGCGCTCTACCAGGCGATGGAAGGACGTTGATGTTCGTTGTGGACACCAACGTGTTCGTCTATGCCTTGAATCGTTCATCGGCCGAACATACGGCGTGTCGACATCTCATCGAGGCGTGGAGATCGCAATCGATGCCCTGGTATACGACATGGGGGATTCTGTATGAGGTCATCCGGGTCGCCACTCACCCGCGTGTGTTTCAGCAACCGGAGTCGTTTGGGACTGTCTGGAGGTTTATCGACGTGTTGCTGGCGTCTCCAACGATCGGGCTTTTGGTGGAGGGACCGCGACATGCGGAGGTTGCCGGTTCGGTGAGCAGTGAGGTAAAGGGCCTCCGAGGGAATATTGTGCACGACTTTCATACGGCTGTGCTGATGCGGGAGCATGGCATTCGACGCATCGTTACCCGCGATACCGACTTTCATCGGTTTCCGTTTCTCGAAGTGGTAGATCCATTATCAGTCTGATTCATAGGGGGGGCTTGAGGAAGAATATGAGTGAGCGCACGTTGGCAATCATCAAACCGGATGCGGTGAAGAAGCATGCGATCGGGGATATTATCAATCGATATGAAAAAGCCGGACTGAAGCCGGTGGCCATGAAACTCATGCGGATGTCAAAACCGGTCGCGGAAGGATTCTATGCCGTCCACAAGGCACGGCCGTTCTTCGACAGCCTCTGTACGTTCATGTCGTCCGGGCCTGCGGTGGTGTTGGTGTTGCAAGGCGAGAATGCGATCAAGAAAAACCGTGAGCTCATGGGGGCCACGGATCCCGCGAAGGCCGATGCAGGCACGATCCGAAAAGCACACGGGACCAACATCGAGTTTAATGCCGTTCATGGGTCCGACTCTCCGGACACGGCGACGTTCGAAATCGGGTACTTCTTCCCCGGCATGGAGATCTTCAGTTAGCCAGCATGTTGGAGGGCCGTGACGCTGCCAGTCACGCTCCGAGGTCTTCGCGTGGGAGGGAGTGCGATGGTGCTCTCCCTCCTGCTGTCAGCCTGTGTCGCCCCGCCGCACCGGCTTTTTCCTGTTCCGCCGCCGACCGGCGTTCCGCATGACACTCCTGCCCGCGATGCGCAATTACGGTTGCTTCAGGAGGCGCACCGTGCCTTTGGGCAGGAACGGTACCGGGCTGCCGCGTTATTTTTTCACCGATTCATTGATGATGCCCCCGATTCTCCGCGACTGGCCGAAGCGCGGTGGTGGCTGGGTCGCACCTATGAACAGATCGGAGATTACCGCGCCGCGATGTTGCAGTATCGCAGCATTGCAGCGGGTATGGAGAGAGAAAAGCAGGATGGAGCGCGGTATGAGGGTTATGCACTCCGCCGGTTGGACGAGCTGCGTCAGACCCAGACTGAGCCGCGCAGCGGACGCCCGGGCCAATTGGCACTGCGTCTGCGGATAGACCAGCTTCCCCCTCTCCCGACGCTGGCATCATGGTTTCAAGAGCTGGTTCAGGCCGGTGTGACAGCCCTGGTGATTGATCCTGAACCGGTTCCGACGTCCGATCGAACAGGCATCGATGTGGAGACGATCCGCGCAGGTGCAGCCGAAGCGCATCGCCATGGTCTTCCGTATTGGATAGGGCTGGATCTCCACCGGGGAATGGGCCGAGCCGTGAGGCCGGAATGGACGGCCCGACGGTGTCATGGCCTGGCGGAGGATGGTGGGGGCGGGTCTACACTCGATGTCACGAATCCGGCCTATCAGGCCTCTGTTGAAAAGATGGTCCGGATGCTGTCCGGCGCGGGCATCGATGGGCTGGTGCTTGCGGCACGATCAGCCGAGGGATTTGCCGATGAGTGTTCAGTGGAGTCACTCCGGGAGTTTGCCCGATCCTTCGGGATGACCCCGATGCCTGAAGGGCTGTCGGGAACAGCGGCCTTGCCGGAGGAAGGCGTTCACGAGCGGCCGATACAGTACTGGCGCTGGGCCGGATGGAAAGCGCGCGGCTATGTGCAGTGGGCTGCGCGGTTGCGCAAGATGTTGCGAGCGGCGCGCCCGACCGCAACCCTGTTGACCGAAATCCACCCATCCACATTGGTGGCTCCCCTTCAGGGACTTGAACGGTATGGCGAGGATGTCGTGGAACTGGTGGCACACACCGGCGGAGAGATTGTGGTCCGGGATATGGAAGCGGTCGACGGAGGGGCTTTGGAAACACTGCATCGGCAGGTAGGAGCAGGCGGCCGAGTATGGGTGGAACGTTCCGTACAAGCCATGCAGAATCGTCCGGTCAATGCGGTGGTGTCCGAATTGATGGCGGGGCCGGGTCTGGAGCGGTGGAATGTTCTGATTCGGATCAAGTCCGGAGGGGACCTTCCTTGACAAAAGCTGCCGTGGCCTTTTACGATCCGCGACAGTAAAGGTCAAGGCTCAGGCCAAGCTCACGTTCAGGAATTCGCGGTGTGAGTGGTCTGTGCTCGACCTTAGCCTCAACCTCAGCCTTTTCACAAAGGGGCATGCATGATTCCATCAGATTTGCGGTATCACCAAGAACATGAATGGGTACGTCTTAACGGCAAGCAGGCCACCATCGGGATCAGCCATTTTGCCCAGGACGCCTTAGGCGACATTGTCTTTTTGGACCTTCCCAAGGTCGGGACTGTCGTCAAGGCGGGTGGACAGATCGGTGAAGTGGAGTCGACGAAGACGACGTCCACCATTTATAGTCCCGTCAGCGGGACCGTCGCGAATATTAATGCCGACCTCAAGGATCATCCCGAAGTGGTCAATTCTGATCCATACGGCAAGGGATGGATCGCGGTGATTGAGGTAGTCACCCCGACGGAAATCGATCAATTGATGACAGCCGCTCAGTACGAAGCGTTCCTCGCCAGCCACAAGAAAGGTTGAGGTCAAGGTTAAGGCTGAGCTTCGGAGCGGTGTCCATGCCTCCTCAGCCTCAACCTCAACCTGAACCTGCGTGTCGTTATGTCTGCTCCTACGCACATCGCGATCCTCGGCGCTGGCCCAGGCGGCTATGTCGCGGCAATCCGCGCGGCGCAGCTTGGTGCCCGCGTCACGGTGATCGAGCGGAATGCGCTCGGTGGCGTGTGTCTCAACTGGGGCTGTATTCCGAGCAAAGCACTCCTCTCCGTCATCGAGCTCGGCGACAAACTGAAAAAGGCTGACGAGCTCGGGTTGCTGCTGACTGAACCGGCCCGCTACGACCTGGCCCGCATGGTGGCACGGAAAAACAAGGTCGTGGCCGGACTGGTCAAGGGGGTCGCCACCTTGTTCAAGGCGTGGAACATCGAGGTGGTGGAGGGCGGTGGGGAATTGGCGGATGCCAGAACCATCGCGGTCACCGGGCCGGATGGAGCGTCACGAACGGTGGAGGCCGATGCCATCATCATCGCCACCGGATCCTCCTGGCCGCAGCTGGCCCAGTTTCCTATCGACGGCACACAGATCATCACCAGCAAGGAGGCGCTCGATCTTGAGACTGTTCCCAAGCGAATGGTGATTCTCGGCGCGGGGGTCGAGGGCTGCGAGTGCGCGACACTCTTCAGCGGATTGGGAACGTCCGTCACGCTGGTCGAGTTACAGCCTCGGGTGCTGCCGCTGGAGGATGAAGAAGTCTCCACCGTGATGGCGCGAGAACTGAAAAAGCGATCGGTTGATGTAAAGCCCGGCACAACCATCAAGCAGGTCGATCGCGCATCCGACGGGGTGGCTGTCCGGCTCGCGGATGAGACGGTGGTCGAGGCCGATGTGCTGCTCATTTCCATCGGGAGAGGATTTCATTCGCAGGGCATCGGACTTGATCGTGTGGGAGTGGCGCTCGGCCGGCGGGGTGAGATCCTCGTCGATGAGCGGATGGAGACCAATGTGGCCGGTGTCTATGCGATCGGTGACGTCGTGGGCAAGGCCATGCTGGCCCATGTGGCATCGGCTCAGGGGAAGGTGGCGGTGGAGAATATTCTCGGCCATTCGGCGCGCATCAACTATGAGGTCATTCCCGCCGGTATTTTCACACTCCCCGAAGTCGGCCGCGTCGGATTGACGGAGCAGCAGGCCCGCGAGCGGGCGCAGGCAGCGGGGAGGAATCCCGAGCACAGCGTGAAGGTCGGTCGGTTTCGGTATGCGGGTCTGGGGAAGGCCCATGCAGTGGGAGACACAACCGGGCTGTTCAAAGTGATCGCCGATGCAGCCACGGACAAGATTCTGGGTGTGCACATTGTCGGGGCGCATGCGGCCGATCTGGTGCATGAAGCGGCGCTCGCGATGCAAGTCGGGGCGACGGCCGCTCAAGTGGCCGGGATGATCCATGCCCATCCGACGCTAGCCGAGGGGCTGTTGGAGGCAGTGGAGGATGTAAACGGCACAGCTATTCATCAGGCTCGGAAGAAGGCAGGGGCATGATCCGGTCACTCGGGCTCAAGCTTGCCATGCTCGCCATCACCATGGGAGTGGTCTTTTGGATCAGATGGCAGCCCGCAGCACTTCAAGGAAATGATTCAGAATTGACCAGTGTCCGATCAGGAACCGTGAATGCCCCGATCGTGGATGCACAGCCTCGAGGGGCGCTGGCGATCCAGACCGCTGTTGGCCCGGACGCAGCCACTCCCGAAGTGTCGAACCATATCGGCGCGGCCGGTCATGCGGGGCCACGGCTCGTGGATCTGAATAGCGCCACCAGAGACGAACTGGAATCGTTGCCCGGCATCGGAGCCGTGCTGGCCCAACGGGTCATTGCCTATCGGCAATCGGTGGGACGGTTTCTCGCGGTCGAGGATTTGCGTGAGGTGAAAGGGATCGGGTCAAAGACATTCGACCGGATCAAGCCCTGGGTGACGGTCGCGAAAGGGGAGCGGAAGAGCAAGGTGGAGAAACGACCATCATGATCGATGTGAAACAGCAACTGGATTTGATCCTGCGCGGTGTGGTGGAAGTGATCCATCCCATGGAGTTGGAGGCCAAGCTCACACGTTCGCTCAAAGAGCATCGCCCGTTGCGGATCAAGGCGGGATTCGATCCCACCGCGCCGGATCTGCATCTCGGTCATACGGTCCTGATCCATAAGCTGAAACATTTCCAAGACCTCGGACATCAGGTTCTGTTCCTGATCGGCGATTTCACGGGGATGATCGGCGATCCGACCGGTGTGTCCGAGACGCGCAAAGCGCTGACGAAAGAACAAGTGCAGGAGAACGCCAAAACCTACCAGCGGCAGATCTTCAAAATCCTTGATCCGGCCAAAACCACCATCGAGTTCAACAGCCGGTGGATGGGACCCATGACGGCGGACGGCTTAATTCAGTTGGCCGCGCACTATCGGGTGGCGCGCATGATGGAACGCGACGATTTCCAAAAACGCTATCGCGACCAGAAGCCGATCAGCGTCCACGAGTTTCTCTACCCGCTGGTGCAAGGGTACGATTCCGTGGCGCTCAAGGCGGATGTGGAATTGGGCGGGACTGATCAGAAGTTCAACCTTTTAGTAGGACGGGAACTCCAACGCGACTATGGCCAGGAATCCCAGGTCGTGATCACCATGCCGCTGCTTGAAGGCACCGATGGTGTCAAGAAGATGAGCAAGAGCGTCGGCAACTACATCGCGCTGGAAGACAAGCCCGGCGACATGTTCGGCAAGGTCATGTCGATCAGCGATGCCTTGATGCTTCGCTACTATGAACTGCTCACCACGGAGGATCTTGGCTCTGTCAAGGCGCTGCACCCGATGGAGGCCAAGCAATCGCTGGCTGAGCTGATTGTGGCGCGTTACCACGGAGCCGAGGCAGGTCAGGAGGCACGGAGGGAGTTTCAGCAGAAGTTTCAGAAACAGGAATTTCCCGATGAGCCGGATGTGCGGCTCGTACTCGCTTCCTCGGATCTTCGCGATGGACAGCTCATCAGTCTGGTGGATCTCCTTGCCAGGACTGAGCTCGTTCCCAGTAAAAGCGAGGCACGACGCCTGATCGGGCAAGGTGGCATCGAAGTTGATGGGCAGAAGCAGAATAATGCCAGCAGTGTCTTGACCCTGGTTCCTGGGCGGCAGTACCGTCTGAAAATCGGCCGCCGAAAATTCGCGATTGTTGAATTCAATTCTTGAAGGGAGGAAGCGTTTCCTTGACTTGCCTAAGAGGCTCCGCGTAGGATGCCTCCCAGCGAGCGGGCGTAGCTCAGTGGTAGAGTCCTAGCTTCCCAAGCTAGTTGTCGTGGGTTCAAATCCCATCGCCCGCTCCAAAGCCGCGCCTTCCTTCTTCTCAAATTTGAACCCAAGACAGGGGATTTCGAAAGGGGTGTGCCCCTTTCGCGGGGAGTATGCGAGGGGGCTGGCCCCCTCAGCAGGAGCCGGGAGGCAGGCTTCAGAGCCGATCCGGCGACGGAGTGTGGTTCAAATCCCATCGCCCGCTCCATACCACACTTCGTGTGACCCGGCGGCTCATCCGGCGTAGCCGCTCTTCATAGTCGCCGCCGGATAAAACCCACCAGTGTTTTCTTGATTCAGTCAGGCTTGCCCCGACCGCGAGCTCTTTATCGTCTCATCGTAATTGTTGCGAGCGGATAAATACCTCAAGTGTCCCCGGCGCAGCCGCTCTTCATAATCGCCGCCGGATAAACTCCACCGATGTGTTCCGATCTCAGAGTTGGGCTCAACCACGCGCGTGATCGCGCGGCGTGCATAACCGCGCAACGCATCGTTGCAGAGTGTTGAATGGTGCCTGGAGGGAGGAACGGAGAGACGTCTCAGACCGCTTTCTTGACTAACCCCGACCGCAGGCAGCGCGTGCAGACGCGAATGCGCTTGTGAGCGCCACCGACGATTGCGCGCACGGTCTGGATATTGGGATTGAAGACGCGCCGGGTCTTGTTGTTGGCATGGCTCACATTGTTCCCGGAGGTCGGTTTCTTCTGACAGAGTTCACACTGAAGTGCCACGGCTCGTACTCCTTCTTGTCTGGTCGATGTTCTTGGAACGGCGGATGCTACCACAGGCGGGCGAGCCTTGACAAGCGGACCGATCGAGGAGCCGGTCGGGCGGCGCATAGTCGAGGCCGAATTGTCTCTTGCTGGCCCGGACTTGACAAGCTTTGTGTCTCTCTCCTATTGTGCCTGACACATTGTGCTGCCTGGGTAAGGGAAGAGGGTGCAAGGCCCTCGCGGTCCCGCCGCTGTAAGTGGGGACGAAACCCGATAGGCCACTGGCGTGGCCGTGAAGCGTCGTTCGTGAAGCGTGAAGCGACTTCCTTTTCACGCGAGATACGATTCACGAGATACGTTTCACGAGCATGCTGGGAAGGCGCGGGGAGTAGGGTGAACCACGAGCCAGAAGACCTGCCCGGAGCGCCGACCGTTGTTCCCTCGAGGGCTGGGGAACAGGCGAGGATGAAGATGCGGGAGCAATCCTCAGGGTCTATCTCAGGCCTTGGGGATTTTTTATTTTCAGGACGTTGAAACAGTTATCCGGCGGCGTTCTCGCGGCGCTCAGAGCCTGCGACGCACCCAACTACGTGCGCCTCGGCTGTTCGCTCGCTGCGGCCTTGCCGGGCTGCCTGTTTGAACGTCCTGGTCGGGTCGATGGTGAGCGGCGATGCAACAGAGCCCTGATGCAGCGATGTCTGTTTTTGGTCGTGTTGCTTGCCGTGGGTGCTCAGTCTGAAGAGGTTGGAGCTGACATGAAACGGCGGCAGCAAGGGATTCTGACGGGCATGCCGTTCATGACGCATGTGTCGTCACGCTCGTTTGTGGACGATACTGGGCGCAAGATCTCGCTTGCGAAGACGCCGGTCCGCATTGTGTCTCTGGCCCCCAGCATCACGGAGATCTTGTTTGCGATCGGGGCCGGCGGCCAAGTCGCCGGCGTGACGCAGTTCTGCGATTTTCCTCCTGAAGTGTCCACGAAGCCGAAGGTCGGCTACGCCAATCCGAACTTGGAATCGCTGGTCGCGTTGCAACCGGATCTGGTTCTGGCGCCGAAAGAATTTCTCAAGCCGGATCTGCTTGCCCCGCTTGACCATCTGCACATTCCGCTCTTCGTTTTTTCGGGCCAGACGGTCGATGACATCTTTTCGCAAATCGAGATCATCGGGCGGATGACGGATCATCAGGCGGAGGCCGCGGCCCTCACGATGGAGGTGCGGCGGCAACTCGTTGCGATCAAGGCTCGCATGGCAGGAGTCCCGCCGGTGCGTGTGCTCTATGTGCTCAACAGTCAGCCGCTGATTACCGTGGGGCCCGGCAGTTACATCGATCAGCTGATCGGGCTCGCCGGAGGTCTCAACGTGGCGGCCAAGAGTACTACGCCGTATCCCCGTCTGAGCATGGAAACGGTGCTGGCGGAGGATCCGGAAGTGTTGGTCTTTCCGGTGGGGGAAGCCGAAGGGATTTCCGAGAGCGAACAGCAGACGTGGCGACAGTGGTCCGGCCTGTCAGCAGTCAAGCAGGCGCGCCTGCGTCAGATTCCGGCGGACTTACTGAATCGCCCCGGTCCGCGCATCGGCCAGGCCTTGGAGCGGCTGGTTACCCTTCTGCATCCGTCGCTGGCTGGACCGGCACTCAGCGGGAGGCCATAACCCGATGCCTAATGGACAGGCCACACCTCTTACCTCGACGGCAGGCGGAGCGCCTGTATCCGGTTCGGTGAGGTCGCCCGTCGTGGCTGGATGGGCCCGGACCGGTGCCATCGTGACCAGCCGCCGCCGGTGGCTGGTGCTGATCGGTCTACTGGTGGCCTCAGTTGTTGTGGTACTTGTGAGCAGCTGTTTCGGCGCGGCACGCGTATCGGGTCGCGATCTGCTGGCGGCCTTGCTGGAACTGGTGACGGTCGGCCGCATCGATGGTGCGGTGGACGAGACGACGGGCGCCATTCTGTTTCAGATCAGGTTGCCCCGCGTGCTGATGGGATTTCTCGTCGGAGGTACGCTGGCGGTGGTGGGGGCCGCACTGCAAGCACTGTTGCGCAACGCGCTGGCCGATCCTTACGTTCTTGGCGTGTCGAGTGGAGCTGCGTTGGGTGTCGCCCTCGCGATGCTTTTGGGTCTGGGAACGATTGCGGCCGTCGTATCGGTGTTGCCGCTGTGGGGATTTGCCGGCGGCTTAATGGCCCTGATCCTCATCTATCGGCTGGCACAGTCGCACGGCCGCTTGCCGATCCATAGCCTCTTGCTGGCCGGTGTGATTCTCAATGCCATGCTCACGGCCTTAATCATGTTCATTACCTCGATCATGGACCCAGCTCGTTCCGCCGGGCTCATCGCCTGGCTTATGGGGTCGTTGACGCCTCAGAATTGGACCGGGCTGGCCGGCATCGCCCTCTATGTGGCCATCGGCGGGCTGGCTTTACTGTATCAGGCGCCGGCGCTGAATGTGCTCACACAGGGAGAGGACACCGCACGGTCCTTGGGGATCGATACGGAACGGATCAAGCAACGGCTCTATGTGCTGACCGCGTTGTTAACCGGGGCGGTCGTGTCCGTCAGCGGGATGATCGGGTTTATCGGGATGCTCATTCCCCATGCGGTGCGAATGGCGATCGGGTCGGATCACCGGCTGCTGATGCCGGCGTCGGCCTTTGTCGGCGGCATGTTCCTGGTGTTGTCGGATACGGTGGCGCGGACAGCCTTTGCGCCAGCCGAAATCCCTGTGGGTGTCGTGACGGCGCTGGCCGGAGGCCCGTTCTTTCTGTATCTCCTCCTGTGGCGAAAAGATCGGATGGTCTAGATGGTGACGCAGGTACTGTCCAGGTCTGACGACGGACAGGTAACAACGGCTGCGATATTGGCGGTCGAGAAGGTCTCGTTCCGCTACAGCCTGTCCCAGTTCGGCCGCCCATGGACGATCGAGGAGGCCTCGTTCGACGTGGCGCCCGGTCAAGTGCTGGGAATCGTCGGGCCTAATGGATCAGGCAAGTCGTCGTTACTCAAACTATCGGCCGGGTTGTTGCGTCCTGAGTCCGGGATCATTCGTCTGGCAGGACAAGCCATCGGCAATCTCTCCCCACTCGCCATCGCCAGAACGTTGGCCTTTGTTCCACAGGAACAGGCTCACGAGTTTCCCTTTACGGTTGCGGAGACGGTGCTGATGGGGCGGTTTCCCCATCGGCAGGCCGGGTGGTGGAGTATGGGGATGGAGGCTGAGCGCGAAGAGGATCTTTCCACGGCGCATCGGGCCATGGTCGAGGCCGATGTGGTCGAGTTGGCCGATCGGCTCGTGTCTGATTTATCCGGCGGAGAACGTCAGCGCGTCATGATCGCGCGGGCGTTGGCACAAGAGCCGCGCATCTTGTTGCTGGATGAACCGACGGCGTTTCTCGATCTCAATCACCAGATCGAGCTGTGCTCGTTGATTCAGCGGTTGGCGAAAGAGCGGTCACTGACGGTCGTATTGGTGTCACACGATTTGAACGTGGCAAGCCTACTCTGCGATCGCGTGCTGATGGTGAAGGACGGAAAGATCTGCGCGCAAGGGACGCCAGTCGAGACGATTCGGCCGGAGGTGTTACGAGCCGTCTACGGATGCGACGTGGTGGTTGATTCTCATCCGCAACGCGGTGTGCCACGGGTGACCTTAGGCGTCGTGCAATGAACCATGCCAGGCGGCCAAGTCCCCGGCCGCATGGTCATGAGCCTGATAGGGGACGATGTCAATCGGGAGGAAGTTGCGTTTAGGAGAAGCGCTGTTGGTGACGGGGAAGATGGTGAAAGTCCATCACGGTGCCGCCACTGTAAGCGGGGAGTGATCTTCCAGATAGGCCACTGTCTTTGCGGACGTTACACGTTATTCGTGAACCGTTAAACGAAAGAAGATCTCTTCACGTTTGACGCATAACGATTGACGGTTAACGTCTTAGACGGGAAGGCGGAAGAACACGGCGATCCGCGAGTCAGGAGACCCTTCCGGCAGTCGGTTCGACTCAACCCTTCGAGCACAAGGGAGGTCCATCGTGCGTTACCGTTCAGCCGTAGTGTGTTTGTGTGTTATTGCCAATGGGTTGTTTGCCTCTGGTCCCGTTCCTGCCTCAGCCCAGTCAGACGATCCAGAGCCGATTGAAGCGAAGGAAGTCGTCGTCACCAGCACCCGCCTGCCTGATACGCCCGTCGATGCCAGAATTCTTCCAGCCAAAGTGACGATCATTACGGCGGAAGACATCAAAAAGACCGGCGCGAAGACGGTTCAGGAAGCCATCCAGTGGGCAACCGGCATCGTGATGTACGACTCGGTCGGTAATGCATTTCAGCAGACAATCGATCTTCGAGGTTTCAATGGCCAGCCCGTTCCATCCACCACGGTATTTGTGGATGGTGTCCGAGTCAATGAGCCAGACTTCAATGCCGTGAATTTCGATCTCATTCCATTCGAAACGGTCGAACGAATCGAGATAATCCCAGGAGCCTCGGCTATTTATGGCAAGAATGCAATGGGAGGAGTCATCAATATCATTACAAAACGAGGAGGAGAGAAGCACTCGGTTACGGGAGAAGGACTTTGGGGGAGCTTTTCACGGCAGCGCTATGCAATAAACGCTAACGGTTCAATTGGAAAATTCGATTACTACACGAATTTTTCAAGAGAGATGGAGGAAGGGTATAGGACCGAGTCAGCGGCTCGCATCTCAAGATTCTTCGGCAAGCTGGGCTACCGCCCAACGGCGGGGACGGATCTCACACTTGCGTACACCTATGTAAAAGACCGCTTGCAACAGGCCGGTTCCCTCCCCTTCAGCCAGGCCTCAGTGGATCCAACGGCTAACTTCACGCCGGGAGATTACTTTGCTAGTGGTTCTCATCTTGTTCGTTTTACCGGCAAGCAGGATTTGCCCATGGGTTTCTCCCTGAACGTGAATGGATTCTATCGAAGGCTCGATCAGGACCAGTTTACTGTAAGTCAACCATTTTTCCCTGGCGGTGCACTTCCTCAAGCAACAAATATCACTCTTACTGATGCAAAGGGGGGGACGGCACAGTTGACCAACGAGATAGGTCTTTGGGGGCACCGCAATACCTTGGTTATGGGTGCAGAGTTTACGCGTAACGATTTCGGGAACCGGCGACGCTCAGTAGTCGGAAACTTTATCTCCTCGGGTGTTGGCTCAACCGATGAGGACGTAGTGGGAGCGTACGTCCAGGATACGCTAAACATCGCATCGAGTCTTATCCTCACAGGCGGTGTTCGATATGATCACAACAGGATCGATTTCACGGACGATCTCAACCCAGGCAATAGCGGCAACAGGCAGTTTAGTCGGGTAACACCGCGAGCGGGTCTAACCTATGTTGTCACTCCACAGACTAGCCTCTATTTTACGTATGGTGAAGCATTTCGAACGCCGACCTTTAATGAGCTCTTTGCCTTGGGATCGTTCGGGTCAAACCCCAATCTCAAGCCTGTTCAAAGTCGAAGTTACGAAGTGGGGATTAAGTCTGCACTCGGGGCATGGGGTGAGGCAACGCTCGCCTTATATCATACGGATGTCAAGGACGAAATCCTGATTGTCTGCGGCGATCCGTTTACTTGCGGGGCTACTACTTTTTCGAGCAATCAGAACATCGATCGATCACGACGACGAGGTATTGAGACTACTATAAAAGCCCGATATAACCAGTATATTGATGGGGCGGTCAATTACACGTATACAGAGGCTACTATTGAGAGCGACCTCACGCTGAATCCCTTCTTTTTTGGTGCTTTTGGGGGAACACCATATGTTCAACAGGTACGAACCGGAAGCGCATTTGCTTTAGTCCCAAAGCATAGAATTGGCGTGACCGGGAATTTTCATCCTGCAGAAGGCTGGACATTTTCTCTGATGGGATTGTATGTGAGCTCACAGTTTCTGGCGAATGATGAACAAAATACCCAGCCGCAGATATCAAATTATTTCCTATTGAACGGACGGGCTTCGTATGAACGGTCGGTTCCTGGAGGCCGACTGAGTGGGTTTGTCATGCTCAACAATATGCTGGATCAGCGCTATTTTACACAAGGAATCATTGCCGCAAATAACCTAACGGGTGGGGGAAATGTCGAAAGGTTCGTTGTTCCTGCACCAAGTATTTCCGTTTATGGCGGGCTCAGCTACCGATTCGAAGGATTGTAAGGACTTCTGTGCGAAGAGGAAATCATGCGCATCACTAAGGTCTATACGAAAACAGGCGACAAGGGGAAAACCCGGTTGGCCGGAGGGCAGCCGGTGTGGAAAGACGCCGTGCGTGTAGAGGCCTACGGGACGGTCGATGAGCTCAATGCGGTCATCGGAGTTGTGCGAGCTCAGTTACTGAACGAACAGAAGGACGCACGGCTGGCACAGGTCGAGCGCGAGTTGCGCTGGGTGCAGAACAAGCTGTTCGACATCGGCGGTATCTTGGCAACGATACCTGGCCAGTCGTTCCCGAACATGCCGTCGATTGAGAAGGCCGACGTGGCCCGACTGGAACGATCGATCGACGGCTGGCAGAAAGATCTTCAGCCTCTGAAGGAATTTATCTTGCCGGGAGGTGGAACAATCGGCAGTATGCTTCATCTCGCCCGTACCGTCTGCAGACGCGCCGAGCGTCGCTGTGTCAGTCTGATGCGGAAGGAACAAGTGGACACAATGAGCATTGTATTTCTCAACCGCCTGAGCGATGCGCTCTTTGTCCTCGCGCGATGGGTGACGCATTCGCTCGGCGAATCGGAGGTCCTGTGGGAACGCACAAGACTCACATGATCAGATGAAGCTTTCCAAGTTAGGCTGGGTACTCGTGCAGTTCTAGCGATCCTCTCTCCGCGATCCATCCTGGGCCCGTCCAATGCTCCTTGTCTTGGCCGATAAGGTGCAAAGGTACAGTTGTCCGCACACCCGTCTGAGCGCATCTCTGCCAGTGTAACGCCGTCAATTTTCACCGATTTCTTGCATACAGTCGGCAAGGCGATAGACTCGCCTGAGCGGTCACTGACCATCAGTGTTGCGAGTGGGGGGCGAGGATGCGTGTGCGAACCTCTGTCTTTGCGCTGGGGCTGAGCATTGGCCTGTGGGCGGTGATAACGGCCTCTCCAACCCATGCGAAGACAGGCGGTGAAACCGAGGTGGCGGAATTGCTGATCACGCTGCTCAAAGCCGGCCGATCCATTGTGTCCGAGCACCAGGACCTGATCAATGATGCGAGGAAGGGCCACAAGGGATTCACGGATGAGCAGATGAACCGCCAACTGATTGAGCGCTTCAAGGCTGAGACTCATATCGATTTGTCGCAACCGAACACTCTTCCCTATCGGGAACTTCTACTGGCCATGGTCCAAGCCGAGTGCGAGGTAATTGTCGACGCACAACCGGTGATCAACAAGCAGGGCATCGCATACAAAGGGTTTGGTCCTTCCGTCTTCGCCCGGAAAGCCGGACAGAAGTATTTTGCCAAGACCGGAATCACCGTGAAGTTGACCGGAATGGAACACCGGTTTCCGGGCAATCAGCCCGATGACTTTGAAGCCGAGGTGCTCCGCATGTTCGCCGATCCGCGCCATCCGAAGGGGCAACCATATGCAAAGGCGACGATTGTCAACGGCAAACCGGCCGTGCGCGTGTTGACTCCCGACTATGCCGATGCCAGCTGTTTGGCATGCCATGGAAGCCCAAAGGGAGAATGGGACATGACCGGCATGAAGAAGGAAGGATGGAAAGAGGGAGCGCTGGCCGGTGCGATCAGTGTTGTGGTGCCGATCCGGTGACAAGGCCTGAACGGGCATGACATGAGAGGAACATGTTCATGAGCAAGATCGTAGTCGTCGATGATTCGTACGCAGAGTTGCAGTTGATCGCCTTTTATCTCACAGCTGCCAAGCATACCGTTGTCTCCTTGTCCAACGCGGACGATCTTGAGCGTACACTTGCTGCCGAGAAGCCGGACCTCATTGTCCTGGATGTCGTTATGCCGGGGAGAAATGGATATCAGGCGTGCCGGGATTTGAAGAGCAATGAGCGGTTCAAGAACATTCCGATCGTATTGTGTACATCCAAAGGGAATGAAAGCGACAAGTTTTGGGGTCAGCAGCAGGGCGCCAATGGGCATGTGGTGAAACCATTCAAGCCGGAAGATCTGCTGCATGCAGTGAGGCAGGCCTTAGGGTGACTGGACCGTTCTCGCTTCTCGTGTATCGATGGAGACCATGGGACCGACAGTTGAATCGGGTCAACCTCCTGTTCAGGGCGAAGCAGGCTCCGCGGAATCGGCGGGGGCTTTTCGGATTTGCATCGTGACGTTTGACACGGAGTCTCTCGCGATCGACCTGAGCCAGGTACGCGAGGTATTCAAGATTGACTCGATCACACCGGTACCAGGGATGCCACCGGCGCTGGTTGGTGTCGCCAATATTCGTGGCAGTATTGTTCCCGTCGTCGATTTGCACCCATCGTTAGGCCTGCCAAGTGTGACCGTCCCGCGCTATGCCGTCGTGGTGGGGCATGGGGCGCGGGACGTCGGCATCCTTGTCAATGACGTGCCGGAAATTCAGACGGCTGCTGTCGAGGATCTGCAGGAGATGTCGTCCGGCGAGGAGGCGGGGGCATGTCCGTTTCTTTCCGTGGCCTTGAAAACGGCTGGCCGAACGATCGGCATGATGGACGTCTCCAGGCTGCTGGTCATGATTGAGGGCAAGGGTGATCGGCAAGCGGCCTGAATGTGCGGTGAACGCTCGACAGACTGATTGATAAGCCGAGCAATGATCCTGTGAAGGCGATCGGCGTCGCCTCGCAGGAAGGAGGGGAGTTATGGCGCGGTCCAGCAAGTCGGCAGGGTGGGTGGTCGGAGCGTGGTTTCACAACCTTAAGACGCTCCCGAAGTTGATTGTGGGGTTCTCCTCCGTCGGTGCGATGATGCTTGTCGTTGTCGTGATCGGCCTGATCGGCCTTAACCAGGTGAAAAGCGGGCTGCAATCCGTTTACGAAGGATCGACGGTGGCACTCTCGAACATCGGTGTCAGCAGCACGAATCTCGGCCTCTATCACGGTGCACTATTGAGCGCCGGACGCCACATGAGGAAGCGCGAATTTGACGAGGCGATCATGCCCCTTGTTGAGCTAAAGCGCCAGGTCCTCGCTCCTCTCGACGCCGTTCGGGCAACTGCTCTCCTGGATCCCTCCGCGGACGGTGAACACGGCAAGAGTGTCGAAGCGCTTCAGCAGACACTGAGAGATTATTTCGTGGCCGCTGAAGGAGCGCTCGGCGCCTTCGCCGATAGCTTCAGTCCGTCGATGACGGAGGAGCAACGACAAGCCATGCGAGACCTTGCCCAGTTCACGTTCTCCGTCGACGTCGCTAATAAATACGGCAAGGCGACGGTCCAGATGCGCGACGTGATAACCACGGCGCGCGCTGTCGCCAAAGACATGAGTGAACAAGAACAAGCCGAGGCCGACGAGCATGCCGAAGTCGTGATGATCGGTGCGCTCATGGCGCTCCTCCTCGGAGGCGCAGTGGGATATCTGCTCGCCCGCAGCATGGCGGGGAATATTATTCATGTGGCTGACGTGGCCGGGCAAGCCGCCGCGGGTAATCTTCGGGCACGAGCCAAACTGGAAAGCCAGGACGAAGTCGGTCAAATGGCCAAAGCGATCAACGTCATGCTGGACCGCATCACGACGCTCGTCTCCACGGAAGAGGAGCGGGATATGATGCAGAAACGTCTGACCCAGTTCCTGATGCTGGTATCGGATGTCGGGAGAGGCGATCTGACCAAGCGCGGCGATGTCACCGCTGATATGTTCGGCAACTTGGCGGACGGGTTCAATCTCATGATTCAGCGGTTCACGCAGTTGATGCGCCAGGTTCGAGAGTCGTCTGAACGCGTCAACAAATCAGCGGGCACCTTGCGGGACAATGCCGGGCAGATGGCCGGCACCGCAAAACGTCAGGCGGAAGGATCCGTCAAGGCACTGAATGAAATTGAGCGCCTGATGATCTCCATGCGTCAGGTGTCCGATATTGCCGGGGCGTCGTCCGACTCAGCCCGCCAGGTGCTGCAAGCGACGGAACAAGGTCGTGTCGCTGTGCAGGAAACTGTACAGGATATGGAGCGCATCCGGTCCGCAGTGCAACGGATGGCCAAACAGGTGAAGTCACTGGGCGACCGGTCATTGGAAATCTCTCAAATCGTGTTGACCATTCGAGACATCGCCAACCAAACGAACCTGTTGGCGCTGAATGCCGCGATCGAGGCGGCCGGTGCCGGCGAGGCCGGCGCGCGATTCGCTGTTGTAGCCGACGAAGTTCGGAAACTCGCTGAACGCTCCACGCAAGCCACGCGTGAGGTTGCGGATCTGGTGAAAGTGATCCAGGGCGAAACGCAAACCGCTGTGGCCGCCATGGAGCGCGAGACACAGGCGGTGGAAGCCGGATCGGCCTCCGCGCTTCGAACCGGTGACGTGTTTCACACGATTTCGTCGATTGCAGAACGCTCTGCAGAACTTGCCCAACGGATCGCGTCGTCCGCGGCCGAACAGGCGTCATCGACCGATCAGGTGGGTCGGGCGATCAAGGATTTCACCGGCGGCGCCATGGCTACACAGCAGGCAACCCACCACGCGCACGAGACCGTGGAAGAGATGGTGAAACTGGCCGAAGGTCTGACGGCATCGGTGGCACAGTTCAAACTAACCTAATGATCGGCACAATGCCGCGCACGACGGGGTTCTCCTGTATGACGGAGCGCCGATGAGTGCCGAGTTCGACCAGGACAATCTCATCAATATTTTTGTTGCCGAAGCGTCGGACGGGCTGTCGTCCATCGCCAGGGCGCTGGATCCATCCGGAGACAGTCTCCCCGTTCCCGAGCAGCTCCACGAGCACTTTATCACGGCCCACCGCTTACGAGGGGCCGCCGCATTGTACGGATACGAGGGGATCGCAGCACTTGCCGAGCGGCTGGAGGTCATTTGCGAGCATGTTGCGCAGATTCCAGAGGAAGACTGGCCGCGAGCCGTGGGGGTGATGCGCGAGATCGTGCAGGGTGCCCAAACGCTTGTGAACGCAATTCAGAGCGGCAGAGGAGAAGATAAGGCAACGGTCGATCGATGTCTGGCTTTATCCCAAGAATGGGCATCCGGTGAAGCCGCCTCGCAGGATCTTGTCTTGCCGATACCGGAATCCCCCGTTCCGGTAACCCAGGGAGCACTCCATCCCGATTCTGAGCCGGCCGTGCCGATGATGAGCATAGATTATGTCGTGCCTCCCATCGATGCCGAGGTCATGATGGCGTTCGTGCCGGAGGCGAATGAGTATCTTGGCGCGATCGACGGGCTGATTGAGGCGCTTCACGCGAAGGGGGCCGATGCCGATGCCACCCATCGGCTGTTTCACGCCGCGGATATGCTGAAGAGGGCGGCCTACGCCGCCGGGTTTCAGGTCATTGGGGACATCGCATCTCCCCTGGAAACCTGTTTGCTCGCCGTTCGGGAAGGCCGACTTCCCCTCAACGATGAACTGCTCGATGCCTGTGCTCAGACGGCGACACTGCTTCGCATGCTCCTGCAGCGAGATCCCTCCACCGGTGAGTGGTTACAACGCAAGGTGCCCGAAGTCATCAGTATGCTCCACGGAGTGTGTGGCGGGCAGGTACCTGTGCATCCGGCCGGTCAGCTTCCAGCGCCAGCCGCTGACCAAGATCCTGAGGCTGGCACGGTTCCGCTGGAGCCGGAAACAAGTTCTCCATCGGCTCTGACCGACGAGTATTTTCTCCCGCAGATCGATCCGGAAGTCCTGTCGTATTTTGAGCCGGAGGCACGGGAGTATCTGGAGTCCCTGGAGGTGAATCTGCTGCGGCTGGATACGCATCCTCAGAACAAGGATCTGATTCAGCAGTTGTTTCGAACGGCGCACACGCTGAAAGGTTCGGCGTATACCGTGGGGTTTCAGGTGATCGGCGATCTGGTTCATCAGGTCGAAGAGTTTTTGGCCGCGGTGCGGGATGACCGCCTCCATGTTCTGCCGTGGTATACCGATGCAATCCTTCGCTCGATTGATGTTGTCCGGATCTTGATGCAGAACGATCCCGACACCGTCCGGGGGACTAGACAGCGCTTCCAAGCCGCTATGTTGGAATTGAATCGGCTGGAGCTGGGGGATGATGCTGAAGCGTCACTGACAACTGGGCCCGAAGCCGCTGCGCAGTCGTGGGTGGAGCCACACGCCGACCTTGAAGCGGAGCCGGGAGCCGGTGATAAATACCCGGACGGACAATTGGGAGCCGAGCGGGAGGTTGTCCGTGTCAGCCGTACGCGATTAGAAAAATTGATGAACCTCGTCGGTGAGCTGATGATCGGGCGCGGTCGGCTCGAACAGCGGCTGCTGGCCTTGGAACGGTTGGCCGAGCAAGTCATCGCGTGCAAGACGCGGCTGATTGACGCCGTCCAATCGTTTGCCGACAAGCACACGTTCACTCTTCACACTGTCCCGTCCGCCCAGGCGGAGCCGTCAACCCCCACGAGTCGTCGGTTCGGTGACTTCGGCGGATTGGAACTCGACACCTACGATGATTTCAATATTCTCGCCCGTCGGATCGGCGAAGTGAGCGCGGACATTACCGAGTCAATGGCGCAGTTCAGCGGGTCTCTCCGGCATGCGCAGGACGATATGAATCAGCTACAGCAGTTGACGCGGAACATGCGGGACGAGATTGCCAGGACCCGCATGGTCCCGATCGGAACGGCCTTTACTCGATTCCGGCGCACCATTCGCGAAGTGGCTCGCGCTTCGCACAAAGAGGTGACGGTGGAGATATCGGGTGAGCACACGCACGTTGATACAGGTGTGGTCGAGCGGCTGGTGGACCCGCTGGTGCATTTGGTCCGCAACGCCGTCTATCACGGCATCGAACTGCCGGCCGACCGGGTGGCCAAAGGCAAACTGGCGACAGGAACGATCTATCTGCATGCGGCCCATCATGGGAACTCGATCCTGGTTGAGGTTGAGGATGACGGGGTCGGAGTCGATCTGGCAAGAATCCGAGAGAAAGCCGTCGCAGTCGGGTTGGCGACATCTGAACAGGTCGGCAACATGACGGACGCGGAGGCCCTCCAGTTTATCTTTGCACCGGGATTTTCCACGGTCGATACGGTTGGCGATCAAGCTGGTCGAGGCGTCGGGCTCGATGTGGTCAAGCAGGTCGTCGACGGTATGAACGGCCATATTGAAGTGGAGTCGTTGCCGGATGTCGGAACGAAATTTACGTTGCATCTTCCGCTCACGTTGCTGATTACCAACGCGCTGTTTGTGCGCGCAGGAACGGAAGGGTATGCGATCCCGCTCTCGAGCATCCGTGAAGTCACGATGGCGACGGATGTGTTGTTGACGAAGAGAGACGACCGCACGCTGCTCTCACTCGGCGAGGAGATGATTGAGGTGAAATCCCTGCGACATCTCCTGCGCGGGGAATCTGTCGGTATCGACAGCGGCTTGCCGGTTGTGATTGTGCGGACCGCCGCAGGACTGATGGGATTGGCGGTCGATGAATTGCTCGGGCGCCATGAAATCGTGATCAAGAGGCTGGGGGCGTTACGGCCACTGGAACAGTCGTGTTTTGGAGGGGCCACCATCGACCCTCAAGGGCGTGTGATTCTGGTCCTCGACCCGAGCCGTTTGGGAACCAGGCCGGCCGGTCAGCCGTCCGCGGAGACTCTCGGGCTCAAGACGACGGCTCAGGAAGGGAGAACCGGTACGACAGCGTCAGCCAATGCGGGGGAGGCCTCGATTCTGTTGATCGATGATTCGCTCACCGTCCGTAAGTTCATCGGCAAAATGTTGGAGTCTGCGGGGTACATCGTCGATACGGCGGTTGACGGGGACGACGGGATTAGAAAAGCATCGGAAACGCGGTATCGGCTGATTATCACCGATCTTGAGTTGCCGAGGTTCAACGGATACGAGGTGGTGCAGGCCCTGCGAGGACGTCCGCTTACAAAGCACACACCGATCGTGGTGATGACGACCAGGGCGGGAGAAAAACACCGTCAATTGGCGGTCGATATCGGCGTGAACGCGTATATCGCCAAGCCGGTGGACGAGCGAGCACTGTTCCAGGTCGTAGAACGATGGGTTGGGCGGACTCCAGCGGTAAGCCCATAACGCAGCAGGAAGTTGTGTATTCATTGACGAAGCGGGTGGTCTTACGGACAATGACGTGGGAGGCGGTCTGATGAGTTGGCATGGGCGAACATTCCAGAGAACAACGCGCGGCCCGTCGTCGTGTTATGTGGTGGTGACGATAGGGGAGCGTTGGTTCGCGTTCGACGCCACTGCGGTCCGGGGGATGCTGACCATGCAAGAGGCGGCCAGTCAGGCTGTATCCGCGGACGGCATCGTCTACCCGCCGCTCGCTTTCACGGATCTCCTGGAGGTTGAGCCAAACGAGGACAGCTCGGACCGGCGTGTGCTCTTACTCGCGCATCAGGATCGGTATGGATGTGTCGCAGTGGATCGGGTGCATGGGCAAGTGGCCTGTCGGGCGTCAGAAGTCGTTCCGTTGCCGTTGCATTTTCAAGGCGCCGAACGGGAGTGGTACCTCGGTATGATCGTATTTCAGGAACGTGTCGCAGTGATCTTGAACGTCTCGTGGGTGCTGAGTTGTTCTCAACATGACGACGGCATCAGGCAGCCGGAATGGTCAACAGATTCCAGGCTCGGGTGTGCGTCTCACGCAACAGGAGAAATGGCACAGGTGCAGAAATGTTGAGGGCGAGAGCCGGGCGCGTTGCTACGCAGGACGCGAGGGCGTGGCGTCTGCTCGCATTTTCCATCGGTGGATGTCGCTTTGCGGCAAAAGCCGATGAGTTGGCTGGGGTGTCGGGATGGCGGGAGCCTATTGCTCTGGCGAGCCGGACTCCGTTTGTGTCCGGCGTGGTGCGCTTGGGACAAACGGTGTTGCCCATTTGGGATCTTGCTGCCCGGCTCGGTCTTTCGCCGCGGGGGAGCGAGCGGTTATGGCTGCAAGCAAAACACACGCTGGGGACCATGGCCATTTGCATCGACGACGAAATACCCGTGATTGAGACCGTGGAACGTATCGCAATCAGGCCCTATTACGGGCGAGATGTCCCGGCACATGGAAGCTTTTCGAGCGGAACTGTTGAGATCCCGATTCTCGCGCCATCGCTACTCGGTTCGGCATACAGCCAATGATCGTCTCAGCCATGGTAAGGGAAGGATAGTCGCATGCCAAAAATTTTAATTGCAGACGACAGTATTGCCGTTCGGAAGGTGGCCGAGCGGCTTCTGGCCGAGGCCGGCTTGAGCGTGGTGCTCGCGGCCAACGGGGAGGAAGCCCTGACCTATCTGAAGAAGGATTGTCCCGATGTGATTGTGTCCGACGTGATCATGCCGGATAAGAGCGGGTACGAGGTGTGCGCGTTCGTTCGCGCCACGGCCACTCTGGCTGCCACGCCTGTGCTGTTGATTTCAGGTATTGTCAACGATGAAGTCACGAAGCAGGCCGAGACGTGCAAAGCTGACGGCGTCCTGAAAAAACCGTTTCAAGGAACCTCGCTGAAGGATAAGGTGCTGGAGCTCATCGCCAAACGCCACAAACCAGTGGAGACTTCTGAGTTCAAATCCACAGTGGCTCGAGTCGCTCCTCCACCGATCGGCATCAAGGCCATGCCGGCGCCACAACAGGCTCCCGCGCCGGCGTCCCCGCCGGGGCTCAAGCTGATGTCACCTCACGCGGCTCCACTTCAGAGTGGGGCCGATGTTCAAGCCGCCGGCAAGTTGAAAGAGACTGAGGCGCGGCTTCAAGCGGAACAGGTTCGGGCCGAAACTCTGCTCAAGCGGACCGCTGAGCTTGAGGCGGAACTCGGCCGGATGAACGGGGTGCAGGCTTTGCTGGAGGCGGAACGCCGTCGGGCCAATGATTTGGAGTCAAAAGTAGAGGCCAGCGAGAGCCTGGCCGCACGGGTTCGACAACTAGAGGCTGAGTTGAAGACTGAGCAGGAGGCGGCACGGAAAGTACGGCAGGATTTGACTGCTGTCCAAGCATTGGCCGAGCGAGTCGCTCAGTTGGAAGCGGAGGTCGATGCCGAGCGAGCCGCTGGGACGCAGTTGGTCCAACAACTGTCGGACATGGAAAGCGCGGCGGCGGCAGCGGCACCAACGGCTCAACGGGTCGTGGAACTGCAAGACGCGTTGGCTGCTGAACGGCAGAGGGCCGCAGTGGATGCGCAGGGGAAGGAAGAGGCGCAGGCGAAGGTACGAGAGCTGGGCGGACTTCTTACCGCTGAGCGAGAGCGGAATACCTCGTTGCTCCGGCGGGTAACTGAGAGTGAAGAGGCTGCGCTCAATGCGACGAAGCGATTTGAAGAAATGGCTCGCAAATTGAGTGAAATCGCCGGGTTGGCGTCGCAATTAGGCAAAGGGATGACCTCATCCTGAGCCGGGGCCTGAGTTTCTGTCTGACCGTGTATTTCTTGAAGGGCCGAGCGCCATGCCTGTCGAGTCGCCTGATGAGTTTCAAAAAGATCTGATTGATGTCTTTGTTCACGAGGCCAAGGAATGGCTCCAGCAAATCCATGTGGCCTTGGATGAGTTACAGCAAGCCCCCCCACCTGACCGTCATGTAAAGCTCGTCCACACGATCAATGCTGGTCTCACCAACATGGGAGGGTCGGCTGCGACGATGGGGCTTAGCGAGGTTGAACGAGCGAGTTACGCCGCCCTTCCATTTGTCGAGGCTGTTCAGAACCCATCAGATACGATCTCAGCTCGAGATTTCACCGCCCTGTGCAAGCACTTGGGGGCTATCCACACCGCCATTACAGGGGCAACCGGGATCACGTTTGACTCAGTGAATGCCGTCGACCAGGCCCCAGGTCAAGCCGTGATGATGCCTGCGACGGAGCTGCTGGCCTTGCTTCATGGGTTCAAAGATCAGCAGTCTCCCTCCGGTGTGTATTCCCGCAATCTGCTTCACACGGTTATTGCTCAGATCGAAGGACTGAAACTGAACGGGATAGAACAATGCAACGTGAAGTCCCTTCGGGACTTTCTTGAACGATGGTCGGAGGGAGAGGAAGGATTCCTGGCCGCCGTTACGGCTCAAGGCCCCTCGATCGCTGACGAGCTCGCGCGTCTCCAGAGCGGGATGGAACGTCCTTGTCCCACAACCCAACCGCTGGGAGCAGCCGTGGAACAAGCCGCCCAACTCTGGTCGAGTGCGCAGCAAGTGAATGCATCGGAGACCATGACGTTCTTCATGGGGTTGCATAGTTTTCTCTCGATGGTCATGCAACAACGGGTCGTCGTCGCCGCTCCAAAATATGGCGCTGTCAAAGCGCGACTCGCCGAATGCATACAGGCGCTTGAAGCCTGGGTGGAAGCCGGGCGGGCGGAGCGTTCAGCCATCGGCGCCATCTTGCCTAATTGACCTGGGTATGCGACAAGGCTTCATCATGAGTGGCCGAACAGGATTCGGCGGACCCGCGTAGTACTGTTTAGATAGAGGCGTCGTTCCTATGAGTTGGTATCGGGAGGCTGAAGGCGAGTTGACGGAAGTGGCGGCAGCCGTTCAGAGTCAGCGGCTGCTTGCGATAGACCGGATTCGTGCACTCGTGCAGGGATTGGTCTCCTCGCTGAGGCAAGATGATCAATTGGTGGTGGAAGCGCTGTCAGGTCCGCCCGGCCCAACGCTGATCACGAACCTGATCAACGTCAGCATACTGGGGACCAAGGTTGGGATCGGGCTGGGGTATTATGGGGAAGAACTGGATCGGCTGGCCCTCGGTGGGTTGGTCCATGACATTGGATTGTTTGCAGTCCCGGCGTCGGTGATTGCCAAGGCCGGTCGGTTGACCACAGAGGAGCGGATGTTGATCGAGCAACATCCCAACCTGGGTGCGCAGGTCATTCAACGGCTGGGACCGGAGTATCACTGGTTGACACAGGTGGTCCTGCAGGCGCATGAGCGTGTTGACGGGTGTGGATATCCGAACCAGCTCAAGGGTCGCCAGATCGGTGAAATGGCCCAAATTCTGGGTGTGGTCGATGTCTTCGATGCGTTGGTCAGTGACCGGCCCTATCGCCGTCGGCTGCTTCCGCATGAAGCCGTAAAAGAATTGTTGGTGGTGGAGCGTACGGCATTTCCGCGAGAGATCCTGAAGGCATTGATCGAGCAACTGTCCGTCTATCCGCTGGGAACTCGGGTACGGCTGTCGACCGGAGAAGTGGCGACCGTGGAGAGAGTGAATAGCCGGTACCCGTTACGCCCAGTGGTGCACATCGGCGGGACATCTGTGGCTGACCAGGCAACCCCGCCGCACATCGACTTGAGTCTGACGCCGTTGGTGTCAATTGTTGAGGCGCTGGACCCACCGGCCGTGGGGCGGGTGACCTTTGCCGGCAAGCCGCCTGCCAACGATCAGAGTCCCGCGCCAGTCTCCACATCAGACCAGTTCACCGCGTTGTTGGAAAGTTTGGATGTCATTGCCTCGGCGATCCAGGGCGTTGTCGACCTCCGTAAGAAATCGATCCAGGAGGCGGAGGCGCCAAGCCCTGACGCTGAATCAGGGAGCCGAGAGCAGACATGGACCAAGAGCGATCTGATGTTGCACAAGGAACTCGTTGGGTTGTTTGCACTCGAGGCCCGCGAGTGGCTGGCTCAGCTGCAGACCGCGCTCAAGAAGCTGGATGCCGGTACCGAGCGGGCGGTCCGTTCGAAACTTCATGGGGTCATTCGAAATGGAATGACGCATTTGGCTCGCTCGGCGTCCACCGTGCAACTCTCCGACATCGAAGGGATGGCACGGGCCCTCTTGCCGGCTCTTCAAGACATCGACAAGGCGGAGACAGAGCAGACATCGGACTGGCTTCGGACGGTTCAAGAAGGGCTTGAGCAAATTGCGGCGGCGGTCCATCGTCTTTCAGGAACAGGGGATGAGGCTGGTGCAGTTGAGGAGGTGCGTGACTCGGCTGGGGAGATACCTGGCCCAGCTGGAGCGATGGTTGGCGTGACTGGGGGGATGCCTGACTCGACTGGAAACATGCCTGACGTGACTCGGGAGATGTCTGACCAGACTAGCGAGATATTGGACTTGATTAGGGAGGTAGCTGGTCGGGATGAAGAGATGCCTGACTTGACTGAATATGTGCGGGCGGAACGGGTTGCCGAGTCCGCCCCGGTGCCTGTCGTCCCCGTGACACTGCCGCAAGAGCCGCCGGTCCGTGTCGAATCCTCCGTGCCGTTACTGCGGGCGTTGAGGGATCTCCAGCGAGTCCGTGCCCGCTCGGTTCAACCGTCTCGAGATGTGTTGGAAGCGGTGATTGAGCGTGCCGAGCAAGAGGTTGGGCCGCGCGAGGAACAGATTGCCGTGGAAGCGGTGAAGCGCATTCTGCGCGATCTTGGAAGGCTCGACGAAGAGTTTCTCAAGGAAGTGCATGAGCGGGTTCCAGCCATGACAGAGCAGCTCCGTCAGTTGCGCCAACAAGGTGCGCAGGATTTCGTCACCTCGTCTCAGTTGGCGCCAATCGCCAGCCATGTTGCCGCGCTGCAAGAGCTGGCCAAGACCATTCACGCCGCGACGATCACGATGTTTCTCCAGGGGGTGCAGTCGTTTCTGAATGCGGCGGCCTACCGGAAGGTCGAGACCCTCCCCCAGCGGTTGCAGGCGGTCGAAGTACGGATCCAGACGTTGACCCCTATGGCGGAGCAGTGGGTGACGCTCGGCCGTCTCGAGATCGCCTCCATCGAAGAAATCCTGCCTCACTCAACCGACCCCATCAAGAGTTTGCCCTCGGCCAATCCCATCCCTAACCGCTGAATCGTTCGATGCGGCTGTCCGTCGAGGCCTTCGATCCTACGGCTTTCTCTTGTCATGGGGTTCCGACCTGTCATGGGCGCCGTCGAATAGATACCGATTGACGATCAGATTTGGATCTCGGTGGTGATCCCGTTATAATGCCGACCTTCAAAAGGAACGGTTGGAGGCCGAACGTGCCCAAGCTCATCACTGCACACCATCCTGAACAAGTCGCGCAACAGGCGCGAGAGTATGTGCGGACCTTTATTCTGTTTCCCTCAGGCATTGTGGGATTATTCTGTTTGGTCGGCGGAATCGGCGGGCTAGGCTATCAGTGGCTGGCCACCGACACCTATTCCTGGACAACCTTCTCCGCCAGCTCGACTCTGATCGTGGTGGGACTGGCGCTCGGTATCGGGCAAACGCTGTATCACCGGTTCATCTTCGGGCAGTTTCCAGAGGTCTTGGCGGCTCGGATGAGCGCTCGGATGAAACAGCGGATGGGGGGGAGCAGGGGACGGCAGAAGAAAGAGACGCCGGCACCGTCGATCGAGCATCCGGGCCGACAACTGATTCCGGTGGCCTATCTGCTTGGCGTGGCACTGCTGGTGGGGTGTGGGGTGGCGGCAATCGTGTATGGGCAGGTGCACCCGATCCCGGCGTTGCTGATGCCTTGGGCGGGATTCTATTGGGCGAAGCTGTTCCTCTGGCGGCGTGTGATTATGCCGGAGAAGCGCTAGCGACGCTTTTTTGTACGGGTCACTCTGGCCTTCGTCGGCGTTCGTCGTGCTGATTGTTCCAGCGTCTCCACTCGTTCGATCAAGTCCCGGACCTGCTGATTCAATTCCGGGAGATGATGAATGACGCCCTGGACTTTCAGCGCCCGTTCGCGCGGCAGCGCCGGGGCTCCTCCGACGATCTGATTCGACTCCAGGCTGCGGTTGACTCCCGCCTTGGCGGCGATCATGACGTGATCGCCGATCGTGATATGGTCTGAGAGACCGGCTTGTCCGCCGATGATCACATGGTGGCCGATCGTCGTGCTGCCCGCGATGCCTACCTGGGCGACCAAGATGCAATGTTCTCCCACGGTCACGTTATGCGCGACCTGGACTAAATTGTCGACCTTGGTCCCTTGTTTGATCCGGGTGACGCCGAGTGTGGCACGGTCGACAGTCACGTTCGCGCCCAATTCCACATCGTCTTCAATGACCACGCCGCCGAGCTGAGGAATTTTCTGGTGGCGTCCCTGGTGCTGGACATAGCCGAACCCATCGGCTCCAATGACGGTGCCGCTGTGCACGATCACCCGAGCGCCCAGCGAGCACCCCTCGCGCACCACCACATTGGGGTAGAGCACACAATCGTCCCCGATTTTTGAATCCGATCCAACGAAGACGCCGGGATAGAGTGTGACACGGTTGCCAATGGTGACACGGTCGCCGAGCGTCACGAACGGCCAGATCGACGGATCCGCTCCTATGGTGACGCCGGTGCCCTTGGTCATTCCCTCGGCGATACCGCGAGGGGCACTGGGACGCACGTACAATCGTTGCGCCACCATGGCAAAGGCCAGCAACGGATGGGCGACCACGATCTGGGGAATAGGCAGCTCCGGCACATGCCGATGAATCAGGACTGCGGCTGCCTGAAACCCCTGTGGCAGCTTCAGCGCCTTGTCGTTGGCGATGAACGTCAGGGCCTGAGGGGTAGCCTCGGATAGACTGGCCAACTCGGAGATAGGCGTCTGCTCGTCGCCATGGATCGTTCCGCCGACAAGTTGTTGGATCTGGGTCAGGGTAATCGGGGTCGGCAGCTTCGGCAAGGGCATGGTGTTGTTACCTTTTCTTGCCCTTGGCAGTCTGGGCTGTTTTCGGCTTGGCGGCCGGCTTCCGGGCGGGCGGTGATGCGGCCTTGGCCTTCGATTTTGGTTTCGTGGAGGATTTGGCCGGGGCTTTGGCTGCGGGTTTCGCCGCAGCTTTTGCCGGGGCTTTCGTCGTGGCTTTCGGTGCGGCTTTGGGGGACGCCAGCCGCTCCTGTACATAGGCGGCCACTGATCCGACCGTGCTCAGCCCCACGAGGTCTTGATCGGGAATCTGAATTTTGAAACGGTCTTCGATTTCAAAAAGCAGCTCAATGACGGCCACCGAATCGAGTCCCAGATCGTCCCGGAGGTGATGGGATTCCGTGATGGAGGCGGGATCGCGTTTCAAGTAGGTGGCGAGCGATTGAATGATTTGCTGCGTAATTGCGAGGTCAGCCATTATGGATGCTCCTTGGTGGACACGAACATCCCGTCAGTAACCTGCGGGATATTCAGGACAATGGATGAAGGTGTGGGTATGAATCTAGAACTGATGTTTTCCCTCATCATGGCGAGCCGAGGGAAGGCCCGTCGGATGTGCATGGATGATTGTCTTTCACGCGGCGAACTTTTTTAGGACCACCGTTGCGTTGTTGCTGCCGAATCCGAACGAATTCACGAGGGCCGCGCGGACCTTTCGTTCCTGCGCATGCCGGCTGATGCCATCCAAACGGCATGCAGGATCGGGGTCGTCATAGTTTACGGTGGGATGAATCTGCCCGGTGTGAATCGCCAGGGACGACGCGATGGCACCCAGGGCCCCCGCGGCGCCCAGGGTATGGCCGACCAGCGACTTGGTCGCGCTGACCGCGACCGCATTCGCGCGGGTCTTGAACAACCGCTTGATCGCCTTGACCTCCACCTGATCGCCGATAGGAGTCGACGTCGCATGGGCATTGACATAGTCCACGTTCGCCGGCGTCAGGCCGGCCGAATCCAGTGCGATTTTCATGGTTATCGCGATTTCTTCACCGTCTTCCTTGGGAATGACCATATGATAGGCTTCGCTCGTTGCGCCATATCCCGCGAGCTCCGCATAGATGCGCGCTTTTCGTTTTTTGGCGTGGGCCAGGGATTCCACGATTAAGGCGCCGGCTCCCTCTCCCATGACGAAGCCGTCGCGGTGCCGGTCGAAGGGGCGTGACGCGCGTTCCGGAGTGTCGTTGAACTCGGTGGAGAGGGCCCGCAAGGAGCAAAAGCCGGCAAACACCAGCGGTGTAATGCTGGCATCGGCTCCCCCGACGATCACCACGTCGGCCTGGCCGGTCCGGATACAGTAGAGGGCTTGCCCCAGGGCATGGGCGCTGGATGAGCAGGCGGTCGAAATCGTGAGATTCGGCCCCTTCGCGCCATAGGCCATGGCCACGATGCCGGATGCGGAATTGAGCGTGATGGTGGGAATAAAATTCGGATGCACGCGGTTCGGTTTTTGCGTTTTGAAGAGCTGGGTGATCTCCCGCTCTCCCATGACCATGCCTCCCATTCCGGCTCCGACGATCACGCCGACCCGGTGCGGTGACTCCTTGGCCATCACGATGTCGGCGTCGGCGAGCGCCTCTTTTACGGCCACCAGCGAGAATTGGGCATAACGGTCCACCCGATTGCTTTGGCTTGCGGGCAGATACTGTTCCGGTGAAAAATTGAGGACCTGTCCGGCGACCTTCGAACGGTAGTCCGCCATGAAAAACGGTTCGAACGACTGAATCGGAGAAATTCCGGAACGGCCGGCAAGCGCAGTTTTCCAGAACTCGCTTACACCGATCCCGATGGAGGAGACGACGCCCAGACCGGTAATCACCACGCGCGAGTTCATAATACGGTTCTCCTTTACAGCGGCAAGCCGCTCCTTTCTTACCGGAAGCACGGAAAGCAGTCAACTAGGGAGGGCTGGTTAGTGACGCACTTTGAGTAATAAATAGAGTCCGAAACTGGCGAACAGAATGTTGGCCATCCACCCGGCGAGCATGGGTGCCAACGCTCCTCCCCGGCCCAGGGCGATCGAAACGGAATGCGTCGTCCAGTAGCAGAATCCCACAATGAACGCTTGACCGATTCCTACGGCCATGCTGCCGCCTCGAACCCCGCTGCGCCGCAAGCCCAGCGCGATGCCGACCAGGACCATGATGACGGTGACCAGCGGGAATGCAAGCCGGCTGTAATAGTCGGTGAGTAATCTCGAGAACGGCATACCTTCTGGTTGGAGCCGGCCGACGTAGTTGCGGATCTCTCTAAAGGTCATGGTTTCGGAGTTGCCCGTCAGCGATGTGGAAAAGTCGTCAGGAATCAAAGGAATAGCCACCGGTTCCTCTGCGAAGGCACTGAGCTCAGTGGCATGGTCCGGCCGAAAGAGCCGGCGATTGCCATTCAAGAGCGTCCAGTGGCTTGCACTGTACTGCGCCAGTTCAGCTTCGACCAACTGGTCGAGATGAAAGGCTTGGGTGAAGTGAAACAGCCGGACGCCACGGATCGTCTTGCCTCCAGCATCGATTCCGTGAATTTGCATGAGTGTGTCGGTGCCGATGCGGGCCCATGGCTGGAGGGGTTTGACGGTCAACGGGTTCGGTTTTTTCTCGATATGGACCATTCGGACTTCTTCTGCTTTTTCTGAAGCGATCGGGATGATCGAGGAGCTGAATGCCAGCAGAATGACGGACATAACGGATGCAAACAAGAGGAAGGGAGATGTCATCCACAGCAGACTGACCCCGCAGCTGCGCAGGGCCGTGATTTCATTACTCCGGGCAAGCAGGCCCAGCGTGAGGAGCGTGGCCACCAGGACGGCGAACGGCACGACCTGAAATGCGATGGCTGGAATTTTGAGCGCGAAGTAGATCAGGATCGGACCCGCCCCCGAATCGTAGCGCAGAAAGCGACGGATCTTTTCAAAGAAATCGATCACCAGATAAATGGTCATTAAGCCGGCAAAGCACATTGAGAAAATCTTGACGTATTCGCGCAGGATATACCGGAAGAGTATCGTCATGGCGTTTACTGGCGGCTCATCTTGAGGTACATGAAAATGGTGGCGGCAATGAATATGATGTTCGGCATCCACGCGCCCGCAAAGGGTCCGATCCATGCCGTTGTGACGAGAAAATCGCAGGCCACGTTCAGCAAATAGAAGATGACAATAATCCCTACGCCAACGGCAAACCCACCCACACGTCCGGACCGCTTGGACACGATTCCCAACGGCACACCCAACAGGCAAAACACCAGCGACGCGGTTGGAAAGGCCAGGTCTTTGTAATATTCCATCAGCCGACGGAGTCCAGTCGTGTCCTTGCCGTCGGATTTTTGAATCATCGTCATGATTTGCTCGTAGGTCGGTCGCTCTTCGGTCGCGGCATAACTGCTTTGGCTGAGGCTCACCTTGATGTCATAACTGGCAAAGGACACGAGCCGATATTGGTCCACCTGATCAGGCTTGGTGTGAATGACCCCGTTGACCAGTCGCAATGCCACCTGGTTGTTCACGCGGTCCATGAACACCTGATACTCTTCCGCGACGATGATACGGGGTTCCGTCGCGGTCCGTTCGTCAGACACAAAAATGCCTTTTGCCGGCCGGCCGTCGGCCGACTCTGGGACGTAGATGACCATGTGGGGAATCGGCTCATTGAATGTGCCTCGTTCCAAGGCGAGCACCAGCTGATCCTTGAGCAGATTCAGCGCCACTTTCTTGAGGTTCAGCGAACTCCAGGGCTGTCCCCATTGGGACAACACAAGCGTCAAGGCGAACACCGCGAGGGAAAAGAGGAAGACCGGTTGTGACAGGCGAAACAGACTCAGTCCCGCGGCGCGCATGGCCACGAGTTCTTTGTCGTAGGACAAGCGCCCAAAGGCGGTGATCGACGCGATAAGTCCGGCGATCGGCAGAGTCAACACCAAGCCGGACGGCAGTAGCATGGCGATGACTTTCAGAACCGACCAGAGGCCGACCCCTTTCGAAACCAACAACTCGACCAGGCGCAGCAGTTCCCGGGTCAGCATGACGAAACACAGCGCACCCAAGCTGAGGCCGAACGGCGAGAGCAGTTCCGTAAAAATATATCGATCGAGCAGGGTTCGTAGGATCACGGGATTCTTGTGGTTGGGAGTGCCGAGGACCCCACTATAGGGAAGTCTCGTGTCCTTGTAAACATTGGGGAAGAAATCAGCAAGTGAAAGATTCGCTTGACAGACGAAAAGCCCTATGTTACATGCTGCGCGAAATTCGACAATTAAGATGGGTTCCGCGAGTGATGCAACTCTTCTTCAGGTGCCCGTCAGTCACGCCCACCAGATTCGTGTCTTACCGTCGGATCATTTTTTCAACGCACGGCTTAATGACAGCGCACTGTAACTGTGTGTAGTCATTGAGGAAAGGAGGGGTTCGTGAAGACAAAAGGGACGGTCAAGTGGTTCAATGATCGGAAGGGGTTCGGGTTTATCCGTCTCGATAGTGGGGAAGACGTCTTTGTGCACTATTCAGCGCTGCAAGGAGATGGGTTCAAGAGCCTCAAGGAAGGTGAGAACGTCGAGTTCGACATCGTCCAAGGCGCCAAGGGGCCTCAAGCCGCCAACGTACTGAAGGCGGCCGTGGCGGCCTCGTAAGCAGCCAATCCACTGAGTCACCAAGGCCGGCACGGATCATTCCTTCTTGAGAGGGAGGGTCCGTGCTGCTTTCTTCGGTTTACCGTTTGATTCTGGCATTTCCTCGACAAAACTCCTGAAGATTGTTAGCGTCAGCGTGACTCTCAGAGGAGGGGTTTGTCTTGTCGTCCGACCGCGCCAAGGTATTGCAACAAGCGCAACTGATGGCTTCACGGGGGCAGTTTAGTGAGGCCATCGCCGAATGGAAGAAACTGGCCGCGGAGGCTCCTCACGACGGCAGCATTCACAATTCCATCGGGGATTTGTATCTGAAACGGAATGCCACCGCGGAAGCGACCGCGTCGTTTCTGCAAGCCGCGAAAGCATTTCAAGCCGAAGGAGCGACGCTTAAGGCTATTGCGGCATATAAGAAAGTGCTCAAGTGCGAGCCGACTCGTTTTGAAATCTATCGGCATCTGGGAGATCTTAATGCGGAGCGTGGCCTAATCAGCAGCGCGGTGCAGGATTATCTGACACTGGCGAAGCATTACCTCAAAGAGCGCAAGAGGAAAGAGGCTCTCGAAACCTACAAGAAAATTGTCGCCTACGATCCGTCTAATCTGAATGCTCAGCAACGTATCGCCGACCTTTGTGTTCAAGAGAATCTTCAGGATGATGCGACAAGGGTTTATCTGCAACTCGGCCGTGAACGATCGGCACAGGGGCGTTACGAAGAGGCGAAAGAGGCCTATCTGTCGGTCCTTCGAATCGACCCCAAGAATAGCGAAGCCGAGCAGTTCGTTGCGAGCATCAAGAAGGGGGCGGGCGGCCCGAATCAGCCCTTGAAACCAGGGGGAGGGGCAGGCGCTGGGCATCTGTCGGCTGAGCTTCCCGGCCCGTTCGCGGAGGCGACCCGTCGGATCGCGGAAGGCCAGTATGCCGGAGCAGAAGCGATCCTCAACCAAATGCTGTCGCGCGAGCCGGGCAATCCCAAAGTCTGCCAACTGCTCGCAAAACTCCATCTGCAACAGGGCGATCTTCAAGTTGCGCTGGGCGAATACCGGTTCCTCGCAGGGGCCGCGCTCCGCGCGCAGGACTTCAATCTGGCCGAATCGTTGATTATGGAATTTCTCGTCGCACAACCCAATTCTGCCCCCTTGCATGAACTGTATGCGCAGCTCTGCGAGGAAAAGAACGATCCCGCGGGGGCGGCGGAGCACTACGCCAAAGCGGTGGAATCGTTGCTGGCCCATCCTGAGCCAGGGATGGAAGGTCTACATGAAGAGTTGTTCGAAAAGGTTCAGGCGCTTTCCCCGGATGCCGGGCTCGTGGCCCGTCTTGCTGCAAGGATAAAAGGCGAGTCTGCAGCTGAGATCGGCCAATCCTCAGAGGCCCATGGAACGCCGATCGTTTCCGAGTCCAAGACGCCGGATCTGCAATCTGCCTCCCCCCCTGTCGCCACGTTTTCGATCGAGGGAGCTGCGCCAGACGAGTTACGGGTGCCGTCCTCGCCGACCCGTTCCAGTCAGTCCCAGCCCTTAATCTGGAAACACTCTGAGCCGGATATGATCACGAATTGCGAGAGAAAGCCGAGCGGACAGCCGGCACATGTGGCGACGTCTCAGGCCGAGCCGGATGGGGGCCGATTCCGTTTCGCCGACACGACCCGGCAGGAAACGGCGCCGGGGGGGCACGGTCCAAGTGCTGAGACCTCGAAACCGGAATCGGGAGCCCGGCAGGTCACGACCGCTTCACCGGCTGATTATGAGGCGCACTTTACGCTGGGCGTCGCCTATAAGAACATGGGGCTCTTTCAGGAGGCGAGGGAAGAATTCGATCGCTCGAGAAAGGGAGAGCCCTATTATCTTGAATCAGCACTCATGACGGCGCTGTGCTATAAAGCAGAGGGCTGTTTGGTCCAAGCCCTGACAGAGCTTGAGCTTGTCTTGGTCGATCCCCGTTGCCAAGGAACAAAAGGCCAGGCCATTCGCTACGAACTCGGCTTGTTGTATGAAGCCGAAGCGCAATGGGGAAAGGCCGTCGCGACGTTCCAATCCATTCCGTCCTTCCACGACGTGCCGCAGCGACTGGCGGCGCTCAAGGCCCATCGATCATCAGAAGGCGTGGGCCTACGCCTGGCTAGCTGAATTATCCCACCCGATTCGGGGCTGGTTTCCCGGACAAGACCGCAGCGACATTCTTCAGGCAGATCATGCCCATGCGTATGCGTGTCTCCACGGTTGCGGATCCGAGATGCGGAAGCAGTACGACGTTCGATAGCCTTGTCAGTGTCGCATGAACGGCTGGTTCATGTTCATACACGTCCAAGCCTGCTCCGGCGATGAGACCGGTTTCCAATGCAGATACGAGGGCTCCTTCGTCGATGACCGCCCCGCGAGATGTGTTGATCAGAAAGGCCGTAGGTTTCATGTTCTGCAACTCGTGAGCTCCGATCAGGTGCCGGGTGGTGTCAGTGAGTGGAACATGGAGGGAGAGGAAATCGGATTGTGTCAGTACCTCGTCGAGCGAGCATCGCTTCCATGAAAGGCCGGCAGGGACGGTGACGGGCCGGCGGCTGGTATAGAGGACGGGCATGCGAAATCCCGCCGCCCGCAGGGCAACGGCCTGACCGATTCGTCCCATGCCGATGATGCCGAGTGTTTTGCCTGTGAGATCGCCCCCCAGCATTTGCGTGGGGGCCCAGCCAGGCCACTGGCCTGTTCTCAGCCACCGGTCTCCTTCAACCACCCGTCGGGTTACCGCAAGCAGCAACGCCCACGTCAGATCCGCTGTGGCATCGGTGAGGACATCGGGCGTGTTGCTGACGACAATCCCTCTCTGGCCGGCAGCGACGACATCGATGTTGTTGTAGCCCACTGCGTAGTTGGCGATGATCTTGAGATGCGAGGCGCAGGCCAGCACCGCATGGTCCACATGTTCGGCAAGGGTCGAAATCACGGCGTCCGCCTCGGCGAATCCCTGCTCTAATTCTTCCTGGGAAGGAGGATGATCCGGCGGTTCGTGAACGAGCGTATATCGCTCTCGGATAGCGGTCATGACCGGATCCGGGAGCACTCGGGTGCAATAGAGTGTGAAGTGAGCCATACGAAAGATCGTCCCTGTGCGCAAACATTGTAAGGAAGGGACAGTCCGGCGACAACACCAGACAACAGCATCATGTGATAGTCCAGTTCTGTTTCCGGAGGCTTGACAGTCGCGGCCTCCGTCAGTAAGATGCGCATACCTTTAACGCTCATCCAGTGAGGTGGGCAAGGAGCCGATTATGCGTACTGTTCCGGCTTGGGCCGGGTCCGACATCTAACCTTCTTGCCAGTCGATGGCGAGAAGGTTTTTTTATGTCCACAGTGTGGTCTCGAGTGTGGTCTCGCTGAGAAGGATCATGACGACGAAGCAGGGCGTGATGAAAGAGCGGGCTGACGAGAAGCTGGTCATGGACGCCGGGGACATCGCCCGTGCCTTGACTCGTATTGCGCATGAGATTCTTGAGCACAACAAAGGCGTGAACAATCTGGCGCTGGTTGGGATCCGGACGGGTGGCGTCCATTTAGCCCATCGGTTGGTCAAGCGCATCCAAAGTATCGAAGGTGTGCATGTGCCCATCGGCGAGCTGGACATCACGCTCTATCGCGACGATCTGGCGCTGCGGAAGAATCAGCCGGTGTTGCGGAAGACCTCAGTGCCCTTCGATTTGACGGGCAAGGTTGTGGTGCTGGTCGATGATGTGCTGTTCACTGGGCGGACGATCCGCGCAGCGATGGACAGTTTGATGGATCTCGGCAGGCCGGGAGAAATTCAGCTGGCGGTGGTGGTCGATCGCGGCCATCGACAATTGCCGATCAAGGCCACGTACATCGGAAAGAATCTCCCTACTTCGAGAGAGGAAAAAGTCCAGGTTTTGTTGGAAGAAAATGGGGAGGATGACCGAGTGGTCATTGCCAAGCCGTGAGGCGGAGGATGCCATGAGTCTCAAACGTAAGGATTTGCTGAGTCTGGCGCCTTTGTCGGTGGATGAGATCACACTGGTGCTGGAAACGGCGGACTCCTTCAAGGAAGTGACGGGCCGCGAAATCAAGAAAGTACCGGCGCTGCGGGGAAAGACGGTCGTCAATCTGTTTTTCGAGCCGAGCACGAGGACGCGCACCTCGTTCGAGCTGGCGGCGAAGCGGTTGAGCGCGGACGTCATCAATTTCTCGCCCTCGTCAAGCAGCGTCGTGAAAGGCGAAACACTGCTTGATACTGCGCGCAATATCGAAGCGATGCAGGCGGACATCATCGTCCTCCGCCATTCCTCAGCCGGGGCCGCTGAAACGCTGGCACGTGGGGTCAAATCGTCAGTTATCAACGCCGGCGACGGCTGGCACGAGCATCCCACACAGGCCCTGCTCGATCTCTATACGATTCGAGAGCGGGGCCTTGGATTCGAAGGGTTGCGGGTGGCGATTGTCGGCGACGTGGCGCACAGCCGCGTGGCGCGTTCGAATATCTATGCGCTCACGAAGCTCGGCGCCAAGGTACGGCTGGTAGGCCCCCCCACCATGATGCCATGGGGCGTCGAGCAGCTGGGGGTGAAGGTCTATTCCAATATGGACGAGGGGCTGCGCGGGGTCAACGTGATCATGATGCTCCGTCTTCAGCTCGAGCGGCAGGGGCGGGCATTGTTTCCGACCATTCGTGAATACGCGCGGTTGTACGGGTTGACTGCCGAGCGGGTCAAGTTGGCTGATGCCGGTGCAATCGTGATGCATCCGGGCCCGATCAATCGTGGGGTCGAAATCGCGCCGGATGTGGCGGATAGTCTCTCGTCCGTCATTCTCGACCAGGTGGCGAACGGAGTGGCGGTGCGGATGGGCATTTTGTATCTCATGTCTGGAGCCGGGTGACGGCACGTGGAAAGGGAGACGGTCTTGCTGTGAAGCCGATATTGATCAAGAACGGGCAGGTGATTGATCCCGGGCGATTTGTCGGAATCAGCGATGTGCTGATCGAGCAGGGCAAGGTGACAGCGGTTGGACCCAATCTCCCGGTGCCCCCTGGCTGTACGACGATTCAGGCTCGAGGGTTGCTGGTATTGCCAGGCTTTGTCGATCTGCATGTCCATTTCAGAGAGCCCGGCTTCGAATATAAGGAAACGATTCAGAGCGGCAGTGCGGCGGCGGTGGCCGGCGGGTTTACGACGGTCTGTTGCATGCCCAACACAAATCCCGTCAACGACAATCAGGCGGTGACCGAGTTCATTTTGGAACGAGCCCGGGTGGCCGGTCTGGCCAACGTGTTGCCGGTCGGCGCGATCACGAAAGGCTCGGAAGGAAAAGAATTGGCGGAGATCGGCGATCTCCGGAGATCCGGATGTGTGGCCATTTCCGACGACGGCCGGCCGGTGATGAACAGTTTGGTCATGCGCCGGGCGATGGAATATGCGCGGGCATTCGACCTCACGGTCGTCGATCATTGCGAGGATCTGCATCTGGCGGAAGGCGGCTGCATGAACGAAGGGCTCATCTCGACCGAGCTGGGATTGCCCGGTATTCCGGCGGCCGCGGAAGATGTCATGGTCGCGCGGAATCTGTCCCTGTCCGAACTGACGGGCGCACGGCTCCATCTCGCGCATATCAGCACGGCCGGGTCGGTCCGAATGGTGCGGGAGGCCAAGTCGAGGGGAATTGCGGTGACGGCGGAAGCCTGTCCCCATCACTTTACGCTGACCGAAGAGGTGGTCCGTGGGTACAATACCCATGCGAAGATGAATCCGCCGCTGCGGACGTGGGATGATGTGCACGCGATCAAGGATGGCTTACGCGATGGGACGATTGATGTCATTGCGACCGACCATGCGCCTCACGCCACACAGGAAAAGCAACAGGACTTTACCGAGGCTCCGTTCGGAATCGTTGGATTGGAGACGGCGCTCTCGTTGACGCTGGGTTTGGTCGAAGAAGGCGTGTTGTCGCTGGAACAGGCGGTGGCGAAGCTCACCTGCGCCCCGGCGGCGGCGTTCGGACTGAAGAAGGGGACGTTGGCGGTCGGCGCGGATGCCGATGTGGCAATAGTCGATCAGTCTGTCCAATGGGAGGTTGATCCGAGCAAGTTCCGTTCGAAGAGCCGCAATACGCCCTTTGCCGGCTGGAAGGTCAAGGGCCAGGTGAAGACCACGATTGTGGGAGGACGAGTCGTGTTCGAGGCTGGATCGTCGGAGCGATAGCCGCGTGCGGCGCTTGTCCCACTGGGGTGCAGTCTGTTGCCTGACACTTGAATGGCTGGCCTTGGGCCTGTGGGTCGGGGGGATGGCGGTCCTGATCGGCGCGGTCATTCCGGCGGTCTTCAATACGTTTGGCGGGCAGGATTCAGGAGGATTGTTTCTCACGCGGGCCTTCGAAGGGTATCAGCGGTTCGTGATCGGCGCCGTGGCGGTGTTGTGTGCCTCCTGCTGGTATCGGTGGTGGAGTGGAGATCAGGCTGTGGCGGTTGGCCGGGGAGAGGTGGTCGTGCTGGTAGTGATGGTTGCAATGGCTGGCGTCATTATTCTGGTCCTGCACCCGCAGGCGGTTGCGCTTCAGGCGGAGGCGTTTGCCGCTCAAGGAGATGCAGCAAAAAAGTCGGCGTTCGAAGCCCTGTTTCGGGTCCTCATGCCGATTCGTATCCTGTATGGTGTGACACTGGTATTAGGGGTGGTGCTGATGGGAATCAAGACGAACCGGTCACTCACGTTGGGTGGAGCGACGTCATGAAGAAAGCCTTACTGGCGTTGGCGGACGGCGCCTGCTTCGAGGGTCGCGCACTCGGGTACGAAGGGGACACGGTGGGGGAGGTGGTATTCAACACCGCAATGACCGGCTATCAGGAGGTACTGACCGATCCATCCTATAAGGGGCAGATTATTACGATGACCTGTCCCCACATCGGCAACTACGGGACGACGCCGGAGGATACGGAGTCCCACCGAATTTGGGCGGAGGGGTTCGTGGTGATGGAGGCGAGCCGGCTGGCGAGCAACTGGCGGAGCACACAAACCGTTCATGAATATTTAACGCAGGCGCATGTGGTGGCGATCGAAGGGCTCGATACGAGAGCTTTGACGAGGCATTTGCGTGAACACGGGTCGCAGCAGGGGGTCATTACCCATGGCGGCCTTGAGTCTGGCCGTGCTGTGGTGAAAGCGCGGGAAGCGCCCAACATCGTGGGACGGGACTTGGCGGCGGAGGTGACGTGCCGGCAGTCCTATGTGTGGAAGACGGGATCCGGAGCATGGGCTCCAGAAGCGGTTCAGAATCGGGAGCGTGGACGTGAGCGGCGGGGCTGGCAGGTTGTCGCGTATGATTTCGGCGTCAAGCAGAACATCCTCAACCGTTTGGTTGATGTGGGCTGCGAAGTGACCGTGGTGCCGGCATCGACGACGGCCGAAGCGATTCATGCGCTGAAGCCGGACGGTCTTTTCCTCTCCAACGGCCCCGGCGATCCGGAAGGTGTTCCCTATGCCATGGAAGCGGTCCGGAAACTGATTGGGCGGTATCCGATCTTCGGCATATGTTTGGGACATCAAATTCTCGGGCTCGCATTTGGATTGGAGACCTTCAAGCTCAAGTTCGGCCACCATGGGGCGAATCATCCGGTGATTGATCTTCGAAACAAAAAAGTCGAAATTACATCCCAGAACCACAATTTTGCAGTCAAGATTCCCCAGCCCTTCAGCGAGGTGCCGGACAAGCCGCCGGTGGTCGAAACCGGCTACGGCAGAGTGGCGATCACACATCTCAGTTTGAATGATCGCTCGATCGAAGGCATGGCCTGTCTAGATCAGCCGGTGTTTTCGGTCCAATACCATCCGGAGGCGTCTCCGGGGCCTCATGATTCCGCGTATCTCTTCGAGGAATTTGTCCGACTGATGGAGACTCATCATGTGTAATCGGCTTATCGCGGCGTTGCTGACCGGACTGTCGCTGTCAGGTTGTATTAACATTCCGTTCTTTCCCGCGCCCGGGCCGCTCAAGGAAGCGCAGGTCGACGGAACGGGAACTGCAAAGGTGCTGCTGCTCGAGGTCTCCGGCATGATCAGCTCTCAGGAGAAGGAGGGGTTGATACCCGCACCGAGCATGCTCGCGCGCATCAAGGAACAACTGACGCGAGCCGCGCAGGACGACAGCATCAAAGCCGTCGTCCTCCGGATCAATACACCCGGGGGTACGGTGACGGCGTCAGATATCGTGTATCACGAACTCAAGACGTTCAAAACATCCAGGAAAATTCCCATTGTCGCCTCGATTATGGATCTGGGCACGTCCGGGGGGTACTATATCGCGGCTGCCGCCGATACGGTGATGGCGCATCCCTCTTCGGTGACGGGCAGCATCGGGGTCATCATGCTGACTATCAACGCGCGGGGGTTGCTCGAAAAGGTGGGGGTGGAGGCGACTGCGGTGACGTCGGGGCCTCGGAAAGACATGGGCTCCCCGTTCCGGGTGATGACAGTTGAAGAGCGGACGATCTTTCAGGGGCTTATTGACTCGTTCTATCAGCGGTTCTTGAGTGTCGTGCAAGAAGGCAGGCCGAATTTGCAGATGGAGCAGATCAAGAAATTGGCCGATGGACGCATTTATACGGGTGAACAGGCGAAGGCGGCCGGCTTGGTGGACGAGATCGGATATCTGGAAGACGCTATCGAACTGGCGAAGAAGAAGGCGAAGATCGCAGAGGCCCGCGTGATCACGTACCAACGCCCCGGTGAATATTCGAACAATGTCTATTCGAGGCTGTTAGCTCCCGGACCGTTGTCGAGTCTGGCGGAATTCGATGTTATGGCGCTTGCTCGGGGAGGCACGCCGCAATTCATGTATTTGTGGATACCGTGACGACGGAGAAAGCGATTCGGTGAATGAGGCCGGATGGTGGAACTATTGATGTCACAGCCGACTGATGCTTCAAACAACCGATTGTATTCGGCGCCGATTGGGCGCCGCCGCCTGTTTTGCGCCAGCGCGCGGTACGCGATGGGGTTGTATGGTGCTCTGAAGATGGGGACGTCAATCGGCCTCCTGTCCGCACTGGCCGGGTGCTACCGGGCGCCGGGCACGTCGCGGGATCAATTTATATATATCTCTGAAGAAAAAGAAATCGCCATGGGCATCAGCGGGTTTCATGAGGTGCTGCGCAAGGCCCGATTGAGTGACAACTTGGAAGTCACTGACATGGTCAACCGGGTCGGTACACGGATCGCCGCTGCGGCCAATAAGCCGGAGTATCAATGGGAATTTGTCGTGATTCAGGACGACCGATCAATCAACGCCTTTGCTTTGCCTGGTGGGAAAGTGGCGGTCTTTACGGGAATTCTTCCATTTACGAAAACCGAAGATGGTTTGGCCACCGTGATGGGCCATGAGGTGGCGCATGCCCTTCAGCGGCATGGAGCTGAGCGCTATAGCCGGGGCATTCTGGAAACCATCGGGCAGGTCGGCGCCCTGGCTGCTGGCGCCGCGGTGGGGCGTCCGGATGCGGCCATGGCCGCGATGAGCGCATATGGAGTGGGGGTGTCGTTGCCGTTCGGGCGAAGTCAGGAGGCGGAGGCGGATCGCATCGGGCTCCGGTTGATGGCCCAAGCGGGCTACGATCCCCGTGAAGCAGTCCCGTTTTGGGAACGGATGAGCGGCTGCCCCAGGCAGATGATCGACAAGGTCTGCTTCCGGGCGAAACAGAATATCCCGGAGTTTTTGTCGACGCATCCGTCCGATACCTCCCGAATCGATCAGATTGAAGCCTGGTTGCCTGAGGCGATGAAATTTTACCGGGGGCCCGGCGCGGTTGAGCCGGTTCAGCCGGCGCCGTACCGCCCATCGATCGGGCCTCTGCCGCAACCGGGATAATTAACATCCGGTCTTAGAATCACATGCCGAAACGCACAGACATCCGTTCCATTCTCATGATTGGCTCCGGTCCGATCGTCATCGGCCAGGCCTGCGAGTTCGATTATTCGGGGACGCAGGCGTGCAAAGCCCTGAGGGAAGAAGGCTATCGGGTTATCTTGATCAACAGCAATCCGGCCACCATCATGACGGATCCTGAAATGGCCGATCGCACCTATGTCGAGCCGATTACCGTGGAGGTGGTCGAGAAGGTGATCGAGCGGGAGCGCCCCGATGCCTTACTCCCGACGATGGGTGGGCAAACGGCCCTGAATACAACCGTGGCGCTGGTCAAGCGCGGTGTGCTGGAGAAGTATGGAGTCCGGCTCATCGGCGCCTCGGCTGAGGCCATTCACAAAGCGGAAGATCGGGACGCGTTCAAGCAGGCGATGCAGCGCATCGGTCTGCGTGTGCCCAAGAGCGGGACGGCGCATACGCGCCACGAAGCGATGGCGATTCTGGAGATGACGGGTTTCCCGGCGATCATTCGCCCGTCGTTTACGATGGGCGGAACCGGCGGCAACATCGCCTACAACCGGGAGGAATTCGAGAAGCTGATCGATTGGGCCCTGGCGATGAGTCCGGTCGGCCAGGTGCTCATTGAAGAGTCGGTGATCGGGTGGAAAGAATACGAACTCGAGGTGATGCGCGATCTGAAGGACAACGTCGTGATCGTGTGTCCGATCGAGAATCTCGATCCGATGGGGGTCCATACCGGCGACAGCATCACCGTCGCGCCGGCGATGACGTTGACCGACAAAGAATATCAGCGGATGCGGGACGCGGCGCTGAGGATCATCCGGGAAATCGGCGTCGATACGGGCGGCTCCAACATCCAATTCGGGATCGACCCGACGAATGGAGACATGGTTGTGATCGAGATGAATCCGCGAGTATCGCGGAGCTCTGCGCTGGCGTCGAAAGCGACAGGCTTCCCCATCGCAAAGATCGCCGCCAAGTTGGCGGTGGGGTACACGCTGGACGAAATCACGAACGATATTACCGGTGTGACCAAGGCCTCGTTCGAGCCGTCGATCGACTATGTGGTGGTGAAGATTCCGCGGTTCGCGTTTCAGAAGTTCAAGGGCGCCGATCCCACGTTGACGACACAGATGAAGTCGGTCGGCGAAGCCATGGCGATCGGACGGACCTTTAAAGAGTCGCTGCAAAAGGCCATTCGCTCACTGGAGCTGGACCTCAACGGTTTGGTTTCGCGGGTGGGGATCGATCGGGGGATCCCGGAAGATTTCGATCGCGAGGCGGCGTTAGAGAAAGTTCAGCGGCTACTGCGGACCCCTCTGCCGGAACGATTGTGGCATCTCGCCGACGGTATCCGGCTCGGGCTCACGAACGACGACCTGTTTGCAATCACGAAAATCGACCCCTGGTTTCTCGAGCAGATTCGGGAGTTGATCGAATTCGAGCAGACGCTCGTGAATACGACTGGCGGGGTTACAGCATTGCCAGCGGGGTTGTTGTATGAAGCCAAGCGCCTGGGATTTTCAGACGACCGGATCGGGCAACTTCTCGGACTCGAACCAGCCAAAGTCCGCAAGGCGCGCACGGGATCGGGCAAGGACGAAACAGGCGCGGCACCGGGTCCGCGCGTGACGTACAAACGGGTGGATACCTGCGCGGCGGAGTTTGAGGCCCACACGCCCTACCTCTATTCCACCTATGGCCGCGAATGCGAGGCCCGGCCGTCGGATCGGAAGAAGGTCGTGATTCTCGGTGGAGGCCCCAACCGGATCGGCCAGGGCATCGAATTCGACTACTGCTGTGTGCATGCGGCCATGGCGCTTCGGGAAGAGGCGGTTGAAACAATTATGGTCAACTGCAATCCGGAAACGGTGAGCACGGACTATGACACCTCGGATCGCCTGTACTTTGAGCCGCTCACGGAGGAAGACGTGCTCAATATCGTGAAAACGGAAGCGCCGTTGGGAGTGGTCTTGCAGTTCGGCGGGCAAACGCCGCTGAAGCTGGCCCTTCCACTGTCACGGGCCGGTGTCAAGATTCTCGGTACCAGCCCGGACGCCATCGATCTGGCGGAGGACCGAGAGCGGTTTCGTGACTTGTTGAACAAGCTCGGCCTGCATCAGGCGGAGAGCGGGATGGCGCGATCTGTTGATGAAGCCGTGCAGGTCGCGGAGTCGATCGGGTATCCCGTCATGGTGCGGCCATCCTATGTGTTGGGCGGGCGGTCGATGCAAATCGTCTACGACCAGGCAGGATTACTCGAGTACATGCGTTCCGCCGTCAAAGCGTCGCCGAAGCATCCCGTGCTGATCGACAAATACCTGGCCGACGCCATCGAAGTGGATGCCGATGCGATTTCCGACGGAAAGACGGTCGTCGTGGCGGGCATTATGGAGCATATCGAAGAGGCCGGGGTGCATTCCGGTGATTCGGCCTGCTCGCTGCCTCCGTACACGTTGGAGCCGGACGTGGTGCGTGAGATCGAACGCCAAATGAAGTTGCTGGCATTGGAGCTTGGCGTGATCGGGCTGATGAATGCGCAATTCGCCGTGAAAGGCACCACGAGTTACGTCCTGGAGGTCAATCCACGAGGGTCACGGACCGTTCCGTTCGTCAGTAAAGCGATCGGTGTGCCGTTGGCAAAGCTGGCGATGAAAGTGATGCTCGGAAAATCCCTTCAGGAACTGGGGTTCACACAGGCTCCGCAGCCGGCGCATCTGTCGGTCAAAGAAGCGGTGTTCCCCTTCAATAAGTTCCCCGGTGTGGATGTGCTGTTGGGGCCTGAGATGAAATCAACCGGAGAGGTCATGGGCATCGACAGCGATTTCGGTTGGGCCTTCGCCAAGTCGCAGGCCGGAGCAGGGGCGATGCTTCCAATATCTGGAAGCGCCTTCATCAGTGTGAAGGAAAACGACCGGCCTGTTTCCTTGGATGTGGCAAGGCGGCTGCGGGCCCTCGGCTTTCAGATTCAGGCGACGAGTGGGACGGCCGACTACCTGAGGACACATGGGGTCGAGGTGGCGACGGTCAACAAAGTTAGAGAAGGGCGGCCGCACATCGTGGACCACATCAAGAATGGAGACGTGACGCTCGTGGTCAATACCGTAAGGACCGCATCGTCGCACTCCGATTCACTGTCGATCCGGAGGGAGGCCCTTCAGAAGGGGTTGTCCTATTACACAACGATGCGGGGGGCAATGGCGGCTGTACTGGGCATCGAGGCAATGATCAAGAAGACGTTGTCCATTCGTTCGTTACAGGAGTACCATCGGGCATAGCGTTGCGGGGAGCAGATCACCATGCCGACACCGATTACCAAGAAGGGGTACGAGGCGTTGAAGGCGGAATTGGACCGTCTGCGGAAAGTCGAACGGCCCAAAAACATCGAGGCGATTGCGGAGGCGCGCGCCCATGGCGATCTGAGCGAGAATGCCGAATACGACGCGGCCAAGGAACGCCAAGGATTCATCGAATCCAGGATTGCCGAGATTGAAACCAAGCTGGCCGAGGCCCGGATCGTCGAGATCACCGGGCGAATCAGCGAGACGGTCGTGTTCGGCGCGACGGTGTCGGTGATCGAGCAGGAGACACAATCCAAGAAGCAATATACGCTGGTCGGGCAGGACGAGGCGGACATGAAATTCAATAAGATTTCCGTCCAATCGCCAGTCGGACGCGCATTGATCGGCAAGCGGGTCGGTGATTTCGTTGAGGTCAAGACTCCGGTCAAGATGGTCGAATACGAAGTGGTGGAGATCAAGTTCGAGGAATTTTAGCCGTGTCGACGGCCCTCCCTCTGATCACGTTGCTGACGGACTTCGGCGAACGCGATCATTTTGTGGCGAGCATGAAGGGGGTGATTTTGTCGATCAATCCCGCCGTCACCATCGTCGATCTCTCACATCAAATCACTTCCCACCAGATCGAAGAGGCTGGGTATTTTCTCCGCTCCTGCTATCGGTATTACCCCGACGGCACCATTCATGTCGCCGTGGTCGATCCAGGAGTCGGCACCGCGCGCCGACCGTTGCTGATTTCCACCGGCCGCGCGATGTTCATCGGTCCGGACAACGGGTTGTTCAGTGAAGTGCTGGATCAGGAGCCTGGCGCGAAGATGTGGCTGATCGACAACCAGCAGTACCGCCTGGCCACAGCCGGATCGACCTTTGACGGTCGTGATGTGTTTGCGCCGGTGGCAGCGTGGCTGAGCAGGGGAGTGCCTCCGGCATTTATGGGCCCGGTCGTCCATGATCCAATCCGCCGTTCCACGGCGATCCCGATCCGGCACGATGAACTGCTGGTCGGAAAGATCGTCTCAATCGATCGATTCGGGAATCTCATTTCAAACATTACGGCGAGACAGGTCCAGGAATTCAGGGTCTCACTGGGAGAGGCCGCCCTAGAGATTCATGTGGGACCGCGCATCATCAACGGCTTAGTCGGGAGCTACAGCCAAGGGAGCCGTGACAGTCCCTCCGCGCTGATCAACAGCGGCGGCACCTTGGAGATCTTTCTGCGAGAAGAGAGTGCCGCGCACCACCTGCAGGTTGGTGTGGGGGAAGAGATTCGGTTGTGCTGACGCAGCGGAAGATTTCTCATCCTGAGCTGATTTCAGTGTCTGATGTGTCCGCCGGAGACCCGAATGCATGAGGTCTCACCTGCGCCATACGGTGGCCACATTTCCCAGTCCGATTATCCGATGCCAGGAGGCAGATTACCGCGACTGCTGCAGGGCTTTGCCGGCCGAAGGTGACTCACTGATCAGGTCGCTGCGAATGGCCACGAAGTTGTTGTACTGGAATGTCTCGATGCGCTGGTCGTATCGTGGACACGAGATGAGTCCGTCAGGAACAATCCGAAACATGACGTAGTCCAGGCCGGCAAATACGTCAAAGGCATCTTTCAGGAATCGCCGCGAGTCAATGTAGGTGCCGCCGTACTCGAATTGGACGCGTCGGATGATGCCGCTCTTGAGGCTCTGCACGCTTCCATGCAGCACGTCGACTTCATGTCCCTCCGTATCCACCTTCATGAGGTCGACACGCTGTAGACCGTGGTTCATGCAGAACTCGTCTGTGGTCAACAGCATGGCCTCCTCGGTCTGAGTGGCTGGTGGAATGCCATATCCGTCCTCAAGTCCGAATCGGTTGTGCAGAGAGTTCAGCCCCGATGCCTCGCCGAAAATGTGAAGGGGCGCTGTCCCTGCCCTCGATGAGAGGGCTGCCTTATGGACTGCGACATTGTCCGGAAAGCCCCGGCGCAGGAGTGCATGGTGCGCGCTCGTAGAGGGTTCAAACGCATGAATGGTGGCAGTCGGCCTGAGTTCGAGTACTGAAGCAGTCCAATCTCCAACATTTGCGCCAACATCCAGCACCACGTCAAGATATGGGGCTGTCTCGCGAACAAAGCGAAGCTCACCATTGGTGGTTGGATCACTGGTGATCGTTGTGCTGGAGTCCCCGCAGTACTCGCAGTAGAAACGGCAACATGCGGCGAGGAGTCTTGATCTGGGAATCCACGTTATCGTTCTGCGTGCGGCCTGCTCAAAGGCGCTCATTCTGTTTCCTCGGGGTCATGCTGCGGCGTCCCTGTGGCGATGCCCTGCTTGTGCGGCGGAGGCTTACTGTTAAGTCTGTTGCGGATTGCCCGCGCAGCATTGCACGTGTCCAATATTCCACTCCTCCGTCAGGTGGTCAAGATAGACTGCAAATGCTGCTGTCTATCCGGCTATCGCCCGCAGTAGATCCCATTCCGCATGGCAGATGAAGTCGTAGGAGCCATACACCCTGCGAAGTATTCAGGGTGGGCTGGATAGGCCAGTACCTGTGAGATGCACGACGCGAGGCGCTTGGCTCCCTCGCTTGACCTTCATTTCCATTGGCTCCTATAATCCTCTCACGTCATTGCTGTAACGCACTGATTCACCGAAGAAAATGGCTGAATTCACCCACTTCAATGAGGCCGGGCGCGCCCGGATGGTCGATGTGTCGGCTAAGACTTCGACTGAACGGGTAGCCACGGCCCAGGCGAAAGTATTGCTCCAGCCCGAAACTCTGGAAAAAATTCAGCAGCGTACGATTGTCAAGGGCGATGTGTTGGCGGTCGCTCAAGTAGCCGGCGTGATGGGCGCGAAGAAAACTCCCGATCTCATTCCCATGTGCCACCCGATGTTGCTGACCAGCGTCGATATTTCATTCCAGGAAGAGCCTCGGCCGGATCGGACAGGGGCTTGTTCGATCACGATTACGGCGACGGTGAAGACGACGGGGCAGACGGGAGTCGAAATGGAAGCGCTGACGGCGGCGTCGGTGGCGGCGTTGACGATCTATGATATGTGCAAGTCCGTGGATCGCGGGATGAGTTTCACGGAGGTGTGGCTGTTGTCAAAATCAGGTGGAAAGTCAGGAAGCTACACAAGAAATGCTAAAGCTAAGGTTAAGGTCGAGGGAAGATGATTACGGTTCAGCTGTTTGGAATGACTAAGATGATGGCGGGGAACCAGCCGGCCCTGTCGTTGAATGTGGCCGATGGCCGGCAGGTTAAGGATGTCATTGGTGCGATCGAGGCCGGCTATCCTCACATAGGAGAATTGATCCAGAAGAAGAAGGTGCTGGTGTCGGTCAATCAGGACATTGCGCACGAAGACACGATCGTTCACGCCGGCGACGAGATTGCGCTGTTGCCGCCGTTTGCCGGAGGCGCAGGTGCGAGCCCGGATGACGACAGCCAGTTCGTCCGGGTGCAGCGGGAGAATTTCTCTCTCGATCAGGAACTGGACCGCGTCCGCAGGCGGTCAACACGTATCGGCGGGATCGCAACGTTCTTGGGGGTTGCGCGTGACCGGTCGCGGGGCCGCGATGTGGACCGCATCACGTTCGAACATTATGAGGGGATGGCGCAGAAAAAACTGCGGGAAATCCGCGAGCGAGCGTTACAGGATTTCGGTATTCTGGAGATGCTGATTATTCATCGCTACGGCGAGATTTCGATCGGCGAAAATATCGTGCTGATCATCGCCGGTGCTGAGCACCGGGCTGAGGCGTTTCGCGCCTGTCAGTGGGCGATCGATGAATTGAAGCAAATCACCCCCATTTGGAAGCTGGAGCGTACTCCCGAAGGGGAGGTGTGGGTGGAAGAACATCCGTAGGATGGATGAATTCATGAAGGACCTGGTTGCTCAGGGCGACAGGGGCACACATGTGGTCGATACCTTCGGGCGGCCGTTGAAGAGTTTGCGGCTGTCTGTCACGGATCGCTGCAATCTGCGCTGCCGCTACTGCATGCCGGAAGAAGAGTATGTCTGGCTGCCGCGAGAGGATGTGCTCAGTTTTGAAGAATTGGCGACACTTGTCGGCTATTTCGCCGATGTGGGCGTGGAGAAGGTTCGGCTGACTGGAGGGGAGCCACTGCTGCGGCGGGACCTCTCGCGGTTGGTGCGGCTGCTGGTTCATGATCGCCGGATCCGGGAGGTTGCGTTAACCACGAATGGAGTGCTGCTGGCTGAGTATGCGCAAGAGCTGTATGAGGCGGGACTTCATCGCGTGACCATCAGTCTGGATACGCTGCGGCCGGAGCGATTCCGCCGGTTGACCGGTCGAGACGAGTTTGCCCGCGTTCTTGATGGGATCGAATCTGTGGGAAAGGCGGGGTTTCCCGACCTGAAGCTCGATACCGTGGCGATTCGAGGGTTCAATGACGACGAGCTTGTTGCGTTAATTGAATTTGCCCGGCAGTATCAGGCCGAGGTGCGGTTTATCGAGTATATGGATGTGGGTGGAGCAAACGAGTGGGCCATGGAGAAGGTGTTGTCTTGCGCAAGCATCCTGGATCGTGTGGGCGCGCACTATGGGACCATCACCCCATTGCCTGAACGTGGGTCGGCGCCGGCGCAGCGGTATCGGTTGTCGGACGGCACGATCTTCGGCGTCATTCCGTCCACGACCATGCCGTTCTGCGGGTCCTGCGACCGCAGCCGGGTGACGGCGGACGGGCTGTGGTACTTGTGTCTCTATGCAATGTCGGGGGTGGATCTCCGGCAGCCTCTTCGGCGAGGCTTCAGTGCGGAAGATATGCGGGAGATCATCCGCACTGGTTGGGAGGCTCGTCGAGACCGAGGCGCCGAGGAACGGAAGGGATTGGAGCAGGTTGGGCTCAGAAACGGCGGACTGATCGGCATTGATCGGCTTCGAGAAGACCCCCACTTGGAAATGCACGCCCGTGGCGGATGATCATGAAGTGTGAAGTCTTGCGAATAACAGTTAATAATAAGGGTGAGGTTAAGCTCGGGAGCGCAGCAACGGTGTTGAGCTGGCTCCCGTGGCCTTAATCTGAGAGTTGTCGAGCGACCCGTATGACCGATCCATCCTATGCCGCGATTCTGGGGTTCGGGTTTCTGCTCGGTCTGCGACATGCCCTCGATGCCGACCATCTTGCCGCGATCTCGACGGTGTTGGCCGAACGGCCCTCGTTTCGGGCGTCCAGCGCCGTTGGTTTTTGGTGGGGGGTTGGCCATACCACGACGCTCTTGCTCGTCGGCACGGTGGTATTGGCGTGGGAGATCCGCATCCCCGGACGATTTGAACTCCTCGCCGAGTCCGGTGTCGGGCTCTTGCTTATTGCCCTGGGCGGGACATTGGCGTGGAAACTGTACCGGGAACGGTGGCATGTCCACAGCCATCACCATGATGACGGTCCGCATGTCCATTTTCATAGCCACCAGCAGCAGGACGATCATCGCCACCGTCATTGGATGGCCGGTTCCGTGCGGCCGCTCTGCATCGGGATGGCGCATGGGCTGGCTGGGTCAGCGGCGCTGATGCTGATTGTGCTCTCGTCGACCCGTGAGTTGGGATCGGGACTGTTGTCGATTGCTGTCTTCGGTGTGGGCTCGATTGTAGGGATGATGGCGATCGGGCTGACGATCAGTCTGCCGCTGGTGTATTCACTCGCGGCCAGCCGGCGTCTGTTTATGGGTTTGCAAGGCTGTGCCGGCGTTGCCAGTGTCTGTATCGGGATCTGGATGCTCGCCAGGCTGGCCTGGTCATGAGTGGGCCAGCGCGCGATGCCTCCATTCTGCATGGAGTCCGGTTTGCACGTGCGTCAGGCGCACGGCTGTGCTATTCTCCGCCGATGGCGACAGGCAGTGAGGCTACTCACGATTGACTGAGGGACAGGACCATGGCGTGGTTCAAGAAAGACAAAGCGGTTGAGACACCGGCGCCTCCACGCTCAAAAGGCAGCGAGGGCATGTGGCTGAAGTGCAATCACTGCCGGGAAATCGTGTATCGCAAGGAAGTCGATCGCAATAACAAGGTCTGTCCCAAGTGCGAGTATCATTTCCCGATTTCCGTGATGGAGCGGATCGGGCTGCTCGTCGATTTGGGCTCCTTCAAGGAATGGGATATCGACCTGCACGCGCAAGACCCGTTGACGTTTCACGACACCAAATCGTACCCCGAACGAGTGAAGGCACAACAGGAAAAGACCGGCCGCAAGGATGCTTTGGTGATCGGCGAGGGATTGATCAACGGAAACCGTGTCGTGCTATGTGTTTTCGATTTCAGCTTTATGGGCGGCAGCATGGGGTCGGTCGTGGGAGAGAAGCTCTGCCGCGCCATCGATCGGGCGTTGGAATTAAAGGTGCCGGTTATTTTGGTCACGGCGTCCGGTGGCGCGCGGATGCAGGAGGGGATTCTCTCGCTGATGCAAATGGCCAAAACGTCGGCGGCCGTGGCCAAATTGGGAGAGGCGAAGCTGCCGTTCATTTCGATTCTGGCGGATCCGACCTTCGGTGGTGTCACGGCCAGCGTGGCAATGTTGGGCGATGTGATCATTGCGGAACCGAAGGCGCTGATCGGTTTTGCCGGCCCCCGGGTTATCGAACAGACGATTAAGCAGCAACTGCCGGATCAGTTTCAGCGCGCGGAATTTCTTCTGGAGCACGGCATGATCGACATGATCGTCGAACGCAAGCAGCTCAAAGAGACGGTCAGCACTCTCGTCTCCCATTTTTAGCCGTTCCTCGTCCCCCCGGTTGGTCGATGACCTATCCCGCCGCCATTGAATACCTCTATGGTCTCCAGAAGCATGGGATCAAACTCGGCCTGGAGCCGATGCAGGCGCTGCTGGAGGCGATTGGTCATCCGGAGCGCCGGCTGCGTGTCCTGCACGTCGGCGGGACCAACGGCAAGGGATCGACGGTTGCCATGGCGGCGGCGATGCTGCGCGCCTCCGGGTTACGGGTCGGCCTGTATACCTCCCCGCATTTGGTCGAGTTCCGCGAGCGCATTCGTATCAACGGCGACATGATTCCGGAAGAGCGCTTGGCCGATCTGGTCGGCCGATTGCGCGCCGCCGTTTCGCCGGACCTGAGCCTGACCTTTTTCGAGATGACAACGGCGCTGGCAATGCTTTACTTTGCGGACTCGCACGTCGATCTCGCGGTGCTGGAGGTCGGGATGGGAGGGCGGTTTGATGCGACCAACGTCGTCGACCCGATCGCGTGCGCCATTACGACCATCGCCTTGGATCATCAGGAATATTTGGGGACGACCGAAGAGGCCATCGCTTTTGAAAAAGCAGGGATCATCAAACCGGGGGTGCCCGTAGTGATCGGGCGGATGGGGCCTGAGGCCGGTACAGTGATGAGGCGGGTCGCAGCCGAGCGAGCCGCTCCGGTGTGGCAGCTGGGATCGGAGTTCTTCGTTGACGGGGGCAGTGATCGGTTTATCTATCGGGGACAGGGAAGGGTGGTTGAGGGACTTCGATGCGGGCTTGTCGGGCGGCATCAATTGGATAATGCCGCGTGCGCCATCGCGTTACTCGAGGCGGCCGTCCAGGGGGGCGTGTCGGTCGACGAGGCGGCCGTCCGTGAAGGACTGCGCTCGGTGGTGTGGGAAGGGCGGCTGGAGGTCCTTGAAGATGCTCCGCGGGTTCTTCTGGACGGGGCCCATAACCCTGCCGCGTCCGTGGCGTTGAGCCGCTATCTGGAAGATTTTCTCGCCGGTCATCCACACGCGCGTGTCATTCTTGTGTGGGGCATGATGCGGGATAAAGATCATCGCGCATTCATCGCACCGCTGCTGCCGCTGATCTCCGAAATCGTGCTCACGCAAGCCGGTCTTGCCCGATCCGCGACCGTCGGCGAGCTGCGCCAATCGCTGACGGAATGGCCCAAGCCGGTGTCCGAGGTGCCGCAGCCTGCCGAAGCATTACAGACGGCGAAGCAACGGGCCTCTTCCGGCGACCTCGTCTGTGTGGCGGGGTCGCTCATGTTACTCGGCGACATCAAGGCCGCGGTGCGTGGCTGTGGGCTCTCGTTGATTAGGGGTTAGCATGACAGATCCTTGGTGGCGGATCTGTCGGCAGTTTGTGCTTGCGTGGGGCCTAGTCCTTTCCCTTCCAGGGCTTTCCCTTTGGGCCGCTGAAATTCAGAAGTCTGCCGGAAATTCCTCGTCCGGCTCCGCGCCTCTGGAGATCACGGCTGCCCGCTTGGACTATCGAAAAGATCAAGAACTGTATGAAGCCGACGGATCCGTCGTGGTGCGCCAAGGGCCCCTCACGCTCACGGCGGACCATGTCACGATACAAGCGTTGCCGGGAGTTGTGACCGCGACCGGCCACGTGCATTTGACGGATCCCAAGACGGATGTCACCGCGGAACGGCTTGAACTGAACGTGAATACCGAGGCCGGTGTGGTGACACAGGGACAGCTGTTTGCCCCCTCCACGAATTCGTTGGTGTCGGGCCGGCTCTTGCAGCGATTTTCGGAATATCACTATAGAGTCAAGAGCGGAAGTTTTACGAACTGCGATGCACAGGACGGAGAAGTGCCGGCCTGGCGCCTGCAATTTGAGGATGCCGATGTCATCTTCGGCGATACCATGGCATTCAAAAAGGCGTGGTTCTGTGTGAACGATGTGCCGGTCCTTCCTTTTCCTGCGCTGACGTATCCCATGGCCAAGCGAAAGACCGGTTTCCTGATGCCAGTCATCTCGTACGATAACCGATTCGGCATCTCCGCCCAAAGCAGTTTTTTTTGGGCCATCAATCCGAGCCAAGATTTGACCATTGCGCCGAAGTACTACAGCCAGTTGGGCTATGGGTCGGATTTCGATTATCGATATGTCTTAGACCGGCGCTCGCGGGGACAGTGGCATGTAGGCTATCTCCAGCAGACGGAATTACCCAACGTCGCGGGGGTGAGCAGTACGGGGGAGGATGCCAAGCGAGCGCGCGCGACGTTTACGGGCAGCCATACGCAATTCTTCACCGACACCCTTCTGCTTCGGACCAACGTCAACTTCGTCACCGATCCTAACTATTTCCAGCAACTGAGCAATTCGGGGACGTTGCGCGCGTCGCCCAGCAACGAGTCTAACTTATTAGCGACCCAGCGGTTGCCGTACGGGAATCTTTACCTGTTGGGGCGCTATCTCCAGCCGTTGCAGGCCGGGGGAAAGGATACTTTTCAGCGGCTTCCTGAAGTCGGGTATAACCTGCCCGATACTTCGCTACTGAATTCCCCTCTGCGGGTTGGAATGGAAGGGAATTTCGTCAACTTTTACCGGGAGCAGGGGTTTACGCTCAACCGGGCCGACGTGGTTCCTGCACTTGCGACCGACGTGATCGAGTTGGGGCATATTCTCGGCATCAGGCCGCAAGCCAAGTTCCGTGAGGTGTACTACAGCAGAGGGGTTGACACGACCGCGGCCCAACATCGCGAAACGTTCTGGGTCGGGGTCGAAGCGATGTCCAAGTTGACGCGCCGGTTTGGGCTCGACCGCAACGGTGGATTTCTGCACACGATCGAACCATCCGCCACGTATGAGTACGTGCCGCACACGGATCAAACGAAACTGACGCTGATCGATCAGGTGGATGATTTGCCAAAAAAAAATCTTCTGACCTATGCCTTGCGAAGCCGCATTTTGGAGCAAGGAAAGGATCGGCCGTTCAATTGGCTCGATCTGACGGTGGCACAGAGCTATCACGTGGGGGACGTGCAGACCAAGGCGAGAAACTTCATGCCGGGCGTCCATCCGGAGTCGGGGTCGGTCACCCAGCCTCTTCAGCCGGCCACAGTCGACATTCAAGGCAGAAAATTTTCCGACCTCTGGCTGCGAGCGGTCATCGGCAATCATCACCCGCTTGCCGTCCGGTCTCAATTGGACGCCGCCGGGTTCGGGCGTGGAGCCGGGGATATCAGCGCCGGCCGCCGGCCGCCGATCAATCAGTACCTGACCGTCGACGCGTTTTTCGATCCCTATCAGGGGGTCGTAAGTCAAGTGAACACCGACCTTCGTCTCCAGGAAGGCAGCAACTGGTACATTGATGTGGGTCAGCGGTATTCACGCGACGGCAACCGTGTCAGACGCGGGGATGTCTGGAATCCCATTTCCTTCAATGAAGTCTATGCGCCGACGGACGAGATTCTGTTCCTGACAATGGGCGGAGCCTTCCGCACACCGTGGGGCTGGACGGTCGGAGCCAAAGGCTACTACGACGTGAAACATGGACGGAGTCCGGAGTACGACGTCGTGGCCCTCTATCAGAATCCCTGCAAGTGCTGGTCGGCCGGATTCCACTATTTGCAGTTCCCCGATCGTCAGCAGTTCAATTTCATGCTCAGCCTGACAGGGGTGGGATGGACAGAAAATACTGGCACTGCCATTATGCGGAGTATCCTGTCCCCGTTGCTCTGGGGTGAACGCGGGTTGCCGTGGCATACCCCCGGAGGACCCTACGGCCGTATCGAACAGGTGCCGCAAGCTGATGGTGCAACGACCGGAGGTCGATAGAGTCAGTTGTAAACCAATGCCGGTGTATTCGCGGTAGGCGCAATTGACAGCAAAAACTGGGCTGGAGTACGATGCCCGCATGTGTGCGTGTGAGATCTTTTAATAGGAGGGGGTCGACGTGGCTGGTGATACCTTGAAAGTGGAAGATTCGTCTTGGGACACTGAAGTGATGAAGGCCTCGGAATTGGTGATGGTCGATTTCTGGGCGGTGTGGTGTGGACCGTGCCAGATGGTGGCGCCGATTGTCGATGAGCTCGCCAAGGAGTATACCGGCAAGCTTAAGGTCCTGAAGCTCAACACGGATGAAAACCCGGAGGTAGCGGGGCGCTATCAGGTCATGAGCATCCCCACGATCCTGTTCTTCAAGAACGGCCGTCCGGTTGAGAAGCTTGTCGGGGCCAGGCCCAAGCGGCAATTCAAAGACGTGATTGATTCGCTGCTCGCCCAACATACCGGCACCGCGTGAACCCCGCACCGCAGCCATGCTGACCGAGCTGCGTATTTCCAACTTCGCTGTACTCGAACAGGTCGCGTTGACTCCTGATGCCGGGTTTACCGTACTCACAGGGGAGACAGGAGCCGGGAAATCGCTGCTGATTGACGCCCTGTCGCTCCTTGTCGGCGGACGGGCATCCAGTGATCAGATCAGATTCGGGGCAGACGAGGCACAACTCGAGGCGTCCTTCCAGATTCCCTCAGACCATCCGATCGGTCGAAAACTGCGCGACCAGGGGATTCTCGGCAAAGATGATCCGCAACTGGTGATCCGGCGCGTCATTGCCCGATCCGGACGGAACCGCGTGTACCTGAACGGGGTCATGAGTCCGGTCCATGTGCTCGAAGAGTTCGGTGGGACGCTCCTCGACATTCACGGTCAACATGATCAACAGTCGCTCCTCGCTTCTCAGACACAGCTGGAGGCCCTCGACGCCTTCGGGCGACTTCACACGGTGCGGGGACAGTATCGGACAGCCTATAGTGAATGGACACGACTCCGTCAGGAGCGAGAAGCGCTGGCTGGTAAAGTCCTGCAAGCCGCACAGCGGGAGGATTATTTGACGTTTCAGAAGCAAGAGCTGGACGACGCCTCGCTGATGCTTGGCGAGGAAGAGGCCCTTCAGGCCGAACGGCGGAGGTTGGGATCCGTGCAGCGGCTGAATGAGCTGGCCGCAGAGGTGCAAGAGCGGCTTCAAGGCGAGCAGGGCGGGGTCTTGGCCAATTTATCGCTCGTGGAACGGACGTTGGGAGAGCTCGCGCAGATCGATCCCGATATGCAAGGGACCAGCCGGCTTGCCGCCGATGCCAAGGTGCTCGTGCGAGAGGTGGCCGACTCCCTCCGCGGCTATGTGGATCGATTGGACAGTGATCCGATGCGCTTGGCTGCCATCGAAGATCGCTTGGCCTTGATTCAGAAGCTAAAGAAGAAATACGGAGGTACCGTCGAGGCGGTGCTGGAGACTCACCGGTGTGTTCGGGCGGAGCTGGAGGGGCTTCACCATTCCGACGAACAACTTGAGCGCTATGATCGGTTGATTCGTGATGCGGTGCTGGAGGTTGCTCGAACGGCGCGGGCCCTCACTGACAAACGCACAGACACGGCCAAGCGTATGACGAAGATCGTGCGTCGGGAACTGGATGCGCTCAAAATGGGGCAGACTCAATTCACGGTTCAGGTGCTGACGGGTGAGGGGGAACAGGCGTATGGGCTCGAAGGGGCGGATCGCGCGGAATTTGTGCTGTCGACTAATGTCGGCGAACCGTTGAAGCCGCTCTCGCGGGTCGCCTCGGGAGGAGAATTGTCCCGGGTGATGTTGTCACTGAAGTCGGCTCTTGCGGGTGTGGACCGTGTGCCGGTCATGATTTTCGATGAAATTGACACGGGAGTCGGAGGGGCTGTCGCGGCTGCCATTGGCAAACGGCTGAAAGACTTGGGGCGGTTTCATCAGGTGCTCTGTGTCACCCATCTTCCTCAAGTGGCGTCCCAAGCCGACCATCACTGGTGTGTGGAAAAATCCCAGGTCAAGAATCGGACGATGACGTCGGTTCGGCTTCTCTCCAGTCTCGAACGGGAAGGCGAAATCGCACGGATGCTTGGGGGAGCCACGGTGACCAAGAAGGTCAGGGAAACCGCAGCAGAGCTGATCGCAGGAGCCAAAGAATCAGGGTGACACACGCGCGGGCAACGTTACGCCTTGCGGCTCTCGGCAGTGGTCGCCGCGACGGCCATTGGGGGAAGGGAATGCTTGCACTCATTGATGACTTGAATAAATAAGTTGGTTAACCTGGGATCGAAATAGGTGTGGGCTTGGCTGGAAATACGGTCGAGGGCCTCATCTATGGACAGGGGAGACGAAGCCGTTGGATCCGCAGTGAGATGATCAAAGGTCTGCGCAAGGGCGACGATCCGAGCCAGAAGGGGAATGCCCTCTCCCTGGAGGCCTTGGGGATAACCGTGTCCATCCCATCGTTCGTGATGGCAGAGAATGATCTGACTTATCTCCGCTGACAGGCCGGCATGGCGAACCAGCTGGGCGCCTTTATCAGGATGGTTCTTACGGATGTCCGTGTCCGTGGAATCTGATGAAGCTTTGCGTTGGCCCTCAGGGAAGTGATGGGGTCCAATCCCGGATTTTCCGATGTCATGTAGAAAGGCGCCCATCGTTAAAGACTTTTGCTCTTCACTCCCCAAATTAAGGCGATTCCCTATCAAGGTCGCGTAGAAACTCACCCGGCTTGAGTGATTCAATAAGTTTCTGTCCGTCGCCTCCAGAATGTCAGAGAGAAGTGGAAGCAATCCGAGGTCTGTACCTGAAACAGGGGCCGGTCCCTGTTTATCTGCACCAGCTGCCGCGTAGCCAGACTGGAGCGCCTGCCAGGCGTGAGCACTTTCCTGCTCGGTTCCCCAGAGATCCGGTGACGACTGAAAGAACTTGCGAATAAAATCGAGCCGCCGTTTCTTTTCGAGCGTGTGATTGATGAGTGTAATAAGCTCCGTCACATTGAACGGCTTCAGCAGGTATCCCGCGGCTCCGTAGCGAATGCCGTCCATGGCGGATTTGAGGCTGCCATAGCCGGTCACAATGATCACCTCGGTGTCGGCATGGGCCTGTCTGATTTCCTTCAGGAGGTCCATGCCGTGGCGGTCGGGAAGTTTCTGGTCGAGGGTGATGAGATCAACGGGGTGCCGACTGAGAATGTCGAGCGCCGCACAGGCGTTCTCTGCTGATTGGACGTTGAAAAATGGGCGGAGGATTACTTTGAGCGCATCGCGTGGACCGGCTTCGTCGTCGATGACGAGTACGGTTGGCTTGTTCAAATCTGTGTGGGACGGCATGTGCAGCAGGACTCCGCCTGGGAACGAGTTTCAGTAGGAATGTTCAAGCAATTCCCGTTCCTTTTCATATGGTTGCAAGTGTGTGACAACAGAGAGTATAGACAATACGTAATATGACTATATGTAGTTTTCTTAAACCACCCGTTTCCCCATCGGGACCTGATCAGAAGCACGGCTGCGTGCGATTAATCACGCACACCAAGACGCTAGTGTGTCATTCTTGCACTGCGGGATCGGGCTCCGAGGTCGGGTCCCGGTCCATGCGGCTAATGCCAAGCGAATCCATACGGTATTTCAACATTCGGCGGCTGATTCCCAGCAAGTTGGCGGCGTGGGTTTGTACGTAGTTAGTCCGTTTCAGCGCGTCTAGGATAATCTCACGTTCGAATTCCATGACGGCCTTCTCAAGAGACAGGCGACCGGAGATGGTATCGTCATGAAGTGAAGCTGATCTGACATCACCTTTGAGAATGGCAGGCAAATGTTCAGGGACAATGTGTTCGGCGTTGTTCGACCAGATAAAGGCCTGTTCGACGATGTTCTCCAGTTCTCGGACGTTGCCGGGCCAGGGATAGCGAACCAACAGTTCCAATGCTTCCTTCGAAAATTCAATATGCGGGCGCTTTTCCTCCTCCACGCGCTTGGCCAGGAAGTGTTTGCCAAGCAGGGCGATGTCCTCACCGCGATCGCGGAGCGGCGGGAGATACAGTGAGATGACATTGATGCGGTAGTATAAATCTTCGCGGAACTGGCCCTTCCGGACGAGCTCATCCAAGTTCTTATTGGTCGCAGCCACGATGCGGACATCGACTTTGATCGGCTGCACGCCGCCGATTCTGGTAAACTCACGCTCCTGCAGCACCCGGAGGAGTTTGGCTTGTGTGACCGGGCTCAGGTCGCCGATTTCGTCGAGAAATAGAGTCCCGGTATTGGCCATTTCGAATTGCCCAGTGCGCCGCGCAGTGGCGTCTGTAAACGAGCCTTTTTCATGCCCGAACAGCTCGCTTTCAATGAGCGTTTCAGGGAGGGCGGCACAATTCAAGGCGATGAAGGGTCGTTCTCGGCGAGAGCTATTGTAGTGCAAGGCCTTGGCGACGAGTTCTTTCCCCGTTCCGCTTTCTCCGGTGATCAAGACGGTGGTGCGGCTGTCTGCGACCTGTTCTATCTTGGCGTAGATTTCCTGCATGCCCGAACTCTTGCCGATCAGGTTGTGGAAGGCGTAGCGCTGCACCACCTGGCTGCGCAGCTGTTTGACTTCACGTTCCAACTCCAGAGAATTCAATGCCCGGTCGATGACGATACGTAATTCGTCGACATCGAATGGTTTGGATAAATAGTCAGCCGCCCCAAGCTTCATGGCGTCCACAGCGGTCTTGACCGACTTGGTCCCGGTGAGCATGATAACCGGCACCATCTTGCTTTCTGAACGCAGTGTCTGGAGAACGGCCAGCCCGTCGGTGCCTGGCAGAATGACGTCAAGGAGAACAAGATCCGGCCCTTCTTTTCGAAAGACGTCGAGGCCTTCCTGGGCGTCGGCGGCCTGGAGAATGTCATAGGACGGTTCCAGCACCATCTTCAAAGAGGTGCGTACACGCGCTTCGTCGTCGATGAGGAGCACGCGTTTCTTTTGGTCAGAACTGTCCACAGTGTCTGCTCTCCGTTGTTAGGCGATCGATGGGAGATTTACGCGGAATGTTGTTCCGGATCCCACCGTGCTCTGTACCTGGATCGTGCCCCGGTGCTCTCGAATAATTTGATGGGCGATCGCCAATCCCAGCCCCGTGCCTTCGTTTTCTCCACTCTTGTGTTTCGTGGTGAAGAAGGGATCGAAAATGTGATCGAGATCGGCGGCCGAGATACCGTGTCCCGTATCCTCCACTTCGACTTGAATCCAGGCGGTGCCTTTCGGTTTCATCATCGCGGCAGTTTTGACCCGGAGCATGCCCGTGTGTTCGCCGATGGCATCCAGCGCATTCAAGAACAAATTCAAGAGCACTTGTTTCATTTGTTGCCGATCTAACATGACACGAGGAAGCCCGGACGCCAACTCTTTTTCAATCCTGATCCCTCGGCTGCGGGCTTTGACGTCGATGAAATACAGGCACGACGAGACGAGATCGTTGATATCTTCCTCGGTCAGTTTCGGCTCCATATACCGGGCGTAGTCAAGGATTTCCTGGATCAGCCGCTCGATTCGATAGACGTCGTCAAGCACGATTCGGCTGAAATCACGGATAAATTCGGCGTCGTCCTTCCGCTCGGGTGCGAGCTGGATAAACGTTTTGATCGAGGTCAGCGGATTTCTGATTTCGTGGGCAAACCCTCCCGCTATAGTTTCGAGCGAGCGGAGCCGGTCTGTCCGACGCATCAAGGTTTGTGACTGGCGCAGGTCTTCGTACACGAGCATCGAATCCAAGGCGTTGGCGGAAATTTGGGCCATGGTCGTCAAGAGATCGGCATGCTCAACACTCTGGCTGTCCGCTGCGGTATCCATGTGCAGCAGAGCGATTGCAATCAATCGGCCTTTGCTCACAAGCGGGATCGCCGCGCGAACACGAAAATCGTCGGACAGCGCGAGTGAGCCCCCGTGTTGAGGTTTGAGAAGGCCATAGCAAGAATCGTTGTGCTGCTGCAGGTTGCGAATCAGCTGGTCGGTCAGAGGATGGTGTAAGGACAGCGTAGCCGGTGCCGCGTGCATCTGGTTCGATCCATGTTCAACCAGCCGGCGAAAGTCTGCATGTTCGTGCTCGGCAAGGTAGAGCGTTCCAGCTGGGTATTGCACGATCTCCAGTAGTTCTAACAGCACACGCTGGGCAATGGCAGAGAGCGTGGTGAGTTGTCCGAGGTCCCGAGAAAATCGGGTAATGCGTTGAAGCGACTCGGAAGCCGATTGATCTATCGCTAGGTGAGTGACAATCTGGTCCGTCATACAGGCGTGAGAACAGTCAATCGCTGGCCGTCGCGTCACGTAGCGTGACACAATGCGGCGAACCGGCACTGAGGCGCGGTGCCGATCACCAACATCGCAGTATACATAATGAGGGCGGCTTCAGCCAGCAGATTTGCCCTTCTCGACGACGGCAAGCAAGAGCTGGTTGTCAAGAATGGGAACAATCTGGATCGGACCGGCTCCGGCATGAAGGAGCAGGCGGACAAGCTCATTTCGTTCGTAGCAATGGAGTAAGCCATGGCGAACCGCTTCGCGGAGGCGGCCGAAGAAATGCGTGAGAATTTGAGCCGACGCACAGGACTCGTCATTGTGTGTATCGCGGAGGTGGCGACGGAACGGGATCGCGAGGTCGGTGTGGGGCTGAAAGCAGGTCAGGACCAGCGTACCATTGTGGTGCAAGACCCGAAGGGCCTCCCGTACACAGCTTAAGGGAGATGGGACGAAGCACAGGGATATCTGGCAGAGGATCCGGTCCATCGAATGGTCGGTAAGGGGAAGGGAATCCCCCCACTCGCTACGCAGCCAGCTCATGGTCAGTGATTGCGTGATGGACGGGGAAACGGTCTCCATCCCCAGTCCACCAAGAATGGCGCTGATACGGTGTTCTGCATGCGTGAGGGTTTCATCAGACTGGTCTAAGCCGACATACTTGAGCGGGGAGGCCGAGATCTCGGTATGATGGGAGCGGTGATAGAGCTGATTGGTGAATAGCGTGCAGGCGAAGTCGCTCTGTCCGCAGCCGATGTCGAGGACTGTCATGCCGGGGGAAAGGGGGAGCATCTGCCGGTGGATGGTGTGTTGGAGCGACTGGTAGTCCGCCAGGTCGCTGAATTTGGAGGTCTGATTCAGCTGTGCGACCCACAGGGCGTCACGCGTCGCCTGTGAGACATGATGGCAGAGGCGGATACGCTCCTGTTCGAGTTGCCGTTGGTAATGAATTTCTCGTTGAGTGGGCTCACTCGTCTGTATGGTGGGAAGGCTTGCTGCCGCTGAGCCCGGTATCAATTTCACGATGGCTCTGAATGCGTCGGCGTGGCGGTCATCATAGACGTTCGATTCACTGGAGAGATCTGCCTGCAGTGGCACAATGGTGAGCGAGGGGCCAAGTGCACGGAAGGACCGGTCTTGCGGGCCGAACAGACTGTGAGGGTGACGATGTTGTCCCGGAGAAGTCACGACCACAGGTTTCAAGACCAGTTTGGCCAGGTCTGTTGCCAGCGACGCCATATCGGTGTACTCGCCCGCAATCGCGTCTCCAATAAACTGATCAAGATTAATATTCAAGCCCCAAAGATTGGCGATGCCTTTCCGGACGCCCTGCCGGTAGTGTTCAACCGTCGGGGTCTGAAAGAGGGTAGAAAGCGCCAGTTCAATATCGAAAACAGGATTCACGAGAAGCAATTGATCCGCCGTCTTGCCCTGAGCCAACACTTTGAGGGCAACACGGGCGCTGAGATCCTCGGCCAGCAGGGTCAGTGACGCGGCCGGCCAGGTTGTGGCGACAAAATCCAGGACAGCCTGCAGGTCTGTCTGCATCCCACGCAGCGTGGTTTGCAGAAGGTCCCCGTCGCTTTGCCCTGTATGATTCGTGTGATCGTACCGAAGGACGCGGAACCGGTTCGCCGCAAGATAAAACGAAAGCGGAAGGTAATCGGTCTGTGTCAATCCGAATCCTGGAGCGATGATCACGATCGGCGTAGTGGGTGAGATCTGATGGCGGGCATGGTCATCTGTCACGGCGATGACTTGATGCCGGACATTTCGGCATTCCCGTCTGGCGCTCACGATCGAAGAGCGGCCGACGGTACCGGCCAGAATCATGGAAGATCCGACATGCTGGGCGATGACTCGGTTAATTTCCCGTTCCGCGAAGGGCGTCAACCGGAAGAATCGAATACCGATGCGCTGTCCTGGTTGGGTGGGGCCACCTCTCAATTCGGATGGAACGGTCTGGTCTGGCGTCATGTACACGATACGGCCGTCCAGGATCGCTTCAGGGACATCCGGCTCATGCGCCCGTGGCTGTCCGAGATGGCTGGTCGAGGAAAAATGGACTGCGATGGGGTCTCCTACGGATCCGAGCGGCGCACTTGTTTGGAAACACAGGCCGCCGCGGCTGAAATTGATGACGAGGCCCAGCAGTGACTTGCTGCGCTCGCCGAGCGAGGAAAGGCCTACACGAACCGGGAGGGTCACACGGACTCTCAAGGTTTCTCGGTGGTCAGTTCCTCGCAACTGGGATTCGCCCGCGATGGCGTCCGGCTGTTCCAGCGTATCCGATTCCATGAGGAGGACGTCGACGGTTGCATCGAGAGTCCGTCCCCGTGCTTCCTCGACATAGGACTCCAAGATTTTGTCCTCGGTGTTCGTGAGAGCGGTGAACAGGAACGCCAGTCGGGAGGCTGGTGCATCTCCTGTGGTTGGTTGTGTGGTCCTTCCCCGGTCATGAGCGGTCGCATGCAACTCGAATACGCCCGCAGCAGTCTTGAGCGTGAAAAGAGCTGGTTGTTGGGCGAGCGGTGGAAGTCGCCCCGCGAGCTCTACGGTGGCTCCACGTGAATTCAACTCGGTCAGGGTGCCTTCGCGCACGGTATTTCCGATGGCCACGCGTGCGGGAAGACTGGTGGCGATGCGAATGTGCGTGCGGCGATCGGGCAGCGGTGGGGGAGCGGGCGAAGATAATGGTTGGGGTGGAGGAGGGGAAATCTCAGTGTGAGGCGCTGCGACCGATGAAGGCTCGGCGTGAGTGTGTGGCCACGCGACGGCAAGGGGCGGCGGACCTGGATCGCTGTTGGGCGGTGGCGTCGATCTCGTCGGAATCCAGACGGTGATCGAGAAAAGCCCTCCGGCCGGGGCGAGCAGCTCTAATCGTCCGCCCAATTGTTTAACCAAGGTGTAGGCGTCAAAAATGTTGCTGGGCGTCTGATCGGCAGGGCTCTCTTCCGCAACGGTCGTGTCAGTTTCTTGGAGGCGTACTTCAATTTCAGCGGCTGGTTCCGGTGTGCGTGAGGTGGAGCCGAGCGCGGTTGGTGCGCCGGGTGGTTCGATTACCCTGGTGCTGATTTGAAGACCATGTCGGCTCCCGGTCGCTCCAAGATGGCGCTGCGCATAGGAGAACAGAACTCGGAGAAGTTGCATGACCGTATCGGAGTCTCCCCCGAATGGAGGCAGAGTTGGGGTATACGATCGTTCGATCCCGCCGGTGTTCGAAAATGGAGGGGGAGTGGCTGCCAGGACGGTATCGATGAGGTCGTTCACGCTTTTTCGGCGGGCGGTAAGTTCCGTTGCAGCCTGGACGAGGTCCGCTCCGACCCGAAGCGCTTCAGCTGCAGAGGCCGCCAGCGATTCGGCATGTTCCACCAGCCGGGATTCCCGAATAGATTGGACCAGGAGTTGCGCCTGTGTGCGAATGGCTTGGTGAGGATCGTGTAAATGTGTTGAGAGCGTTGAAAGGCGTTGAGAAAGAGTGAGCAGCCGATCGGTTTCTTGCAGCTGATGCTCCAAGTGGTGAATGGTTGCTTCTTGGCGGCGGTGTTGCGACACATCGCGCAAGATCCCTAATGCGCCGCGGTACCGCCGTTCAGAGTCATAGAGTCCCTTCGCGCTCAACTCGATTCTGATGCGCGCGGGACTTGGCGAGTCTGGGGATGGCTTACGAATGAGATCCAGTTCGATCTGCCGAGATGCCCGTGTCCCGGTTCTCCGGTCGTTGAAACAATGTCGGGCCAGATCGAGTTGGTCTGACGGCACAATGACCGAGTAGGGAATCCCGAGTAACTCTTCCTGTGAATATCCAAGGATTCTGGTAATGAGCGGACTCACGTAGGTGAACCGCCCACCCGTATCGAGCTCATACACGACGTCGTTCAACGCGTCCACCAGTCGGCCGTAGCGCTCCTGTGTTCGATCGAGCGTGAGACGCAGGTCACGTTTTTCAAATGCGTCTCGTGCGTACAACACCAACTCGGTGAGGAACGCGGGCGATTTCTTGTAGAGCAGAAAGTCCGCCCCGGCGTGCAACGCATTCAGCGCGGAGGTGGAGTCGCTACGCTCGGTTTGCAACACCAGGACGACTGCGGGAACAAGTCGTTTGAGCTCCGGCAAGATAGATGTTGCCCGTTGAGTCAGGAGGTTGTCATCGAGCAGGATGAGATGCCATGCAGCACGAGGCGCCCACTGGATCGCTTCCTCCAGGGAGTAGACGGCTTCGATTCGGCAGTTTGGGAAGAAGCCTCGAAAACCGAGCGTGGTCAGTTTGATTTCTTCGGCGAACTCGTTGACGAGGAGAATCGAGATGGGCTCACTCTGCGGCATGGCGCGTGTTCCGGTGTTTCTGAGCAAGCCGCTCTAACAGGCTCAGGTCGAATGACGCCGAGCTGGTGCATTGAATATCACAAGTGCTGCTCAGAAACCCAGAGCAGGATGAGTTTTAATTGAAGATAATGGTGTTAGGACCCGTTATCGTGAACAATTTTGAACGGACTGGAAGGTAGGAACTGGGCCTGCCGGCGGCTGTGGTCCGGCAGGCCCGTAAGGGAATGATCAGAAGGCGGAGGCGGTCTTCTTCTCTGCCGGGCAGGATCCCGGGGTCATGTACAGCAGGTAATTCCCCATGCCGTGTTGGAGTTCAGTCTTCTGCAGAGAATGGTGGTAGACCATCACCATTTCATAGTCATCCGCCTTCGAAATCTGGAAGCCCTGACTGTCCTTATAGACTTGGTGAGGCAGGAATTCTCGGAGCGTACCGTCCCGTTCAACATCTGGGACCGTCCGGAGAAGGGTCTGTTTCTTGGTCTTGTTCTCCAGCGCGATCAATAGCAGTTCATCATGGCCATGCGGATAGGCATACTTGACACAGCCGTCCATGCTGAATTTCAGTGGCGCCGTACGAACTTGAACGCCGGCCCCGATTTCGATTCCCTCATCAGTCTGATCCGCCGGGCGATCGCCGAATTTGGTGAAACAGACGATATTGACCCCGACCTGATAGATGTCCATGGCCTGGACCGGTTTAGTCTTCGGCGCAAAGTACATCGTGAAGGTTGCGATGACATTCTTGGTGGGAGGAGCGCCATGATAGAAGGCGACGACCGTCATGAGCTTATCATCTTTCGCGAGTTTCACGCCGTATCCGTCAGGGAATTGCGTTTCGGACATCTCAAGCCCCGCTCCGCCAAAGAAGAGTGGTTCGCCAGGGCAGGAGACGCTGGGTCTCGTGTTGTTGATCATCAAGATATGGTGCAGGTAATTTCTCGGTAATTCCTTCCCCTCGACCGTAGACAGGGCGGATTTGAAACCGATCAAATACTTGTCTTCGGGGAGCTGGAAATTAAATCGAGGCATGGAGTCGCCCATGTCACCTTCCCCATGGCCGGTGGGAAGATCGATCGGGCCAAAGGTGAGGGTCGCGGTATTTTCTCCATACGTGATCTTCGAGCCGACCTGCTTCTTCAGTGTGGGGACGGCATGGTGCTCATGTCCCCCATCGGCGTAGGCTGATGAGATCATGAAGACGCTCATGGCAAAAAGAATGAGGGATCTAAACATAAGTCCTCCCAGAGGAAATAAGGCTGTGATGGTGAACCGGACTCCGAATTGTTGGTCTGACAGAAGAGAAACAGATTGGCTCATTGGGCGCTAACCGATGATGGCGGTATTTTTTTCCAGTGATAGGTGCCACCGCGTTCTTTTGGTGGAATATTGTTATATTCTGTTTTACCCATCTTGACTCGCGTGTACCACCAGACGCCCTTGGCTTCCTTGCCGTCTTCCGAGAGAAGGACTTCGAATCCGCCCTCTCGATCGTTGCCGGGCTGGTGCCACGTGCCTTGCCACAGCCGGTTTTCAATTTTCGTGGTAACGAATCGACCCTGGTGCTGCGTGTAGGGGCCGTTTCCGTTCTTGTCCAACGTCGCCTTATAGCGTTTTTCGTCCTCCACTTCGAGAATATCCCAGTCCCCGCTCACATCCGGCGTGGCCGCTGCCGGCGGATTGGTCACCCGAAGTTGTTGCGCGGAGGAGGCGCTTGATTGGGCCAGGGGGCCGTTCATCTGCGCGGAGCGAAAGGACTCATGAAACGACAGCATCACCCATTGTCCATTCCGGCGCTCCAGCACACCCGTTTCGCGCAATGGGAGCAGCATGCGTTTGAGCTCGGTGCCTTCCTTAACGTACCGGGTATAGTCCAGTTCCATTGTGAACCAGGCGATGTCTCCC
>JABMDL010000081.1 GCA_015903945.1 Nitrospira sp. | reverse complement strand
GACGGCGCGGATAAACTCCTGCTTGCCCTTGGTGCGTTCGTCTTCGGGCAGCCGCCGCCAGGCCGGATCGACTTTGTAGAACACGAAGTTGACAAATTGCCGGCGCGGGGGCGCCGCTGCGGGGGTTGCAGGTGTGGGAGTCGGTGCTGGAGCGGACATGGGTTCCTCCGGGTAACGGCGGGGCTCCTCGGCCAGCCACGCCTGTGGTCTGTTTCTGTAACACTTCGTCTTTTGGTCTGTCAACGGGGCGGAGGCCACGACAATCAGATCAGCCGGAGGGGCGAAGAACCCAGCAAACGTCCCTCATCCCGAACGCGCGTAGCCAGTCAGCGGTAACCGAGTCTGCTGATTCGAGTTCTGGCCGCAACCGGTCATCGGGCAGAAATCCGGGTGAAAAAGGCAGCAGCCTAATCCGATAATCTGCCGATGGAAGGACGCGACGGGCTCACCGTCACTCCGGGGGAGCGGATCGAAGAAGTCCTGCCAGCTGACCTTCCCCCGGGAGATCACCCATCAATTACCTCGGGCATGATGAATAAGCCTTGGATTTTACAGTAGACTCGCCGCGGCAAGCTTCACAATTGGTGTCGCGACTCAATACATGAGCAACAACGTTCTCTCGCATAATGAAATGTGTCGACGTGAAGGCGTCAGTCTCCAGCGAGGAATGAATTCCGGCCTTGGCGGAAATCATTCTGTTATTTTGATGTCAGTGCCCCCTAACGCTCCCTACCGCGATCGTCTCGAAGACGGTGGAACCACGCTAATCTATGAGGGACATGACCATCCAAAAACCATGTCCTGCCCTAACCCAAAGGTGGTTGATCAGCCTGGATCGCTTCCATCAGGGAGGCTCACCCAGAACGGCAGATTCCATGAGGCAGCACAAAAGTTCAAAGATGGGAAGCGCTCCCCAGAGCGTGTACGCGTTTACAACAAGTAAAGAGTGTCAGGTCTTGGAATCCAACATCGCCAGGCATGATGTCGTCCTGGCAAGAATATACCGGGCCGCGGATAGCTTATGAGCGTCGGCTACAATCTCCAACGCTTTCTCGACGCGCAAGAGGGCGTCTATGACACAGTCCTTAATGAGCTGCGAGTCGGAAGAAAGTCCAGCCACTGGATCTGGTTTATCTTTCCTCAGATCACCGGTCTTGGTCACAGTGGAATGGCGCAGCAGTTCGCCATCGCCTCACTCGACGAGGCCAAGGCTTATCTGCAACACCCGGTCTTGGGTCCCAGGCTCAGAGTCTGTACGCAGCTGGTTCTCAACGTGAACGGTCGCAGCGCTGAAGAGATCTTCGGATATCCCGACAATCTCAAGTTCCGGTCCTGCATGACCTTGTTTCTGACCGCTGCCACCGACAACAACCTCTTCAACAACGCCCTGCTCAAGTACTTCGACGGCAAGCCCGACCAACTGACGATGAACGTCTTGGCCCGGCACAACATGCCACTGTGCTAGGGACCATGTCGTTCCGCCCCGCCCGCCACATTCAAACCAGCTTCCAGCAATCGCCGTGATCGGAGCTTGCTAGGAGGCTTTGGCGGGTTTGTGATGCAACTCGGCCTGGACGCGTTCGAGCACGAAGAGCTTGAGCAGTGTCTGATACGGGACGTCGCGCTTATTCGCGATCGTCTTGAGTTGATCCAAGAGGGATTTCGGCAGGCGGAGCGAGATCGTCTCGGTGGATGGCTTCAAGCGAGGAAACACCATCTGACGGCTCTTGGAGTAGTCAACATACTCGGTTGAGTCATGTGCGGCCCAAAACTCAGCTTCCTGCTTTTCACTCTTGAACGTCGGTCTTTTTTTGAGTTTGGTCACGATACGTCCTCCGCTCCTTGAGACTCATATCTCTGGCTGAAATAATGCGGATGCGCCGTCGACGGATGGTGAAGACGATAAACAAGCGGCGTCCGGCATCAGTCTGTCCCAGCACGTAATATCGAGGCTCCACTGTAGAATGGGCGAGGTCATCGGCGACCACGAGCGGCACATTAAAGAAGACCTGCTCGCATTCCCACGGGGTGACCCGGTGCTTCTCCCAGTTTTTGGCAAGATTTGCCTCGTCCCAATTAAACCCTTCCACGCCCGGCAGTCGCGTCATCTGGCCCCTACATGTATATGGCAACAATATACGCCACGACGCTGACCTGTCAATTTCAAAGCCGCCCTAACCCGCATTAATCATGACCGCTTCGACAGCAACTGCCGATAGGCCGCTACGACCAGCTTGGCCGCGAGCACTGCGCGGGCTCGAACGGGGACAGACCCCACGCGAAGACGCGGGGAAGCGGGTCAGTCTCCAAGGCTCCGCGCGCCCCAGATAAATTAATTGTACGCCACCTAACCGCAGTGGTAACGTAATCGTTACTTGCCTTACGGCGGAGGGATTTATGGCACTGACAAGGGAATTTAGAAACACTATCGCGGCGTGTGTGGAACGGGACCCCCGATTCCGGGAAGCACTTTTTACGGAGGCACTCAATGCCTATCTCGCAGGCGACACCGCCGTAGGTAAAGCCATCATCCGGGATCTCGTCAATGCCACCGTAGGATTTGAAGAGCTGGCCCTGACGCTCAAGAAACCAAGCAAGAGCTTACATCGAATGTTGGCTCCGCGTGGGAACCCCAGCACGGATAACTTCTTCAGCATCGTAAACGCGCTTCAGAAAAAGGCTCACGTCAAATTGCGCGTAACGGCAAAAGCCAGCTAAGACAAACCGTCATACATAATGTGAGCTAGACACCTGCCCTCTTCTGAGTATAATGGCCTCGGTTCAATCGTGGTGCGCAGAAGCCAGTTCAACCTGTGAGCAGGACCATACCCGTATGCCGAATACACGCAAGCAAGTTCTCACCATCGCCGGGTCCGACTCCGGCGGAGGCGCCGGCATTCAGGCTGACATCAAAGCCATGTCCGCAAACGGCGTCTTCGCCATGTCGGTGATCACGGCGATTACGGCCCAAAACACGGAAGAGGTCACGGACGTCTTTGAATTGCCGCCCGCGATCATCGCCTCCCAAATCGACGCCGTCTTCGACGATTTCGACGTCGCTGCAGTAAAAACCGGCATGCTGAGTTCCGCCGCTATCGTCGAAACAGTCGCCGCGATGTTGAAGCCACAAAACGTCGCCAACTTGGTCGTGGATCCGGTGATGATTTCCAAGAGCGGCCATGCCCTCTTGAAGCCGGATGCGATCGACAGCCTCAAAACGAAACTGTTTCCGCTGGCATTGCTGGTCACGCCGAACGTGCATGAGGCACAGCAACTGTCCGGCATCGAAATCAAGTCGTTGGCTGATGCGCGGCGGGCGGCGAAAGTGATCCACGCCTTCGGGTGCAAGTATGTCTTGATCAAGGGGGGCCATCTGCTGACTGAACGCGCCACTGATCTGTTGTACGACGGCCGGTTCTTTACCGTCTTCAAGGGGGATTTCATCGACACTCCGCACACCCACGGCACCGGCTGCACATTCGCCTCCGCCATCGCCGCGCATCTTGCGCTCGGCAAGCCGATCGGCGACGCAGTACACACCGCCAAAGCCTACCTCACGGAAGCGATTCGCCACAGCCTGGCGATCGGGCACGGGCACGGACCGACCGACCACTTCTATTTTCTCAAATAGCCTGAAGACTCTGCCCGCTCGGCTGTCCCTAGCCCGCATTATCCATGAACGCTTCGACTGCAACCGCCGATACGCCGCTACGACAAGCCCGGTCGTGGTTTGTCCACGCCCAGGCGGGCAGGCTCGCCCCTCGCGACCTCGACATACTGTTTCAAGTATGCCTCAGTCTCTCGGAGCTCCGCGTGCCCGTCTCGCCTGGCGTCTTGACGGTTTCGTCACGAACCGCCATGAATAATGTGGGCTGATCCCTGCACACGGCACAATTCTGACCTCTGGACCTTCCGAACGCTCTTGAACCCCCTGTCTTATCAGGATCTTGAGAAGCCGGGCCTTCAGCCTGTTTCTTGCTTTCGGTGATACTTGAACATCGCAGCATTCGTAAAGGGAGGTCCGGTCATGACGAACTGGAGTGCCTGGCTCTTTTGGCCCAACAACGTTGCCCTGTCCGTGTTCGCACTGGGCCTGCTGGCAATGGTCTTTCTCTATGCCGCGCGCAAGCCGATGCACGGCATCATCCATTCGTCATGCACGCTGGCCTCTCACGGAATGAGATTCGTCTCGCGGTGGCTGCTCCAGGCCTCGGACGGCATGCGACTACGCAATCAAGCCGTGCTGCTGGCGCACGGGCAGGAAAGCGAAGCCGTCCTCATCGATCGGGAGTTCGAGCGGGTCGGCAACCTCATCCGCAAGGATCTTCAGGAGTTTCCCGCACTCCAACGGAAAATGCTGGAAGAGGCGACGCGCATCGAAGACGACTACCGCAAGTGCGGCACAGTCCCGCCCCCGTCGCCGGAATGGGTCTCCGCGCTCGAATCAATCGCGCAAATCAAATCGGGAGGGGACATCCCGCGCACCTTGCTGGAAGAGATCAATAAGTCCATCCAGAAGATCCACGACAAGACGATCGCCGAGTTCCGCCGTTCCTATGAAGAACGGCACAAGATTCTCAACGCCATGCAGCCGTCATGGCGCACCGTGGAGAAACTGATCGGCGAGATGGACAAGAAGATGGTCACGCTTCAAACCAACGCGAAACAGATCGACAATCATATGCACACGTTTGAGGCAATCCGGGCCAAGGACAGCAAGGCCGAACATGCACTGACGGTCTCGTCGTTCGTCCAGCTGGCCATCTCAGCGTTGGTGATGGTCATCGCGGCGGGCGGCACCTTTATCAACTATAAGTTGATCGCCTTGCCGATGTCGGAAATGGTGGGCGCCAGCGATTATCTCACGAACAGTTTGAAGACGTCTGATGTCGCGGCGTTGGTCATCATTCTGATGGAAGCGTCGATGGGACTGTTCCTGCTCGAATCACTCCGGATCACGCAGCTGTTTCCCAGAATTGCCAGCATGGACGATCGCATGCGCCGGCGGCTCATGATCGCCTCCCTGGTGTTCCTGACCATTCTGGCCGGGATCGAATCCTCCCTCGCGCTGATGCGCGACATGCTCATCGCCGACAAAACGGCGCTGATGCGCGACCTCGCCTCTGTCACGCCGGCCCCGCCGGATGGGATCCTGACCAGCATCCCCATGGTCGGACAGATGGTCATGGGCTTCGTGCTGCCGTTCGCCTTGGCGTTCGTGGCGATCCCGTTCGAGAGCCTGGTGCATTCGCTCCGCACCGTCCTCGGCGTCGCCCTGGTGCAGGGCATGCGCGGCCTCGGCGTCCTCCTCCGATTCGTCGGTCTGCTCTTTAAGCGATCCGCCAAAGTCCTCGAACTGACCTACGACATCACGATCGTCGTGCCGCTGATGCTGGAACGCTGGGCCGTCGCGTGGCGCTCCGGCGCATCGGCGGAGACAGACCATGTGGCCCTTGCAAAATCCAGGAGAGCGGCATGAACACACATCTCACCGTCGTCGTGCTGTTGTTCGGCCTGCTGTTCTCCGGCGCCTGCGGGGACAGCCGGATGC
>JABMDL010000014.1 GCA_015903945.1 Nitrospira sp. | reverse complement strand
GGAAGGATAATCGTCCCCGATTCGGCATCGAGCGCGTTCCTGCTCATCTGCGGTCATGAGATGCGGCTCATGAATTCGCTTCGCCGATACATGGGCCAGCTCCGGAACATACCGGCGGATGTAGGTGCCGTCCGGGTCGAACTTCTTGCTTTGAAGGGCAGGATTGAAAATCCGATAACCCCGCATGGCATCCGTGCCGGTGGAGGCACACCACTGCCAATTACCGTTGTTTGCCGCCACGTCAGCATCGATGAGCTGCTGCATGAAATACCGTTCGCCGCTCTGCCAGTCGATCCGAAGATCTTTGATGAGAAAGGATGCCACGACCATTCGCACACGGTTGTGCATACATCCCGTCTGATTCAATTGCCGCATGCCGGCGTCGACGATCGGATAGCCGGTCTGCCCGTGACACCAGGCTTGAAACAGGCCGTCTCGGACCGGACCCGATTCACGCGACGGTGGGATGGCCACCTTGCGGAATGGTCCCTCCGCAACGTGTGGAAACGAAGCCAATACTTGATGAAAGAACTCACGCCAGATTAACTCATCGACCCAGGTCAGGACATCGGGCCGAGACACTCGCCCGCCTTGGGCCAGCACGTTCAACGCCGTGTGAATGGCCTTGCGTGGCGACAGTGTTCCGAAACGGAAGTGTGGTGAAAGTTGTGAACACCCATCGTTCGCCGGCAGGTTTCTGTTTGTCGCGTAGAAATGTAGGGGACCTTTCACAAACCGGCGCAACCGCTTCAGGGCGTTCCGCTCGCCCGGCTCAATCCGCAATGCGACCGGCTCGTATCCCAGCTCGGGGGCTGTAGGCAGATGGCATGAGACAGGCCGTGGGGCAGCCACCTTTTCTGCAAGTGCGGTAGGGACCGGCTGAACTGCTGGGGTTGTTGCATGCCATTTCGTCCACCAGCGGGCGCGATACGCGCTGTAGCGCTGCAAGGGTTCACCGGTGACGCCTCGCACCTCATCTGCCTCAAACACCACATGGTCTTTGAACGTGCGGACGACCACGCCGGCCTCCGCCAACCGTTGCGCGATTATGCGGTCTCGCTCAATCGCTCTCGGCTCATAGTCGCGATTCCAGTAGACCGCATCAACCTTCCATTCGCGAGCGGCGCGGACGACCTCCTCCACCGGTTCGCCGCGTCGCCACTGAAGCGTGAGACCTCGGTCCGACAAAGACGACGCCAGATTCTGGAGACATCCGAGCATAAAATTCACACAGGCGGAGCCGAACACATGGGAGTGCAACAACGGCTCGTCGAACACAAAGAGCGGGATTACCTCGCTCCATGCTGCGCAGGCCGCCGACAAGGCCGGATGGTCTGCAATGCGCAAATCCCTCCTGTACCAGACTATTCCTCGCATAGATGAACTCCCCCAGAACTAGCCAAGTCGATACCGGTACAAATCTCCGAAGCAACGGTTATGTCCTCTTACTCAGGTTTTCCATGGGATCCTTCCGGTCGTTTCAGCTTGTCACCCGCCACCCGCTCGATTGAAAGCTCACGAAGACCGTTCTCACCCTTGATACCAACCTTCACGACAGTCCCCGCTTCCCCTCGTATCATGCTGACCACCTGTTCATAACTCTTTCCTTTCACGGGAGCCCCATCAACACTGACGACCTCATCCCCGTGTCGAAGTCCCGCCTGGTGAGCAGGTCCACCAGGATGGACCATGCCGACATAGAGGATGGCCGGATCCCCGATCCGCTCAGCACTTACCTGAAGAGAAATACCGATAATGCCGTGAGCGAGTTTCGTCGCATCTCCATGCCCATAGGGAGCCTGGGCCGTGTGTTGGTCGGCCATGGCACAAGAGGTAACAAGAAGGCCTGTCATCAATGCTGCCGCAATATGAAAGCCTGAGATTCTCATCAGAACACCTCCTGGTGACTACATAGAGACTGCCAATCCAAGTACACACAGTGCCGCCACCATAAGAAATCCCGCGATCAGTCCGGTTGCTATATAGATTGCGGGGCTGTTCATGCACCGTCATACCCCCGTGGCTCATGCCGCCCTTAGAGCAGCTGCTGCTGTCGTTCCGGTCAGGATGGCTTGTAAGGCCGGTTCCAACGTTGGATACTGAAACGCATAGCCTTCCGCCATGGCTTTCGCTGGACTCACCCGCTGGCCGGTCGTCATCAATGTGCCCAACTCACCAAGGAGCATATTCAAGGCAAATCCTGGAACAGGAAGCCACGACGGTCGGTGAAGCACCCGCCCAAGAACTTCACAGAACGTCTTCATCGTCACCGGCTCTGGGGCCACAGCATTGAGGGGACCAGAAACATGATTGTTTGCGAGTGCCCATTGGATCAGACCGATATGATCACGCCGGTGAATCCAGGAGACCCATTGACTTCCCGGCATGATTGGACCGCCTGCAAACAATCGAAAGGGCAGCAGCATCTTGGGCAAGGCCCCGCCATCTTGTTCGAGCACCATTCCCGTTCGCAGGACGACGACGCGCACACCGAATTCGGCCGCCCGAAGGGCCTCTGCCTCCCAGGCAAGGCACAGGTCGGCAAGGAACCCCTGACCACGCGCTGAGCCCTCATCCAGCACCCGATCATCGCTGCCACCGTAATAGCCGATACCGGACGCGCTGATGAGCACCCGCGGTTTTGCAGACCGGCGGGACATCGCTTCCACGATGATACGCGTCGTGTGGACTCGGCTATTGATGAGGAGTTGTTTTCGAGCAGGCGTCCAACGAGCATCGGCAATCGGCGCGCCGGCGAGGTTAATGACCGCATCGGCTCCTTCAAGTGCCTGTTCCCAGGGTCCTGTACTTCCACCAGTCCACTCAACGGACAACAGGTTGTTGCCTAAGAGCCGCTCTGCGCTCCCCGAATTCCTCGTGAGGATCGTAACTCTATGGCCCTCCTGGGAGAGCGCCGTGCACAGTGCACGACCGATGAATCCTGTTCCCCCAGTTACAATGATGTCCATAATCATATCTCCTGCGGCAGCCATCCAAGGGCTGACTGATACGCTCGGCTAAGCGACAGTTTCTTACCTTCGGGGCGGTCTTCCGGTGACCCGCCGCCTCACAACAGCGGTCACAATCTGAAGGAATCCAGCCACCACAACAGACGTCAGAAACCCAGTCACAAGCAATAACACTAAGCTCATATTCATGTTGTTCCTCCCCTCGGCCGCCAGGCAGATACGTGTCGGCCACCGACTTTACTGTGCGCCAAGCAGACAGGTCCCTCCCTCACGAGGAGACCTGTCTGCCTCAGCGGTTGACGCCGTGCGGAGTGCGGCGTCAACTCCACCAAAACACAGGACCGGCCTCTGAAATTGTGTTCTTGTCATGGTACTGCTTCGCACTTTCACCGCCGTCGGTTACTTCTTCTGGGTCGCTTCCTCAAGGCTGCGTGCGCAGCGAAACCCCGTTCCGTGAGTCTGCAACGCGAACCCGCCGCGCCCACGCGCCGATGTGGTGATATCGGACGCCGGACTATGCCAGGACCCACCGCGAATCGACCGAACGACTCCCTTCTTGTCGGGACCTTGTGGATTCCGATTGGGCGCATGGTGATAGTACTCCGCGTCATAGCCATATCCTTCACTCCGTAGGGTGAATCTCCATCAGGAAGTGACCCGACAGGCCTCAAGGTATGCTCGTCCTCCCACTCTCGATCGAAGTTTGCCCGCTTCGCAGTGGGTGGTTCATTCCCCCAGGGGAATATGCGGCCGTCAGTCCCGCGAGCAGCCTTTTCCCATTCTGCCTCGGTCGGAAGCCGTTTCTTGGCCCAACTGCAATAGGACTTGGCGTCATACCAGGTGGTCTGGACCACCGGTAATTGCTCAATGCCCTTAATGGATTGGAGGGGCCCGGTGCCATACGGATTGGGTGGTGTGCGATGGCCAACGGATTTCACAAAAGCCATATACCGTTCATTCGTCACTTCGACTTGATCAATCGCAAACTCGTCCAGGTAGACAGATCGCTGCGGTCGCTCATCGTCCCGGCCTTTTCCTTCTGGATTGCCCATCAGAAATTCTCCGGCCGGAATCGTGACCATCGGCACCGGGTCAGGCTCTATCGTTCCCGGCAACGCTTCCACGGTGAGCGACTGCAGGAGCGCAATGACCGTGAAAATCACCATCGTCAATCTGTTGCATTGAGTTGATCCGCTCCATAGACCAGTGATCATTTCTTCCGCTCCTTGCTACCCTCAATGGCTTGGGTGGTATGGAGTCTGACTTGTTTGCATAGTTCCTCCACCTGCCGATCGTCTCCCCGCTCCGCTGCCTCGTGCGCCTGGGTCACGAGGGTTCTGGCTTCGTGCAGGTGCTGCTCGATTTCCGCCTGAAGGGCAGGCGAGGCCACTGTTCCTCCCAATGCTGCCTGGTGGTAGACCTCCCATGCGTGGTCCACTTCATGATTGGCCTCATGAACCAATTGGGCCTTATCCTGATGTGCGTGTCCGGGTGAATCGATGGGACCAGCGTAGAGCGGTGAAGCCCCAAGTAGAGCAATGAGGACAAACCCTTGATAAAGAATCTTCTGATGTATCATCGGTGCCCCTCCGTCACGATCGAACCATGAACAAGTCCCGTGAAATCTTCGTTCACGGTCGCTTCATCGACTGCTCAATCAATTGGCGAAGCTCCAGGAGTTCCGTGTTCTTGGGGTCGATGGCCAGTCCCTGAGCAAGGGCCTGCCGGGCCTTCTCAAAGCGCTCTCGCCCCATTTCGACGTAGGTCAAGATGGCGGCCTCTTTGATTCGCTGATCGATTTCTGGTGGGGCAGTTTTCGCGCAGCGGAATCCCAGGCCCACGCCGTAGCTGTTATTGAGAGGGTGATTCCAGAATCGGTGCGTCGACCTGACCGAGCCTTCCGGGGCGACCCAGGATCCGCCTCGAATCACTCGTTTTTCTCCGAGCGTCAGCAGGTCCACATAGGTCCCGGTGCCACCTATCCAGACGGGTTTTTCCGGGCCAGTGGGATTGACCATCGGTTCGAGCCGACTGTAGTAGCGGGGGTCGTACCAGTCCAAGACCCACTCAAAAGCATTACCGGCCATGTTATGAAGACCGTAATAACTGACCCCATCGGGATATGAATCAACCGGCTTGGTGCCATCGTGATTTTTCCCATAGTTGGCTTTCGACGGATCAAAGTCATCGCCCCAGGGATAGAGATTGCCATTGGGCCCTCTTGCGGCCTTCTCCCACTCCGCTTCCGTCGGCAATCTCTTGCCCCGATACTCGCAATAGGCACGCGCGTCGTACCAGCTGACGCCGACCACCGGCTGGTTCGGTCGATTGAGACGGGGATCATCCCAATACGCAGGGGACCCGTGTCCGTTCGCCTTGATGAAGTCTCCATAGTCCTTATTGGAGACTTCATATTTATCGATCAGGTATGAATCGAGAAATACCATGTGGGCCGGGCTTTCATCATTCAACGTGCTGGCCTGAGTTCTGTTGCGTTTGTGATACGTCGTACGGGCATTAGCGAGTTCTTGGGGATCTTCCTTGTCGAGTCCCATGATCGACGGTCCCTGCCCGATGTACACCATATCTCGCGGGATCACGGATTCCTCAGCACGGACGGGCTGGCTCAAGGTTGTGAATGTGGTGGCCAACGCCGCGATCACAATAATTCTTGCCGTATGCATTGCAGACCTCCATCACACTTTGGTGTGCCCCTAGGAAGCAACCTCGGCCTCTCTCGCGACGCCAGGTTCAGCCACTCTGCGTCGTGGCCGTCTGCTTATTAGGTGCTTGTGGCATATTGAGTTCTCTCATTTCCCGCAAGGCTGCTCGGGCGATGCCCTGCAACATTCCACTAAACACAAACTCATGCGGCACATAGAGCGAGTACCAATAAATCTGTCCTGTGAGTCCGACCGGATCAAAGATCGCCGTCTGCCGTATCTGTGATGAAGAGCCGGTCTCCGTCACCTCAAACTCCAGCCACGCCCGCCCCGGCAAATTCATCTCGGACTTGAGCCGCAGAAGACGATTCGGTTCAATCGCCTCAACCCGAAATGAGTCAACCGTGTCGCCGATACGGAGGGTCGTGGAGGAAGGCCGTCCGCGTCTCATACCCGCACCCCCTTGAAGGAGGTCGATGAGGCCACGGATATGCCACAGCCAGTCGCATGCATACCAACCATGATCACCTCCGAGCCTCTCAATACACGCGAAGACGATGTGCGGCGGCGCCTGGACCGTGGTCGTCCGTGAATCGACGATGCGCGTGCCGAATCGCACACCACCCCACGATTGCTGTCTCCCCGATGAAGAGATCGCGTCGGACCAGCGTGTCTTGGAGAAATGCGTCTCTTCATTGGCAAGGGCCCGGCGAATTGCCTCGTCGATTCCCATCGGACGTACAGAAAAAGTTGCCAGCGCAGCATTGTCCCGTACCACCGTGACATGGACGATACTCTCAATAATCGCCCGCCCGATTCGGGCGTAGAGAGGCGTGACCAACCCGAGCCACAGGGCAGAGAGCCAGGGGGTGAGGACCGGGACTGGAAGGATGAGAGGCTTGAGTCCGCGTTGACGCCCGTAGGCGCGCATCATGTCCGCATAGGAGACTTGGTCGGCCCCGCCAACTTCGTAGATGCGGTACTGCGTGGTCGGAATCCGAAGGGCCTCCAGCAGGTAGTCCAACAGGTCGTCGATGGCGATGGGCTGGGCTTTGCCCTTGACCCATCGCGGGGTGAGCATGATCGGTAAACGTTCCACCAGCGCACGAATCAACTCAAACGAGGCGCTGCCGGATCCGATGACGGCGGAGGCACGAAACTCACAAACCGGGAGGCCTGACTCTCTCAAGATGTCGCCGACCTCGTGTCGACTGCGCAGATGTGCCGAGAGTTTCTCGTCGTCGCTGCCCAGGCCTCCAACATAGATCAGGCATTTGACACCAGCTGCCTTGGCCGCTTCGCCGAAGTTCCTCGCGGCCTGACGGTCCGTCTCCTCAAAAGAGCCGTGCGATCTCATGGAGTGGACCATGTAGTAGGCGACATCCACTCCGCGCATGGCGTTGTCGAGACTCTGTCGGTCAAGAACATCACCCGCGACTACTTCAGTTGTGGAACTGGCCTTCTGTCTCAGAATGTCAGGGTGCCTGGCCAAGCATCGGAGCCGGTAGCCTCGTTCTTCCAGCGAAGGGAGGAGTCGCCCACCGATATACCCGCTCGCACCAGTAAGCAGAATAAGAGAGGTCCCTGGCATTGCTGCTGGATTCATTGGCGATGTACTTGCCCCTATGGTATCGAACGTATTCACGAGAGACCTCCCGCATAACCTGGCTTACGGGAAGGGGGCGAAGGCCCCCCTCCGTCAGTTCTGCTCCTATTTCTTCTTCATGCTCTTTTGGATCAGTTCACGGGTAGCGAGATACTCCCTGTTTCCCGGATCCGAGACCAATGCCTTCTCAATGGCGGCCAATGCCTCAGCGTGCTTTTCAGCACCCATCGCAACTAACGCCTGAATGAATGCGTCGCGACCTGTCTGCACGGCTTCGTCGGACACCGTCTGGGCCGACTTGGCGCAACGGAATCCGAGGCCGACGCCGTAGGAGTTATTGTCAGGCTGATTCCAGAATCGATGGCTTGTATGCAGTGAGCTTTCGGGCGCGAGCCAGGAACCGCCTCGTAGCACCCGCACTGGTCCTTGGTTCGCAAAGTTGTAGCCCTTCTCGGCTCCCCGCGGGTTCATGGCCGGGCTCTGTTTGTAGTAGTTGAGGTCGTACCAATCCTCGACCCACTCAAAGACGTTGCCGGCCATGTTGTAGACGCCAAATCCGCTAACCCCCTCGGGATAGGAATCCACGGGCGTTGTGCGGCCGACGTTCTGACCATAATTGGCCTTTTTCGGGTCAAGTGTGTGTCCCCATGGATAATGATTGTCTCCGTCTGGTCCTTTTGCCGCTCTTTCCCACTCTGCCTCAGTCGGAAGACGCTTGCCCTCCCATTTGCAGAATGCGTTTGCATCAGTCCAGCTCACACCGACAACCGGATGGTTCGACTTGTTCAGCCGCGGGTCATCCCAATAGGCTGGGGCCGGGTGACCGGCAGCCTTCATGAACTCTTTGTATCGTGCATTCGAGGCTTCGAACTTGTCGATGAGATAGGCATCAAGCACGACCTGATGCCTTGCTTCATCCGAATGTTCGCTACTCCCCATGGTAAACTCGCCCTTTGGGATGAGGACCATATCCTTGTCCCTGCTCGGCACGTCCGCTGCTGTTGCAAGAGTGACGGCTCCAACCATCAATGCCACCCCCACTCCGACCTGAAACACAGTTTGACTCCGCATAAGATACCCCCTTGGTTTAAAACACCAGGACCACCCTGGCTTGATGACTAGTGCTGTGGATCGATTCCAAAAAGACGACGTCCATGATCGCATTGTCGCGATAAAGTAGATGATCCAAAGTGAACATCTCTTGGTTGAGTCTTTGCACCAGCAAATCGGTTTCGAAAGTTACACATGATTGATCAGCGTAATTCAAACTTATCAACCCCCCAGCGATGACAACATATCTATCGAAGGTGCATTGCCTTATTGCTCCGCAAAGATTGTGCTGCATGCCGGACCGTCATCGTCTGTTGACGAATGCTGCGATTCTGCAAGATGAGAGGATCGAGGATGTCACCGCACTGCACGCATCGTGTCGTGACACATTCCAACTCGCCCGCGCTGTTCAGCAGATCCGTAGACACCTCCTTGACCATGAAACCGCCGCATCTCAGGCAGGATGAGTGAAGCAGTGCCGAAGAGAGAGCTGATTGACTCTTTATCTGACCGACTGTCTCTTTTTGCTCCGCTCTCGCCATGATGACCTCCATTGGATTGCGGTTCAATGTTTGTCATAAGTATGTCTAATGTATAAGCCAAATTGTCTAATGTGTCAAGTGTTATTTTTTGATATTTTGACAAACGTTGAACATTATAATAGGATCCAGTTATTGAATATGAATACTTATAGAATTCATAGAGTTGCAAAACTTACAGGCCTCTCGCGAGATGTTATCCGCGTGTGGGAACGACGGTTTGAAATCCTAAAACCGACTCGAGGAGCCAATCGTTATCGCAATTATTCCGATGAAGATGTCGCGTTGCTGAGGTTCCTGAAGGAGCAGCTGGATACGGGAGCCTCGATCGGCGAGCTGTCCAAACTAGGACGTGAGGAGTTGTTGAGGCGAGCACAAGCCAGTGCGCCGCAAGTGTCATTCGTCGACAATGCCTTCAGCAAACTCCTGCAGGAACTCCTGTCCAGCTTGAGTCCCTTCAATCGTGTGATGTTTGAGAAGCGTTTGAACGGCGCCGTGGCGGTAATTCCCTTTGAAGAAGCGCTGCATGGGATCTTGCTCCCGCTTCAGGAGCAGGTGGGGCAGCTCTGGCACGATGGTCATCTGGATGTGGCCATCGAACATTACGTCACGCGGCAAATCCAACAGAAGGTTTTCTCGGCCATGAATCAGCTTCCCGTGGCTGAGTATGGCGCCAAGGTGGTCGTGGCCTGCCCGCCCGGCGAGGAACACGACATTGCCGCGTTTGCAGTGGCATATCGATGTCGTGTTCGCGGCTGCCGAGTTCACTATTTGGGAGCCAATGTGCCGCTCGTCTCACTGACCAGGCTCTGTGAGCAGGTGGAGCCGGATCTGACCATCATGTCATTTCCTGTCGCACTTCCCGAGGCCCATGCGACTGAGCTGGTTCACGCCCTTGCCGGTGAAGTGCGTCCCGCTTCCGATCTAGCCGTCGGCGGACATGGCGCGCTCGCCATGCGTGACCTTTTCATGAAGTACGATATTACGGTTCTGGAGAATTTCGCTGACTTGGATCACAGGCTGGATCGATTGATAAGACACACCGTCTCTCGCGGGTAACCGGGAGAGGCCGATCAGATGGCATCATACCCGCTCACCGTATTCTTCGATGGAGCCTGCCCTATTTGCGATCGAGAAATCGCCCTTATGAGGCGCTTGGACAGGCGTGGGAGGTTGAAATTTTCAGACTTTTCACGGCCGGACTTTGCCCCGACCTCACTAAACATATCTCCCGCTGAGCTTGGGAGAATCATCCATGCCCGTTGGGGTGACGGGACCGTCATCACCGGCGTCGATGTGTTCCGGGCTATGTGGGAGGCAGTCGGCCTGGGATTCTTGGCGAGGCTCAGCCGTTTTTCTTTCGTCGAGCCACTTGTCTTGAATGCCTATGCATGGTTCGCACGGAACCGCTTGAGGCTCACCGGTCGCCTGCACGCCTGCGCAGGAGACACATGCACAGGTCCTACAAGCCGGGACAGCCTGTGAACGGGCAGGATGATTGTCTCCTGCCCGATCGTACAAGCCCTCTTTCGTGAGAGTTGTTCATACGTTACTTGATTTGAGAGAGATGGGTGACGGCATTTTCGGCATGTTTCGTGGCCACGTCAGCATGACCAGCCTTGCCATGCTCAATCGCTGCTTTCAGATTGGTCATCGCTTCTGCCACATGCGGGTCCTCGCCTCCCTTCATGGCGAGCTGCAGCGCCGCTTCGGCATGGGTCACAAGCTTCTCGGCATGACCCTGTTCGCCGTGTTCCACTGCTTCCCTGGCGTGCGTAGTGGCATCCTTGACGTTTTGCTGTTCCTGACGCACGACATCACGTCGTGCCCCACCTTCGCCGAATGTTGATTGAAGAGGCAGAGTGGTGGTGAGGACCATGGCCGCTGCTCCTGTCAGCGCTACGGCAAGTCGTGTGTGGTTTCGTGTCATATGCATTCCCCCCCTTCCTCAAAGACGTTAGAAGCCGCTCATCGAAACCACCTCGTAGATGCGGGCACCGGACCGTGACACTGGAGGGGCTGCCCTGAAGCCGAGGATGGCAGGATGCCATCCTCGGTCAGGTGACTCGCCGACACAGTTACTTCCTGTCTCGAAACTGGACCGACGTCACTTTTTCGCGGGGCGCTCCAGCAAATCTTCAGCACCCTTGTGACCGGCTTGACCGCCCATTCTGTGATCAGCATCGTCAGCAATTACGCCCTTCAGCTTTTCTTTGGATTGTTTCTCTCCAGCTTGACCGCCTACCCTGCCACTGGAGGGTTTGCCTCCTACGCCCTGTAGTTTCTCTTTCTCCGCCTTGTGACCAGCTTGACCGCCTATCCGCTCACCAGCTGGACCAAGTTGCATATTATCGTCTGCAGCAAGTACCGCGGTGTCAGACAGACCAAGGCACAGCAAGCAAGCACAAGACATCGCACCGACCACTTTTCGAATGGAACGCATGGGATACCTCCTCGGTTTAATGTGAAAACAACGACAGCTATTGATAATGTGCTCACCCGTGAGGGTTTAGAGAGCACCCTGATCGGTTAAGAGCGGTATGTCAGTCACCCCCTTTCTTCTCTCCTTCAGCACCATTGTGTCCCGCTCTTTACTAGCGTTGAGGTTCATCTCCGATAGTTCCTTTTGCACCAGGTTCTGATGGCGATCGATACACCCCCCACGGCGATGACAGAGCCAAGTTTTAAGCCCTACGGACTCTTCGCACACCGGAACCCACTGTTGAAGTTCCGATACGCAGGCGAGTCGTAGTCTGTGGTCGATGATATGTTAAAGTCTCGACGCGTAGATCGCAGTTGCTCTGGGGGGAGGTCCCACGAGCCGCCCCGCATCACCTTGTATTTGCCGCTTTTCGGTCCTAGCGGGTTTCGCGATGGGCTGGTCGCATAATAGTCTGGGTCATACCAGTCGCTCACCCATTCCCAGACATTCCCCGCCAGATCATAGATCCCATAGGGACTCTTGCCGTCTTTCAATTGCCCCACCGGCACCAGCGCATCATGGTTGTTCCACTTCTCCTTCTCCTTCCCATAATTAGCGCGGAGCGGATCGGGTGGATCGTTACCCCAGGGATAGATGCGCCCATCCGTTCCCCGTGCCGCCTTCTCCCATTCGGCTTCGGTCGGCAGCCGCTTGCCGGCCCACTTGCAATAGCTGTTCGCATCCGCCCAATCAACATTGACAACCGGGCGCTTCTGATGAGGCGGCTCGTTCATCGTCGTCCACTTCGGCGGTGGGTATATACTGGCAGATTCCAGAAACTTCGCGTATTGCCCGACCGTTACTTCATAGACATCCATATAATAAGCATTGAGAAAGACCTTGTGTTCGGGCTTTTCATTGTCATTACCTTCGTTGCTCCCCATGGTAAATTCCCCGGCTGGCACGAGGACCATCGGCGCCACATTCTTGGGCTTGATCTTCTCCGGTCGCTTGTACCCCGTATAATCTTTGTGTTCGACAGGTTTCCCTCCATGCGAGAAGGTATGCATGAATGCGACAACTTGCCAGATCTGGTCTTCTGAGAGGAGCGATTTCCATGGCATCATTGGCGTCTTTGGAATCCCTTCCGCCACCCGCCAGAACCAATAGCTGTCTGAGAAGCGTTTAGTATTTTTCAGGCTCCGAACCCCCTCCCCACTTCTTACCGGTTCACCGTCTTCGCCATGGCAGCCAGTACAGGAGACAAGCGGGTCGGCTTCACCGACATAAATCTTTTTTCCCTCCTCAATGACCTTAGGATCCGTCCACCAACCGGCGGGCATGTGTTTGTCTGCATAGGGAGCCGGAACTGGATCCAACGGCATGAGTTCTGCCGAAGCGGCGATCGCTCCTGAGAGAGTCATGCCCGATACCAGCACCATGATGCATTGCGCGATCCTCCTGCCACTCATGCGCGACCTCCTCTTGCTACCTCAACTTATTGGACATCTGAGTAGTGTTTTACTATCAATTGGACAACGTCCTGTTGACTTTGGATTAGGACGGGTCACGAGGGATAAACTAGTCCTTCTCATCCTTGTCTTCTGTTTCTTTTTGCACTTCTTTCAAGACCATCACACCCTGAACTCGACTCGCATTGAGATCGCTCTCCGGGACTTTCTTGTGGACGAGATTCTGATGGCAATCAATGCAGGTGGCGCCTTCGGTTTCCATCTTCTTATGTGCGGCCTTCGCCGATGCCCCGGGTGGCTTGGCATTCTTGTGGCACTCCCGGCAAGTGACGCTGTCCCAATTTTTGAGGGACATGCGCGCATAGTGGGCCATGATTGGCCGGCGCTCGTTGAATTTCTCTATCGTCGAGTAGTCATATTTCATCTCCGCGAGGACTGCCCTTGTCCCATCATAGATGTGGGTCCAGAGGGCCAGGTGGAAATTTCCCAAGCCTTGCGGAACATGGCAGTCCTTGCAGCCTGGATCCGCCCCTAGCGCCCCATAGTGGGACGACTTTTTTAGCTCCTCATATGGGTAGGTTTGGGAATGGCAGCTCACGCAGAACTCAGTTCTCGAGAGGGCATGCTCCCCGCCGAAGACCACAGCGATCCCTCCAACCATGAGAAAGGCGCCAAGAAGCAGGGCGCCACCCGACGCGCTTAAGTAGTGGCGGATCTTGCCTGCCATGATGAACTCCTTATTTGTATGTTCACTGTTTGTTTCTGCTATGTCTAATGTATATACCATGATGTCCAATGTGTCAAGTGTATTAATTATTATTATTTGACAAACATTGGACATTACAATACAATTCAAATTGCCAATGCACAATCATAGAATTCATAGGGTTGCAAAATTGACTGGTCTCTCAAGAGCCGTGATACGGGTCTGGGAGAGGCGGTACGGACTTGTCAGGCCTTTGCGGAGCGCCAATCGTTACCGGGAGTACACTGATGAGGACATCGCGTTGCTCCGGTTTCTGAAAGAGGAACTGGATCGGGGCCAGACAATCGGAGTCCTTGCGCTGGAGGGGCAAGACGCCCTGCTTGAGCGCATGCGTCTCACGTCATTTCCAAAGAAGGAAGAACTTACACCGCACAAAAACCTGCTCGACGAACTGGTCTCGTGCCTTGATCCTCTCGACAAGCTCCGCTTTGAGCAAAAACTTAACGGAGCAGTCGCCGTCATTCCGTTTGATGAGGCGGTGCAGCGTATTCTCCTTCCCTTGCAACGCCGCGTCGGCGAGCTGTGGCATGAAGATCGGCTGAGCATAGCTGTTGAACATTACGTCACGAAAGTCCTCCAGCAGAAACTCTTCTCCGTGATGAATCAGCTCCCGGTCAACGAGTTTGGCCCACGCGTGCTGATTGCCTGCCCAGAAGGCGAGGTTCATGAACTCGGCGCACAAGCCGTGGCCTATCTTGCCGCAGCACATGGATGCCATATCTATTACTTGGGCTCGAACCTTCCGCTGGCAGATCTACAGACGTTCTGTGAAAGTATCTCTCCAGACCTGGTGCTTCTCTCCCTAACCGAAAGTAGATCAGATGATATGGCGCGTCGGCTGTCGCATCAGCTCCAACCAATTGCACTGCGCTGGCCTGTTGCGATGGGAGGCCAAGGAGCGGAAGTCCTTGAACATCTCTTGGAGCACGGTAAAGTTGAGGTTCTCCGCGATCTTGCAGCACTCCACAACCGTCTCGCGAGCCTTCTTTCCATGCACCAGCGGGCATTTCACTAGCTTTTCACCATCCTGCTTGTCGCAGAATCAACAGACTACCTGCCCCGTCCATTACCCCACGCTCCCGGCTTCTTTAATCGTTTAGCGTAGGCTCGTGGATCATGTTGACCGATCATACAACGGTAGGTTAGTTCCAAATTGGATAGGGCCTTGGCCCTGCCTGCGCAGTCATCAGCTATCCACAACAATCATGAGGCTGGCAAAGCTCATACTCTGCCAGACCGAGCAGGTCACGGCGGATTCAGGGGTGACGGAGAGATTCTTCTTATGGTATCGAAGGAAACGAGACGGTGGGATTGTCGTGCAGGGCCGGTTCTTCGTCCAACCAGGCATCGCCCTCCGGTTGGCCGGTCGTCGTTGATTCCAGGGATTGGAAATCGAACAGCCGGGGGTCCATCAACAGCGAGGGAGCGACATTGGTGAGAGCAGCGGCCATGCTGTCCGAGCAGCCGGGCGATTCCAGCTCCCACTGACGAAGCCAGGCCTTCACCTTTTTCCGCTTCAGATCTTCCTGCGATCCGCAGAGGTCACAAGGAATGATGGGAAAGGCCCGCAGCTCGGCGTACCTGGCCAGATCCGCCTCTTTCACAAAGACCAACGGGCGGATGACGAGATGCCGTCCGTCTTTCGACCGCAGTTTCGGCGGAATCGCTTTGAGCTTGCCGGTATAGAGCAGATTCAGGAACAAGGTTTCGACGATATCGTCGCGGTGATGGCCCAGCGCGATTTTGGTGGCACCGAGTTCCGTCGCAATCCGGTAGAGGTGACCGCGGCGCAAGCGTGAGCACAATGAGCAAGTTGTTTGCCCCTCAGGAATAAGCCGCTTCACAATCGAATAGGTATCCCGCGTCTCGATATGGAAGGGCACGCCCCGGCTCGTCAGATACTCAGGCAGGATGTGCGCAGGGAATCCCGGTTGCTTTTGATCGAGGTTGACAGCCACCAGGTCAAACTTCACCGGCGCGCGGCGTTGCAACAGGAGGAGGATATCAAGTAAGCCATAACTGTCTTTGCCGCCCGACAGGCACACCATTACCTTGTCGCCGTGTTCGATGAGACGGTAGTCGGCGATGGCCTGGCCTACCAGTCGGCATAGGCGTGTTTGCAGTTTTTCCGTCTCCTCGTCCAGTTTGTGCGGCGGGGCGAGTGACGTTGTGGGACCGTACATGGCCGGGATTGTACCCGCTTGCACGACAGCCTGTCGACGGTGGGTCATAGAACGGAGCGCTGAACACCCGATGGCTCACTCGATCCTCTTCGTCTGCACCGGCAACGTGTTTCGCAGCATGGTGGCCGAACATGCGATGCGGGCGCAGCTCGGTTCGGAGAGCAGTTTTCTTGTCGGATCTGCCGGCATCGAAGCCAAGCCGCAAACGATCCATCCCGTCATCCTCGCCCGATTGATGCAGAAAGGCGGCGATCCATCCCAACATATCCAGCGCCTGCTGACGCAGGAGATGGTGGATCGTACCAATCTCATCATCGCCATGGGCCGGAACCATCGTGACTTCATTCAGCGGAACTTCGGCCGCGCGGTCCCACTGTTCAATGAAGTATCGTTCGGCAGGGATCTTCCCATTCTCGATCTGCATGAAGCCATGCCCGATTGGGAACAGAATCTACGCGGAGCCCGCGACTATATCGAGTCAGTCATCGACCACATTTGGGACGCAGTCCCGCTGCTGGTAACGAGACTGCCGCACTTTCTGTGAGTCATTTCCTCTGCAACGGCTGTTGCAGTTCAATCGTGAACCATTCCTTCCGCTCGCTGTTTCTCTGCCTCCCCGGTACCGGTTCGGCCCAGCGTTTTCTGCATCGCGTGCTATATTTTCTTATGTGCAGACAACCAACAGAATATTCACCTCTTGAAGGCAGCACGAAGGGATGGACATCCTCAGGACCCCCAGCACTGGACAGGGAGAACCGGCGTGGGCCTCGTGGCCCGACGACGCGCTTCTGGACCTGCCGATGTGCGATCTTCATCTTGAGATTCGTGGTGGATTTCTCGAGCAGCCGATCGCCGAACTGAACCGCGAATTAGAAGAACGAGGGCTACTCTTTCGTCCGCATTTCTGGCTCTCGAACGAGTGGTTTACTCCCGACGGCGTCCCCGGCATCGCGGTACCGTTCTACCTCGCCCATCCCCGTTTGGCGAAGCTTGAATTAGCCCAGATGTTGGAAGTGGAAGGAGGTACGACGGACTGGTGCCTGCGCATCTTGCGCCATGAAGCCGGTCACGCGATTGAAAACGCCTACAAGATCCGGCGCCGTAAAGTCCGGCAGCAGATCTTCGGCAAATCGTCTCAACGCTATCCCCTGTACTATTCCCCTCGGCCCTATAGCCGAAGCTTCGTCCACCATCTGGACGTGTGGTATGCGCAGAGCCATCCGGACGAAGACTTCGCCGAGACATTTGCCGTCTGGCTGACGCCAAATTCAGCATGGGAGGAGCGGTACCGGGGGTGGCCCGTTCTGAAGAAACTTCTGTACGTCGATGGACTTATGAAAGAACTCGCGGGCACGCCTCCCCCCGTGACGACCTGCGAAGAAGTCGACTCATTGCCCGGCTTGAAGAAGACGCTGCGGGAACACTACGAGTGGAAGCGCAGGCATTATGGCGTCGAGCAACAGTCGCTGTATGACCCCGATCTCAAGCGCCTCTTTTCAGGTCCCCTGGCTCATGTGGACAAACCCAGAGCCGCGGTCTTTCTCAATCGTTTCCGGAAAGAAGTGCGGCGGAAGGTGGCCGCCTGGACCGGTGAATACCAATACACGATCGACCAGGTGCTCGAAGGCATGATCCTCCGCTGCCGCGAACTGGATCTGCGCGTCCCAGTGGCGGAAGAACAGGCAAAACTTGATTTCACCATCCTGTTGACCGTGCACACGATGAACTTCTTGCGAAGCGGAAGGCACCGGGTGGCCGTATGAAACGCCTTCGTGTGCTCGTCCTCATGCATGAAGATCTCGTCCCACCTGAGCAGATCGCCGGCTGCGACCACAAAACCGCCGAATGGCGGACCGAGTACGATGTCGTCACCACGCTGAGAAAGTTAGGCCATGACGTCAGGCCGCTCGGCGTCAAGAACGATTTAGGTGTGATCCACAAGGCCATCGACGAATGGAAGCCGGATATCGCCTTCAACCTGCTGGAAGAATTCGACGGCGTAGCCGTCTACGATCAGCATGTGGTGTCGTATCTCGAGCTGCTGCGCGTGCCTTATACCGGCTGCAACCCTCGCGGCCTGATGCTGGCGCGCGATAAGGCCCTCACCAAGAAAGTGCTGTCCTTCCATCGTATCCCCTACCCGGAGTTCACCGAAGTGCCTCACGGCCGTGTCGTCCGGCGACCCAAGCGGCTGATCTTTCCGTTGATTGTCAAATCGGTGAGCGAGGAAGCGTCGTTGGGCATCTCGCAGGCCTCCATCGTAGGCGATGACGAGAAGTTGAGCGAGCGGGTGGCCTTCATCCATCACAGCGTCGGAAGCGGGGCGCTGATCGAACGGTACATCGAAGGCCGCGAGTTCTACGTCGGCGTGATCGGAAACGGGCACCTACACGTGTTGCCGGTCTGGGAACTTATCATGGATAAGCTTCCGGACGACGCCAGGCGGATTGCGACCGAGCGGGTGAAGTGGAGCCGGACATACCAGATGAAATACGGAATCACCTCACGGGAAGCCAAGAGTCTCCCGGCGGGCAAAACGGGAGAGATCCAACATTTAGCCAAACGGGTGTACCGGGCACTCGGGCTCAACGGGTATGCACGGATCGATATGCGGATGGACGCCGACGGACAACTCTACGTGCTGGAGGCCAATCCAAATCCGCAAATCGCGCACGACGAAGACTTCGCCGACTCGGCCGAAAAAGCCGGCTACCATTACCAGGACCTGCTGCAGGAAATTCTGAACGTGGGGCTCCGCTGGCGGCCTGCCAAAGCAGCGTGACGTGCAGCAAGGCTGCACGCGACTCTTCGTCAACCGTTATTCGTCATGCGTCTGCCGGAAAGCGGGAGCAAGATCTTGCATGGGACTTCCAACTCATCATTCGATTGACGATTGACGCATGACGTGGCGTTGAATCGTACTGCCGCTCAACCTGAACCTTACCCTCAGCCTACATTCTTTCCTGCAACTACGGTCCCCACCGGAGGCCGAACATGAGCGCCACACTGTTGTTGTCTTTTTCAGGCAGGGATGGAGAGAGGTCAATACTGTGCAGATTCACGATGACCGTCGAGGCCACGGCGACATTGTGGACGATCTGATATTCCAGTGACACACCGACCGGGATATACCAACTCGTGTCGTTCCGGTCGATCCGCGATGGCCCGGTTCCATGATCGAGATCGGCGTGAATCAGCCCGAACCCGGCAAAGGGAACGACATTGATGCCGTTGTTGAAGCGGAGATGATATTTCGCAGCCCCTGCGAAGGAAATTTGGAACAGATCGCCCGTCGGGGTAATCTGCATCATCGGGCCGACTGAAAAATTCCGATCGAGATAATAATCGACATTGAATCCAAGGTTGAATACCGTGTCGTGCACGGACCCAGCAGTAAAGCCCACATCCGTACCCACTCCCCAGCGGTTCTCCTGCGCATAGGCTGGGACGAGCGCCGAGGCGAGCCACAGCCCTCCGGCCAATGCACCGATCAGAAACACGCGACCGCGACGTCTCTGCATGGCAACTCCTCCTGCTCAGGGGTGGATGACTCTAGCACGGCATCCACCGACGAACAAGCCGCCGCTTGAGCGGCGGGTAAACGGTGCAGTATTCTCCCCCATAATAAGACCGCACGAATGGAATCCAGCATGACTCCCGCACAAGCCGCCGCCGCACTGGTCCGGACGATGCCACAGCCGATCTCGCCGCCACAGCTTGAGGAGTACGGCATCGCTGTCTCTGAATCCGACGCGCATGCGATTTCACGGGAAATCTTGTCGTTGAATCTGTATTGGATCTTGGCCGCGATCGACGCACATATCCCTGCAAAATATCGAGAGGCAATCAGCACGACGCTGCTGGAGACGATCAAATCAACCTGGTGGCAACCGGGGCGGCTTGGTGCCGGCAGTTGGGAAGCGTACCGGAGCGAATTGGACACACGGCGTGCCGAATACGGACGATTAGTGGATCAGGAAGGCATGAGCCACATGGCGATCAGCGCTGAAGCCGCCTCGCGAATCGAAGACCAGGGTTTCGTCTCGCCAGACGACCGGCAGAAGCTGCTGGTGTTGTTGATCGACTATGCTCCGGCTGCGGAATACGGCCGACTGCTGGAAGACGTGGGATAAGAATCTCGCATCTCGTGAAGCGTCGTGCGTATCTCGTCGAAAAAGAATAGCAACTGGCCGCTGGTCTCCGAACTCTTACTCTTATGTGTCCTCACGAGATCCGCTTCACGAACGACGAGTGACGTTTACAGATACCGGTGTGACAACACGTTCCCACTGGCGTCGAGCTCATACAGTAACGGCGCGCCGGTGGGGATGTTCAACTCCAGCACTTGCTCTTTCGTCAACTGTTCCAGCTGCATCACCAGCGCCCGCAGGCTGTTGCCATGGGCGGCGATGAGAATCGTCTCGCCTTTGAACAGATACGGCTTGATCTTGGCTTCATAATAGGGCAATACCCGTTCGGCCGTGTCCTTTAAGCTCTCCCCGCCCGGCGGCCTCACGTCATAGCTGCGCCGCCAGACCTTCACCTGGGCTTCGCCGTATTTTTGGGCGGTTTCGGTCTTGTTCAGCCCCTGCAAATCTCCATACATCCGCTCGTTCAGCGCCTTGTCTTTTTCAATCGGAATGCCTGTTTGGCCCACAGTCTCCAACACCAGGCGCAAAGTCTCGTTGGCACGGCTCAACACAGAGGTGAACGCCCGGTCAAAGGTGAACCCTTTCAGTTTGACTCCTGCATCCTTCGCTTCTTGAATCCCGCGCGGGGAGAGCGGCACGTCCACCCAGCCGGTGAAGCGGTTCTCCAAATTCCACTGCGATTCGCCGTGACGAAGCAAAATCAATCGAGCCATCGCATGCTCCCCTCAAGTCGAGAACGATCCGCGCGCGTCAAGAAGACCGGATCGCGACATCAAGAAATGACGCGACCGTCGCTCCAGGAAGCCAACAACTCCTGTTGGACTCCGGACGCCGCCATACTCATCATCGCCGCCGATCTCTCCGGTTTCACCGGGCGTGTATCCGAATCCGGAGAGCCTTCCTGAATCATTTTGGCCAGCGTAACGAGGAAGATGAGGTAAAACGCGACGCCGACCCAGATGACGTACGATTGCACGCCGCCCGATTCCTTGAGCGCAGTTTCTTGTTCAGCGGGATTCATCCTGCCGGTTTTTTGGATTTCTCCGATGTGCTCTCTGCAATGCCAGTAGTAGAGGTAGTTCGCCGTCGCGCCCGCCATGACGCTCCAGATGATGCCGGCGCTCAAATCCCCCGTCAGATAGGTTGAAATCATGGGGCCGACTGCGTAGACGAAGGCGTGGAGATACATCTTCCTGTACAGAAACCACAGGAACGAAATAAACAAGAATGCCGGCCAGTTCCAGGACAGAGCGAATTTGGGGCGCCCGTTCGATGAAAACCTCTTGAACGTCAACAGATACCGGTCAGCATTGGGGCCGATGAACTGGCGCCACAGGGTCTCATTGTCATGGATCGGTGGGGGAACGGAACTTTCAGCGGGTTCCGCTGTATGGGCAGCAGCTGGGCCATGGTCGGCGGTGCCAGCACCCGAACTAAGTGCGGCGCCGCATTGATGGCAGAAGTTGGCATCCTCCGGACTCTGTTGATTGCACCGGCTGCACGACTTCATCGTCCCGCAGCTTATCATATTCAGGGGCAAATCAAATGACCGATCTCACGAGCATGTCGGCCTCCGGTGAGCGACCGAGGAATCCGGCTTCCCTTGCCCTCTCCCGCTCCTTCCGCCAGGTTGCTTTCACACCACCCCTGTGCTAATTTTCCTGCCTTTCCAATGCGGTACGTATGCCATGCCCACTGAAGAATTAAGAGACGCCGCCGCCAAGTACTTGATGCAGACCTACACCCGCCAGCCGATTTCGATCGTGCGGGGCCGGGGTTCGAAGGTCTACGATCTGGAAGGTCGAGAATATCTCGACTTCGTGGGCGGCATCGCAGTCAATGTCCTGGGCCATGGGCATCCGGATCTGGTCCAGGCCATTCAACGCCAGGCTGCCCAGCTGATCCATACCTCGAATCTCTATTACACAGAGCCGCAAGTCCAATTGGCTAGAACCCTGGTCGAGCACTCCTTTGCCGACCGCGTTTTCTTCTGCAACAGCGGTGCGGAAGCCAATGAAGCCGCGATCAAACTGGCGCGCCGTTATGCGCACAGCAAGTACGGCGCGGACCGGTTCGAGATCATTACCATGAAGAATTCGTTCCACGGCCGGACACTGGCGACGATCACTGCTACCGGACAGGACAAGGTGCAGAAGGGCTTCGAGCCGCTGATGCCGGGCTTTGGCTACGCGCTCTTCAACGACTTCGCGACGATCGAAGCCCTGACCAATGAGCGGACCGCCGGAATCATGCTGGAGCCAGTGCAAGGCGAAGGCGGCGTCTACGTGGCTGACCGGGACTATCTCAAGCGGCTACGCGAGTTCTGCACGAAGAGAGACATTCTGCTTATCTTCGACGAAGTGCAAACCGGCATGGGCCGGACCGGTACGCTTTTCGCGTATGAACAGTTGGGCGTGACACCCGATATTATGACGCTGGCCAAAGGGTTGGCCGGCGGGGTTCCCATCGGCGCTTGTTTGGCGAAAGAATCGGTGGCATCAGCCTTTATACCAGGAGTGCACGCCTCAACCTTTGGCGGCAATCCGCTGGCCTGTGCCGCGGCGCTGGCGGTGTGCCGCGTGCTGCTGGAAGGATCGGTCTTGGACCAGGCCAAGCGGATGGGCGAGTATCTGGCCAAGAGCCTGGCCGATTGCAAAGACCGTTATCGAGTCGTACGCGATGTGCGAGGCATCGGCCTGCTCCAGGGCATGGAGCTGACCATCGACGCTAAAGCCGTCGTGGCTGACTGTTTGGCGCGCGGAGTGCTCATCAACGCAGCCGGCGAGCACGTGCTGCGGTTCGTCCCGCCGCTTATTATCACCCAGCGGGAGATCGACAAACTCCTTGAGGCGCTGACAGCGAGTTTCACTCGGCGTATGGGAGAAGCAAAGGACACCCCTCACTGATGGCACCCACGACCCGACAACCGCGCCACACACCCGGCTACGCCAAGGATCTCTTGGACGTCGCCACGATGCCGCGCAAGCAGATCGACGACTTACTGCGCCTGGCTGCCTCCCTGAAGACCAAGCAACAACGGGCCATACCCCATCGGCTATTGTCGGGGAAAACGCTGGGGCTCCTTTTCCAAAAGCCCTCGACACGCACCAGAGTGTCCTTCGAAGCCGGCATGAACCAGTTGGGAGGCCATGCACTGGTGCTTCCCATGGGAGACATTCAACTCTCCCGTGGAGAAACTGTTTCGGATACAGCGCGCGTGCTCTCCCGCTACTTGGACGGAATCGTGATTCGAACCTACAACCACGCGGTTGTTGAAGAATGGGCAGCCGAGGCCGGCATGCCGGTGATCAACGGTCTGACGGACCACAGCCATCCATGCCAAGCCCTGTCCGATCTGCTCACGATTCGAGAAAAGAAGGACCGGCTCAAGGGACTGACCCTTGCGTATGTCGGAGATGGGAATAATGTTGCCAATTCCCTCATCGAAGCTGGCGCCAAGATGGGCATGCGGGTAGTGGTGGGCTGCCCGGCTGGTTACCAACCCGATCAGCATGTGATCGACCGCGCCCGAATCGAGGCGGAAAGGACCTGCGGCGCGATCGAGATCGTGGAAAATCCCCAGGTCGCGGTGAAGGAAGCCGATGTTCTATATACCGACGTGTGGATCAGCATGGGCCGTGAACGGGAACAGGCCAGGCGGCTGAAGACTCTGGCTTCCTATCAGCTCAACGGACGCCTGCTTCAACGGGCAAAGCCGGACGCCATTGTCATGCATTGTTTGCCGGCCCATCGCGGAGAGGAAATTACGGCGGACGTTCTCGACGGTCCTCAGTCGGTGGTCATTGATCAAGCGGAAAACCGGCTGCATATGCAAAAAGCGATTCTGGTGCAGTTGCTCGGCAAATTGAACAGCGCGTAGGCGGGAACCGACATGAAACGCAAACCAATCAAAAAGATTGTCCTGGCCTATTCAGGCGGACTCGATACCTCCGTCATCTTGAAGTGGTTGCAAGAAACCTATGACGCCGAGGTCATCGCCTTCTGTGCGGATTTGGGCCAAGGCGAAGACCTGAAGGCCGTCAAAGCCAAAGCCCAGGCGCTGGGCGTCAAGAAGGTCTATATCGAGGATCTCCGTGAAACCTTCGTGAAAGACTATGTGTTCCCGATGTTGCGCGGCAACGCCATGTACGAAGGCTGTTATCTGCTTGGCACGTCGATCGCGCGCCCGCTCATCGCGCGCCGGCAGGCCGAGATCGCCTTGAAAGAAGGAGCCGAGGCGGTGTCGCACGGCGCGACCGGCAAAGGCAACGACCAGGTGCGGTTCGAACTGACCTACACGGCGCTGGCGCCGGGTTTAACAATCATTGCGCCCTGGCGCGAGTGGACGATGAAGTCTCGGCGCGAATTGATCGAGTACGCCGACCGGCACGGCATCCCGGTCACGGCGACGAAAGCCAAGCCCTACAGCATGGACTTGAACCTGTTCCATATCAGCTACGAAGGCGGCATTCTGGAAGACCCCTGGGAATCTCCGCCAGAGGAAATTTTCCAGATGACCGTTTCGCCGGAAAAGGCGCCGGACAAGCCGCTGGAAGTCGAAATCGACTACGAAGCGGGCAATCCCGTGGCCGTGGACGGCAAGAAGATGAGCCCGGCAACGCTGCTCGCTCATCTCAACAAATTGGGCGGCGCGCACGGGATCGGCCGCGTCGATCTGGTCGAAAATCGCTACGTCGGCATGAAGTCGCGCGGCGTCTATGAGACGCCGGGCGGGACAATTCTCCACGTGGCCCACCGGGGAATCGAATCCTTGACGATGGACCGCGAAGTGCTCCACTTCCGGGACAGTTTGATACCGCGGTACGCAGGCCTCGTCTACAACGGCTACTGGTTCAGCCCCGAACGCGAGATGGTGCAGGCCGCGATTGATGCCGCGCAGAAAGACGTGAGCGGCACGGCCCGCGTGAAGCTGTATAAAGGCAGTTGCACCCTGGCCGGCCGCAAGTCGAAGCAGTCGCTCTATCGCCTGGACATTGCCACGTTTGAAGAAGACGAAGTCTACAACCAGAAGGACGCCGAAGGGTTCATCCGCCTGAACGGATTGCGATTGAAAATCAGAGCCCAGCGGCGGAAGGCCTCGTCCTGATGGCACGCGCGCAACGGAACACCCGGACAACAGCCCAGGCCGGCAAGGCCTGGGGAGGCCGATTTCGTGAGAACACGAACCGGCTCGTCGAAGCGTTCACCGTCTCGGTGGCCGTTGACCGGCGGCTCTACGCGCATGACATCCAAGGCAGCATTGCGCATTGCAAAACGCTCGAGAAAGCGCGCGTGCTGTCGCCCGGCGAGACACGTGTCCTCGTGCGCGGACTCGACTTGGTCAAGACGGAGCTGGACCAGGGACGGTTCAAATTTAAGCCCCAAGATGAAGACATTCACATGGCAATCGAGCGGCGGTTGACGGAACTGATCGGACCGTTGGGCGGCAAGCTCCACACAGGGCGTAGCCGAAACGACCAGGTTGCGCTGGACATCCGGCTCTTTCTCCGCGACCAGCTCGACCGGTTGACCGAGCAATGTACGGAACTGCAACGGGTGCTGCTGGCCCAGGCGAAGGACAATCTGACGATTGCCATGCCCGGCTACACCCACTTGCAGCGCGCCCAGCCCGTCCTGTTCGCCCATCATCTCCTCGCCTATGTGGAGATGCTCGAGCGGGACAAGGGACGGCTCCGCGATACCCGAACCAGGCTCAACGTCATGCCGTTGGGATCAGGGGCCCTGGCCGGCACGAACTACCCGGTGGATCGGCGGTATACGGCAAAACTGCTGGGATTTCCCGCCGTGACGGCCAACAGCATGGATGCCGTGTCCGACCGCGACTTTATTGTGGAAACAGTCTCGGCCCTGTCGCTCATCATGATGCATCTGTCCCGGCTCAGTGAAGAATTGATCGTCTGGGCCTCGCAGGAATTCCAGTTTGTTGATCTGCCCGACGCCTTTTGCACCGGCAGCAGCATGATGCCGCAAAAAAAGAATCCCGATGTGCCCGAATTGGTCCGCGGAAAGACCGGGAGGGTCTACGGACATCTGATCGGTCTGCTGACGACACTGAAAGCCCTCCCCTTGAGTTACAATCGAGACTTGCAGGAAGATAAGCCGGCGCTGTTCGATGCGCTCGACACAGTGACAACATCCCTGGGTGTCATGACGGAATTAATGCGGCGACTCGCGGTCAACCGCGACGTGCTCGACCGCGCAGTGCAGAGCGGGGGGCTGCTCGCCACTGAATTGGCCGACTATTTGGTGGAACGGGGCGTGCCGTTTCGTGACGCCCACGGTATCACCGGACGACTCGTGCGGACGGCGCTGGATCAAGGTCGTGAGTTGGCGGACCTCTCATTGGAAGAGCTGCGATCGTGTTCCGATCGGATCGAGAAGGGAGTCTTCGCCCGATTGACCGTTTCGGCGGCGATCGACCGCAAACGGCAGATCGGGGGAACGGCGCGGCGCCAAGTGGAGCAACGGATCAACGTATTGGACCGGTCGCTTCGATGAGAGGCCTCGCCCTCCTCGCCGCGACAGGACTGCTGAGCGCATGCGGCGTGGTAGGAGCTCCGGTCGCCCCCGAGACCATCGGTCTTGCGCCGACAATCGAACAGCAGAAGAAAGAGCATGCAGCCCGCGAGGCGAACCAGCGCGACACTTCTGTTGAGGCTGAAGAGCAAGATCCCGCGTTGTTGGGGCAGGATGAAAACTTGCCCCCGTTGCGGCCTGTCGGCACGAGATAGTACCCGCTGCCCGTCATCGGCAGCCGGCGACGCAGTTGGTGATTGAGCGAGGTTGATGCCATGAACTATTTTGAATATCGCCACGGCGAATTGCACTGTGAAGATGTGCCGGTCAGCCGGATCGCGAAAGAGGTCGGCACCCCCTGTTACGTGTACAGCCATGCGACGCTCCTCCGCCATTTCCGGGCGTACGACAGCGCCTTCAAGAATATTCCCCACGTGATCGCCTTTGCGATGAAGGCCAATTCCAATCTGGCCGTCTTGCGTCTGATGGCGAAGGAAGGCAGTGGCGCGGATATCGTCTCGGGCGGCGAGCTGTTCCGAGCCCTGAAAGCCGGCGTGCCGGCTTCGAAAATCGTGTTCGCCGGCGTCGGCAAATCACCCGAGGAAATCCGTGATGCGCTGAAGGCCGACATCCTCATGTTCAACGTCGAATCGCCCGCGGAGATTCATGCCATCAACGAAGTGGCCGCCTCGGTCGGCAAAAAAGCTCGGATCGCCTTGCGGATTAACCCGGACGTAGACCCCAAAACGCACCCCTACATCTCGACAGGAATGAAGAAGAGCAAGTTCGGTATCGCGGCGGATCGTGCGCTGGAAGAATACAAAATGGCGTCCTCGCTGGGCCACACCGATGTTGTCGGTGTCCATGCCCACATCGGCTCACAACTGACGGACGTGACTCCCTTCGTCGACTCGCTGAAGAAAGTCGTGGTCCTCATCGATACGCTGAAGGGTCAAGGTATTCACATCCGCTACCTGAACATCGGTGGCGGGCTTGGCATCACCTATTCCGAGGAGAAGCCGCCCTTACCCCAGGATCTGGCTGACGCGATTTCGCCGCTCGTCAAAGATTTGGGCTTGACGCTGGTGATGGAGCCGGGCCGTGTGATCGTCGGGAACGCCGGCATTCTCGTGACCAAGGCGCTGTATGAGAAGGCCGGGGAAACCAAGCATTTCGTCATTGTCGACGCGGCCATGAACGATTTGATCCGCCCCAGCCTCTACGGTGCGTACCACGAAATCCGCCCCGTCAATGAAGAAGCGGCCCACCGGGCCAAGCGGCAAATGGATATCGTCGGTCCGGTGTGCGAATCCGGGGATTTCTTGGCCAAAGATCGATCACTGGCGGCGGTGAAGCCTGACGAGCTGCTGGCCGTGATGAGTGCGGGAGCGTATGGGTTCGTCATGTCCTCGAATTACAATTCTCGTCCCCGCGTGCCCGAAGTGTTGATCAGAGGTGGAGAGATCCACGTGATTCGCGAACGGGAAACCTACGACGACTTGATCAAGGGTGAAACCATTCCGACATTTTTAAACTGAGAGGCGCCGGATGTTCACGGGTTCATTAGTCGCCATCGTCACTCCGTTTCGGAAGGGGAAGGTCGACGAGCGGGCATTGGCGGACCTCATCGAGTGGCAGATCGCCAAAGGCACAAACGGCATCGTCCCCTGCGGCACCACAGGCGAATCGGCCACTCTGTCCCACGACGAGCACAATCGGGTCATTGAGCTGACCGTAGAGGTGGTAAACCGGCGCGTGCCGGTGATCGCCGGCACCGGTTCGAACAGTACCGAGGAAGCCATTGCCCTTACGAAGCACGCGAAGCAGGCCGGAGCGGACGGCGCGTTGCTGATCACACCCTACTACAACAAACCCACCCAGGAAGGGCTCTACCGTCACTACAAGGCGGTGGCGGAGGCCGTTGATCTGCCGCTGGTGCTGTACAACATTCCTGGGCGAACCGGTGTCAACATGCTGCCGGCGACGATCGCCAGGCTCGCGGCGATCACAACCATCGTCGGCGTCAAAGAAGGCAGCGGTTCGGTGCAACAAGCGTCGGATATCGTTCAGCTGTGCGGAGACCGGCTGACCGTGTTGGCCGGCGATGACTCCTTGACGCTGCCGATGATGGCAGTCGGAGGCCAAGGCGTCATTACCGTGACCGCCAACATCGTGCCGGCCGAAATGGCTGCACTCGTGAAGGCCTTTGCCGACGGAAGGGTGGCCGACGCTCGGCGAATTCACTTCAACCTGTCGCCGTTGTTTGCAGCACTGTTTTTTGAAACCAATCCGATTCCCGTGAAAGAAGCGCTGGGGATGATGGGTAAGATCGACCCCGAATTGCGCTTGCCGCTCTGCCCGATGGCCCAGGATACGCGCGAAAAATTAACTCGCGCTTTGAAGGATGCCGGCTTGATCTGATTCCGAACGCACGCCACGGAGATGGATCCCATGATCAAAGTCATTGTCGCAGGGGCCGCCGGACGCATGGGCTGCCGATTGGTGGCGCTGATCCGTGATTTTACGGCGCTGACCCTCTCCGGCGCAGTTGAGGGCAAGGGCCATCACGTGCTCGGTGAGGATGCAGGCGAAACGGCCGGCTGCGGCCGGTCCGGCGTGCCGATTACCGATGACCTCTCAGCCCTGCTCGATCGGGCCGAAGTGGTGATCGACTTCTCGTCGCCGGCCGCGACACTCGAACATCTCCGCGCCGTGGTGCAGCACCGACGGGCCATGGTGATCGGGACGACCGGGTTTGAAGGGGCGCAGCTGGAGGAGCTCAAATCTTTGGCGAAGCACGTGCCTTGCGTCTTTTCCCCAAACATGAGCGTCGGCGTGAATCTGATCTACAAAGTCATCAGTGAGATGGCCAGGACGCTCGGGGATGAGTACGACATCGAAGTCATCGAAGCCCATCACCGGTTGAAGAAAGATGCCCCCAGCGGCACAGCGCTCAAGATCGCCGAAGTCCTCGCGCGTGCGGTGAACCGTGACCTCAATCAAGTCGGGGTGTATGCGCGCAAAGGGTTGATCGGGGAGCGGAAGCAAAAGGAAATCGGGATTCAGACTATCCGCGCCGGCGACATTGTCGGCGACCACACAATCCTGTTCGGCGGGATGGGCGAGCGAATTGAGGTGACGCATCGGGCCAGCAGTCGCGACACCTTCGCCCGTGGCGCCCTCCGTGCGGCACGGTGGGTCGTCAGACAGCCCCCCGGCCTCTACGACATGATGGACGTCTTAGGCCTAAGGTAACCCATCTACGGTCGCTGCTGCGTGAACAGCTCCCCCTCAGGCCTCTTGCTGATGCTGCTGAAACTTCATCCCTCTTTGGACAAGACCCGCATCCGGTGACCGGACCGACTCTTCCTGTTCGGGATAGTGTGGCGTAGGATCTCGCAGCGGCTTTCCGCTTCTCGCAGATCAACAGCTGTGGTTGGCTATCCAGCAGGTCAATGTCGAGCCGTGATGGGACGAGGTTCTTGGTCTGCTGCTTTCCGGCGACCACAATTCAAACACGCGAACACGGTGATCGCAAGTCCAGCATCCAAATCCACCGCCCTCTCCGGTAACATCGCGCCGTGGCATTTATCACATGTCTTCATGGCCGGGACTGTATCATTTCCTCGAAGAAGAGAATATCCTCCTGAAGTACTGGATTGGCATGCGAAAGTGTTCCCGTATTCGCCTAGTGCCGCTGGTCCCTTTGGGTATGTGGGGTTACGTATTCCCATGACAGAGAAACGGTCGGTCCGCTTGACAGGCCTCACCCCCTCCCATAGGATTGTGGCCATATACATGGTGATCCACAATGTATAGGCTTCTGCTCGTTATCGCGCTGCTCACTGTGCTGTACTTCTTGCTACGGCAGGTGATTCGAGGATTCAGGAACAGGGACGTGGGGGATCGGGGGACATATGTGGATCAAGACCAGATGGTTGAAGACCCGGTTTGCCATACGTTCGTACCACGGCGAAACGCGGTGATTGAGACGGTCAGCGGCCAGACCCATTGTTTCTGCAGCAAGCAATGTGCAGCCGCATTTCAGAACCGACAAGCCGGTTAGCAGCCGGAATAACTATAATCGGACAGCTTGTCTTCCTTGTCGAACTTCAGTGTGATTTGGCATTGATTTGGGGAGAAGTTGAACAGCGGCGGGCCGGATTTCCCTCCGGCGATGCGATAGTAAGTCCAGGTCTCACCGCCGAAGAAGCGCGACGATTTACCGTCTGGAGTGCCCCAATTCTTTTCAAACCAGGCCTTGTCTTTTCCTTGCAGCTCGGCCGGTTTGAGTGACGCTTCCAGGTACGGGTTGCCGCCTCCGCAGGCGGTCAGCAAGAGGACCAGGGACAAGAGCCACGCATATCGTCGCATCGTACAATCTCCCGCTGTGTGATGCCTTGGAGGGACGACGAAATTGTATCCCCGGCTCGGAGGCCTGTCAAACCGTCAAACAGACCGAGTGCGATCGAATTGAGTTCTTCTTACGATGACCGATAACGAAGTGACCGCATGTAAACCGCATCGGACATGACATGAAAGGAGCCGACGATGAAGTTTTTTCTTGATACGGCCAACGTGAAGGAAATTTACGAAGCCGCCAGTTTCGGCATCTTGGACGGCGTGACCACGAATCCCTCGCTGGTGGTCAAGGAAGGCCGCAGCTTTAAGGAAATGCTCCAGGAGATCTGCAAGATCGTGGACGGCCCGATCAGCGCCGAAGTCGTCAGTGTGGAAGCGGACGCCATGGTGAAGGAAGGCCGGGAGCTCGCCAAGATCCACAAGAATATCGTGGTCAAATGTCCGCTGATTCCGGAAGGCATCAAAGCGACGAGTAAACTCTCCGCGGAAGGGATTCGCGTGAACGTGACACTCTGCTTTTCCCCAACACAAGCCCTTCTTGCCGCCAAGGCCGGCGCCTGGTGCGTCTCGCCCTTTATCGGCCGATTGGACGACGTCAGCTCGGACGGCATGGGGCTGATTCGTCAAATCGTCACAATCTACAAGAACTACGATTACAAAACGTTGGTCCTGGTGGCCAGCGTCCGCCATCCACAGCATGTGGTGGAGTCAGCGCTGGCAGGTGGCCACATTTCCACAATGCCTTATAGCGTGTTCCAGTCGCTCTTCAAGCACCCGCTGACCGACGCCGGCTTGAAGAAGTTTCTCGAAGACTGGAAGGCGAAAGGTCAGCAGTAAAACTCGCGGAGGCGAGTCGGGTGATCCCCTGTGCTCGCTAAGCGCGCACGCAAGATTGATCTGAACCGAGATCGAAGCAGGCGGTGCTCGCTCAATGCGCGCAGTTCAGGGACCACCCGACTCGCCTCCGCTCCAGAAAATAGAACATGGAATGGAGAACGACTTCTTTGCCGTGCGCCACCGGACCAATTGCTTGCCTCTATTCCCCGTCAATAATCTTCCGGGCTTTTCGGAACACCGAGTGGAACATCGGGCGGGTGAGAAAGCCAGTCTGGGTGTTCCGCTGGCTGGGGTGATACGACCCAATGAGGGTGACGCCCCATGGTAGGCGATACACCTTTTCGTGGCCGAACTTGGGAACAGGTACCGGAATCGTGTGGCCGAGGTCTCGGCAGGCTTTCAGATAGTGATCGAAGGCGATCTTTCCCAATGCAATGACCACCTGTATACGCTTGAGCGTCTGAAACTCACCCACTAAATAGGGCCGGCAGGCGTCAAACTCGTTCGGCAACGGCTTGTTGTCCGGCGGAGCGCAACGCACGACCGGCGCGATGTAGCAGTTGATCGCGCGCAGACCGTCATCCTTGTGAGTCGAGATCGGCTGATTGGCGAAACCGAAGGCATGCAGCGCTGCATACAGCCAGTCGCCGCTGCGGTCGCCCGTAAAGACACGCCCGGTTCGATTGCCGCCATGGGCGGCCGGCGCCAGCCCCACGATAAACAAGCGTGCCTGCGGGTCGCCAAAGCCGGGGACGGGACGACCCCAGTAGGTCCAATCTTTAAACTGACGCCGTTTCGTTTGCGCGACCTTGTGCCGATAGGTCACCAACCTGGGACAGATCACGCAATTCGTGATGGTATCGTTCAACACGGCCAGTGTCTTCATGCGCGGCAATGTACCATGAACGGGAACGTCATTCCGCTTGCCGGTCGCTTGGTCCGCTGCTAGCATGACCGATCGTGAACGCGTCTGCTATGCTTATACCCAAGGAGTTGCTGAATGAACTCTAGGAACATGGGAATGGTGTTGTTCGCACTGGCATTGGCCAGCTTTGCTCCTTCAGCTGTTGCGTTTCCACAGCCTCCGTTGGATCAATTCGAAAATGATAAGGACCTCGTGCTTCCTGAGCCGATGGATGGGCAAGCAGAACCGGAAGATCGGTTGGTTATCTTGCCGGAAATCAAGCGGGAAGGTGAGCGGTTCTTTTTAAGTTCGTTCAAACTGCCTGACAAGATCACGTTTGCCGGCCTGACGGTGCCCCTCGATAACTGGCAGGTCAGAGAACGTATCGAGTATGAGTTTTATCAATTCTTGGAAGATCAGGGCGAGAGTATCATCCTCGCCAAACGCACCGGTCGTTGTTTCCCACCGGCGGAAAAGCAGCTGGCCGAGGCGGGCCTGCCGGACGATCTGAAATACATGCTGCTGGTCGAAAGCAAATGCATCTCGGCGGCCTACTCCAAAGCCAAAGCTTCAGGCCCGTGGCAGTTCATCCCCTCCACCGGCCGACGTTACCGGCTCAAGAGCGATGCCGTCCGGGACGAACGTCGGAATCTCGAAATGTCCACCGAAGCGGCGGTCAAATACCTCAAGTACCTGAAAGACTTCCAGCAGAACGATTGGTTCTTGGCCATGGCATCCTATAATGCCGGTGAAGAGCGAGTCCGCAAGCTGCTCAAAGACCAGAAGATCAGCGATTACTGGAAAATGCACGGCCCCCGCGAAACCATGCGCTATGTCCCGCGGATCATCGCAGCCAAAGAAATCTATTCCCAGCCGGAGAAATATCTGGGGCTGAGCAAGAAGGATCTCTACATCCCGCTCGAAACGGAAACCATCACGGTCACCGTGAAAGAATCACAACGGGCGCTGACCTCCATCGCGGAGGAGTTCGGCACCTACTTTCTCGAACTGAAGATGCTCAACCCCGAATTTAAAAAGGACGTGCTCCCCCAGGGGACCTACCAAATCCGAGTCCCTCGGCAAACCTGTCCGAGCCGCTGTTTCAAACAAGACAAATTGCCGTAGCTTTTCTCGTTCATGCCGCTTCTCCTCCCCACATCTCCTGCCCAACCGCTGATTCGGAAGTTGATTGCCGCGGGGTTGGAGGTAGCCGACCCCTCCCACAGGCTGCTGAAGGCCGTGTCGCGTAAAGGTCGTCTATTGCGGATAGGCCGGCGAACCTATGACCTGAGGCACTTCGACCGGATCGTCGCCGTTGGCGCCGGCAAGGCGTCTGCCCGGATGGCTCGAGCGATCGAACACATCCTAGGGACCACGTTGGAGCAGGGGCTCGTCGTGGTCAAGCACGGTTCCCGTGTCTCCACCAAGCGCATCACGGTCGTCGAAGCCGGCCACCCGATTCCAGACCGTGCGGGACGGCAAGCAGCAGAACGTATCAGGACCCTGGTTCAAGATCTCACGCCTCGCGATTTGCTCATCGTCCTGTTGTCGGGAGGGGCCTCAAGTCTCTTGCCCGCTCCGGTACCTGGCGTTACCCTGGCCGCCAAGCAACGGACCACGCGTTTGCTCTTGAGAAGCGGCGCAACGATCGACGAGATGAATGTCGTCCGCAAACATCTGTCCCGGCTGAAAGGGGGAGGACTCGCTCGTTCCACACGGGCCACGATTGCGACGCTCATGCTTTCGGATGTCATCGGCGATGACATCGGCACGATCGGATCGGGGCCGACAGCTCCAGACCCCACCACCTTCGCCGATGCCATCACGGTGTTACAACGATACAAGATTTGGCACAACGTGCCCGGCGCTGTGCGCCTTCATCTACTCCAAGGAAAGAGAGGGGCCATCCCGGAGACACTGAAGCCTGGCTCGCGGCGGTTACGCTCAGTTCATCATACGATCATCGGCACCAACAGCACGATGCTCGACGCTGTCGCCCATGCCGCAGAACAGGCGGGGCTCCACACCCACCGCCTTTCAGCCGCCATTGCGGGAGAAGCCAGTACTGAGGCGAAGCGGTTCGTCGAACGAGCGTTACGCCTCGTAAGACAAGCCGGCAGGCTGAGGCGTCCCTCCTGTATCGTCGCCGGAGGCGAACCAACCGTGACGGTCACAGGACGCGGTAAAGGAGGGCGCGCGCAGGAATTTGCAGCAGCCGCAGCCCTCCACCTTGCCGGCATCGCTCATGTATGGCTGGTGGCGATGGGAACCGATGGAACCGACGGACCGACCGATGTCGCCGGCGCGGTGGTCAGTGGGATGACCGCCGCACAGGCTGCGAAGATCGGTGTCAGTCTCCGCTCCGCATTGAAGCGGCATGACACCTACCCAGCGTTGAAGACCCTGAGATGCCATATCCGCACCGGCCCGACCGGAACCAACGTCAATGACCTTTACCTCCTCCTTCTGCTGTAGGTACTATCCGTACCGATGGCACATCCCTTCGTTCTTCCCTTAGTACAGTGCACCAACCTCGAACTCGTCGGAGGCAAAGCCCTTGGTTTGGCTCAACTCATGGCGGCCGGATTTCCCGTGCCTCCCGGCATCTGTGTGACGACTGAATCCTACCGGCAGAGCCTGGAAACGTCAGGGTTCGCCCAAACGGCAGAATGGGAGAAGATCTGTGCCCTGTCGGGAGCAGAACGGGAGTCGGCCTTGTCGGCTTGCCAGGAACGAATCAGGCAGGTAGACATCACCTCACTGACCGCCGAATGGAAGGCGGCACTTCAGAGACTGGATGTTCCCATTCCTGCCCGCTGGGCCGTCCGGTCCTCGGCCACTAACGAAGATGCAGGCCGGACCAGCTTTGCCGGACTCTATCGCACCCATCTTGGAGTCGCCGTTGACCAAATCGACGACGCAATCAAGGACCTCTGGACCTCGCTCTGGCAACAACGGGTCCTGCAGTATTCTGTCGAACGGGGAGGCGATCATGCAGTCCCCTCGATGGCCGTGGTGATTCAGTCTATGGTCAATGCGTTGGCCTCCGGAGTCGCCTATTCGATCCATCCGGTGACCGGCCGCTCGTTCTATGTTGCTGTGAATGCCTTGCCCGGTTTAGCCGCCCCGCTGGTCGACGGACACGTGACACCTGACTCCTATGTCGTGCAGATAGGCACCGATCAGCGTCCGGTCTGGATCCGACGGCGGATCTTGGCAAATAAAGCGCAGCGATTGATCGTCACGAACGATGGGCTGCGCTACGACGCAATGCCCGAATCAACGCAATCGAAGTCGTCGCTTTCGGACGAGCAGCTGTTCGAGTTGGGGGCTATGGCAAAGAAGATCGAACAGGCTTTAGGACACCCTGTTGATCTGGAGTGGGCAATCGACGCACATCGGCTCTGGGCGTTGCAGGCCAGGCCCATCACCGGGGTTCGCCCCTCCTCCGAATTGACGAACGACGATTGCGAGTGGTCGCGCGCGAACTTCAAAGAAACGATGCCGGAGTTGCCGAGTCCTGTGGGGAATTCTTTCCTAGAACTGTTCATGGACCAGCACATCATCGAACCCTACCGACGACTCGGCTGTCACATTCCCAGTGGGCTGACCTCGACACGCATCTTCCACGGACGTCCCTACCTGAACGTCACCCTGTTCCATCTCCTCGTTGCACAACTACGTGGTGACCCATCCCAATTACCGGAGCAGATGGGCGGAGAACCACTCGCGGTGGCTCCGGCGGTGCGTCCCCTCGGCTGGCTTGCCTTCATCCAGGCAGGGATCGTGATGCTGAAGGAAATGCGGCGCGCCACCGTCCATGGGCCGGCGTGGTTCGCCGAGATGAAAACCATGGCCAAGCAATACGGCCCCCAACAGGTCGGCGCTCTGTCGTTTGACGAGACGGTCCGACGGCTGGATGATCTGAGCGCACGGTTCCAGATCCGCGAGTTAACGTTTGGCATCGCAGGCGGAGTGGCCCAATGCCTGCAAGCGCTGAGCCTCTTTCTGCCACGCTGGCTGGGGTCAGACTGGAGAGTCCTCTCAAACGCCGCCCTGCAAGGCCAAGGTACGGTCATCAGTGCGCAACAGATCCTGCGGCTCGCGGAAATCGTGGACATCGCGCGGCGCGAGCCGACGGCAGAGGCGTTCTTCAACGCGGAGCCCTGGAACCCCTCAGAATTCCGCACGGCGCTCAAAGACACGGCGTGTTTGCGCGCCTTTGACGCCTACGTGGAAGACTACGGCCACCGCGGCATTGGCGAATCGGATGTGATGTCCCCGCGTCTGGCCGACAATCCGCAAGCGATTTTATCCGTGCTGCGGCTCCAAATTGGGGCTGCACCCTTCGGTCGAGAGGAGGTTCTATCGCGCCAGGAACGCACACGCGCGAAGGCGCTGACGGAAATCAAACGACGCCTGGGCTGGCGGTTGGACCGGTGGTTCACCTACCGCTGGTGGTATCGACGGCTATGCCGGTTTTTTGCGCTGCGGGAAGCTAACCGGCATCATCTGATGTATTTTTCAACGGCAACGCGTACCCTGCTGCTGCACCTCGGCGATCTGCTGGTCGCGCAAGGTGCGTGTGACGCGCGTGACGACATTTTCTTCCTCACAGTACAAGATCGAGCCGATCTCGTATCAAGAAAGAGCCGAGACTGGCGGGGATTGATTCGTGAACGCCGAGCCGAGCGAGACCGAAATGCCGCCATCGAAGTACCCGACACAATCCGCGATTGGGAAAGCACCACGGCAAGCAGTCGATTATCCCATCGGTCCGTTGGAACCGAATCCTTGTTCGGCCTGCCCATCAGTGCAGGGTCCGTGGCCGGGCCGGTGCGATTGCTCCGCTCCTTGACCGATTGGAGCAGGGTGAAGCCGGGAGACATTATCGTGGCTCCCGTCATCGATCCCGGGATGGCCCCGCTGTTCGGCATCGCTGGCGGGTTGGTTGTGGAAATGGGCGGCACGCTGTCTCATGGCGCGATCATCGCCCGCGAATACGGCCTTCCGACTGTGGCCAATGTCGAAGCCGTCATGACTCGCTTGAAGGAGGGACAATGGGTACACCTGGATGCGGCTGCCGGGACCATCCATGTAGAGCCTGGCCTGTGAGAATCATTCCTTTGCAGCAGATTCGATAACCGACTGGATCGGGTTGTGCGCTCCTTGACCTTTTACAATTATTTACGTAGGCTCCGCGCACGATTGGACAAATCTGTTGACGGCTCACGACTACGGACTGAGCCGCCCGGATGTTCGGGTGGAACACCAAGCCCATGAGTGACTTCATTCTCCTTGCCATCGGCCTCTTAGTCGGGCTTCTGCTCGGCGGCCTGTTCGCCGGGCTGTGGGTCGGAGGGCGCCTGCGCGTTCAATCACAGCGGGCCGAAGCCACCACCGATGAGTTGAGAAAGCAGCTGGATCTCGATCGGCAGGACAGAATGGTTCTCGGCAGAGAACTGGCCGAGGCACAGCAAGCACGAGCCGCGGCGGAAGCCAGAATCGAGAGCGTTACGAAACAACTCGCCGATGAAAGAACCTTGCTCGATCAAGCCCGCCAGGAACTCCTGCATTCCTTCCAGGGCCTGTCCGGCGAGGCGTTGAGACAGAACAACGAGGCATTCCTGAAACTGGCTTCGGTGTCGTTCGAGGCGCTGCACGCCAAAGCGGACGGCGCGTTGCAGCAACGACAGGAGGCGATCGACGGCCTGGTACGCCCTCTGCAAGAATCGCTGCAACGGTATGACGAACACATGCGGCTGCTGGAACAATCGCGCCAATCAGCCTACGGCGGGCTGGATCAGCACCTCAAATCGCTGGCGGAATCGCACCAACGGTTGCAGCAGGAGACGGGCAATCTCGTGAAAGCCCTGCGCGCACCGGCCGTGCGGGGGCAATGGGGCGAGATTACCCTGAAGCGTGTGGCCGAACTTGCGGGCATGGTCGAGCATTGTGATTTTGTCGAACAGCAATCCGTCACCGCCGAAGACGGCCGGTTTCGTCCCGATATGGTCGTACAACTGCCGGGCGGTCGGCGGATCATCGTCGACGCCAAGACTGTCCTCTCGGCCTACCTCGATGCGCATGACGCGCGCGACGAGGCACAGCGGGCGGAAGCCCTGCGCCGGCACGCCGAGCAAGTGCGGAAGCGGATGGATGACTTGTCCTTGAAGGCTTACTGGTCGCAGTTTGACCGTGCGCCGGAATTCGTGGTGCTCTTTCTCCCCGGCGAGCAGTTCCTCGGAGCTGCCTTGGACCAAGACCCGCGCCTCATCGAAGAAGGCTTCGCGCGCGGCGTGGTGTTGGCCACCCCGGCGACGCTCGTGGCCCTGCTTCGAGCGGTTGCCTACGGCTGGCGGCAAGAGCGGATGACCGCTCATGCAGAGGAGGCCGGGCGGCTGGGCAAGGACCTCTATGAACGGATGGCGGTGCTGGCCGAGCACCTGAACAGCGTCGGTGAAGCTCTAGGCAAGAGCGTGTCGGCCTACAATCGGGCAGTGGGATCGCTGGAAACCCGTATCCTGCCGGCCGCCCGCCGATTTAAGGAATTGGGAGTCTCGTCGGACAAAGAGATTCCCCTCCTCGAACCGGCGGAACTCGTACCACGAAAAGCGCTGCCGTTTGACGCTGAGCACTGAAGGAGACGGCATGACCGATGAGCAGAAGATGGTCGAGGAATTTCATCGGAAGTTTGAGATTGCGATTCAGCCGACGCCCGCTGATCCAGCCGACGACACAAAACAGCTTCGCATCCGTCTCATTCAAGAAGAGTTTGACGAACTGAAGGAATCGATGGCCAACGGGAATCTGGCCGCGGTGGCCAAGGAAATGGCTGATTTGCTGTACGTGGTCTACGGCACTGCGGTTTCCTATGGAATCGACATGAAACCGGTCTTCCAGGAAGTCCACCGGTCGAATCTTAGCAAGGTGGGCGGCTACAAACGGGCCGATGGGAAGTGGGTGAAGCCTCCGACCTACTCACCGGCCAACCTCGAACCGATTCTCAACACACAACGGGAATCATCACCAGCGGCAGAAACGGGCTCCACCCCGCGCACCTCACCGATGTCGCCGCAGAACTCATGAAAAATCTCCACTGCCCAAGTTGTGGAACACCGTTTGTTCGTGCCACCTACAATGAAGGAACCGTTGAGAAGATGCTCAGCCGTTTCAACGTGCATCCCTTTCGTTGTCAACTGTGCTCAAGACGGTTCCATACCTTTTGGGCCAAGGTACCGGATGCCACGCACTCAGTCGATCGCCGGCAATACAAGCGCTTGCCGGTCTCGCTTCACGCCGAAGCGTTTCCCGACGCCACGCACCGGATTCGGGGTCGCATCACGGATATTTCCGTGGACGGCTGTACCGTGGAAACCTCAGAACTCCTGCCGCTTGGGGCCTTCATGGGAATCATGATTACGCCTGCGTCTGACAAAGCAGCCATCACAGTCGAGACCGCGGCGGTGTGCTCCGTACGGAAAGAGTCGATGGGAGTCCATTTTCTAGAACTGCCCTCGGACGATAAGTACCGTCTCAGCCAAGTCATCCTCAGCTTGCTCGTCGGCCAGAGCGTCCACCCCAACCTCTTTTCCTAAACGTCGATCCCTCAGCTGGTCAGAAGGGGCAACTAGCGGCGCCCGGCCGGCATTGTGACCATGAGATTGTCGATGAGTCTGATAAAGCCGAGGCGGACAGCGCCAAGCAGGACAGCCTTGGAAATCACAATCGAGAGCGGCTCCAATGTCAGGGGCTCGCACACCGAAAGATAATCGACCGTCAACGCCGGTTCTCGCCTGACCACCGCGGCCATCGCCGACTGAACCGCCGACGCATCGGTCGTCCCGTTGCGAATCGCCTCGGCTCCGGCCTGAAGGCTCTTATAGAGCGTGGGCGCGACGATCCGCTCATCCGGTGAGAGATACACGTTGCGCGAACTCATCGCCAAGCCGTCCTGCTCACGCACGGTAGGGCGGACCACGATCTCCACACCCAGGCTCAGGTCCTTAGCGAGCTGCCGCACCAGCGCCGCCTGTTGATAGTCCTTCTGCCCAAACAGGGCAAGATGGGGCCGGACGATACCAAAGAGTTTCGTCACCACAGTAGCGACGCCGGCAAAATGGTGTGGACGCGCTTCTCCCTCCCATCGTGTGGCAATCGACGGAACCGTCACAACGGTCTGAAACCCTACCGGGTACATGGCTGCCGCGGAGGGCTCGAAACAGACGTCCACGCCTTCCTCTCGGCATAACTCACGATCCTTCCCGATCGGACGTGGATACTTGGCCAGGTCTTCCGCCGGCCCGAACTGGGTTGGATTGACGAAGATGCTGACCACCAGCGCATCGCACCGGAGACGCGCAGTCCGAATAAGCGCCCGGTGGCCATCGTGGAGGGCACCCATCGTCGGAACACACCCGATCGTGACCCCCTCGCGGCGAAGCCGCTCGCTCCAGGCCGTCATGGCACCAAGGCTGTGGATGATCTTCATGGATTCTGACCCGAGCTGCACGCCGGGCGCGAGCCATAACGGGTCGAGGGCTGAGGAAAGAGCAACCGGACTTCGCAGGTGTCCGTGCTCTCCGCCAGCAGCTGAGTGATGGTTCGCTGGAGCACCGGATGGACGAACAGCGGATTGAGCTCGCTCATCGGGACGAGCACGAAGCGGCGCTGGTGCAACCGTGGATGCGGCACCACCAGGTCCGGGTCGTTGATCGTCCGATCGCCGTAAAACAACAGGTCGAGATCGATCGTCCTGGGACCTGACCGGTGGTCTTGATCCCGCCCCAGTGACCGTTCTATTTCACGCAAGACTGCCAGCAAACTCTTGGGCGTCACGTCGGTTTCGAGCTGCATCACGCCGTTGAGAAACCAGTCGTCGCCCGGATCAGTCCCGTCGTGGATCGGCTGCGTTTCGTAGAGTAGCGAGATACCGGCCACCCGCGAATGGGGCAGCAGGCTTAGCAACGTCACCGCCCGGTCGCAGAAATCGACCCGATCGCCGACGTTGGACCCAAATCCGATGTAGGCCGTCTCTCTCATGGCCGTATCTCGTGAAGCGTTATTCGTGAATCGTCCCGGGAAACGCAAAGAGAACGCTTGCGAACGACGCTTCACGCTTCACGAACGACCTCCCTTCAGAACCCTGCCTTCTTGATACGCTCCACCGCTTCCGCCAATCGCTCCTTCAACGTACAGACAGTCATGCGGATGTAGCCCTCGCCCGGCGCGCCAAATCCGTTGCCCGGCGTCGTCACAATGCCGGCCTTTTCCAAGAGATGCGCGGTAAACGACGTGGACGTATAGCCCTTCGGCACCGTCACCCATATGTAGAATGCCGCGGGTGGCGCATCGACTTCCAGGCCAAGCTTCTTGAGGCCCGGAATAATCGTGTCACGCCGTTCTTGATAGATCTTCCGGATGCCGTCGGTCACTGAATCAGGAAGGCCTAGAGCCGTGATGCCGGCGGCCTGCACCGCTTCAAACACACCGCTGTCGAGTTGACTCTTGACCTTCCCTAGCGCGGCCAACACCTCCTTGTGGCCGACCGCAAAACCGAGACGCCAGCCGGTCATGTTGTAGGTCTTCGACAGGGAGTGAAACTCGATCCCGACCTCCTTGGCGCCATCGACTTCGAGAAAGCTTGTGGGCCGTTTCCCATCGTAATAGATCTCGGAGTACGCCGCGTCGTGGCAGATGATGATCTGGTGCTCCTGCGCGAACTCGATCGCGCGCTTGAAAAACTCCTTCGTCATGATGACGGACGTCGGGTTATTCGGCGAATTCAGCCACATGAGCTTGGCTTTCTTCGCCACGTCCGTTGGGATCGCATTCAGATCCGGGAGAAAACCGTTGGCTTTCGTGAGCGGCATAATATGTGAGACCCCGCCGCAGAAACTCGTGCCCACCGGATAGACGGGGTATCCAGGACTCGGGACCAGCACCACATCGCCCGGATCGACGAACGCCAGATGGATGTGCCCAATACCTTCTTTCGAACCAATGAGGGTCAACACTTCGTTCGCCGGATCGAGCGTGACGTTGAACCGACGCTTGTACCAATCGGCCACCGCTTTCCTGAAGGACAGCATCCCTTCATAGGACGGATACTGGTGATGCTTGGCATCTTTGGCTGCGTTCGCAAGACTTTCAATGATCGGGGCCGGAGTCGGCAAATCGGGGTCGCCAATACCGAGGTTGATGATGTCCACGCCCTTGGCGATCGCCGCCTGTTTCATCTTATCGATCGCGGCAAACAAGTACGGAGGCAATGTCTTGATGCGGGTTGCGACTTCTATCGGGAAACCGCCCATTTCTTCTCTTCTCCTTTTCCTAGATTGATGCCATATGAAAGAGGTTCGCACGAAGCTGATAGGCTACTTCAGGATGGAGGCGGTAATCAACGTGTCGGCTCGACCAGATGCCCGATCAGACGATCGGCGATCTCGTGCGAGAGCCACATGTGCGGCAGAAAGCCGGCGGTGACGCGGCCGGCGGTGACCGCGGCCCGTTCGAGATCCGGCGCGCATTCCCGGCAGAGTGCGTCAATGCCATCTAGTTCCATTTCGAGATGAAAGAGCAGTCCGTAGGCATAGGCGCCGTAGCGAAAGGCTTGCAACGGGGCGACCTCAGAACCTGCCAGAGGAACGCAGTTCTTCGGCAGATCAAATACTTCCCCGTGCCATTCGAAAACCGACAGGACTTCGGGAAACCCCTGAAAGACGGGGTCGTGCCTGCCCTCCTCAGTGAGGGCGATGTGTGTCTTGCCGATTTCCAGCGCCGTGCCGGGCCGCACCGTCGCGCCCAGCGCCTTCGCCATGAATTGGCTTCCCAGACAGACCCCGATGACCGGTTTGCCGGATATCAGAGCGCTCCGGATGAAGTCGGTCTCCTCCGCGATCCATGGGTCGGGGTCATTCACCGACATCGGCCCGCCCATCACGATCAGCAGATCACCCGTGTCCTTCGGTAGCCCGTCCTTTGGAACCAGGTGGTGCACAAGCTGCACCCCACGCCTGGACAGCGACGCCGCAAACGCGCCAGGACCCTCAAAGGGCACATGCTGGAGACAAACTGCTCGTTGCATCCTCAATACCTACGCTTCATGACAACGGAACAGCTCAGACATGGAGTTTCACTGGCAGAATACATACACCGTCTTTCGAGTAGCTCGCAAGCAGATCTGCTTCAACCATGAAATGACTCGGAACAATGGCGCTGAAAATGGCTGCGAGGATGGATGAAGCATTAGATTGCATCTTTTCTTAGCCGTTTCACCGCCCCGCGTTACAATTTTCACCATCGGCTATACGTTCCTTGAACCATGATGTCGAAACTCACAGCTCCGGGTTTGATGGCGATCGGTGTCGTGGCCGGTGTCGGAATGTGGGTGTGTTCACCTTGGCTCACAGGAACGATCGAGCCATGGGATGCTGATGCACCGATTTGGATGCTCTCGTGGCTCCTCATCGCAGTCACCGGCGGCCTGGTTGGCCACGTCCGTGGCGTGTCCCTTCCACTCGGCTACGCCCTGGGCCAGATGCTGATCACAATCCAATCTCTGTTCGTTGGGGAGTTCGGAGCCTTGGGTTGGCTGTTCATCGGAGGGTATGCGGCAGTCGCCACCCTCGTGACGTTGTCGCTCATTGGAATCACGGCCTTGCTCAAGAAAATACGACGCGCTCACAGTACATCCCTCTGATGATCACGAGTTCGCAACAACATGCTCTCATGTTCGGCTTGGCTTCAGCGTGTCGGCAGATCGGCAACTAAGAATGTCCTCGGCATCATCCGCGTCTCTGATCTTCCGCGATAGCAGCGAATGGCTGCGGTATGTGCTCCTGGCTGGCTCCGTGGGCATGTGTGTGCTCGTTGTCAACTCGTTCACGGAAGCAGAACGGGACATTGGGAAAATCATCGGCGGAGCGCTGGGCGCCCTGCTGTTGGGATTCAGCGGGTACGTCATTCAAGTCCGACGCCTGGTTATCGATCCAGCCCGTCGGGAAGTGACAGTGACCGGCAAGAGTCTGACCAAGTCTGTGACGGATCAGTTCCGGTTCGACGAGGTGGTCAAGCTACTGGTGCTGCCGACATATGATCGCGACGAGGAATTATTGCCGGTGAACCGGCAGCGCGAACGGTGGTCCGTCTTGTTGGTCCTCAAGGATCGAACCATCCCGGTCAGCACAAACCTGTACGCATCGAAGGAACACGCCCTTCGCGAGGCGAATCGGTTACAGCCGTTGCTCAATGTAGACATCTCCGATAGCCCTGACGAAGGGCTGGCCCATCTCATCCACACCGGCAAGACAGTCGATGCAGTTACGGCTCTGCGGCGGCAACAGCCAGAGACGACACTTACACAGGCCAAGGAGATCGTCGGCCATGCAACCAGCCGCCGCAAACCGCCATTGTAACGGCAACGGCCTCCGTGGGATCACTGTCTTTACTGGCCCTTCTCGCTTCCCCTGCGCTACAATCTTGCCATGCAGCATCAGATCAAAACAGTCGAAGACCGATCGCCCACACCGGTGGATTCCGCTCCGGCTATGTCACGGACGTGCAGATGTCCAAGCGCCGCCTGTTCGACGAAGAATCGGGGCGGGAGGTGCCGGCGGGCACCACGGTGTCCGTAACAATTCGTTACCAAGTGCGAGGGCTCGTGCGGGTGACCAGGCTGCTGATGATCGGCGTCACAGACTTTTCGCTTTTCGAGCAGGAGGGCGCAGATTGTTCGTCGCTGGACGTGATTCAGGCCGAATGCAGCGCGGGCAAACTGCGGTTCTGGTTTGACCCACAAGGGGAACTGTACATCGTGTGCGAGGAGGCCCAACTGGAAGAAGTCTCGACGCCGGTCATCGGTGCTCGCCCCATCGCCGAACTGGCCCGCTGGACCTTTCAAGGAGAAGCCGCTGACGGTCCTACAGTGCAGTGGCTATTGGATGAGTTGGATCGGGCAGGTATGCCCTGTGCCTGGCGAGCCGCGAAGCGGGCAGCGGCGGTTCATCCGACGATTCAGTGGGAGGGCGATCTCATTCCCGCTGGCGATGGGTTGTCCAACCGGACCAACATGGTACACGTGATGGCGTACGGCCCGGCGGAAAGTCAAGGATTCGGGCTGGTCTTGCGAGTCCTCGGCACAAAAGATCGGCAAATCTGCCGCATCCTGGAAGTTCTCGCCGACCACATCACACAGTATTTTCCAGGGAACTGCCTGGTCGGGACGACCATCATCCCTGGCCGTGACTGGGAGAGTTGGCTCACGCAGGAAGGCCGGACGGCACTCGGAGGCATATGACGAGACAAGGACTTGTACGACGGAAGGTACGAGTCAATCAGTGGGCGGGTTCGTGGGAGTAGCGGCCGTTCCCGTTGGAATAACTCGACGCCCCATTGCCGTTTGCGTATCCGGCAACATTGTGTTCCGCACCGGCTCGGCTCACAAGGCTGCGGCCGTTCTTTCTGTTCTCACATTCCACCAGTGCCCACAACCGAAGCGGGTTGACCTTTTGTTTTCTGGCGACGTGCAACGATGTCCCTTCCAAGACCGTATTCAATGAGAGATCAGTTCTCCAGCCCAAATGCTTGGTCAGCGGCGAGAGGACCCGTTCCACCGCGTTGATCACCTTGTTCCCATTGCTGAAGTGGTTCAGCATGATGATGCGACCGCCGGGCCGGCAGACACGGATCATTTCGTTGACGACCTTCCGATAATCCGGCACCGCCGTGACAACATAGGCCGCGACGACCGTATCAAAGCTGTCATCGTCGAACTCCATAGCCCCGGCATCCATGAGGTGGAGCTGGACATGCGAGAGCTGGAATGTTTCAGCCCGTTCCTTTGCCTTTGCCAGCATGCCTTCCGAAAGGTCAATTCCAACAATGCGGCAATGGCTGGGATACATGGGAAGGGCGATACCGGTTCCCACCCCGACCTCAAGGACATGTTCGCCGGGCTGTACATTCAGATTGCGAATGGCCGATTCGCGCCCTTCCTGAAACACTTTTCCAAACACCTGGTCGTAGAAGCCCGCGTAGGTCGTATACACCCGTTCGATCTTGTCGCGATCCATAATCTCCTCCACACCTCTGACGGCCTGTACCCTCTAGCGGTACAGGAACGACGGCGGCCAAATCGACACAAGGTGAACGCTACTAAGCAAAAAATCTGCGCGATCCACAGGCCTGCGTGAATCGCAAACGGAGGCTACTGTAGCCAAGTCCCTCCACTGAGTCAATAAACTTCTTCGGCATCTTTTCACTGGCCTTCTGGCTCCTGAACTCCGACAGCTCTTCAGATGACGTCTTGATTCGTGTCGGGCCCCTGTGGGATAGGTACCCGGCATGGTGTTAGCCGGGCTGTTTGCCAGCGTGTTGTTCATCGGCCTGATTCTGGGCGACTGGCTCTACTTCGTCCGGTTCACACCCGATGCGATCCGCTATGGATGCAGCGTCGCCAGAAGCCAGGAGCGGTGGACCGCGAGCACGATCGAGACGGTCCGCAGCCGGTTTTCCGCCGACGGCGTGCTCATGCTGCCGCATGGAATCGCGCGGTTCTATCCCGACGTGTCCCAAATCGCCATCCGCCCCCGATATCGACTGTTCTCAATTGGATTTCGCTCGGCCTGGCCGGTCAAGGGTCTCATTCACCTCTCTGCCGGAAACCAGGCGATGAACGCACTCTGCGTCAAGCGCATTCCCTGGTCGTCGGCGCTGATGACGCTGCTCTGGTTCTGCGTGGTCTTGATCGGATCGCTGGTGTTTGTGGTCACCTATGCATGGGACGGAGGGTTTGCCTCACTGGAAGGAGTGTTTATGGGCGTGGGCCTCGTCGCAGGCGCCCTGCTCGTCCTGGCGGCCGGATTGGTGACCGCGACGATGTCCTACCGGTTGGAACACAACCGCCTCATGCAAGTCTATGAGGAGCTGCGTGACGCGCTCGAAGGACCGACACACCCGACCCCAGACAGCATTACGTCGTGAACAGGCTGAGAAAATGATCGTATTCGGCGGGCAGATCCAGTGCCGACCGATGACGCGCCAAGCCGGCAATGATCCCCCGGTGCTTCTTGGCCAGGCCGGACGTATGAAAGGCGTGCGCAAACTGCTCCCATCGCGCGGCGGAATCGGCTATGATTCTGAGTTGTTCTTCTTTGGGCAGCGCATGCACCGCGGTCGTCAAGGCTCGAAGCGCTTTTTCCACGCTTTCGTACGGCGGCGCGAGTTTGAGCCGGGCGTAGAAGGTTTCAAGGTGGCTGCGAAATTCGTCTTTGAGTACATGGATCGGATCGGGCTGGGTTGGGTCGGTATTCGATATGGCCATCTTGGGAATCATACGGCAGGGACTGGAACCATCACAACTCTTCAATGGAGGTCGATATGAAGCGGATGTTCAGTGGAGTACTCGGTGTGGTCGCAGCGGCCCTGTTGGCCGGCTGCCCGTCCTATCATTCCCACCATGGGATGATGGGCGGAGCCGCTGGAGACGCCTATTGGCAAAAGGGCCGGCAAGACATGGCGGCCTTGATCGACCGGACGGTCAAGGATCCCGGCAAGGCGAAACAAGTCAATGAAATTGTCGGCGAGATCGTCGATCAATTGAAGGCGGGCCGAGAGCAAGAACGGGGCTATCACCGGCAACTGTATACCTTGAATGGCAGCTATTCGGCGACGCCCGCTGACTTCACCAAGATTCTTAACGAGGCGGGCCAACAACGGATGGCGACCTCGGCGAATATTCTCACCTTGCGGTTCAGGATGAAGAATCTCATGACTGAGGACGAGTGGAAAGCCTTGACCGATCAAATGCTGTCGTACAGCGGCAGGTACCAGCATGGGGGCGCCGGGGCGAAGACGGGGTATTAGGCAGTGCGTGAAGCGTATCTCGTGAAGCGTCGTTCGCTTGCGAGATACCAGCGACGAAAAACAAAATCCTAGCGTTGAGCCGCTCCGGCCTTCAGCGGCACCGCCGTCCACGTGGCGCCGTCGTCGGTCGAACGATAGAGGCCGCTGCCGTTTGTACCGGCGTAGAGCGTCTTAAAGTTCGTTGGCGCCATGGCTAAGGCTCTGATGTTGAGCGTGGCCAGCCCTTGGTTGATCGCCTGCCAGGTCTTGCCTCCGTCCGAACTTTTCCACACGCCGGCAGGACCGCCGAGATAGAGACGCGACGAGTCCGTTGGATGGAGCACCACACTGCTGATGAACGGATCGGCCAGGGACTGGCCGATCCGTTCCCAATGCTCGCCTTTGTCCCCCGTACGAAACAGGCCTTTCGTCGTGCCCGCGTACACAACGTCTGGCTTGGTCCGGTCGATCTCGATGGCATTGACCCCCAACGCCATGGCGGCCATCAGTTCGGTTTCCGGGATTAACCCGTTGTTGATTTTCTTCCAAGTCATCGCAGCATCGTCCGACCGATAGACTCCGCCCGTCGTCCCCCCATAGAGGACCGCCGGCTCTTTGGGATTGATCGCGATCGACGTCACGATGTGGACTTCCTTCATCCCGTTCATCCGCTCCACCCATTCACGGCCCGCATCTTTCGTATAGAAGGCGCCCACGGTCGTCGCGGCATAGATTTGTTCGCTGGCCGCCGGATGAAACACAAACTGGTTGATGAACGACACGTGCTCTTTCAATCCGACATTGTGCGGCAGCCAATGCTGCCCCCCGTCGGGGCTCTTGTAGACCGCATCCCCCATCGTGCCGGCATAGATCGTCGCCGACAAGAGCGGATCGATTGCCAATGTCGTCACCCGCCGTGCACTGAAACTCGGAAACTTCTCCCAGGTCCCTCCCCCATCGCGTGACTTGTAAACTGCATCGTTGGTAGCGACATAGAGAATGTCGGGGTTCTTGGGATGCAGCGCGATCGAGACGATCGACTCGCTCTCTTTCTGGCAGCCGAGGGTGAACAGCACAAACGGCAGGATAGCGAATCGAGCGAGGGAGCAGGCGGCTTTGGTCAGCATGACGTGGTCGCGGGTGACTGAACCACAGGGGTTAGATGGGAGTCAAGGACGGGGGCCTGGCCGGACAGTCGTGTAAGCCATCAGCAGTAACATTTGAGGTGGCCCGGAAATAACGGCCACCTCAATCTGACCCTTAGTTAGTTTCCATGCACCTGCCCTCAATCCTGTGCGAGGGCGTGACTTCTCACGGCGAAAGGCATAAGCTTTGCCGTTGTCGTGAGCGATGAACTCGATATATTGAAATCGGTCGCCGCGCGGCTGCAGACTGCTGGCATCGCCTATATGGTGACCGGATCCATGGCGATGAACTTTTATGCCACTCCGAGAATGACGCGCGATATCGACCTTGTCGTCGAGTTGAGGGAAGCGGACATGGCGCGTGTCGTCAGTCTCTTTCAGGCGGAGTATTACATCGATCGGGACATAGTTGAGCAGGCCATTAGAAACAGGTCGATGTTCAACATGATTCACAATGACTTGGTGGTTAAAGTCGATTGTGTCGTCAGGAAAGAGAGTGCGTACCGCCGCGAGGAATTTGCCCGGCGTCGCACGCTGAATATCGATGGGGAGCCGATTGCCGTCGTCGCGCCTGAGGACCTCATCCTATCAAAACTGGAATGGGCAAAGGACAGCCATAGTCCCATGCAACTCGACGACGTGCGGAACGTGCTCAGGTCTGTGAAGAATCTCGACCAGGTGTATCTGAAGCGATGGGCGGATCACCTGGGACTGGCCGCTCTGTATCACGAGGTTCAAACATGAATGACACCCCGCCTGAGATGGAGGAACGGTACCGGGCGATGCTGATGCAGCGCACGGGAGAAGAGCGGCTGATCATGGGGTGCGCCATGCGCGACACGGCCCGCAAACTGGTGGAAGCGTCCTTGCGGGAGCAGAATCCGCTGGCCACGGAGGCGGAGATTCGCAAAGGCGTGTTCCTGCGTTTCTATGGCCACGAATTCGACGCCCCAACACGCGACAAGATACTTGCCACGATCGAGCACGCGGCATCCCAGC
>JABMDL010000013.1 GCA_015903945.1 Nitrospira sp. | reverse complement strand
GAGGCAACCAAAGCCGGCAAACTAAGGGTTGAGTCCGCAGTATATGATCTGGCGACAGGCAAAGTTGGTCTGATCTAAGCTCCACCGCCCTGATCGGCGGAAAATATAAAACAGGGTCGTAAATGGGGTCGGGCTTTGCTTTTTTGATTATTCTTCTGCGAGTTGAAATGCCTGACTTGCAAATCCGTTCTGGAATCGGGGGCTGGTCTGACTATTGAGTTATCGGATGCACAACACACGATCTGATTTCGTTACTATGCTGGGACGACTATTCCGGTTCACCAAGTCTCTGCACGATATCCTGGTATATCGTCTTGCGGTGCTGAGTGCCCAGGAACCAGACCTCGTTCCTCTCGATCTTGTAGACGACGCGATAATCCCCGACGCGGAGCTTCCAATACCCTCGTAATGTTTTGCGAAGTGGTACGCCATATCGGTGTGGCGCGTGAGCCAGACGCGACTCAATGGCTTTGGCGATCCGGCGGTGAAGGTTGGAGGGGATGCGGGGAATATCTTCGGTAGCGACGGCGTGGTGGTACCGAAGTTCGAAGGGCACGGATTATCTCACGCGTTTGGGCTGTCCCCAGGCCTGGGCGTGCGAGAGGGCCTTCTTCTTGTCGAGCGATCGCTCTCGGTTTTCAGCCAGACGGGCCAGCGCTCGGTCTTCCTCGGCTTCCAGCGCCTCTTTTACGAGATCCCGAACTTTCAGCGATAGTGATACGCCATCCCGCTTGGCCCAACGGCGGAGTCCCGCATAAACCCGCTCTTCCAGGACGACATTGACGCGCGGATTTGTGGCTGGCATGGCCGCTCCTCTCCTGTTGCTGTGTAAGAAAGGTGTAACAGAGGTGACGGATCTCGGCAAGGTGAGGGAAGGGGATGTACAATCGAGGCCAGCAGTAGATGGCCGTGGGGCCTCACGGCTCGTTCTGAGCCGACGAACGGTAGGCACGAGAGAGAATGAACCCGGCCAGGACTGAAATGAGAAGCCCAAACCCAATCTGCGCGTCAAAGCTCACCGGGCCGATGTAGATCTTGTACAGTTGCAACAGCACAACCGGGAGACCTACGGCCAGGGCGAGCGCGATCATGTGCCGCCTCAAGTAGATCGGTTCGCCCGGTTTGCGTCCACCCCTTCCCAATCTCGTCACTCCTCGATCGTCGAAATATCTCCTGGGTCTTGCCCGAGTTCCTTCGCCTTCAGCACTCTGCGCATGATCTTGCCGGACCGAGTTTTCGGGAGTGAAGCCACGATATCAATCTCGGACGGGACGCCGATTTTGCCCAATTCCTTCAGCACTTGATCTTTGATTGACTTAATCAGCGCCGGGCTTTCCGTTTCTCCCTGCTTCAGGATGATGAAGGCCTTGATGGATTCGCCGACGGTCTTATGCGGCTTGCCGATGACGGCGGCCTCCGCCACCGCGTGATGACTGACCAAGGCGCTTTCCACTTCGGCGGTGCCCAACCGGTTTCCCGCGACTTTGATGACGTCGTCCGCCCGGCCCATGAACCACATATAGCCGTCCGCGTCCTTATGGCACACGTCGCCTGCGGCATAGCAATTGGGGATCGTGTTCCAGTAGGTCTTGTACCGCTCCGGATCCTTATAAATGGTGCGCATCATGGACGGCCACGGTTTCTTGATCACGGCAAAGCCGCCGGCATTGGCGGGCAGGCTGTTACCTTCCCGGTCCACAACGTCTGCCTCGATACCCAAAAAGGGCCGGGTGGCGGAACCGGGTTTGAGCGGGACGGTCGGCAGGGGAGTGATGAGAATGGCGCCGGTCTCTGTCTGCCACCAGGTGTCCATGATTGGTTTATCCCCACCCGTCACCCGGTGATACCACTCCCAGGCCTCCGGATTGATCGGCTCACCGACACTGCCCAGGATGCGGAGGGACGACAGATCGAATTTGGCAGGCCACTCTTCCCCGTAGCGCATGAGCAGTCGAATCGCGGTCGGAGTCGTGTAAAAGATCGAGACGCCGTACCGCTCGATCAAGTCCCACCAGCGGCCGGGGGTCGGATAATCCGGTTTGCCTTCCGCGGTCAAGATCGTCGCGCCGTTGAGAAGCGGGCCGTAGACGATGTAGCTGTGGCCGGTGACCCAGCCGGGATCGGCCACGCAAAAGTACACATCGTTGTCTTTCATGTCGAACACATATTTCGTAGTCATATAGGTGCCGACCATGTAGCCGCCGTGGACGTGGACCACACCCTTCGGCTTGCCGGTGGTGCCCGACGTATACAGGATGTACAGGGGAGTTTCGGAGTCCAGTCGTTCTGGTTCGCAGACAGCCCGCTCGCCTTTGACCCAGTCGTGCCAATCGAGTTCTTTTGGGGCGGACAGAGACTGCGCGGGAGTCTGGCGGCGTACGACGACCACATGATTGACGGTAGGGCAGGTCTTTAAGGCTTCGTCCACGACCGGCTTCAACGGGATCACCTTGCCTCGATCAAACCCCACGTCGGCGGTGATGACCACCTTGGAATCGGCATCGTGAATGCGGCTGGCAAGCGCCGGCGCGCTGAACCCCGAATAGACCACACTGTGGATAAGGCCGATTCTGGCGCATGCCAGCATGGCGACAACCTGTTCGGGAATTTTAGGGAGATAGATGGTGACCCGGTCGCCCTTGACCAAGCCGAGCTTTTTCAGGGCGTTGGCGCAGCGGTTGACCTGCCGGTAGAGCTCTCCATACGTGAACACTCGTTCCTGATCGTTTTCACCCACCCAAATCAACGCGACCTTGTTCTTGCGCCAGGTCTTGACGTGGCGGTCCAGGCAATTGTAGGCGATGTTACAGGTGGCGCCGACAAACCATTTGGCCCAGGGGTAGTTCCACTCGAGGACTTTGTTCCAGGGGGAGAACCACTCCAGCTCTTTTGCGGCATCGCTCCAAAAACCTTCGGGATCGGCAATGGACTTCTTGTACTCGGCCTCGTAGTCCTTGATGTAGGCCTCTGCGACGGTTTTCGGGGTTGGCCGGTAGGTTCGGCTTTCCTTCAACAGGGTTTCAATTTGTTCACTCATAGACAGTGCCTCCTGCTTTGGGGAGTCTGATAGTCTGATGGGGCATTATGGAGAAACCTCGAAGCGCCTGCAAGAATCCGGTGCAATTATTCGGGTTGTGGCCTGAAGAGCCGGTCCCCGGCGGATTTCTTGACAGCCATCGAAGGCCGACGGTAGGCTCACCCGGAACGCATAGGCGCAACCACATGAAACAATTTGTGCACATTCTTGGGATTGCCATGCTCCTTGCGGGCCATGTATTGGGCGTGGTTTCCTACGGCGCGCGTCCGACCGCGCACGCGCAACTGGGAAAGCCGGAAGGTCTCTATTACAAGTCCTGGGCGATTGTGATCGGGATCGAGAACTATATTGTGGCGCCGCCCATTCAAGGGGCCGTCAACGATGCAAAGCAGGTGGCGCAGGCTTTTCGGAAACTGGGGTTCGACGAGGTGATCGAGATCTATGAGAAGGATGCGGTCTCTCGCCGGTTGCATCAAGTCTTGAACGATATCTTACCCAGAAAAGTCGGACGCATGGACCGGCTGGTGATTTTCTATGCAGGCCATGCCGGGGCGGCACCAGATGCCGAGGGGGAAGACCGGAGCTATCTCGTGCCGCTGGACGCACAGGTCAATAACCCGGCGAAAGCGGTGACGGTCGAGCATCTCAAGGAATTTACCAGGCGGTCCGCGTCGAAACACACCCTCCTGATATTGGATGCACCGGTCTTCGGATGGGAGATGACGGTGTCTCGGGAGCTGTCGCTTGAAGGTCGGCTGGAGCCGGAAGATGAGATGGATCGGCGCGCAGTACAGGTGATCAGTGCTGCGGGAAAGGGCGAGTCCTCGTCCCGTTCCGAGGGGAAAAGCCTTTTCGTGCAGGCGTTGTTGGCAGGGCTCGCGGGTGCGGCGGATGTGGACAAGAATGGGTGGTTGATGGCCTCCGAATTGGGGACGTATGTGACGCAACAGGTGCAGGAAGCCTCGAAAGGGAGGCAGCATCCGGCCAGTGTGCAGATCGAGGGTGACGGGGATACGGTGCTGGTTGAAGGACGCAGGGCCGTCACCGAAGCGGATCGCGCGACCAAGACCGCCCCTTAGCTTTTCTCTCCCCCTTTCAGATACCCAAGTCCAATCTTCACCGCCCGGCGGGTGATTTCCGCCCAACGTGCTGGCGGATAAGCGGCCAAGATGGCAGCAGTATTGAGGTCTTGGATATCAAGATTGGCGATGGTAATGATGCCGTCCTTAATCTGAATGTCGGCCATGCGTGCGTCATCCTCCTTTGTCCTAGTCTTGAGATATTACTGAAAGATCGAACTATGAGAGCGATCCCATGATTCATAACGATGACGGTACGTTTCGTTGACGGAAGTAGGAACGCATGTTAGCATGAATCCGCAATTGCTCCGCAACGCTTTTCAGAGCAACAGCGCAACAGTTTCTGACGAAGGAGGATCATATGATGAGGTCGCAGGCGATGGGAACGCGAGTAATCGGGAGCGGTCTCGCTGTGCTTCTTCTTGTGGGGCTTGCGGCCTGTGGCGGTCCTCCGAAGTGGGTGGAAAAGGGCTCCGGTGTGATGAATGACAAGGACAGCAAGGCGTTCTATGGAGTGGGCTCGGTCACGGGGGTTCGCAATGAGCCACTTGCGTGGGACGCGGCGGAGAATCGTGCCCGGGCGGAAATCGCCAAGACCTTTGAAACCTATACCGGCTACCTGATGCGGGATTACGCCGCATCAACGACGGCGGGGGATTTTACGAAGAACACTGAAGAGCAGAACGTCGAGCGGGCGATCAAGACGGTGACCACCGTGACGCTCAGCGGGGTGCGTCCCATCGATCGGTATAAAGACGAGGAAACCAACACCTACTACGTATTGACGAAGCTCAGCCTGGAAGAGATGAAGAACAATATGGAGAAGGCCAAGGAGCTCAACGCGCAGGTTCGTGACTATGTTCGCAAGAATGCCGATCGCCTGTTCGAGCGGCTGGAAAAAGAAGAAGAAAAGCGGGCCACGAACTAGCGCCTCTTGTTTACCACCCTTGCACGGAGTGCTCACGTCATGCAGACCCATCGCCGACTCCTGTCGCTCATAGTGGGTTCAATCCTTGCTCTCGCTGGGTGCGGACATGAGTTGAAAGTGACTCGTGTCGATGCCGGTGTGGTGACGGATCTGAGCGGCCGGTGGAACGATACCGACTCACGGATGGTGGCCGAGGCGATGGTGAAGGAAGCGTTGCAATACCCCTGGCTCGGCAATTTTTCTCAGGCAAAGGGGCGCCAGCCGGTCGTCGTTGTCGGCACGGTGCTCAACAGCAGCCATGAGCACATCAGCGTGCAGACCTTCATCACGGATTTGGAGCGTGAGCTGACGAACTCCCAGAAGGTCACGTTCGTCGCCGGCAAGGGCGAGCGGGACGAAATTCGGACCGAACGAAAGGAACAGGCCGTCTACGCCAGTGAAGAGACGCAGAAGGCTCCCGGGAAGGAAACAGGGGCCGACTACATGATGAAAGGTACCATCGCTACGATCTTGGACGAAGCCGACGGGACCAAGGCGGTGTTTTACCAAGTCGATCTCCAGATGATCGACCTGGAGAACAATACAAAGGTCTGGTACGGGCAGAAGAAGATCAAGAAAGTCGTCGAGAAGAAACGGACGGTCTTTTAGTTTTCGCTAATCCCGTTGAGCCCATCTCTCCTACGCCTCGCCCATTCCATCTCCTGCTTCTCAGTTCTCACCGCCGTCCTGCTGAGCGGCTGCGGCCCTTCGGTGAATCGCTACGCACTCATTGAACAGAATTTGCTCGCCGGCAATCCGGCCCAGGCGGCGGCCATTGTCGAACAGGCCGAAAAAGAGTATGGGGCCAAGAGCCGCGTGCTCTATGGCATGGACCGAGGCTTGACGCTCCAGCTGGCCGGGGACTACCGGCAAAGCACGATGGCCTTGGAACAGGCGGAGGAAGCCGTCGAGCGGCTCTACACCAGAACGATCCGGTCCGAGACCGCGGCGTTTCTCACCAGCGATAACGCATTGCCCTACGAGGGCGATGCCTATGAGCACGTCATGCTCAATGTCCTGAAGGCATTGAACTATGCGGTGGAGGGAGATGTGCAGGAAGCGCTCGTCGAGGCAAGGCGCATCGACCACCGCTTGAACCTGCTCAGTGATCGGGTCAAGGAATCGGGTGGATATCGCAATGACGGGTTTGCCCGGTACCTGAGCGGAGTTTTGTATGAAGCGGCCGGCGATCTCAATAACGCGTTCATCGCCTATCGCAATGCGCTCGAGGCCTACGAGGCGATGCGTGGCTTGTCGCGGATCGCGCCACCACCGTCGTTGCTCGCCGATATCCTGTGTATGGCTGAGGCGCTTGGCTTGGCGACCGAATCGGACGCCTACCGGAGAAGATTTCCCGACGTGGCGTGGAAACCCGCCTCGGCGCGTCAGCAACTCGCTCAAGTCGTCATGATCAGCTATAATGGCCGCGCACCACGAAAGGAAGATCGCTTTATTGATCTTCCGATCAGTTTGGATGCGTTGCAGTTAGTGTTGATCAATCGCGGACTGGCTCAATCCTCCCGCTATCGGGATCGCGCGATGGACAGCGTACTCTATGGGCTCAGCGGGCGGGTGGTGCGGGTGGCATTGCCGCGTCTGGTTTCGCAGAAGACGCAGGTGCCGTTCGAGACCATGACATTGACGGACGCGCAAGGATCTTCTCTCACTGTGCGATCAGAGCCGGCACACAATCTGACGGCATTAGCCGAGAAAAGTTTGGATGATCGTATGCCGGCCATCACCGCCAAAGCGTTGGCGCGCGCTGCCTCAAAATTTGCCTTGGCCGAAGGTGCGATCATCGGAGCCCAACAAGCGGCGGGACGCGATGCCGCGCCCTGGGTGGGACTGCTCGTCGGCATGCTGGCCAAGGGACTGGCCGTGGCGTCGGAAGAAGCGGACAAGCGGAGCTGGCAGACACTGCCGGACGAAATCCATGTGGCGCGGGCCTGGGTGCCCGCGGGCCGTTACCAGTTGGCGATTCAGCCGTCAGGCCAACGGGCGTCCATTGAGCGGGGAGAGCAGACGCTGGATCTCGCATCGGGCCAAACGGCGTTTATCCTCCAGCGTGTGATGCACTGATGAGCTGCACTCGAACTTTCGCACCGTTGGGTGCCATGTCGGTAAGCGGACTCTGTTTTGTTGTCCTGTTATCGTCAGGCTGTGCCTGGTTCGGTGGCAACGCCAAACCGGGATGGATCGACGACGCCGATGCCGAGTATCCTCCAGCGCAATATTTGGTCGGTATCGGGCAAGCGGGCGACCGGAACAGCGCAGCGGACCAAGCCTATGCGGCGGTGGCGAGGATATTTAAAGCGGAAGTCACCGCGCAGGCCAAGGATTGGGAATCGTATCTCGTGATCGAGAGTCGCGGGTCGACGAATGCCGAGCGGCGACTGACCCTCGATACGGTCACCAAAGTCTCAACCGACAAGGCGCTTGAGAACGTCAGGGTCATGGAGACCTGGTACGACGCGAACAAGGGCGTGCATTATGCGCTGGCCGTAATGAGCCGGCCCCAAGCGGACGCGTCGGTGATGGAACGGGTAGCGGTGCTGGATCGAGCGGTCGAATCGGATGTCGCCGAGTCGAGGCAGACTTCCGACAAGCTGGCCAAAATCCGCAGTCTTCGGCGAGCCGTCAGGAACTTGGTGTTGCGTGAAGCCTACAATGCCGATTTGCGCGTAATCCGTCCGAGCGGGCGTGGAACGGCCGCTCCCTATCAGGTGAACGATTTGTCCAATGAGTTGGAGCAGTTTCTTGCCCGCAATCTTCTGCTGACCGTTCAGGTATCCGGAGATCAAGTTGAACCGATTGAGCGGGCGTTGACCGAGGGCCTGCTCCGTGAAGGGCTGAACGTGGTGACCGATACGGTGGGTGGTGAGGGGCGGACACCGGAACTGCTGGTACGCGGCACGGCACGACTCGTTCCCATTCAGGTCCATGACCCGAATTTCAAATACGTCCGCTGGTGCAGTGATTTTGACGTGGTGGAAGTGGCTACCAGCCGGGTCATTGGCGCGATTGCGCGTGGCGGCAAGGAGGGCCATCTGACGGAGCGTGAAGCAACGGCCAAGGCGTTGCGCGTCATGCGGCATGAGTTGTCAGCGGATGTCGCCAAGGCGATTGCCGCACATATTTTCGGGGAAGCCGCATTGCCGAAGTTGGCGGCGATACCGGGAGGGGGCTGTCCCAGGGAAGCACCGCCTGGGGGGGCGCAGCCATAACCAGCCAAACTGTTTTCTTTAACGAGGAGGGAGGACCCTGTGGGTACAACTGGACCGAAAGTGATAGGCCGCGCGCCGCGCAGTAGAGGACGCGGGTTAACGAAATCCGGGCAGAAAGTCTCAAGCCGACTGGCGAAGCGGCGGTTGAACGAGCGGCTGAAGGAGGATACGGCGGCGTTCAACCAGGGCAATCTTGCCGATACGTTGCGGAAAGAAGGGTACGAAGAGGTCCCATTGGATGAGCTGCAAGACCGCCTATCCAAGCTTCCAGGGCCGTTGGCGGAACTCATTCTAAAGGGGAGGATGTAGGGAGATGCCGTACTATTATTTCGACTCGACCGCGCTCGTCAAACGATACAGCATGGAGCGTGGGACGCGTATTGTGAACAAGTTGCTGGTAAAACGTGGCAAGGTCGCCGTTGTGCCGACATGGTCGGTGACGGATTTCTACGCCATGATGTCGACGCGCGCGCAAGAGGGGCATATCACGCGGGACGACTGTTATTCGGTGTTCTATAAGTTCGAAGTCGAGTCAAAACAGGGACTCTTTCACTTCATCGTGCCGACGTTGGATACGTATTTGAAGACCAAGGAACTGGTGTTGGAGTATCCGTTTCTGCGGTCACAGCAAGTGATGCACCTGGCACTGGCCCTGGAGTTGAAACCGCTTCGGCTCACCGTCGTCAGCGCGGATACGCACCTGCTGGCTGCGTCCAAGACGGCGGGATTGCATATCATCAACCCAGAAGAGGATTGAGCTCCGGCGCGCTCATTGCCGGAGAGGAAAGACAGAGGGCCCGCCTAGCTTAGGGTTTGTCCGTCGAGAGTTTCTTACCAAGGCGCCGGGCAAGCCGCACCATGCCGGGGGAACGGTCGTCCGGGCTGAGTAAGACGTTCAGCAGGTGAGGCTGGCTCTGGTCTGCGAAGGCGGCTGCCAGACGTGTCTCAAACTCGCGCTGGGTGCGCACGCGCGAACCCACGCCGCCGCCGATCACGTCGACGAGGCGTTCGTACTGCCACTCGTGCACGTCGTTGAACGGTCCCTCCAGAATTTCCCGCTCCGTCGAATAGCCGCGGTTATTCAACAGAACAACGATGGGCGCCAGCCCGTAGCGGACGCAGCTGGCCAGCTCGGTGCCGGTCATTTGGAAGGCCCCGTCTCCCACGAGGACGATAGGCCGCAGGCTGGGGTCGGCGAACGATGCACCGAGCGCCGCGGGCACGGCGAAGCCCATCGACGTGTAGTAGGCCGGCGACAGAAATTCGAAACGATGGCGCACGTGCAGATCGGCCGCGGCAAACAGCGATTCGCCGACATCGGCGATCACCACCGTTTTGTCCGTTAAGACGGTATCGAGGTGGCGAAACAGGCCTTCAAGGGTCACCGGTGAATCGGGATCCTGACGTGCGGACACAGTCATGGTCCGTGCCGGAGGGGTCCGTAGCGGAAAGGAGGGGAGCGGCGCCTGCACGAGGGCCTGCACGAAGTCTTGGAACTTGATGGATTCATACCGATGGTGTTTGATGGCGACGCGGTCGGCCGTTGCATGGATCGTCCGGCCTTCGACGAGCAAGGGTGAACGGGCGTCCAGGTCTTCGACGTCCGAGAGAATCGAACCCAGGATCAAGAGGCAATCGGAATCGTTGATGAACTGCTGCACGTCGTCGCGCCCGATGAGGCCGCCGTAGACACCGACATAGAGCGGATGGTCTTCCCGAATAATGGATTTCCCCAACAGGGTCGACGCAATCGGAATGTTCATCCGTTCCACCAGCTTGGCGAGGTCGTCCTGCAGGCCGAACCGGCCGACCTCCGCGCCGACCAGCATGGCCGGTCGTTTCGCCGAAGCCAGCATGGTGCGGACTTCCCCCACCGCTTCTTCCAGGGCGGCCGGATCGCTCGGCTCATCCTCCAGACAGATCGGCTTCATCGCGCCGCCCAGCGGCGTAAAGACCATGTCGCGCGGAATTTCCAAATAAATGGGCCGCCGATAACGCAGCAGCGCGGCAAAGGCCCGGTCCATTTCCCGTTCAGCAGTCAACGGATCGTCGAGCGTCACGGCGGCGACCGTCATGCGCTCGAACACCTCGCGCTGCGTTGAAAAATCCCTGACCATATGGTGCAGATACGGCGTGCGTATCCGCTCCGAGAGCCCCGGCGAACCGGTCAACAGCACCACCGGCGAGCGCTCGGCATAGGCACAGGCGATGGCATTGACCGTATTCAACCCTCCGACGCAATACGTGACGCAGACGGCCCCGATCCCGTTGATCCGCGCATAGGCATCCGCGGCAAAACCTGCGCAATCTTCGCGGGTCGTGGCGATGTGCTTGATAGGAGACGCCTCGATCAACTGGAAGAGCGACAGCACATAGTCGCCGGGAATACCGAAAATATGGCGGACGCCCAGGCGATGCAGGCGATCTAACACCGCGGAACCGATGGTAGCTTTGTCGCCCATTCTTCTTTATCCTCACACGGCCGGTTGGCACACTGCGTATTCAGAAGAACATACTGGCTGGAGTTCGTCAAGCACTGAGCGTGTGATAATCGGGGTGACGACGGCCGAGATGCGAGCACACACAGTCAGGACACCCTGGCCCGCATTATTCATGACGGTTCGTCACGAAACCGGCGAGACGCCATGCGAGACGGGCACGCGGAGCCCTGAGAGACCGAGGCATCCTTGATACAGGATGTTGAGATCACGAGGGGCGAGCCTGCCCGCCTGGCCGCAGAAAACTCGCGGCCAGGCTTGTCGTAGTAGCGTGTCGGCGGTTGCAGTAGAAGCGTTCATGGATAATGCGGGCTGATACAGGAGAACAAAGAATGACACCGATGGCCCAGGTCCGCCTGACGTCACGACGCCTCCCGGAGGGGCGGCCACTTTGGCTTTTTGCCGGTCATGTCGGACCGCTCGTGGGTCAAGCAGCCGCTGGGGACCTGGTCGATGTCTTGACCGCTAACGGGCAATTCTATGGACGTGGTCTCTATAACCCGTCCTCGAAAATCCGAGTCCGCCTCCTGACATTCGAGGATCGGCCAATCGACGAGACATTCTGGCGGGGAAGAATTCAGCAGGCGATCCGCCTGCGGCAGCGGGTGGTCGCGCAGTCCAATGCCTATCGGCTGATCTATGCTGAAGGCGACCGACTGCCGGGATTGATCGTGGATCGGTACGATCAGCTGCTGGTCATGCAGTGTTTATCGTTTGGCATGGATAGCCGGAAGGAACTCTTGGCGGACGTGCTGATGCAGGAGTTGAATGTCGCAGCCGTCTATCTGCGGAACGAGGCCAAGAGCCGGCAGCTCGAAGGGTTGCCGCTTGAACGAGGATTTCTCCGAGGCAGCGGCCCGACACAAGTCGAGATTCAGGAAGGGCCTGCGAAGTTTCTGGTCGATGTCGAACGGGGGCAGAAGACCGGCTGGTTTTGCGATCAACGGGAAAATCGGCTGGCTGCCGCCAAACTCTCGGCTGGAGCCGACGTGCTCGAAGTATTTTGCCATACCGGCGCGTTCGGCATTCATGCCGCGTTGGCTGGAGCGGCATCAGTGGAAGGCCTCGATGTCAGTCAAGACACCCTGGCCATGGCCCGAACACACGCCGCGATGAACAAGGTGGAGGGGCGCTGCATCTACCGCCAGGCCGATGCCTTCGAGGAAATGCGGAAGCTGGTGAAGGCGGGGCGACGGTACGACCTGGTGGTCCTCGATCCTCCGGCCTTTGCCCGCAGCCAACAGGCCCTGGCTGGTGCATTGACCGGGTATAAGGATGTGAATCTCCTGGGCGTAAAGCTGCTCAAGCCGGAAGGGTTTCTGGTGACGAGCTCCTGTTCGCATCCCGTCTCCGATGAAGATCTGTGGAAGAGCATCCGCCTTGCCGCACGCGATGCCAAGCGCGATATTCGGTTGATTGAACAACGGGGTCAGAGCGCCGATCATCCGATTCTGGCGAGCATGCCCGAAACGCGCTACCTGAAGTGTTTCATCGTGCAGGTGTTGTGACAAGAGGCAACGCCAGACATTCCAGCGAATGACTATGCATCCCGCAATCTGGTTGGACGTGGAGTCATGTGACTACGGCACATTGTCCGTTCGTGTCGGTGAACCATCGGCAGAGGCAGGTTGCTTGAGGGGCTTTCCGGTCTGGGCGAACAGCAAGCCGGCCCCCGGCTTAAAGGTGAGGTAGTACCACAACCATTCCGACATCACACGGACTCGGTTTCTGAACCCGATGAGGAAAAAGATGTGGACAAGGCACCAGAACAGCCAGGCAAAGAATCCTGACACACGGAGTGGGCCCATTTGGACGACCGCCTGTGCGCGGCCAATCGTAGCCAGCATGCCGCGGTCGTGGTAGACGAAGGGCGGGCGCTGTTCGGGGGAGAAGCCTCGCTCGATGAGCATGGCGACATGCCGCCCTTGCTGCACGGCGATGGGAGCGACTCCCGGCAAGGGAGTCCCGTCGTCGCCGGGATAATGCGCGGCATCACCGATGACGAAGATCCAAGAGTCGTCTGGAATCGACAGATCCGGTCGGACCTTAACGCGCCCGTACGAATCCTGAGAGACCGCAAGGGTGGTCAGCAGGGGCGACGCCTTGTTGCCCGCGGCCCAAATTACATTCGTCGTGGGAATCCATTCCTGTCCGGCCATCACACCACCGGCAGCGACGGTACTCACAGGGCTGTTCAACCTGATCGTCACGCCGATGCGCTCGAGCGCGGTCCGGGCCTTGGCCGAGAGCGAGGGATCGAACGCCGGCAGGATGCGCGGACCGGCTTCCACCAGGATGATGGACAGGGCATCAAGACGCAGGGCGGGGAAGTCCCGTCCCATAGCCGTGCGCCCGAACTCCGCCAACGATCCAGCCAACTCCACCCCCGTTGGGCCTCCTCCCACGACCACGAAGGTGAGACGGTCCTGTGCGCCGGTTGCGGCGCGGCGCCGTTCCGATTCCTCGAACGCCAGCAGCATCCGTTCGCGCAGCCGGACGGCATCGGTCATCGTCTTGAGGCCCGGTGCAAACCCTTCCCATTCGTCATGTCCGAAATAGGCGTGGCGCGAACCCGCAGCGACGATCAGGATGTCGAAGGCCATCGGCGGGCTATCCTGCAGGTGGACCGTTCGTGTCATTCGATCGATGGAGACGGCGTCATCCAGCACCACGCGGACATTGGGCTGCAAACGAAAGAGGGAGCGCAGAGGCCAGGCGATGTCACTTGGGGACAGGGCGGCGGTGGCTACTTGATAGAGCAACGGCTGGAAGAGGTGGTGATTCGTGCGATCGATCAGGACGACCTCGGTGTGCCGCAGCGCGCGAGCCGCGGCCAGGCCTCCGAACCCGCCTCCGATAATGACGACCCGCTTGCGAGTCATGGTGCTGCGCTCCAGCCGTTCACGGCTGCACTCTATCCTGCCCGCATGTGATAGTGAAGTCCTAAGAGACTGCTACCGGCGAAAGTGCGGCTTACGCCGCGCGGCGGGTGGATACGCGGTCTTCCACGGCTCTCGCTTCTGTCTGCTGCGTGGATGAACGGTGCGGCCGACCGGCCGGTTGCTCGAATAACAATCTCGCTCCCGGCTTGAAGGTGAGGTAGTACCACGTCCATTCCGACATCACACGGATCCGGTTCCTGAGCCCAATGAGAAAGAACACGTGGACGATACACCAGAGAGTCCACGCCAGGAATCCGGATGCATGGATGGGCCCGATCTGCGCAACGGCTTGGGCACGGCCGATGGTGGCCAACATGCCGCGATCCGTATACGTAAACGGCGATCGTTGGTCCGGGGGAAGATTCTGGTTGATCACCGAGGCGACGTACTGCCCTTCTCGCATGGCGACCGGCGCGATTCCCGGCAAGGGTGTCCCATCGCGGTCGAGACAATGGGCCGAGTCGCCGATGACGAAAATCCATGGCTCGTCCGGAATCGTTAAATCCGGTCGGACCTTGATCCGGCCGTTCACATCCTGGGGAACGGCAAGGGTATTCAAGAGAGGCGAGGCCTTATTGCCCGCTGCCCACACCACGTTGGTGGAGGGGATCCATTCGTTCCCGACCATCACCCCATCGGCGCGGACGGCGCTCACGGGATTGTTCAGTTTGACTGTCACACCCATGTGTTTGAGAGCGGCCAAGGCCTTGGCCGAGAGCGCGGGATCGAACCCCGGCAGCACGCGTGGGCCGGCCTCCACGAGGATGATGGAGAGGTCCTCCAGGCGCAAGTGAGGATAGTCGGGCCCCATGGCCTTCCGTCCGATCTCGATGAGCGAGCCGGCCAATTCCACTCCCGTTGGGCCCCCGCCGACGATTACAAATGTGAGGCGATCCTGCATGCCGGTCTCGGCCCGTTGCCGTTCCGCCTCTTCGAAGGCGAGCAACATCCGCTCGCGCAAATAGACGGCATCCGCCATGGTCTTCAGCCCGGGGGCCAGTGCTTCCCACTCATCGTGTCCAAAATATGCGTGTCGCGATCCGGGGGCGACAATCAACGTGTCGAAGGCGATCGGGGCGCTATCCCGCAGGCAGACAACTCGCGCGGAACGATCGATCGACACGACGTCATCCATGACGACGCGAACATTGGGTTGGGAACGGAACAAGGTGCGCAACGGCCAGGCGATGTCGGTGGGAGAGAGTGCGGCCGTGGCGACTTGGTAGAGCAAGGGTTGAAAGACATGGTGATTCGTCCGGTCGATCAGGACGACCTCGGCATTGCACAGGAAGCGCGCGGCCGTCATGCCTCCGAATCCGCCCCCGATAATGACAACCTTTGTGCGTGCCATGGGGATACGAACGCAGCCTAGCAGGCGATGACCCTGTGTCAATCGTTGGGAGAGTTTCCGGCAGGTGCGACGCGCACCTGTGCCGGGGGCAAGCCCACATTATCCATGAACACTTCTACTGCAACCGCCAACACGCCGCTGCGACAAGCCTGGCCGCGGGATATTTGCGGCCGGGCGGGCAGGCTCGCCCCTCGTGATCTCAACATCCTGTATCAAGGATGCCTCGATCTCTCGGGGCTCCGCGTGCCCGTCTCGCCTGACGTCTTGGCGGTTTCGTCACGAACCGTCATGAATAATGTGGGCTAGAATTCTTGTCGGCCATTCCGGCTCAATCTTGAGCGGGGGTATCCCGAAGCAATTTTCTCATGCTCCAGAACGAGAGCGCTGGTTCGGTCAGGTTGGGGTGAGAGAGATCGATTTGAATGTCGTAGCGGGCCGTGGCGGGATTTTTTGATTGTGTGACGGGGTACCAGCATTCGTGCAGCAACCCCCAGCAATCGCGACAGGCCAGCCGCAGATAGCCGTTGGACTGAGGCGTGACACGAATCGGCGCGTCCGGGCCTAATTTGATGGGGATGGCATGTTTCCGGTGCTGTGGCCCCCGGGGATGGATGGCCATGACGGAAAAATTCCCCTCCCAGCCGCCCAGTTGCACCACACAGTCATAGGCTGTTCCAGAACCGAGGTTTTCAAGTTCGGGAATCAGCGTCAGCACGTCGCCCGCATTGAGCGCCGACAGGTTGGTGACGCGAAGCGCGGGTTGCTGGGCAGCAAATTGCTCCTTGGTTTGGCGCACCAGCCGATACAAGCCGTAGCTTCCCGCTCCGACCAGTGCGAGACCGACAGTAAGCCCGATGAGGAGTGACCAATCCATCCCAAATCTCTGTTGATCAGTTCGGCTCTGACCGTAATTTCGGGAGAGGCTACGTGCGGCGGAGGCCGGTGTCAACCACAAGAATCTGGCATGTCAGTGCGGGTCGAGTGAACGCTACGGCGATCACCAACGGCGAGCTGTTGGTCTGGGGCACGATGGGCAATACGGTGTATAGCTTGACGACGCCGACGAGACTCGGCACCGGAATAGGGTCAACGCAGGTGTCGGTCGGGGACGCACACGGGCTCGCGATTGGTCCCAGCGGTCTATTCCTGGGATGAAAACGCCGTTGGTATGTTGGGCAGAAGCGGCAGCGGAGGTATATCAGCTGTCGTATTCAAACCCTAATCAGTTAGCCGGTTCTCCACAGAAACGCACCGAAAAAAGGGCGGGTCCTCTCTTCCGGTACAGGTCTTCGGCTCCTCCAAAAATCAGGGCACTAATTGGTTGGACCGCCGCCGGGTGGAAGACCGAGGGTCTTCTGCTGGGCTTCCGTCAGGTGCTGGCTCATGGCAGCGGTGGCCTTCATTGCGGCGTCGGTCTTCTATTGTTGCACTGCCGGCTGTTTGGCGGCCGCGGCTTGCTTGGCTGCCTCGCGTTTTTCTGTCCAGTTCTAGCTCGCACTAGAATCCCAGTTCCTTTTCAAGATCTTCCTGGCCCTTCTTGAACTGCTTCTTCTCCGCTGCGTCCTTCTTCTTGGTCAGCGAGTCCAACTCCGCTTGCTTCTTCTTGATGGCCTCGCTTTCGACTTGGTTCGCTATGTCTTCCTTTTCCTGGGCCAGCGAGATGGCTTGAGCGGCTTTGATCGCTTCGTCCGGTACCGTCATCCACGACAAGCGGTACCCCGGCCGTTTCAAAGCCAGTTCCTGATAGACGACAGCGTAGCGCGTGGGATAGCTACGCTTGCCGATTTGGCGTTCTTCCAGAACATAGACGGTCGGGGTGCCGAAGAGCTTCGGCTCGTATGAATCGAGATACATCCTGCTGCCTTGTTTGGCTCCGACTGAGGCAATCTTCTGCATGAACTCCGTATAGGCCTGAAGATTCGAAGGATCCGGGGGCTGGACTTTCTCTATCTCCTTCCCTTCCGTCTCCCTTGCACGATTCATGGCCTCATCCTCGTCCTGGAACTGATAGCGGTACTTGTCTTTGAACTCTTCTAACGGAAACGGCCCCTTCTTGGCCTTGCCCTTGAAGAACGCAGTGGGGTCGCCACCCTTTGCAACATAGGAGAGGCGGCCAACTGTCGCATCGCTGGCATAAAACAGGTACGTACTCTCCGGAGCCACAGGCATGCCGAACTTGCCGGCATCCGGCGGAATCTCTGGTGCGGAACCCGTCTTATATCCCAAGCCGACGCGCTGTCCCAACAAGGTGAGCGCGGGGCCTTTCCCTCGGCTCATCGCCTGCCGAACCGCCGCCCTCACATCAGGCACCGGATCGTTGGCTGGAATGGCGAGCGCATCTGCCTCTTGATCCTGCGGGCCGATCATGCCCAGGGCGTCGGCTGCCGCAATCCTGAGCACAGCCTCATCGCTCTTGAAGTATTTCACAAGGGTCGGCACGTAGGCGCGTTTCGCCGACGAACCTAGCGTATGCAAACTGTCTTTGACGATTTCGACCACATCTTTACGCAGCTTGTCGCAATTCGCCTCCTTTGCCGGCTTCTTCCCGCAACTCTTCACATAATTCTTCACAACCCCGCGTTTGGTTAATGGTGGGGGTTGCGGCGGCGGGTTGGAGCTCTGATCGGGAGCGGAACCTTTACCCGACAGTGAAGTGGCACCAGCGAAGCCGGGAATGAGTATGGCGATGGCCATCACGAGCGTTAGCGTCAAGGGCGTCTTCATAAGTCTTCCTCCCGAACATTCTATCCGCGCCAGGTTCAGTTAAAGAGCGCTAAGAACCAGTCCGCGATCTCCTGTGCTTCCTTTTCCCGTTCCTTGTCCTCAGCGATTTGCTCCAGCCTTCTCTTGACAGATGGATCAAGCTTGCAGAAAGGCAGTTGCTTGCTTTTTTCTTCCCTCAACCGCTGTTCCTCCTTGTCGTACGCGTCCATTTCTTCCTGTAACCAATCCTCCACCAATTGATCGAATCGAAATCCAAGAGGATGCTCGTCACAGACTTTCCTGTGAACCGCTTCATGGTCGTCAAGAGCACCACGCAGACATTTGGTGGCCTTAGAATCGATGATGGTGAAACAGCCGAAATCATAGGTTGTGGCACCGGCATCCGTTGCCTTTTGGTTTTTCTCGTTGTTGATGCGGGTTTTGATAGGGTTTTGCACCGCATCCCGAATCGCCGGGGTCACCGTCTGTTTGCTGCCGGCATATTTAGCTTTGGCTGCGCCGAATTCGCTGCGTATCATCGTGACAAGTTTGATGCGGTTATCCAGATCGTCGTAGTCCTGCACGCTGCAGCCACACGCAATCGGGGTGTTCAAGTTCTTTTTCACCTCGGCCTCGACATCCACCCCTTCGCCCCCCGGGCTGGAGGTAGGCCATAACAACAGCGCAGAGATACCTATGCCATAAATGGCAGACATCCATCGGTTCATAGCTCCCCCCTATCTCCGTCAAACCCGATGCAGTATAACCACACCCGTGGATTGCCACAGGATCATTCCTCTATTCCGCTCTGTCCTTCTCATCGCGGCCGCCGCTGCCGCCTACGTCGGTGCCCTCAAGGGGGCCTTTCAATACGACGACTTCTATTCGATCCTCATCAACCCCCATCTTGATGGATGGACCACATTTGTCGGCCATCTCGATCATATGGTGAGACCACTGTTGCACGCCACATTCCTCTTTGATCGATCGGTCTACGGAAACGATCCTTCCGGCTACCATGTGCTGAATCTGTTGCTCCATCTTGGGTCCGGACTTCTCATTTACCGGATACTCACTCGAGTGGTCACCGAAGAGCTGAAACACGTCCCGTTCTGGACAGCACTTCTGTTTTTGGTTCATCCGATCCAGACGGAAGCAGTCACCTACATTTCCGGCCGTGCATCCAGCCTCATGGCGTTTTTCTCTCTCCTGGCGCTTGCCCTGTATGACGACGCGGCTGTGCGTCGGCGACAGGCCAAGCCGTACGGACCATATCTGGTTGGGGCACTCGTGTCGTTTATCTGTGCGCTTGGTTCCAAAGAAACAGCCATGACGCTCCCCATCGCGTTGCTTCTCTGGGATTGGCTGGTCCGTCAGGTCAATGGTGTAACTCTTCGCCAAACCGTTCTCTCCGTTCATCTGCCATTCTGGGTCGTACTCATGGCTGCGACTACGGGGGCGACGTGGCATCCTCGCTATTCCACGCTGGCGCAATTCAGCCTCGAGATCCGTCCCCTGTGGGACAATTTCCTGAGTCAGCTTAATGCCGTTACCTATGCACTTCTGCTCTTGTTCTGCCCCTGGAAACAGAATTTCGACCATGATCTCCCGGTCCTGCACTCCCTCTTCGAGTGGCCGTTGCCGATCGATCTCCTTGTTCTCGGAGCGCTGGCGACAGCTGCGATTGCAGCAGCCAAACATGTTCCGCTGTTCACCTTCAGCATCGGGTGGTTTTTCATTCAGCTCTTTCCCACAACCTTCATCCCGCGCAACGATCTTCTAAGCGAACGCAACCTCTATCTGTCTTCGATCGGGCTCCTATTGGCCATCGTCATACTCGGTCTGTACCTTATGGAGTGGTTCGCGAGGATCGTCCCGCGACCACGGATAATTCGTTTCGGCTCGACCGGTGCAGCGGTTCTCTTGGTTCTGGTGCTTTGCGCCTTTACCTACGAGCGCAATGTGCTCTATAGCGATCCGGTCTTGCTCTGGTCTGACACCATCAAGAAATCTCCGCATAAAGCCCGACCACATAACAACCTGGGCCATGCCTACGCCCTTCAGGACAACTGGGAACGTGCTCTCGAAGAATTCCGCATCGCTGTCCAGCTAGATCCAGATTACGCCCTCGCCAAGAGGAATCTTCGTGACGCCTACCTCCACCAGGTTGGGCGTCTATAGATGACGCATTATCCGTTTCCTGTTTGCAATACCGCCTGTCCGTACCGTAATAGCTTCGCGGCTTGGTCCCAACGATCCATGACGTTCAGTCCCACGAGTAGCAGCCGATGGCCATCCTTGAACATGCTCAAGATCAGACAGCGTCCGGCCTTGGTCGTGTACCCGGTTTTCACGCCGTTCACATCGGGATCGCGCAATAGTTCGTTCGTGCTGTAAAGCGCGACTTGCCGTTTCCCGTCCACGGTGGCGATCTCGCGAGTCACGGTGCGGACCATCATGGAGATATCCGGCACGTGAAGAGCATGGTCCGACAATCGAGCCAGCTCCGCTGCGGTGGAGTAGTGCCCAGGAGCATCGAAGCCGCAAGGGTTGGCGAAATGGGTATTCTGAAGCCCCAAGGACAGGGCACGCTCGTTCATCATCGAGACGAAGCGGTTCTCGTCGCCTCCGACGTGCAACGCGACAGCCTGGCACGCATCATTGGCGCTGGTAACCAACATCGCAGTGAGCAGATCGCGCAGGAGAAATTCCTCGCCCGCGCGCAAATTGAGGGATGACCGATGTAGGAGCGCCCGCTCGTCGATCCTCACCACTTCTTGCGGTGGAGTTGATTCCAGGGCAACCAGCGCGGTCATGATTTTGGTGAGGCTGGCAGGCGGAAGCCGGCGGGTCGCGTTTTGTTCCAAGAGGACCCGGCCGGATTGCAGTTCGACCAGATACAGGGCGGAGGCTTTAACGATTGGGCGGGCCGGAGGACTGGAGGGCGCCTTCGCCGTTGCGAAAGCGGAGCCGGGCAAGGCTATGACTGCCATCATGCCGATGGCCAGCCACAGCGGGATGCCTTGCCGCTGCTGTTCCATGGGCCGTCAGTCTACTGGCCGAAGAGACCCTTCATTAAGTTGCCGGCCTTTTCCAAATCCGATGGTTCCTCTGGCGCCGGCGCAGATCCTGTTTCCGGCTGTGTCTCTTGTGGTGGCATCGGTTGGGGCCGCCCTTGGCCTTGCCCCCGGTTGGGCGCAGGCTCGCTCATCGGCTGTCCCATTCCCTGGCGGCCCATCATGCCGCCCATTCCAGCCATATCGAATTTCGTGAAGTCTTTAGGGATTTCGAACAGTTGCGGGTCCTGTCGGCCGATCTTCACGTTCTTGAGCTCCGTGAACATCCGCTTCTTCTCAGTGCCTTCTTTATAGAGGAGATCTTGTTTGAGGTTGATCCCTTCCCTCGTTCGCCAGGAAAATCCTCCGTATTTCTTGCCATCCGTGCTTGTCGCGATGGTCTTGTATTTCGTGACCTTGATACCGTCCAGCGTTTCTTCGCCCATCGCGGTGTCTTCGTAGGTCCATTGCGACCGGTCATCGCGTTGTCCCTTGCCTCCCGCCATCGAATGTTCCATATACATTTTCTCAGACGGCATGAGGATCCACAGCACCTTTGTATCGTACCGGAAGATCTGAATTGCTCCGTCGCCGCCACCGGTCAGCATCTCTTTCCGTTCTTTAGTCGGTGTCACAAAGACGTGCTGCTGCATGGTCCCTTCCTCAGTCTGAATGGACTCATCCGCGGAGTATTCCGCTTGAGGACGGCTCATCTGCGCCGCCCACAGGGGAGACGAACCGCACACAACCGCGAGCACGATTCCCGCGCACAATCGTCGAGACATGGCAGACTCCTTCCGAAAATAAGCCGGCGGATTGGTAAAGGCTGGGAGAAGCTCCATCTGTCTAGACCCCGAAGCCTGCTACAAGCGGATCGCGGAATAGGGGGAGAAGGGTACCTGGTGATCGCCCAAAAGTAAAGTATGGCCGCCCAAGGGCGAACCAGGCGGAAGTAGTCCATATTCAGAGGAGTCTCATCCCGTATCAAGAAACCAGGAGTCTATTCACTGGTTTTCTCGTTTGTGTTTCTCCCAATCAGGAATGTAATAATGTCGCCACGTTGGAGGAAGAATCCCGTGGCGAAGCGACGACCGTCCACCCCTCGAATCACCATCACTGATCAGCCCGACGAGCTTCACATTGTCATTCCCTGTCGGCGGAGCCTGTTCGTGATTATCTTCTTGGGGTTTTGGGTCAGCGGGTGGGCCGTGGGGGAAGTCATGGCTCCCATCCAGTTCTTGAAAGCCACGCCTCAACCGGGAGAAGAATGGCTCATCCTGGCATGGTTTGTCATCTGGACGGTCGGCGGAGTGTTGGCCATTTACGCCTGGTTGTGGCAGGTGATGGGGAAAGAGACCGTGACCGTGCGAGGAACCATATTCAGCACGCGGCGCGAGATTCGAGGGTTCGGTTTTGGCAAGGATTATGATCTTATGCAGATACACGACGTGCGCCTGGAACAAGACAAATTCGATCCTATGGATATCACGTCCGCCCTTCAGTTATGGGGCATCGGTGGTGGGGTGATCGCGTTCGAGTCTGGTGGCAAGACCCGTCGATTCGGCACAGGCTTAGACGAAGCGGAAGCGAAACAGATCGTGGAGGGACTCAAACGTCGCCTCAGAATTTCTGAACGTCCGCCCAAGTAGGATTATCGCCAAGCCCACCGCCCGCTATTTCCCCAGCCAGCGTGGAGAGCATGCCCACGGTCAATGACAAGCCTCGAACCTGGCAGGAATGGTTCGGAAAGAAATCGTCAGGCCGCCGCAAATCGAGAACGTCCCTTTTTAATTTGTACGCTTCGTGTGGATGAGATCCGAGACGGGAAAGCCGAGCTCCTGCGCCCGCTCCAAATAACGTTGGTAGGCGGGTCTGTCCAGAACCGGTTTGCGAGACAGAATCCACAGATACCGGCGGTCCGGTGTACCGACCATCGCGACCTGATAGTCCGGATCAAGCGCAATGATCCAATAATTGCCCTCGCGCGACGAACCAAACAGGCGCGCAAAGAAATTGTCGAAGACGACCGTCAGCCGCGCGTTGGTCTTGGGATCGACCACCGTGGCCACTCCGTCGGCCTGATCGAGTCCGCCTGTATCCGTAACACACTCGTTATGCACGCCGATCGCGCCGTCTGATCGACTCGTATACACCGCCTTCGAATCGACGCAATGCCGTTGGAACCACATCGGCAGCCGCGCAATCTCGTGCCAGGTTCCGGCATAGCGGTTCAGATCAACTGATTGGACGGTGGTGAGCGGCGCGCGCGAGTCCATTCCGGCACAGGCGGACAAAACCATGGAGCCGACCACTATAAGTCCAAGGGACATCGTCGGCATGAAACCGTTCTGGGGGTACATGCGATCAGCCTACTGTTCAGAGCAGCCGGAGTCAAACTTGGGAAGCCGCCGCGCGCCGCGAGATGAGGGTGGCACTCGAGGGCTATTTCTGAGCGGATCGTTCCCGGCAAGAACTCAACGGAATTGAATCGAGTTCGCGCCCGATGGACTGGTTTGGCGGGAATTCACGAATGGCTACATGGTACATGTCGTTTCGATAGCTCACCTCGGCGTGATAACGATAATTCGGTCTCGGCTTGAGCAGGGTTTCATATGTCGTGGTGCCACTCTTGTTGGCTAAAAACGAGAAGCTGGCAAAGACAAACACCAAATGAGTCCAACGATCCGGCGGGAGACCGATGTTCGTCGTGGGCTCATTGAGCTGAACCGTCCCCTCATAGTCAGTGGCACAACCCTTTCCCACACGATGAATATCGACGGCCGTGCGGATGCTCGAGAACCATGATCCTGCATCCGTCGCAGTGCGCACCTGGAGGTTTTTGGCGACGCTGGTCTCATACGTCTTGATACCAGAGCAAGCTGAAAGGAGACTGGTAGCGGCCAAGAGTGCCGTGATAACCGTACGGCTGCCTGATATGCGCGGTCTCTTCAGTGTCTTGCCTAAGCCGCGTGGCGTCATTTCGTCAAATCCGGGCATCCGATGTTCTCACCCGTGGCCCAATTCTTTACGGCCTGAATCAAGACCCCGTGTCCCATCGAGGGACGATAGAGATCGATGCGGGTCTTGGTTTGAGTGACAGGTTGGGCGTCGGCGACCAGGAGGTAATAACCTCCTTGCGGCTCCTTGCTGACACCGACGACGCCCTGATCGTGGTGGAACTGCAGATGCAACTCGGCTTTCTTGCCCGTCACCACCACCGTGGGTTTGTACGTCGTGACGACCACGTGATAACTCATCTTGGTGTGTTCCGTCGTTTTGATCGTCTTCGAGAGGCAATTCGGTCCCATCTTCTCGAACGTGCTCGCCACCTGGTTGAAAGGCCGGTCGACCTCAAAGGTTTCAACCTTGGCCGTCATGGCTCCGGGAACGGCTTTCCGAAACTCCTCGGCGGTTTGCGGGTGAGAAATACACCCGGAAAGCGCCACCAGGCCCAGCACCATCATGAATGAGCGGTAATGGTCCATGCGATCCTCCTGCTGGTCCAAGAGTGGACTGGTCGGACGACGATTCCGATAGGTCTATTCAAAACTAAACCGCAGGAGGGTCAATGAAAATGTGGATTTACTGAGGAACCGCCGTGTGCCGCGACATGGGGCTACCCGCACTTCCCACCGTGGTATTCACCCTCTCGTCCGAGCGAAGCAGTCTACCCACGCTATGGTTTGACAGCGGCGCCAACCTGGCGTACGCTCTGTGTAGCGGTTACACATGGAGGAGGCATGGCCACTAATCTTGCGATCGATGATGTGTTGCTGGAGCGTGCCCGCCGGGTTGGGAAGCTTCGCACCAAGAAAGAAACCGTCACGCAGGCCCTGACCGAATTCATTCAGCGCCGCCGGCAGCGGAATATTCTGAAGGCGCTCGGTACGATCGAATTCCGGAAGGGGTGGGACTACAAGAAGGATCGTCGCGATCGTGAACCTGGTCGTTGACACGTCCGTGTGGTCGTTGGTCCTTCGGAGGCCGCGGGTCGATGAAGATGACCCTCACGTCCGTGCTTTTCGCTGGCATCTTGAGTCAGGTGATGGGCTCTTTCTGATCGGCAATATCCTCCAGGAACTCCTCGATGGACTCCGTTCGACGAAACAGTTCGACCGCTTGCTGAGTCTCCTCGATCCATACCCACTCCTTGAGCTGGATCGACAAACCTATATTGCCGCCGCTCGTCTACGAGCCAGCTGCCGTGCGAAGGGAGTCAATGCCGGTCCAATCGACTTCCTGATTGCCGCCGCCTGCTGTCAGCACGGATTTCCCCTGCTCACTGCCGATAAGGACTTCTCCCGCATCGCCGGCCATTGTGATCTCATCACCCTCCCTGTCTGATATCGGCAGGCTACCGCGTGGCACAAACGGGGGCTTAGCCCCCTCTACTTCAGGGTGTAGACCGCGTAGATTCTGTAAGGATCAGGTTCTGAATCTTTGAACCGTCCTGTTTCGACCAGTCGCTTTGCGGTCTCGAAATCGGGAAGTAGACAATGTGCATTGGTCTGAATCTCGTTCGCGAGAGAGTTACATGAAAGTGGGGAACATTCCGGGCTATTTCTCGAGACGCTGCTGACCACATCAAATCCTGCAAGAATCTTCTGCTCAGGTGTGCAGACGTCCGTGGGGAACGACGGTTCTCTCTTATACGGGCACCATTGTCCTTTCCTGTCATCGTATTCCTGTTCGTAGACTTCGTAATAGAACATCGTCGTTCCAACAAGATCGATCGAGTGTTCCCGTGCTACCTGCCCAATGACTTCAGGCAAGTCGAAAAGCCAATAGCCATTGTGCTTCCAGAATTTGATGTAATCAGCAAAGTCTTTGGAGATACATCCGCTCACCGAGTAGATATCTTTGATCCTGCCTGCCTTCAGCCAGTCGGGCCTACGTACCACTCTCTTGGCCATATACCCAGCAGCAATCATCATGGTGCGTCCAACCGCCGCGTGCCGCGAATCAAGCCGTCCATTAACTAATTTGACAGCTGAGAGTTACCCAGTTTGCTATCAATCTCAACGAGATATTTCTTGGCAAACTCTACAGACTTGGCGAATTTGCCTTTTAGCTCGGCCTGCTCACAGAATTGCTGAAAATCACTCTTGGCAGAGTGCAGGTCCTCCTGGTTGTGGGCCGCAGTCTAGCCGAACTTTCCAGTTTTTGCTGGTCCAGTTTTATGGGAGGACGTCAGGAGGAGGAAAACTCTGTTTTGAATAAGGGTAGCTGCTGATGGATGTACGGAAGCGGGCTGGGGACCCAGGCGCGCCAGGGCCTCCTTTGGGAGAGACCCCGGCGGCGTGAAACTGGCTGGTTCGAGTGCTACTGCACTTCGACGGTGATGGTCTGGCTGGCTGCGACGAGGGCGTGGTCCTTCGTGGCGCCCGTCACCGTGATCTGGTGCGTCCCACGGCTCAACCCCTTAACCGTTCCGCCAAAACCCTTCTGATACTCGTTGTCCACGAAGACGTGGGCATGAGCCGCTTGCGATCCTTTGGTCAACTCATATTTCAGCTCAAAAGTGTCGCTGACCTTGTCCCCGGCTTTAGGGGACGTAATTACGATCTTTGACCCATCCTCTATTGGTTTATCGGCTGCGAAGACTGGTGCTCCGCTCAGATAGCCGGTTAATGTGAGACCTAGCCCCATGAACACAAGACGCTTCATCACCTGCATCAGGACCTCCAAATTGAAATTGTGTAATGACCTGAACACTCTAACACCCCCTCTGGGATAAGTGTTGGTCTCAATTGATCAGTTTGTCGGGGAGCCTCTCGCGAACATCCCCCTCCTGTAAGACGACTTCCCCTCTCTCGACCTAGTCCCAGACTCTCCCACTACGACATCATCATCATCGGCACCGGCCCCGGCGGGGGAATGCTTGCCTACAAGACACGTGAGGGAGCATCGCGTCTGGGTCAGATCCCCACCGTTCGCGTTGCCAGGGTTTCCTCTCCAGTGCTAGACTCTGACGCCCTGAGTCCTTCCTCGGCTATTCCATTGTTGGGTGCAGAGGATGCCCTCTCCTGAACAGCAACCCGGTCCCTTACAGGTCCATGCACTCGATGAGCGGGCAGAGGCCGGGGCAATTCTCCGCCAGATTCTCGAAGGCTTGGAGGCGAGGGTCGGCGAGCAGTTTTTTTCGTCCCTGGTGCAACAGCTGGCCGCCGCCCTCGGTGTGGATTACGCCTATATCTCCGAACTCAACGAAGCGGGTGATCGGTTCCGCTCCAAAGCCGGTTGGGGCAAAGGACAGCCACTCCCGCCATTTGGCGTGCCGGCGCATGGCCCCTGTGAAACGGTGTTGACGCGACAATGCGTCCATCATTCCGATCAGCTTGGGGCGCTCTATCCGCAGGTCCCCCTCATTCAAGAGATCAAAGCCGAAAGCTATTGCGGGGTGCCGATTGTCGACTCCGGGGACAGGGTGGTGGGACATCTTGCCATCATGGATTCCAAGCCCATGCCGGACCACGTCCGCGCCTTGTCGATTCTTGGGATTTTCGCCGTGCGGGCGTCGGCGGAGTTCGACCGGCTTCGGTATGAGCAGGCCTTGCGGAACAGCGACCTCATGCTTCGCAAGATCGACGAAGGGACGGCGGCGGTCACCGGCTCGGCTTTCTTTCCGTCTCTCGTCAAGAGTCTGGCCGAGGCGCTTCAGACACAGTATGCCTTCGTCTCCAAGTTCGTGGAGGGGACTCGCACGCGTGTGCGAACGTTGGCCTTCTGGAAAGGCGACGGCTTCCTCGATACCTTCGAGTATGACTTGCCCCACACGCCCTGTGAGCGTGTCCTGTCCGGGGAGGTCTGTTTGTTTCCGGAGAAGGTGCAGGATCTCTTTCCGGACCACCGGGAAGATCTGGCGAAGCTGGGCGTCGAGAGCTACCTGGCGATTCCGGTGTTCGACCGATCCCGCACGGTGATGGGGCATCTGGCCGTGATGGATACGAAGCCTATGCGCGACGATCCGCGCGTCTTGTCCGTCTTCAAGATCTTCGGGGTCCGGGTCGGCGCGGAGCTCGAACGATTACAGATGGAATCTCAATTGAAAGCAAACGAGCAGCAGTTGCGCGATTTGTTCGACGAGGCGCCGATCGCCTATGTGAACGAGGGGCTCGATTCGAAATTTATCCGCGCGAACAAGGCCGCACTCAACACTCTTGGTCTGACGCTGGAGCAGGTGGAGGGGACGTATGGGAAGACCTTGATTCCCGATACGCCGGATGCGCAACGCCGCCTCAAAGAGGCGTTCGACTCTATCGGGAAGGGCATCGATACCAAAGGCGTGGTTCTCGAACTGCGCCGAAAGGACAACGGCAAGCCGCTGTGGATCCGATGGTGGTCGCGGCCTGATCCTAGCGGCGCCTATACGCGAACAATGTTCATCGACATCACCGATCAAGTGCTGATGGAGCAGGAGAAGGCCCGGCTTGAAGCGCAGGCCGTATATCTGCAAGAAGAAATCAAGGGAACGCACAACTTCGAAGAACTGATCGGGTCATCCACCTCGCTCAAGAAGGTATTGAAGAATGTCGAACGAGTGGCTCCAACCGACTCCACGGTGCTGATTACTGGTGAAACCGGAACGGGGAAGGAGCTGATCGCCCGGGCCATCCACAACTTAAGCCCGCGAAAGGGGAGGCCGTTGGTCAAGGTGAATTGCGCGGCCATTCCCTCAGGACTGATAGAGAGCGAGTTCTTCGGCCATGAGAAGGGCGCCTTCACCGGTGCGCTGATGAAAAAGATCGGCCGGTTCGAGGTGGCGGACAAGGGGACAATCTTTCTGGACGAGATCGGCGAACTGCCGCTGGATTTGCAATCGAAGCTCTTGCGTGTGTTGCAAGAAGGTGAATTCGAGCGTGTGGGGGGTACACAGACGTTCAAAGTGAATGTACGTGTCATTGCCGCGACGAATCGGAATCTCGATCAACTCTCGAAGTCTGGTCAGTATCGGCCAGATCTGTATTACCGTCTGAACGTGTTCCCCGTCCATCTTCCTCCATTGCGGGAGCGTGAGGGTGACATTCCGCTGCTGGCACAGTATTTCGTCCAGAAATGTTCGGCCAACCTCGGCAAGAAGATCACCCGTATTCCCGAACGGATGCTCGGTGCGCTGCAACGCTACCAATGGCCGGGCAATATCCGAGAGCTGGAGCATGTGATCGAGCGGGCGGTGATCTTGAGTGAAGGGCCTCAGTTGGAGCCGATCGAGTGGTTGACGCCCGCCAGCGGCAAGGCTTCCGGTAATGGAAAAGTTCTCACACTTGAGGAAATGGAACGGCAGCACATCGTCGATGTGTTGGAACGGACCAATTGGCGTGTCAGCGGCGACAAGGGTGCCGCCAGGATCCTCGGTCTCAATGCGACGACCCTCGAAGCCCGGATGAAGAAACTCGGCATCGAACGGCCCTCCTCCTAGCCGTCAATCATTATTCGTCAACCGTAGGGAATGCATCGGTCACGATGCTGTGTCCTGGTCTGCCGAATGACGTATGACGGATGACGCGTGACGAGCAGCGCATCCCGCGCTGCATTCCCAACTAATTGGGACGGTCCCAATATTTTAGGAAAAGCCCACATCGTTTCTTTTCCCGTCACTCGATAGCGAAACACTCTTTCGCTTAATCAAATCGACATGTTGCATTGTCAACGAGGCTGGAGCCCTGCGCTGGCACTGCGATTGCTGAATAGCATGGCATCCGCAGGTTGCACAGAGCAGAAAGGGGACGGCGATGTTGAAGATCACCAAGATTCAAGAAAGCGCGCACGATGTCCTTCTCAAACTGGAAGGCAAAGTCACTGATCAGTGGGCAGCGCTGCTTGACGGGGAATGCCGGTCCATTCTCCGGCAGAAGAAAAACGTGTTTCTGGAATGTTCCCGGTTGGATTACGTGGATAGCAGAGGCGTGGAGGTCTTCAGCAACTTCCCGCGCAAACAAGTCACCCTTATGAGCGCTCCTCGCTTCGTCGTGGAGCTGCTTCACGTTGGAGGAGGCCGATCATGAATGCAGCCACTACGACCCGCCGTGAGTCAATCGGGCAGTCCCCCCGTGCTCTGCCAAACACCTCGTCCGTTCCGCCCCGGTCGTTGCCGAACGACGAACAGCGGCTCCTCGCGCGACTGCGACAAAGCGATGAACAGGCCTTCGACGAACTGGTCACCAAGCATCATGGGGCTCTGATTCGCATGGCCATGGGCCATGTGGGAGATCGGGAGGTGGCCGAAGAAGTGGTGCAGGACACCTGGATGGCGGTGATCGAAAGTCTGGACCGATTCGAAGGCCGATCGTCGCTGCGCACCTGGATCTTCGGCATCATGATCCACAAGGCCAAAGACCGCGGCGTGCGTGAGAAGCGCCACACCACCTTCTCGGATTTCGAGACTTTCGACGAAGAGCAGGAAGATGCCGTCGATCCCTCTCGGTTTCATCGGTCCGGTGAGTGGGCAGGCCATTGGGCCTTTCCTCCGCAACCATGGGATGACCAGACGCCTGAGAGACTCCTGGCCTCCCAACAGGCGGTCCAGGCGATGAACCGGGCCATCGAGGCGCTGCCGGTCACCTTGAAAGACGTCTTGATCCTCCGGGATGTCGAAGGGGTTGAGGCAAAGCAAGTCTGTGACATCTTACAGATTACCGAGACGAATCTATACGTCAGGCTGCATCGGGCCAGGGAACGAGTGCGCCGGGCGGTGGAGACCTACCTGGAGGGGTGCCAGAGAGCGGTGTAAGGAAATCCGATGAGGGGAGACTGAGGGGTAGGCCGCCCACAAGGAGTCTTCCAGATATGGCACATGACGCGTCACAATCCGTTCACGAAGAGATTACATGCCGAGAAGTCGTCGAGTGGACCTCGGCGTACCTTGATGCGCATGTCGGCGAGGATCGTAAGCAGCAAATCGCGTTGCATCTCGCTGCCTGTGCCGGCTGCGGGGCGTATGTCGGGCAGATTGCCTCTGTCCGAGATCTGGTCAGGCTGCTGCCGCAGACCGTGGACTCGCCGTCCGAATCAGAGCAGGTTCGGCAGGCAGTCGCTGCGAAGCTCCGTCGGCAGTAGACAACAACAACTCTGATGTCCAAATCGGCCAAGCCTCTTGGCGCGTTCACAACACAAAGGACAATGACATGAAATCCGTTGCGGTCATTCCAGGGCAAGCCAATTCGATCCATCTTGCCGATCTGCCCAAGCCGTCGGTGCATGAGATTCCGAACGGGCGCGGGGTGCTCGTGCAAGTATTGCGCGTCGGAGTCGATGGGACGGATAAGGAGATCAATGCTGCTGAATACGGCCTGGCCCCTCCCGGCTATGATTTCCTCGTCATCGGCCACGAATGCTTCGGGCAAGTGGCGGAGGTCGGACATGGCGTCTCGGATTTCTCGCCGGGTGACTTTGTGGTGCCGACCGTTCGCCGTCCCGGCGGCAGTTTCTACGATCAGATCGGCCAATACGACATGACGCTGGAGGACACCTACTACGAGCGGGGCATCAATCTCCGCCACGGCTTTCTCACCGAGTTGTTTGTGGAAGACCCTGAGTATTTGGTAAAAGTTCCCAAGGGACTCAAAGACGTGGCCGTGCTCCTCGAACCGATGTCGATTATCCAGAAGGGCCTCATTCAGGCGTACGAAGCACAACGGCGGTTCAAGATCTGGAGGCCGAAAAAAGCGGCGGTGTTGGGCGCCGGCACAGTCGGACTACTGGCTGCGCTTTCTCTCAGGATGAAGGGTTGTGAGGTTACGAGTTTTGGAAAGCAGACAGGGCCATCGCGCAATCTTGATCTGCTGGACGAACTCGGGGTGCGTTACATCTCGACCGACGATCTGTCGATCCGAGAGGCCGCGAAGCGGTTCGGTCCCTTCGACGTGATGTTCGAAGCAACCGGCTATTCGCCGGTGGCCTTCGAGGCCATGGAATCGCTCGGGAAGAACGGCGTGCTTGTGTTGGCCAGCGTCACGGGCGGCGACCGGCACCATGCCATCCCGTCGGACAGGATCAACCTCGATTTCGTACTCGGGAACAAGTTGGTGATGGGGACGGTGAACGCCAACCGCGAATACTTTGAAGCCGGTGTCTATGACTTTGCCCGCGCAGAGCTGGAGTATCCCGGATGGTTGTCTCAATTGCTGACTCATCCAGTGGAGGGGCTCGAGAATTATGGCCAAATGATCTCAATGCTGACGACCGAGCGGAATGCGATTAAGGTGTATGTCAATGTCGCATATGAGGCGTCTGAATAAGAGCAGCTGGGAGCTGATGGCTGATTGCCCTCTGTTGATGATGAACGACCAGGAGCAGACAACGATGACCAGACGCGTTCGATCTTGTGTTTTCAGAGCGGTTGTCCTCTGGATCAGCGGTCTCGCTACGGTCTTTGCCGGTGACTATTTCGAGAGAGACGGGGTTGCAATTGGCGGCTACGATCCGGTTGCGTATTTCACTGAGCAGAAACCGGTCAAGGGATTGCCGGAGTTTCAATCAGTCCATCGAGGCTCGACGTTTCAGTTTGCGTCAGCCGCGCATCGAGATGTGTTTGCTGCCGGGCCGGACAAGTATGCTCCGCAGTACGGCGGCTACTGTGCTTATGGGATGGCGAAAGGCTACAAGGCCACAATCGACCCCGCGGCTTTTAGCGTGATTCATGGTACACTGTATCTCAATTATAGTGACGCCGTCCGTTCACGATGGCTGTCGGATGTCCCGGGGTATATCCAACAGGCGGATGCCAACTGGCCGGCGGTGATGACACTCACCAAGGTGCATGAGTGATTGTGTGTGGCTGCAGAAGGCAGCCGGCACCATTTCTTTTCTTTTAACCAGGAGGTTCTCGATGAAGAAGATGTTGGTCGCAATCGCAACGGTAGCCTCTGTGATGGGGGCAGGCGTGTATTCCTTCGCCGAAGATATGAGCAGCATGGGGCACGAGATGAAAGGCGCGATGCAGGCCGATGCCGATGCGATGAAGGGCGAGATGAAGGGGCAGATGAACGCCGGTACTGATGCGGTGAAGGGCAAATCTGATGCGATGAAGGCCAAGACCGATGCGATGCGCGCATCGAAAGATGCCATGAAGGACGACATCAGGGCAAAGAAGGATGCCATGAAGGCCCAAAAGGATTCGATGAAAGCCTCAAAGGATGCCATGAAGGACGAGATGAAAGCCACGAAAGATGCGATGAAGGGCGATCTGAAGGGCGTGATGGGCTACTAATTCGTCCTCTCCTCGCAGAGGTACCTCTCACGGCCTGCGGTCGGGTGATCCGACCGCAGGCCGTTGTGTTTTTCCAGCCGGTCTCCGTTTGTAAGAAACCTCCTCCGTTCCAGACGAAACGATACATCGATCATCGCTGGAGTCGGGAGGGAGGAATATGGCCGCATCCATTCGGTTTAGAGATCACGCAGTGAATCCGGGAGTAGAGCCGGTCCCGAGTGCGGAACTGCCGGCATCGGCGACAGCCTCAGCACGTGATCGAGGAGCATCCGCTGCCCCGTCTGTGGAACGGGTGTACCGCCATCGATTGCCCGTGCGGATCAGCCACTGGCTGAATGTGCCTTTTCTCATCATCTTGATCATGAGCGGGCTCCAGATTTTTAACGCGCATCCGGCGCTCTATTGGGGGGACCGCTCTGATCGCGACCAGGCCTTGCTAGCCATCAGGCCGGTGCAGACAGAGAGTGGTGAGGTGAAGGGCCTCACGACCATCCTGGGTCATCAGTTCGAGACGACCGGCGTGCTGGGCTACTCCAATGGCATGAGCCGAGGCTTCCCGGCCTGGGCGACAATCCCCAGCGGCAAATGGCTTGCCATGGGGCGGCAATGGCACTTGTTCTTTGCCTGGCTCTTCGTGACCAACGGGCTGATCTTTACGGCGTATGCCTTGGCGAGCCGACATGTCACGCGCGATTTGACCCCCACCGGCAAGGACTGGCGAGGCATCGGGAAGTCGATCAAAGATCATCTTATCCTTCGACATCCCAGCGGAAATGAGGCGAAGCGGTACAACGTGCTTCAGAAACTGGCCTACGCGACCATCTTGTTCATCGTGGCGCCGCTGATTGTGTTGACTGGTCTGGCGATGTCACCGACGATCGACACGGCCTTTCCATGGCTCCTGACCATGTTCGGAGGCCGTCAGGCTGCGCGGACGATTCACTTTATCGCCAGTTTTTCATTTGTTGGATTTATTGTCATTCACGTCCTCCAGGTGGTCCTCACCGGGTTCCTTAACAACATTCGCTCGATGGTCACGGGGTGGTTTACGGTTAGACATGAAGGAGTAAGTCATGAAGCCTGAACGTATGGAGCGCCGCCAATTTTTGAAAGGAACGTTGGGCGCGGCCGGCATGGTCGCACTCTCCGGATGCGACAACCTCACACAGAGCAGCTGGTTCCCGGGCATCCTTGGCAAGGCCGAACGATTGACAGAGACAGTGCAACGGGCGATCACTCCACGGGACGCATTGGCAAAAGAATATCGTGCGGCTGATATCTCGAAGAACTTTCCGGCGAACGGCAATACTGATCCCGGCACGGAAGAGTATGCCGAACATGTCGCACAAGGTTTTTCTGATTGGACGCTGGAAGTAGTCGGGTTGGTGCAGACTCCGAGAAGCTGGTCGCTGGCTGCATTGAAAGAGTTGCCCACTCGGACGCAAATCACCCGCCACGATTGTGTGGAGGGCTGGAGCGCCATCGGGAAATGGACCGGAGTGCCGATCGGAGACTTGATGCACCAGGTTGAGCCGTTGCCGAGTGCCCGCTATGCGGTGTTTTACTGTGCCGATGTGGATGATGAAGGCGTTGCGTATTACGAAAGCATGGCGCTTGCTGATTGCTATCATCCGCAGACGATTCTGGCCTATGAACTCAATGATGCGCCATTGGATATTCCGCACGGCGCGCCGCTTCGTCTACGCTTTGAGCGGCAGCTTGGGTACAAACAGGCGAAGTATGTCACGCGGATAGAATTGGTCGACTCCCTAGCCGGCATCGGCGGGGGAAAGGGCGGGTATTGGGAAGATCAAGGGTATGAATGGTATGCGGGGATTTAGGCTGCGACGACAAGTAGGCAGTCCACTTTGCTGGCCGGGAGTCGTGATCACAATCCTGCTGGCCGGGTGGTTCTCGCTTCGATCGGCTGATGCAATGGTCGGCAAACCGGCTCCGGATATCGCCAATCCGACCTGGCTGAACAGCGCCCCGCTGCGAATGTCTGATCTCCGTGGCAAGGTGGTCATGGTCGAGTTTTGGACGTTCGGCTGCTACAACTGTCGAAACGTCGAGCCCTATGTGAAGGAGTGGCACCGGCAGTTTGCGGACCAAGGGTTTGTCGTCATCGGGGTCCATTCACCGGAATTTTCTCATGAGCGCGAAGTGGAGAACGTGAAACGGTACCTGAAGGAGCACGACATCCGCTTCCCTGTGCCGATCGACAATGAGTTCTCGACCTGGAACCGCTACGGGAATCGCTACTGGCCGGCGATGTATCTCATCGATAAGCGCGGAATCATTCGCTACGTCAAGATTGGCGAAGGCGGGTACCGCGAGACGGAGCGGCAGATCCAGGTGCTGCTGGCTGAATCATTCTGAAACAGTCTTTGGAATAAAGGAACGCGGCGCCGCTCGCTCAAAACGAATGAGCTGGAGCAAGGGCTTCTGTTCCTGCAAGGCGCACTCGATGCGAAAGTTGCTTTCCTGGGGATAGCTTTCTGCCATGGCAAACCCAATCCGATCCCGTTCCGGCTTGCACTCTTCATAGCTGGCAAAGCTGTTCAGTACGGTGACACGGCTAATCCCAGCAGGGGCAACAAGTAAGACAATCACAAGCAACCACATAGTCAGGCCTTTCGTCAGGGATGATGGCGTCCGAGGGAGGTGAAGGCGATAGAGAGACCTCCTATCGCAGAGATTCTGTACCAGAACGGGTCGACGCACGTGCTGCGCACTATCTTGGTCGGTTGATTGAAAGCTCAACTGAAGCGGAGCCGATGATTCAGGCCGTGGAGAACATGCTGACCGCGGCCCCACCCGGTTCCGGCAGGGCGCTCGCCACGTTCTGGGTGGCGAGCGTCATTGTCCGACCCGCAATACCATTTACGTTCACCGGCGGCCATCCGTTTCCTTGTCATTGTGTTCCCTGCATACGCTGAGTACACTGTGCGCCATACTATTTGATTCGCGCATATCATCGACCATGGATTCGTACTCGCCGAAGCGGACGGACACACACCAATCCGCGCACGTGCCTTCTACTTCGTTGAAGGAGCGGGTTCTCACCCTCGTGGCCGTGGGTTTCGTGCTGCTGTATGCACTCTGGACTCTTCGTGCAGCCGGACCCGCACAGGACCATCCGGTTGAGCCAGGGACGGCGTTGATGGCCACGTTGTCGCCTGAAAAAATTCCCCTGACGACGGGGGAAGAGCCCATCGACGAAATTTTTACCCGTGCCGGTTGTCCGGTCTGCCACACGATTCCCGGGATTGCGGGTGCAAACGGTCAAGTCGGTCCGAAGTTGGTTCTTGGAACGACCGGGACGCAGCGGATCAGCAACTCTGCCTATCGTGGGCAGGCGACGACCGTTCGTGACTATGTGGTCGAGTCAGTGCTCGATCCGGAGCGGTATATCGTTCCCGGCTACCCGGGGCGGACGATGCCTGCGTGGTATGGGTTGAAACTAAGCGCATTGGCACTGGAGAAGATCGCCACCTATCTTGAGCAACAAACGGAGGGTGAGCAGCCCGCTTAATCCATGCGGCTCTTTTAGCAGGATGCTGAAAAAGTCCGCCAGCATCGTTCCCCGCCTTGCCGAAGCGGCTTCGCGAGGCAGGTCGCATCGCTCAGAGGCTCAACATACGGCCAGGGGTATGCTTCGCCTCTTCGCTTGCTGCGGCCTTGCCTGTGGAATGGCGCGTCTTGGCGCGCCGGGGCTGGGCGGGTGAGACAACCAGTCTTTTTGACCATCCTGCGGCGTTACTGTCGTTTGCGGATTGGGGTGACGTTTCCCGCCGCGCCCCCCTGAATTCTGAAGGCATCGCCGCCGACCCCGCCCAGTTGCTTGTCGAGGAGGGCGTTGACGGCATCGTCCCCCTTGAGACCTTCAAGTTTGATTTTCAGCCGGAGGTTGTTGGCGCTGTCCGCGTTAATGAGCGCCTGTTCGAGGGTGATCTTGTTCTGCTTGTAGAGCTGGAACAGGATGTAATCGAACGTCTGGCAGCCTTCATCGATGCCTTGTTCCATGGCTTCCTTCAGAGTGTCGATCTCGGCCTTCTTGATCAAATCCTTGACACGCGGTGTATCGATCATGATTTCCAGGGCCGGTACTCGTTTGCCGTCGACGGACGGAATCAGCCGCTGGGAGATGATGGCCCGCAAGTTGAGAGAGAGCTGCAAGTAGATCTGTGCATGCCGCTCGACCGGGAAGAAATTCATGATGCGCTCGATGGCCTGGTTGGCGTTGTTCGAGTGCAGGGTCGCAATGCACAGGTGGCCGGTTTCCGCGAAGGTAATGGCCGCTTCCATCGTCTCGGTATCCCGCACCTCGCCGATGAGGATGACGTCGGGCGCTTGGCGCAGTGTGTTCTTCAGCGCATTCTGGAAGGTCATGGTGTCGAACCCGACTTCGCGCTGGGTGATGATCGATTTCTTGTGTTGATGGACGAACTCGATCGGGTCTTCCACGGTGATGATGTGGCCGGGGTGGATCGTGTTCCGGTGGTCGATCATGGCGGCGAGCGAGGTCGATTTACCGGAGCCGGTGGCGCCGACCACCAGCACCAGCCCGCGTTTGGTCATGGCGATGTCTTTGATGATGGGCGGCAGCTGGAGATCCTCGACCGTTTGGATCTCCGCCTTGATATGGCGGAACACCAGGCCGACATTGCCTTTTTGTCTGAAGATGTTGACGCGGAACCGGCCGAGCTCCTTGTAGTAGAGCGCGAGATTCATCTCCATTTTTTCTTCGAATTCAGCGCGCTGCTGGCCGCGCATGAGCGCCAGGGCCAAGGCTTCCAACTGTTCGTTGGTGAAGGGCGGTGCGTCGGTCTGTTGCGTGCTGCCGTGGATGCGGTAGATCGGCGGCGCATCGACGGTCAGATAGAGGTCTGAGGCCTCATGATCCACCATCACTTTCAAGAGGGTGCGAATATCCATCGGTCTGCTCCGTTCCAGTTCGCTATGCCGCGCCGACCGTGGCTTGGCCGAAAAGATTGGGATTCATACTGCGCGACTGGGCTTCGACTTTGTGTACCACCCCGCGTGTCACCAGCTCGGTCAGCGCCATGTCCATTGTCTGCATGCCGTCTTTCTGGCTGGCCTGCATGATGCCGGGAATCTGGTGCAGCTTGGCTTCACGGATGAGATTGCGCACGGCCGTTGTGGCCACCATGACCTCCAAGGCGGCGACGCGTCCGCCCGATTTCTTCTTCAGCAGCGTCTGCGTAATGACGGCTTCCAATGCCTCCGACAGTTGGGTTCGGATTTGCGCCTGCGACGCCGGCGGAAACGCGTCGATGATGCGGTCGATGGTCTTGGGCGCGCTCGATGTGTGGAGGGTGCCGAACACCAAGTGGCCGGTTTCCGCAGCTGTCAAGGCCAGCTGAATCGTTTCCAAGTCGCGCATTTCTCCGACGAGGATGATGTCAGGATCTTCCCGGAGCGCCGACTTCAGTGCGTTGGCGAACGACAGGGTATGGACGCCGAGTTCGCGTTGGTTGACCAGGCATTTCTTCGACTTGTGTACGAACTCGATCGGATCCTCGATGGTAATGATATGGCCTTCGAAGGTGGCGTTCAGATAGTCGACCATGGCGGCCAGGGTGGTGGATTTGCCGGAGCCGGTCGGGCCGGTGACCAAGACCAACCCCTTTTCCTTGTCGCACAGTTGCCGGACAATGGGGGGCATGCCGAGTTTTTCCAGAGGGATGATCTGCGTCGGGATGTTTCGAAAGACGGCGCCGAGCCCCCGCTGTTGCACGAACACGTTGACGCGAAACCGGGCGATGTCGCCGAGCTCGAAGGAGAAGTCACACTCCCGTTTTTCTTCAAAGTTCTTCCGCTGGGCGTCGCTCATCAAATCGTAGATGAGCGCATGGGTTTCCTCTGATGTCAGTGCGGGATGATCGAGTTTCTTGAGGTCTCCGTGGATCCGGATCATCGGCGGCTCGCCCGCGCTGATGTGGCAATCTGAGGCACCTTCTTTGACCGAGAACGTCAAAAGTTTGGAAATATCCATCGAGTTCGCTCCATCATCATGACATCGAACGTTAGTGTCGTTGGCGAGAGGTCCTCAGTTCGCTTCGGCTGACAGATGGCAGCAGAAACTTCTGGCATCATGCCACAGAGAAGTGGGAAAGCAAGAAAATAGCCGGATGGCGCGGCGAGCCCAGACGTTGGTATGACGGATCACGGTGGGTGTGACATGTCCGGTGGCGGGAGTCGGTTACAGCAGACCAGTAACTCGGCCTGCGAGCTCGAACGCCCTGAGCGCTTCGTCAATGTGGTCGCTGGTGTGTTCTGATGTCACCGTCACGCGGATTCGGCTGGTTTTGTCGGGAACGGTCGGCGGTCTGATGGCGGGCGCGTAGACTCCATTGGCCAACAACTGTTGGGCGAAGGCCAGGGCTTGTTCGGCGCTGCCGATCAGGATGGGCAGAATCGGGCTCACGGTGTCCGTCAGCCGGAACCCCCGCTGCCGTAATCCAGTGAACAGACGATGGCGATTGGCCCAGAGACGGCTTCGCCGTTCCGGATCCCGTCGAATGACGGCGAGCGCCGCGCTGGCTGCCGCCGCTGAGCTTGGAGGCGAAGCCGTGGTGAAGATGAATGCGCGGGCCGTATTGATCAGGTACTGGATCATGTCCTGAGGGCCGACCACGTAGGCGCCGCTGCTTCCCAACGCCTTGCCCAGGGTTCCCATATGGAACGGAATGTCGTGCTCGACTCCGAGCTGTTCGAGAGTCCCTCGGCCGGTCGGTCCCATGACACCGGTGCCGTGCGCGTCATCGACGTAGACCATGGCGTCGTACTGCTTGGCCAGTGAGGCGAGCTCCGGTAACGGTGCGACGTCGCCATCCATACTGAACAAACCGTCGGTCACGATCAGCGTGGGTCTCTTCGCGGCTCTCCGTTTGAGTAGCGATTCCACATGGGAGCTGTCACGGTGACGAAATACCCGGAAATCTGCGCCGCTCAGCCGGCAGCCGTCAATCAGACTGGCATGGCACAACCGATCGGCCAGGATGAGGCCGTGTGGTCCGATCAACCCGGGGATCACTCCGAGATTCGCCACATAGCCGGATCCGAACATCAGTGCGGACTCTGTCCCTTTGAAGGTGGCGAGGGCTGTCTCAAGTTCTTCGTGGGGAGGCAGTGTCCCGCAAATCAGGCGCGCGGCACCAGACCCCGCGCCGTATTGTTCAGTCGCACGGACCGCTGCGTGGATGACGTCAGGGTGGGTAGCCAGTCCCAGGTAGTCGTTGGAGCATAAAAGAATCACGCGCCGCCCTGACCGTTGAACCACAGGTCCCGTTGACGACTCAAGGGGGTTCACCGTCCTAGTGAGGGACTGCTCCGCCAATTGTTGCAATCTCGTCCGAAACATGGTGCGGTACCGGGCATTCGCGCATTGACAAGAGAAACAGTGCCCTAGTATAAAGCACCGGTTTACTTGAAGGGAATGCACCCTGTTCAATTATTGAAGGTGCCCTGGACATGTCCTATCGGATTAAAGTCCCGCCTCGGTCACTGCCGGTTGATGAAGCACAACTCGTCAGTACGCTCGAAGAACGGTTGATTGGGCTGAATGCCTATCGATTGCCGATCATCGTCGGGTTGGTGTTGCTGCTCCTCGTCGGAGGGGTTGTTGGAGCGGTTATCTGGTACGACGCGCGCAATGCGAGCAAGGCCCAGGATCTCGAACGTGAGGCCACCCTGCAATACCTGACGCGTCCGGCCAACGATCCTAAGAAAGTCGAGGCGAACCTTAAGGAGGCGATCCGACTGTATCAGCAAATCGTCGATGAGTACCCTCGGACACCGTCGGCGCCGCTGGCGTTGTTTGGACTCGGCAATGCCCTGATGGAAACCAACCAAGTCGATTCCGCCATTGAGGCCTATAAGCGGTTTCTCGCAACCTATAGCTCGAATGTATCCCTAGCCGGCCTTGTCCAGCAGAAACTTGCCTATGCCTATCTCTCGAAGGGAGATCATGCGCAAGCAACGGCGGCCTATTTGGCGGTGCTCGACAATCCGGGTTCTTTGAACCGGGATCAAGCCCTGTTCGAATTGGCCCGGATGGAGGAAGGACTGTCTCGGCGGGAAGGGGCACTCCAGCGGTATCAGGAACTTATCAAGACCTATCCCAAATCTCCCTTCGCGAATGAAGCGGCTATCCGGGAGAAGATTCTCGATATCAAGAAGACTTCAGAGGTGTCGCCGACTCCCGTTCCGGCACCTGACGCATCGAAGACTCCCGCTTCCTCTCAGACACCCGCAAAGCCATAGAGTCGGGCAATCCTTCCCGGTCAGAAGGTTCTGCCGTTAGACCTTGCCACCGATTGGTGCTGCGTTAGCGGTCGATGGTGAGAAATTCGCCAGGTCGGATGACGGAGCTGGACAGGTTGTTGCGTGTCTTAAGGGTGCGCAGTGGGATGTGGAACCGCTTGGATACTTTCTCCAGAGTGTCTCCCGCGCGGACACGATACGACTGCGGAGATCCTGCCTTGGCATGCCGTACTTTCGATACGAGCGGAGGAAACTTGTAGGTCGGGATTCGATCGAGCAGGCCGGCCACTTTCTCTGCCGTCCCGACCGGGACTTTCAAGTGATAAGCCGAGTCATCCGGGGGCGTGGCATCGCGTCGCAACTCGGGGTTCAGCAGGCGCAGATCGTCGTAGGC
>JABMDL010000080.1 GCA_015903945.1 Nitrospira sp. | reverse complement strand
AAACACTCCGACCCGATCCGCAACATCGTGACTCCCTTCCGGCGTTTATTCCACCCGTCCGGAGAACGCCAGCGTGGTTTCCAGCTGATCTTCGTGCTGTAAGAGATCTCGGCGCACGCGGGCATGCATCCGTTCCACCGAGCGCTGAGCCAGCCCGACCACAAACGTGGCCGCCCATCCCTCAACCGGCTTGCCGGACGCAAGCAAGAGCCGTGCGACCCACCGAGCAGTTCGTCCATGAGCGGCAGTCAGCAGGTCATCTTCGAGCGACGTCACCGTTTCATAGCTGCCGGGCTCTCCCTGTCGACCGGTCCGTCCATAGAGTTGCCGATCGATCCGTTTCGCGTCATATCGCTCGGTCGAGAGGACGTGCAGCCCGCCGGCCTTCGCCACAGCCTGTGGGAGTTTGATGTCCGTCCCGCGCCCCGCCATATTCGTCGCCACCGTGACCCGCCCTCTTTCGCCCGCTGCCGCCACCACTGAAGCCTCCTGCTGATCTTGCCTGGCATTGAGGACCACATGCTCGATGTTTGCCCCTGTCAATCGCCGGCTAAGAATTTCGGATGCCGCGACGGAACGGGTCCCGACCAGGACGGGCCGTCCCTGCCCCTGCAACTCTCCGATCCGGTCCACAACTGCATCCCACTTCTGTTCTGCTGTGGCGAACAGCCGCTCGCCCATCCAGCGACGTTGAGGCGGGCGATTGGTAGGAATCGTGACCGTGGCCAGGCGGTAGACCTTCCAGAGCTCCCCGGCCACTTCCTGGGCAGTCCCGGACATGCCGGAGAGCCAGAGGTACCGACGGAAAAACCGCTGATAGGTCATTCTCGCCAGCGGCGCGTTCATCGGCGTGAGCGGACAGCTTTCTTTTAGTTCGATCATCTGGTGGAGCCCATGCTCCCAGGACCGGTCTCCCATAATACGGCCCGTATACTCATCGACGATCTGCACCTTATTATCTCGAACCAGGTACTGCACATCGCGATGAAATACGTGCAACGCTGTGAGCGCCTGGCGAACCAGTTCTTCCCTCCGCCTGGGTCCCGACCACACTCCGGTCAAACCCTGGGCCCGTTTCGCGAGCCTCGCCTGCCCCTGAGGAGTCAGCCGAATACTTCGCTCCACGCCGTCGAGCGAAAAATCGTGCCCCCGTTCCAAACCTCGCGCGAGTGTCAACGCCGTTTCATAGATATGTTTATCCGGTACCTGCCCACCCGCGCCTGAAATAATCAGAGGAACCCGCGCCTCATCCGCCAGCACACTGTCCGCTTCATCGACGATCCCGAAGCACAGCCCGCGCAGAACCAATTGCCGCAGTCTGGTGGCATCGCCATAGAGCCGCTCCAGTTGCAACTGGATGCGATTCGGCTGCCGCCCGACCACCAACCGATCACGGAGATAGTCGAACGCCAGTTCCTTGTTGCAGCAATACGTCACGTCGCAGTGATACGCGCCCCGCCTCCTGATCGGATCGAGCTCATGCGTGACAGCCCCGACGGTGAGGCCGAGCATCTCATACACGGGCTTCATTTCCCGGGCATCCCTGGCGGTCAGATAATCGTTGACCGTGATGACATGGACCGGCACGCCGGCCATGGCGGCGGTCGCCGCCGCCAGTGTCGCGGTGAGCGTCTTGCCTTCACCGGTCGCCATTTCGGCAATGCACCCGTTCAGCAGCACCCACCCTCCGAAAATCTGGACGTCGTGGTGCCGTTGGGAGAGCCGCCGATGCGCCACCTCGCGAATCAAGGCAAAGGATCGGCAGACCAGCTCCTCTGAAAATCCGTCGCGGCGCAATCGATCACGCAGCTGCTTGGCCTGTTGTTTGATCTGGTCATCCGAGAACCCCCGGATGTCGAGGCCTTGCTCCGCCACCTGCCGAACAATCGTCGTCTTCATACATTGCCGGATGCGCAGACGACGACGGAGAGAACTGACCAGTCGAGCCCCTTGACGGTCGAACCAGCCCTCCTTCGGGACATGGCGCTCCGGATAGGCACTGTGGAGCGCGGTGCGTTCGCGAGCGAGATCAAACATTGAATCGCGCCAGGAATAACTGGCGTCCTTGCCGATACCATTGGGCCGCTAACGAGGCGCTGCCGTGATCGAATCGCACGTACACCCGCCCGCCGACATTCAGGATGCCGTTCTGGGCAGGCACCTCCAGATCGACCTGAAACAGCGTCTTGATCGCCTTCTGGCCTTTCGGGTCGTGTGGGTCGAGCGGCACCTGCCCTCCGCCTCCGCTGCCCAAGGCCAAACTCGGCAACTCCTCGCTGGCGGCCGGGACCAGGCGTGTGATCGAGGCTGGCATCGGGTGGGCCAGCCGCTCCGCCAAACGAATCCGTACGGCATTGGTCTGATGCCGAATCAGATCGATGGCGTCTTGATCAACCACGGTACGGACCGTGATGGTCCTGAGATCCACCACGTGAGCGAGCAGCTCGCCGCGCTTGACAAATCGGCCGGGAAGGTCCTCTGCTTTCGGAAGCACGAACATGCCCGCGGCCTTGCTCCGGATCACCAGGTCCGCCTGCCGTTCTCGCCCGCGGGCCAGACGTTCCTCGATATACAGCCGTTCCTCCTCCAGGATTTTCGCCTTGACCAAGTCGTCGACAAGTTGTTCCCTGATCCGCGCGTTGATTTCTCGCAGTTGCGCTTCAAGCACCTTCACATCACGATCAAGCACGGGGTCGTCGCACACCATGAGCACATCGCCAGGCTGGACGGCCGACCCCGGTGTCGCAACCACCCGTGACACGAATCCATCCACGTCGGTCCTGACAAACGCCTCATCCGGAATCCAGACCACGCCCTCGGCTCTGGTCCGGAACGGCACCGGCACGAGCGCCAGCACCACCCCGACGCAGGCCACCGCCGCCATGCTCACGGCAACGGCCCGCCCACGCACCAGGCGAAGCCGCGGGCTCGTGAAAAGATACGTCACGCCTTTTCCCAGCGGCATGATGAACCAGGTCACGCCCGTCAGGACGGCAAACACCACACCCAGCATGAAGAGCTGGTCGGTAAGATAGAGCAGGATGGCCATGACGACCAATACCCGATACACGAAGGACGAGAGGGCATAGCCGATGAACCACCCACGTTCACCTGCCGTGGCATGGGGTGCCGGCGCGTCATCGCGCCCGAACAGGTGCCGTTCGCAGAGATGGCCGAGATAGGTATTGGCCCGTTGCCGGAGGTTCGGAATCTCCAGCACGTCAGCCAACATATAGTAGCCGTCAAAGCGCAGGAGCGGATTGGCGTTAAAGGCCACGGTTGAGATGCCGGCAATGAGGATGGTGTTGTACGCGAGGGATCGCACCAGGCCCGGCTCGACCGCGACCCAGACATACATGGCGATGGCAGCCAGCACCAACTCCACGATCATGCCCGCCGCCCCCACGACGGTACGCTGCCATTTGTCGGCGAATGCGGAAGAGGCCGAAGCGTCCACATAGGGCACGGGCGACAGGACCAGCAGCATGATGCCCATTTCGTGGACCTCGCCGCCGAACACCTTCACCGCGAACGCATGGCCGAATTCGTGCAAGGCCTTGATCACGGGAAAGAGCAGCCACAACAGCACCAGATTCTGGGGCGCGGTGACCTGATCGATCAGATCGGCGGTGAGCTCGGACCAGTGTGCGGCGCCGACCAGCAGGGCCGGCCCGACGATGACGCACCAGAGGACCGCACCCCACCAGGAAAAGAAGGGGCGGACCAGCGAGACGAACTGCTGCAGAAACCGTTCAGGATCAAACAGGGGGAATTGCCAGGCGAAGACGTTCATCAACCGCCGCTGCCATTTCCGCTGCCGATGCTTGTCGTAGCGGGCCAGCAGCTCGGCCGTATCCGGCGGAATATCGCACTGCAACACGTCTGCGGCATGCAGTTGGCTCAGCAACTGCACCACCTCCGGCTGCGTGGGTGCATTGTCCCCGAGTCTGGAAGAGCAGCGGTCCCACATGTCCTGAACCGACGTCGTGCCGTCCATCAAGCCGATAAACGCGTAGGCAGCCGGAGAAAACCGGTGAAATCGCTCGTTCGACCGGTCGTGCAGGACGTACCAGATGTTCCCGCGGTAGCGGTGCCGGTGCAGTGCCGCATGGCTGCGCAAGCGCGGCGTCAACGACGCCACGCGATACCAGGACGGACTGAACAGCGCTTCACTCATGAAGGTTCAAGAGGCAAGGTTCAAGTGCCAAGGCTCAAGATGCAAGTGCCATGATGAAATTCAAAACTGAAAACTCAACGCGTTCAACTATCCTTGTTTGCGTTTCACGCTTCACGTTTCACGGTCATGCACGTGTCACGGCATCCACGCCCAGAAGGTCAGCCTGAACCAGTCCACCACCTGGTGCGTCCAAATCCAGACCAGCCGCCGCTGATCAATTTCGATCTTGCCCGCGCCCTCCATGGCCGGCCTCAGCCGGTCATGCGGTTGATCGAGGGAGGCTTCCACTCGGAAGAAGTTGCGCCCCTCCTTCGCCGTAGACACAGGAGTCACATTCGAGACCGTGACTCCCACCGGCTCCGACGGAAAGGCCGAGAGCAACAGATGGCCGTGTTGCCCCACCCGTATGTCGGCGATATCGCGCTCATCGACTTCCAGCACCACACGGTAGCTGTCCAATGGGGCGATCTCGTACAGCACCTTGCCCTTTTCAACCGGAGCCCCCAGCGACTGGCTCAAATCTCCGCTGACGATAATTCCATCGAACGGCGCGACCATGCGGGTATGCGCCAGCTGATCGTCGAGCAGCGCGATCTCCGACCGCACCTGATTCATCTGCGCGGTGAGGATCTCGACCTTGGCAGCCTCCCGCTCGGCCATCGCCTTGTGGTATTCCTTCTGATGTTCCTCGAGCTTGCTCAAGGACTTGAACCGTTCGAGCCGCAATTCGCGATCGTCGAGCGTGCAGAGGACATCGCCGGCCTTCACCAGTTCACCGGCACGCACAGGGGCTTCCCGGATATACCCGTTGAAGGGGGCGGCGGCCGCCCGTTGGACGACCGGCTCCAACACCGTCTTCGCCGATACCCGATAGTCCCCCTCGGCCAGAACACAGAACGCCAGCACACCGGCAAGCGAAACGGTCGTCAGCTTCAACGCAACATGACTGGGACCGAGCAGATTTCGGACGTAGCAGGTGAGCGAGTCCCAGACCTTGACGCCCAGCCATCGGTCTTCACGCCGATGGACCTCCAGCACAGGCCCGATCAGCGCCGCCACGGACCGGCAGAGCTCCACACTCTTCTGATCGAATGGCCGTTCCGCCGGCCGCTCCAAGAGGAGCGCGCCCACGGCATGCCCACCCGATTCGAACGGCACACAGAGGAGCGCCCCGCTCCCATGCTCCTTCGCAAACGCCTCATGGGTCTGCACAACAACCCCGGCGCCCTCCGCTGGCGGCGGATAGACGATCGCCTCGCGCTGGTCGATCGCTTCATCCATCGCCTCAGCCATCCCGCGGATCACATTGGCCTGTTCTTTGAAATGGGCACTGTGCGACACCGCCGTCACACGCGCATGACCCCGCGTCACGAAGCCGATGCTGACACGCTCGCACGAGAGACTGGTCGCCAGCGTGTTCACCAATGCCAGCGCCGAGGCGTAAAACCGGTCATGCCCGACGGAGGTCGCCACCAGGTCCAGCGCGGCCTGCA